>JBCCGH010000110.1:0-33184 GCA_039029375.1 Planctomycetota bacterium
CCGGGCTTACTTGACCAACACCAACGAGGAGCCGACCCCGTACGTGTGGACCAAAACGGCCGAAGAGATCTTCGAGAACCTCAAGCGCTACTGCTCACAGATCACGAGCAAATAAGGACCTCTTCTTCAAGATACTTCGGTCACGCAACACTAGCGGCGCTCTCAGGGCGTCTTCGTGGAGCCGCGGGTCGCCGCGGACGCCGGCGCCGGAGAGGCGTCGGCGTCCGCCCGCAGCTGTTCGAGCTGCTGCGTCCATCGCTCGAGCGTGCGGGCCATCGTCGGGTCGTCACGCTTGCGCCCTTCGAGATCCTCGAGCAACTCGGCGAACAACGCGGTGTCTTTGTTCGCGACCGCGCTGGCGAACGTCGCCGACCAGAACGCCCGCTCGTCGCGGGAGTCCGGGATTCGCGCGTCTCGGTACAGCGCCACGAATCGCGCCCCGGCCACGGCAGCGTCGGTGCCTGGTTGTAGGAGGCTTCGGACCTCGAGGTTGGTGAGCCGCTGTGTCACGGTCGCGAGCTCGTCCGCGTCGAACGTGAATGCGCGATGCCGCTCCGACGCCTCGTCGAACTGCAGCATGCCTAGCTCAAGCTCGACGACGAACAGATCTTTCGCCTGGTCGCCACCACCTGCGGCAACCGCAGCGGTCAAACGCCGCCACTGGCGCAGCCGGTCGAGCGCGGTCTCGAGCTGCTCCAGCGGGGTCACGTGGCCGACCTGGGTCACGAGCTCCCCGTCGGCGTCGAGGAACGAGACGGTAGGGTAGGCTCGGCCTCCCTTTTGCCGCAACAGGTCAGGATACGGTTCGTCGTCGACTCGCGAAGTATTGTGCAGGTACAGCACGACGTTCTTCGACCACGCGGCAAACTCATCGGTGGAGAGCACACGGCCCTCCAGGGCGTTACATGGGCCTCAAGGCGCGTACGACCTCGTGAAGTAGACCAGCAGGAACTTGTCTTCGGCCCGGGCCGTGGCGCGGGCCTTGTCGAAGTCAAAGTGCCAGGCAGCGTTGCTGAACACTGGCTTCGCTAGCTTCTCGGCCCGGAGCGCGACGAGCTCCGCTTGGCTGAGGTTGGCTTTCGGAGCCGGGGTGAGTAGAGCTGCGCGCCGCTTCGGCGGCGCCTCCTGCGCGCAAACCGTGGCAGCGCACAATGCGATGCCCAGCGCGAGTTGGGGGAAGCAGTTGCGGTTCATGTCAATTTGACTGGTCACTGGATCGTGAGCTGCAGCGCATTGGAGGTCACGAGCGGGATGGTGGCCGTCGCACCCGCATCGACCACGCCGATCGCGGTAGACAGGAAGGCGCCGGAGGCGGCCGCAGGGAGTGGCAGTGGATACAGCACGTGACCGTCAGGCGCGCTGGAATACACCGTGCCGGTCCCCGTGATCCCGACCACGGTGGCGAGGATGTCGGTGTTCACGGCACATCCGGGCGGGAGCGCGCCGAGCGGCACGCTCACCCAGCCCGGGTTGACGCCGATCATCAACACGCTGATCGCACCGAGCGGGAAGCCCGTTCCCTCGACCGCGAACGCCGCGTTGCCGGCCACGGCTGCCTCGTTGGTGATCGCAGTGCCCTCGGTGCCGGTGGCGCTGGCGCAGGGGTTGCCGAACGGCACCACGCCGGCGTCGTCGAGCAAACCGCAGTAGAGGCGAACGCGGAACTTGCTCGTGCCGATGCTGCTCCAGCTGCCGCCGCTGAAGCGCGCCGCCGGGACCGCGAGGGCGTAGGCATCGGGGTGGAACGGCAGGACACTGCCGCCTGGCTCCTGCCAGACCACCCAGTAATCCGTCCCGCCGCTGAGCGGGACCGGGCGGTCGAGGTTCGTCCCCTGCCACGCTTCACCGCGGGTGGCGTCCACGTGCCACACACCGCGTCCCAGCGCCGTCGCGGCGGGAAGCTGGGTGTAGGGATCGTTCTCGCGGATCTCCAACGCCATGAAGTTCGGCGGCGAGAGGCGGTTCTCGGTGAGGATGCGGATCGCCCGCACGGTCTGCGTGTTCTGGGCGACGATCCGGTATGCCCAAGTGTTGAGTCCGTTGAAGGTGCGCAGTGGGCGCAGCGTCAGGGTCGTGTCGTTCAGCGCGTCGCAGGGCGGCGTCTGCGCCGCCAGAGGGGCGATGCACAGGAGGCAAGGGAGAGCGAATCGGCGGAGCATGGCAGGTCCTTTCGCACGGGGGAAGTGCGGTGTGACGGTCGCACTATAGCGGTGGGGGACGCCGATCGAGCTGGGCATCGCGCGGGCCCGGTGATTGCGGTGCCATCGTCGCGGCTCGGTACGTTCGCATCTGGATTTCTGGGTATTCCGTGCAACGCCAAGCTGGGAGCGGGCCCAGCAACGGCACTCGACGATACGCCCGCGGGCCGCGGGCGCGGAGGACTGGCATGAGACCCGCATTTCTGCTGATCGGCTGGTGGTTGGTGGCCGCCCTGCCCGCCCAAACCCAGTTCCAGGACCGAAGTGCTGGCGCCTTCACGGACTCGCCGCAGAGGCTCCCACCGGAGGTGCCGCCGTCGTCGGTGATCGTCACCATCGATGTCGACGGCGACCAGGACCAGGACGTGCTGTTCCCGACGGTGACCCGCCTTCTGATCAACATGCACCGTCAGTTGAACACGACGCGGCTCGCGATCTCGGGCCGTCCGTTCGCGTTGCGCTTTGACGCTCGGCCCGGCTACGGCACCGCCGACCACACGGCGCTCGCGTGGATTGGCGCGCCACGGGACGTCCCGGCCACGATCCCGGGGCTCGGCACGTTGTGGCTCGATCTGAGCACGGCGGTGGCGCTACCACCGGTCCAGATTTTGGCGGCGACCGGATCGGCCACGCAGTCGTTCCAGATCCCCGCGGCGCCGAGCCTCATCGGCGCCGTCTTCTACACCCAGGCGCTGATGTTGGCGTCCGACACCGGCCTGATTCGACTGACCGGCCACACGGCCGAGCGAGTTCTCCGATGAAGCGTGATCCCGACGACTTCCCGTCTCTGTCTACGGCGCTGTTGTGGGCCGTGAGCGCGGCCGCCGTCGCGCCGTCGAGTGTGGCTCAAAGAGTGCCGGACACCTTGATCAGCGACGGCGCGGTCGCGGCGAAGCCGTCGATCGCGGTGTCCGGTTCGGACGTCTGGGTGGCTTGGTCCGACCGGCGCGCTGGACTCGGTGATATCTACGTCAACCGTTCGCGTGATGGCGGCGCCAGCTGGGGCCGCGAGGCACGCGTCGACGGCACTCCTGCCGGGAGTCGCGCGTCGACCCTGCCGACGATCGCCGCCTCGGGAGACGAGGTTTGGTTGTTGTGGCAGGAGCGCCGCACGTACGCCTGTGGCGAGATCAGCTGCGCGTACGATCCGGACGCGTACCTGCGGCGCTCGCTGGACGGCGGCGCGACCTGGCTTGCCGAGCAGGATCTCGACGGCGGCTACGCCTATACGTTCTTGAACGATGTCCGCCCACGCCTCGCGGTCAGTGACAACCACGTCTATGTCGTGTTTGAGGACCACGAGAACTGGTACGATTCGGACATCCACTTTCGCAGTTCGTCGGATGGCGGCGCGACGTTCGCGACCGAAGTTCGCATCGACCGGGCGCCGTTTACCGGCGATGGGTCCTATGTACCCGAGGTCGCGGGCTCGGGCGCCTACGCCTACGTCGCGTGGCTAGACACTCGCCACGGCGCGCTGGCGAACGACGTCTACTTCACACGTTCGCTCGACGGCGGCCAGACTTGGCTCGTGGCCGACCGCCGGGTTAGCACGGCGCAGCCGGCCGGCACGCCAGCGCGGACGCACGGCCTGCAGGTCGCGGCCGAAGGCCTGGACGTCTGGGTTGTCTGGGCCGACGACACCAACGGCGGGAACGACATCTTCCTGAACCACTCCTTCGACGGCGGCAACTCTTGGTTGCCGGCACCGGTCCGGCTCGACACGGATGACCCGGGGGTCGGCGACTCGCGGCAACCGCGCCTCGCCGCCGTCGGCGACTCGGTCTACGTCGTTTGGCAGGACGACCGGAACGGTCAGCCCGATATCTACTTCAACCGCTCGCTCGACGGCGGCAGCACCTGGTTGCCCGTCGATCTGCGCCTGGACCGCGATCCTGCCGGCGAGGCTGCCTCGACCAATCCGCAGATCGCGGCCGAGAGCAGCGCGGTCTACGTGGTCTGGGAGGACGCACGCAACGGCGCGACGGATGTTCGGTTCAATCGATCGTGGAACGGCGGCACGCTTTGGCGCGACTCCGACGTTCGACTCGACACCGGGGTCCCCGCCGGCACGGCGACGTCAATGGCTCCGGTCGTGGCCGCCGGCCGGGACATGGCGCACGCGGTGTGGACGGATGACCGACGCTCCGGCCGGCTCGAGGCGTTCCATAACGTGCCGTTTGGTTTCCTGCCGTATGGCGACTCGACGTCGGGCACCGGCGGATTCGCGCCCACACTGGCGGGCGCCGGGTCGGCGACGATCTCGAGCGCGGTCGCGCTGGAGCTGCGCAATGGTCTCGGCGGCGCGCCCGGCGCTGTGCTGATCGGTGGTCCCGGTGGCAGAGTGGCGGCCCCAGTGTTCGGCGGGACTTTGCTGGTCGCGGTTGCGGCCCACTTGCCGATTGTGCTGGGCGGACCGATCGGCAGCGCTGGAGACGGCGCGCTGGACGTGCCGTTCGTGATCCCAGTCAGCCCTTCGCTGCTCGGCGCCGACTTCTACTTCCAAGCGATGTTCGTCGACCCCAGCGCGCTGGGCTCGGTATCGATGACCGCCGGCGTCGAGCTCTGGATCGGATAAAGCCCGCACCACGCCGGCTCGAGCTGCGGCCTGCCGCCCCCAGCTGGGGGCCCAACCCAAACGCGCGCTTTTGGCTATGCTCGGCGGCCGTTCGCACTTTGGGAGCGTCACGACCACATGTACCACTCGGGATTCCATTGTTTTTGGTCGTGCTCGGCACGATGGCCGCCGGTGCGCTTCCGGCTCAGGTGACGTGGGAGCGCGTGCCGACCCTCGGCCAGCGGCTCAGCGTGGGCCTCGCCGAGGATCCCGACCGCGGTCGGATCGTCCTGTTTGGCGGGCAGGATGCTGCCGGCGCCGACCTCGGGGATACCTGGGAGTGGGACGGGACTCGCTGGATCCAGTGTCAGCCGCTCGTGAGTCCGCCGCCGCGCAGCGGCCACGCCATGGCGTTTGATCCGGTCGGGCGGCGCGTGCTGTTGTTCGGCGGCCAGAGCAACTACACGTCGCTCGACGACACCTGGGCGTGGGACGGCACGAACTGGCAGGAGCTCCGGCCCGCCAGCCGACCTCCGGCTCGGGTTGAGCACGCGATGGCGGCCGACCCCGGGCGCGGCCAGGTCGCCCTGTTTGGCGGCCGGCCGGCGTTCGGCAGTGCGCTGGGCGATACCTGGCTGTGGAACGGCACGGATTGGCAGCTGCGCATGGTCTCGCCCGCACCCTCGGCACGCTTGGGCCACGGGATGGCGTTTCATCCCGGGACGGGCAAGATCGTGCTCGTCGGCGGCGTGGATGCCAGGCGCTGGCCTTGGCCGCTGCAGGTCGTGGGGGGGCCGGCGGGGCCGAGTCCCGCAGCACTGGTCGTCGGCGATCGTGCGCTCGATCCGCCGGTGTTGCTCGATCCGCTGGGGATGCTCGGCTGCACGTTGTATGCGGCGCCCGCAGTGGTGGTGCCGGGCATGGCCCTGGGCGGAGTCGCGAGTTGGAGCCTGACGCTACCAGCGGATCCAAGCGTGGTTGGCGAGACGCTGGCCCTGCAGGCGGCGCTCGTCGACCCACTGGCCAATCCCGCGGGCGTGGTGATGTCCGAGGGCTTGGCGGCGACTTTGGGCGCGCGCTGAGAGCGCGTGACTTTTGGAAGTCACGCGCTCTCGGCGACGCGGAGCGGCGCCAGGAGCATGGATCAGAGCCTGTAGCATCGATTTAGTTACAGGCTCTGAGGGGTTGTTACGTCGGCGAGGATCCGCGTGCCGGCAAAGGTGCCGGGGCACGAGCTGCGGCAGGGGGCTCCGGCCACGGGCGGACCGGCACTGCTCGACCTTCATCCAGAGTTTTGAGCCGGCGGGAGCTGAGTCGATTCAGTCGCTCTCGCTGAGTGCGTGGCGGCGAGCTGTTCGGAGTGCCAGCCGTGCAGGTCCCGACGCTCGAGCGCTGCGGCCATCAGCGAGGGGAACTGATCCGGCGTGCAGCCGAACACCGGGGCGCCGAGATCGGCGACGCGCGCCGCCATGGCCTCGTCGAAGAACGGTCGCCCGTCGTCTGACAGCGAGAGTAGCACGATCACCTGTACTCCAAGGGCGAGCAATGCGGCCAGGCGACCGAGCAGAGCCTCCGCGTCACCGCCTTCGCAGAGGTCGGTGATGAGCACCAGGTGGGCGCGGTTGGGGTGGCGAATCAGGCCTTCGCAGTAGGCGACGGCCTGATGGATGTCGGTGCCGCCGCCTAGCTGTACACCGAACAGGACGTCCACTGGGTCGCGCAGCTTGTCGGTGAGGTCGACGATCGCGGTGTCGAAGCACACGAGGCGCGTGCGCACGCCCGGGAGCGACGCCATCACCGCGGCGAAGATCGAGCTGTACACCACCGAGGTCGCCATCGATCCCGACTGATCCACGCACAGGACGATCTCGTCGAGGTCGGCGGCGCGGTGCGCGCGGCGGCGCGCGCCGATCAGGCGCTCGGGGACGATCGTGCGGAACTCGGGTTGGTAGAACCGCAGGTTGGCGTTGATGGTCCGGGGCCAGTCGATGTCGGCGAAGCGAGGGCGCGTCGTGCGTCGGCGGCGATCGAGAGCGCCGCGTACCGCATCGGTGGTCTTGGTGTTGAGTCGTTCCAGGAGTTCGTCGACGACGTGGCGGACGACCTGCCGCGCGGTGTCTTTGGTCTGGTCCGGAATCGCGGCGCCGAGGCTCATCAGGTCGGCGACCAGGTGTACGTCGGCTTCGAGGCTGGCGAGGAACTCCGGCTCCAAGAGCATGCGCCGCAGGCCCAGGCGCTCGAAGGCGTCGCGTTGGATCATCTGCACGACCGGCGTCGGAAAGTACTCGCGGATGTCGCCGAGCCAGCGCGACACCCGGGGCGCCGAGCCGCCGAGCCCGCCGCGCTTGCTGCGACCACCGCCCGAGTCGTACAGGGCCGCCAGCGCCGCGTCGATCCGCCGGTCCTCGCTGGACAGGGCGATGCGCTCGTCGCCGTCGACGCCCAACGCCAGCCGCCACCGGCGCAAGCGTTCCGCCCGCTCAGGGTGGGTCACGGTGTCCCCCCGGGCGGCGCCAGGCCGAGGATCTGCCGGAGGAGCGGCAGGGCGCGTTCGAACGCGGCGTCGGCCACCGGGTCTTCGGTGGCGACCAGGCGCCCCGCCTGCGGAGCCGCTGGCTCGGCTTTGATCGCATTGAGCAATCGGCGCCGCAGCGCCGCGTCGAAGCTAGAGAAAGCGCGCCGGAGCATCGGCAATGACGCTATGAACTCGCTTTCGTCCTGGGCCACGATCCAGGCGTCGACACACGCAAGCAGGCTCGCGTCGTGCAACAGCACTTCCCCGGACGTCGACAGGAAGCCCTCCAGCCACGCGCCGGCGTCGGCGGTCGCCACCGCGGGCGACAGCGCCCGGGATAGCGCGATCGCGGTGGCGTCGATCGACGCGAAGTCCCGGTCGTAGGCGATGCGTGCGGCGAGTCCGCGCAGGCGCGGCGCGACGCCCCGGTCCTCGATGAGAGGTGACAAACCCTGTCGCCACTGCTGGATCTGCACCGCGGATTCGAGTCGTGCGACTGCGATGTCGAAGTCGCGGATGACGGCCTGCGTCGCCGTGGCTTGCTCGTCGTCGAGGCCGATGCAGGCGTAGACCAAGCCGGTGCCGACCTCGACGACCACGCGATCGACCAGCTGGCGCAGGGCGGCGAGCGGTAGCTCGCGTGCCGTCCCGTAGCGCAGGATGTCGACCAGCGCCGGGACCGTCCGCATGAGTCCAACGAGCTGGTGGTCGACTCGGACCGCCAACTCCTGCAGCGCGCGGATGGCGATTTCGGCGGTGGGGGCCAGGTTGGCGAATAGGCATGCCCGCACCAGGTTGGCCAGCGCCGCGGGGTCGGTGTGCTCGCCGGCCTTGCTCGCGGCGGCATGGTGGCTTGCCTGCGCGATGGTCGGGCCCCACACCAGCGCTTCCGCGAGCCCGACCGACAGCTCGGGCTGCCACTGCAGGAGCCACACCTCGCGAAACGTGCCGCGCCCAGCGGCGGCGTCCACGAGCGTCGCCCATGGCACGTCGAGAAGCTGCAGCCGCCAGAAGAGCTCGGACTTCGCCATGCCGGCGCCGGTGCGCAAGTCGAGCGAGACCTCCTTGGGGTCGGAGTCAGGCACTAGTCGCAGCTTTCTCTGCAGCCGCTGTAGGTCGGCCTGAAGCGGTGGCTGTGGGACTCCGTCGTCGACTTCGCCCACTCGGGTGCCGATGACGAGCCGGTCCTCGACAACCCGCAGCAACGCCGACTCGCCGTGGCACAGCGCCGCGAGGCTGGCGTCTTGCATCTCGGCGAGCCCGGGGACTGGGTGGGCGCGGACGGCGGCGAGCGAGACCGCCAGCCGGGTCGCGTCAATCACCGACGAAGTGGCGGCGGCGTGCCCGGCTTCGCGCAGCGCGTCAGCAACTCGAGTCTGCCACGACGCGACGGCGTCGACGGGCTGCGATTCGGTCGCCGCCGCGAACACGCGCCAAAGGTGCGCATACCAACCGGGCGCGCGCACACCGGCGCCGTAGCCACTGGCGCGAGCGAGCCGCGGCTCGGTCCATGGCACCCAGCACGCCTCCACCTTGGTGGCTCTCTTGAAGCCCCGAAGCGTTGCCCGATCGGCGGCCGCGGTGACCGGCGCGGTCAGCGCTGGTGTGTGCCAGGCGCCGCATACCACGGCGACGATGCCGTCGTGCTCGGCCAGTGCCGTGCGGATTTTCTGGCGCATGAACGCTTCGCGCCGGGCCTCGCGCGGGTCGTCCTCGGTGCCCTGCTCGCGTAGCGCGCGCATCGCCGCCGCGATCGCGGCGAACACGTCGGGGGGGTGCGTGCTTTGTTCGACCAGAGCGTTCCACCATGCCTCGCCGTCCGAGTGGCCCGCCGCGCGGGCGAGCTCGCCGAGCGGGTCGCGGTGCGGGCTCGGCGTTGCATCGGCTGGAGCCTCGTCGGGCGCGGTTGCGTCGGCGGCCTGCGGGGGATCTGGATCCACCGGCTTGGCGGTCGGCAGGTCGATGAAGCGGGCGGTCGCGCCGTGCGAATGGGCCCATTGCATCGCGCACCACTCAGGCGAGAACTCCGCGAGCGGAAAGAAGCGGGCGCGTTCCGGCTGTGCGTTGGGATACGTCAAGATCGCCAGCGGTGGGCGCATGCCGGGTGCCGCGGCGAGCGGGATCAGCGCGTCGGCTTCCGGCGGCCCTTCGATCAACACGCACTGTGGCTGCATGGCCTCCAGCGCGCCGCGCAGCGACGCCGCCGAACCGGGCCCGTGGTGGCGAATCCCAAAGACCCGCAGCCGCTCGTCGGCTGCCATCAGACGACCTCGCGAATCGCGTGGTAAAGATCGGTCCAACCGTCTCGATTGCGCACAACGGTCTCGAGGTACTCTTGCAGCGCAACCAGGTCGGCGACTGGATCCTTGACGACGGCGCCGACGACCTGCGCGGAGAGGCACTCGGCGTCGATCGTGCCAGAGCGAAAGTGCCCGGCTTCGGCCCAGGCCCCGATGGTGACGCTGATCGCCTCGGCCGTGGACAGTGAACCGCTCGGTGACTTCAGCTTGAGCTTGCCGTCGCGCGTTTGGCCCTCGCGCAGCTCGCGAAAGACCGTCACGACGCGTTCGATTTCGGCGTCCGCCGCGGCGATCTCCGGCAGGTCGAGCATTGCGCCGATCTCGGCGACGCGCTGTCGCACGATCGAGGTCTCTTCTTCCAAGGACGCGGGCAGCGGCAACACGACCACATTGAAGCGCCGCTTCAGCGCCGCCGAGAACTCATTGACCCCCTTGTCGCGGTCGTTGGCCGTCGCGATCACGTTGAACCCTCGCTGCGCCACGATCGCGTCATCGAGCTCGGGAATCGGCAGGGTCTTCTCGGAGAGGATGGTGATGAGCGTGTCCTGCACGTCCGAGCCCATCCGCGTGAGCTCTTCGAGCCGCACCAGCGCACCCTCTTGCATGCCGCGCATCAACGGCGTGGGGACCAGTGCGTCGCGAGATGGGCCGTGTGCGAGCAGCTGGGCGTAGTTCCAGCCATAGCGGATCTGATTCTCGTCGGTGCCGGCCGTGCACTGGATCATGCGTCGCGAGTCGCCGGAGATCGCCGCGGCGAGGTGCGCGGACACCCACGACTTGGCAGTGCCCGGTACGCCGAGCAAGAGCAGCGCGCGGTCGGTGGCCAGGGTCGCCACCGCGGTTTCGATCAACCGTCGGTTGCCGACGTATTTCGCCGCGACCGGAGTGCCGTCGACGTCACCGCCCATCAGATAGGTGACGACGGCGCGCGGCGAGAGTCGCCACCGCGCTGGGCGCGGGTAATCGTCGCCCTTCTCCAGCGCGGCAAGCTCGGCAGCGAAGCGGTGTTCGGGGACGTCGCTGAGGTCGGCATCAGTCACGCGTCTCGATCTCCTCCAACAGGGTGCAATAGTCGAGGGCTTCGCGGCGATGGCTGGCGGGCAGTGCCGCCGCCTCGATGGCCCGTGGCCGCGCCGACGCCGGCAATACCGTGAGCCAGGCGAGGAGCGCAAGGAGCGCCTGGTCTGGGTCGACGCATTCGTGAAAGCGGCGCTCCCAGCCGTGCGCTTGCGCCAGCAAGTGCGTTGCGGTCTGCGCTGGCAGCGGCCGGCGCAGTGCCTCGTAGAAGCGGATCGCGTGGCCGTAGCATTGCAGCGGATCGCCAATGACACAGGCCGGTAGGAGGGTGCGGGCCGCCAGGTCGCGCTGTGCCTCGTCCCACGCCGCGGGCCCTCGCGCCGTGCTCGTTCGCTGCAGAATGCGTTCGGGGTCGACCGCCTCGAACGTCGAGCTGAACGCTTCGGCGAGGGGCGCGTCGTGGGCCTCGATGGCGGCGAGGTAGAGCGCGCGACGCAGGTCGGGGTCGTCGATGGCTCGCGGCAGCTGCTCGATTGGCAGGTCGAACGAGGCCGCCAAGGCGGTCGGGGCCACGGTCGCGAACGACGTGCGCACCCAACCCCAGCGGACTTCGTTCTGCAGGTGCAGCGGCGCCTCGAGCTCGAGGCGCGCTTGACGACGGAGGAGGCCGGTCTTCTTCGTGAGGCGGGAGCAGGCCTCAGCCAGGCGGTCTTCGTACCACCGCGTACCGGGCACTCGCGCAAGTAACTCGGTCGCGCGTTCCACCACCGAGCTGGCGCGGTCGTTGAGCTGGGCCTCGAGCAACTCGACGTCGTCGGGACCCAGGCCCGTCTCGAGTGCCGCGAGCCACTTGCCGCGAACCGCCGCCGTGTGGGCGCCGATCTCGGCGGCGCAGATCGAGCGAGCCGCCTCGGGATCGGTGCGACGCAACGCGGCCAACGCGCGTGCCTGGTCGTTGGGCGGCAGATCTCGCCAAGCCAGCGGGTCGAACGGCACGTCGTGCTCGAGTTCGCCAACGCGCAAGAACGACTGCAGGATCGGCACATCGAATGGATGCAGGGAGATGCCCCGCGCCTGCAGGGCATCGCGGACGCGCAAAGTCATCGTGTCGGTCGACCGCCGTTTGCGGCTGGAGCGATCGCCGAACAGGCCCCGCAACCGCGCGCGCGAGTGCCAGCCGAGGTAGCGCGCCGGCGCCGGTGTGGCCTCGGGGCGCGCGAACGCGGTCGGCGGCTCAGGTCGCGCGAAACGCTGGCGCGCGGCGACCAACGCGAGGTAGCCGAGCCGAGAACGCAGCACATCCTCGCGCGTGAGCTCGTCGGGGACCGATAGCGGCTGTCGCGCCAACCCGAGGATCAGGGCGCGTTCGAGTTCCGCGCGGCTGCCTAGGTCGATGCTCACAGGGCCTCGTTCCACCATGGCCCGAGCGGCGTGGCGGCGGCGAGCGGGGTCCATTGCGCGCCGTCGAAGAGTCCGTGCACGTCGATCGCACCGAGACCGACCAAAGGCGCGCACGCGAGCTCGTGCTGGGGCTCGGTCGGCACAGCGACGTCGGCGGCCTCGTCGGTGAACCAAATCGCGCCGCCGAGGTCGCGGCGCGCGACGGCGCGCCCCGCGAGCAGCCGCGTCCCAAGCCAAGGATGCGCCGCCAGTCGGCGATGATCGTCGGCGAGCGCCTCGCGGAGCGCAACCGCCGTGCGTGGAACGCTGGGTTCGCCCACTTCGGCGGTTGGTGCTTGGGCGGTTGGTGCCTCGGCGGTCGATGCTTCGTCGGCCACGAGGATCGCGCTGCACGGTAAGGCCGAAGGGTGGAACACGAGCTCACCCCGGATCTGCGCGCCGCGCGGTGCGGGTGGCAGCCAACTCGATGCGCCGCTGGCCGGCACGTGGTCGACCAACACCGCATGGTGCGGCGCCGCTTCGGGCGCCACCGCCGCGAGCCAGGTCTCGCAGCGCACCAAGCGATCGGGCTGTGTCGTGCGCGGAGTGGCGAGCACACACCACGTTCCGCGGGCGCGGTCGGCGTCGCTCGAGGCCAGCAGATCGGCGCGACGCGTCGTCCATCCCAACAGGCGTCGCACGTCGTTGCGCAATGGTGGGGGCAACTCGTCCTGCCGGCGATAGGCTTCTGCCAACAAATGGAGGCCGCCGAGCTCCTGCAACAGCATGCCATTGCGCCGGCTTTCGGGCGTCGCGAAGTAGCGCGGTCCCAACGCCTCGACCCGGACCGAGAGGCCGGTTGCTTTGGCGTCTGCCAAGCGCCGGCTCGCGACGCGACACTGCTCCGTCGCGCGGGGCGCAAACGCCCCGAGCCCCTGCTCGAGCTGATCGGCGATCCACTGATCGAGCTCATCCAATCCGGCTAGGATGCTCTGCTCCCTCGCGGCGCGGTGGCGGGCCTGGCTCGCGGCCGAGGCCGCCGCCGGCTGGTCCGTCGCCGCAACCGCGGCCGCGGCGGCCCGCCGCGCTGATTTCGCGGCCTTCGGCGCAGCGTCGCTGCCGGCCTCGGACGGAGTGCTCTTCCGCCGCGACAACCATAGCGCCACCCACTCCGGCACCTCGCCGACGGCGAACCGTTCCGGCTGCTCCACTCGCCACCACATCAAGGCCAGGGAGTGCTTGCAGGGGAACTTGCGGCTGGGGCACGAGCACTTGGCGCCCAGATCGCGCAGCGCCACGGCCATCCGATACGGGGTCGAGCCGGAGCCCTGGCATTCTCCCCACAGCAGTGTCCCGCCTGCGTCCGCGAACAGGCTCGGCCACTTCGCCGGCTGGACCAGCTTCTTCGCGGCGTTGAGCGACGCCTGGTCCGGCGCCACCTCTTCGATACGCTCGAGGGTCACCTCCATCCGCCGCCATGCTGCTGGACCAGCGGCGATGGCGCAAGCGCGAGACCACGCGGTCGGGGCCCCATGCGATCGAGCGCGACCGGACCTCCAGGTTCTAGGGCTTGGTGGGCGCGACGGGCGCGGCGGGCGCACGCCGCGGCCGCGCGGGTGGGCGGTGGACCGAGGTGCCGTCGGAGGAAGCGAATTGAAGAGGTCGGAGTCGGGGTTGCCGTGGATCGAGAGGAAGCCACGGTGCACGGAGGCGCGGCAGGTGCCACGGAGGAGGACCAGGTTGGTCGGCGCGTTGCTGCCGCCGGCGACGCCGGAGTGATGTGGTGAACTTGGAGGTCGAAGGGGCGGTGGCAGGTTCACTGCGGCGTGCGTTGCCGGCGCGCTTTCAACTCGCGTAGGAGCTCCGCGGCTTCGTCGTAGTAGAGCTGGCGCGGGTCCACGCCGTGCAGCACCAGCTGTTTCGCCTGTTTCGGCGTGCAGAGCCCGACGGCCTTGCGATCGAGCAGCTCTTCGCGCAACGCGTCGGCTTGCCGTCTCGAGAGTGGCGCCACGTGCTCGACCGGCAGGCCAGCGCGGCGGAAGAACTCGAGTTGCTTCGCCGTGGCGCGCTCACCGCCACGATGCCGTTGCGCGTGGGCGGCGAGGTCGATGCCTACGGCGGCGAACGGGTCGCGTTGGCGTAGCTGGTAGGCGACATCGGCCTCTTGGGCTTCCTGTTCCTGCTGGGCGAGCTCGAGCGCGCGTTCGAGGGCGATGGCTTCCCCCTCGGCGCTGGTTTCGGCCGCGATTCGCCGGGCGCGCTCCTGCACTTCCTCGCGATCGGCAAAGAGATCGACCGCTTGCGCCAGCGAGTGGCGGCAGTTGCTCGGCACGAAGTCGAGCACCAGGAGATCCTCTTTGTTCGGGGCGATGCGCGTGCCGCGGCCGACCATCTGCGCGTAAAACGAGCGCGAGAGCACCGGGCGAGCGATGGCGACGAGGGCGATGGACGGCACGTCGAAGCCCTCGGTGAACAACGCGCAGTTGACCAGCACCTTGACCTCGCCGCGGCGAAAGCGATCCAGGACCGGTGCGCGCCGATCGAACGCGGTCGTACCGTCGAGAGCGACCGCTAGACTCGGATCGCCGGCGAGGTCGTTCATCACGCGCGTGAGCGAACGCGCGTGAGCCACGGAAGCCGCAAAGACAATCGCTGGGCGGTCCCCGCGTTCGCGCAGGATTGGCGCGGCGATCTCGGCAAGATGCAGCTCCTGGTTCAGCACCGCCTCGACGTCGCGAGTCGCCAGTTCGCCGGCGATCTTGCGGACCCTCGAGAAGTCGGCCCGTGTCTGCACCAGGAAGGAGCGGATCGGGCACAGCCAACCGTCGGCGATGGCGGTGCGCACGTCGTACTCGAACGCGACCTCCGAGAAAATCTCGCCCAGCGAGACCTTGTCGCTGCGGTCGGGCGTCGCGGTCACGCCGAGCAGATGGGCGCCGAAGTGGCCGAGCACCGCCCGATAGGAATCGGCGGTCGCGTGGTGGGCCTCGTCGACGATGACGATGCGGAACGCGTCGGCCGCCACTGCGCCGAGCCGCTGGCGCAGCGTCTGGATGCTGGCGACCGTGATCTTGGGGCGCGTGCCGTCGGGTCGCGTCAGGTCCCTTCGATGCGCCATCTCGACCGCGACCACGTCGTCGCACCAAGCGGCGATTTTCTGGCGGGCTTGCTCGACGAGCTCTTGCCGATGGGCCAGAACCAGCACTGGGCCCTTGGCGAGCCGCGCGATCTCGGCGAACAGCACGGTCTTGCCCGTGCCGGTGGGCATGACGACGAGGGCCGCGCGATGCTGGCGACGGTAGGCGTCCCGCACGGCCTCGAGTGCGGCAGCCTGGTAGGGGCGCAGACTCATGGGGGTGAGGGCAGGCCGCGCCTTGGGAGCTCGGCGAATTGCGGCTGGGCGGCCACGTCGCCGCCGAGCAGAATCGCCAGTCGGCAAACCAGGTCAAGCGACCGTTGGCGATGCCGCCGGCTCGCGGCGCGACTTCCCCGAAGCATGGCCGCATCATACCTCCCCGCGAGTCCGGAGCGGCAACTCGGAGGCTTGATCGCGTCGTCGGGCTCGTCAGAACACGCCGACCGTCAGCTCGAGCGCGTTGCTGCTCGTGAGGTTGAGCAATGTCCCGCCGGCCCCGGTCTCCAGGAGCGCGATCTGGTGATCGATCACGGCCCCCGCGAACACGGGGTTCGCTGGGATCGCCAGCTGGCTCGTGAGCTCGGTGCCCGTCGCCGCGCTCACCAATGCGAGACTGGGGAGCAGCAACAGCTCGCAGCCAACCTGACCCAACGGCGATACGGCGGGCAATGGCAACGACCGTCGACCGAACCCCCAGAGTGACAACCCCAGCCAGTTCGGGGCCGTGCCGGTGGTCGCAAAGCGCGCCGTGCCGCCAGCCCACGGTGCCGCAACCGCGGTCAGCACGTGCGCGCCGGCGGCACCGGCGCAGCCGACGCCGTAGCTCGTCACCGTCGCTGGCAGACTGGTCGACAACCGTGCCAGGCTGCGGTCCGTCGACGTGGGGACGGTGTCGAACGCGCCGCCGGCCATGAGATCGCCGTTGGGCAGTGTCGTGAGGCTGATGACTTGGTGCGTCGAGCCCGTGCCTAAGCCGGCGCCGAGCGCCGACCAGGCGCTGCCGTCCCAACGCGCGATGTTGTTCGCGGCGACACCGCCCGCCTGGTCGAAGGCCCCGCCAGCGACGAGGTCGCCGTTGGGAAGGGCCGTCAGCGAAACCGCCGGCCCGTCGGTGCCGGCGCCGAGCGGCTGCCAGCCCGTGCCGTCCCATCGCGCGACGCTCACTGGCATCAGCGTGCCGGGGTCGAGGAACGCGCCGCCGCCGACGATATCGCCGTTCGGCAGCACGATCGCTGCGGTGATGAGCAACGGGGTGACCAAGGAGCCCGGCGGGAGGTTCATCCACGCGTTACCGTTCCATCGCACGATGCCGCCCTCGGTCGGCGTGCCGCCAGCACTGGAGAACCAGCCCGACGCCAACAGCTCGCCAGCGGGCGTGATGTTGAGCGACAACACCCGACCATCGATTCCCGTGCCGAGAGGGCTCCAGCCGCTGCCATCCCAACGCGCCACGTGGTTGGCGGCCACCCCGTTCACCTGAGTGAAGTCGCCGCCCGCGACGAAGTCGCCGTTGGGCATCGTGGTCAACGACCAGACATAGCCATTGGTCCGGGCCAGGTTGGACCACGCCGCGCCGTCCCAGCGGTCGACCGAGCCGACACCGAAACCGAGCAGACCCCCGCCGCCGGCGGCGATCAGGTCGCCGTTGGGCGCGGTGGTAAGGGCATCCACCTCGTAGGTCAGGCCGCTGCCGAGCGTGCCGAATGCGCCGGTCTTCGGGTCGTACGTCGCGATCCACGCCGCGGCGCCCCCCGGCGTGGACTGCACGCCGCCGCCGAACACGAACAGAGGCCGGCCGGGCCCGGGGCCGTCGCGGTCCCACACGTGTCCGACGTCCACCAGCGGCGACACCTGAAAAAGCTGCCAACTGAGCCACGACTGGGCACGGGTTGGGCACGGGATAAGGAGAATGGCGAGGGCACCAGCGGCGCGCAACGAGAGCATGCGGAGTGTCATCCAGGGTCATGGAGGAGGAACCGCTGCAAGTGCGCTGAAAATCCGTGCGGCCCGTAAAGAAAAAGCCGGCTTCTGTGGCGGGGGCCAGGGGCCCCGTCCCGCCGGACCGATGCAGTGATCGGTCGGACACGCCGGCGCGCGTCGCCTACTTGAGCGCCACGACCACACGAGCGAAGTCGATGGCGATGCCGCCGGGGGTCAGCGGCGGCAGCGGCCCGTCGGGCACCACCCGCAGACGGAACTTCAACAGGCCGTCGTCGCGCACCAGATCGTCGAGGTCTTCATTGAACTCGAACACCTTGGTCACGAACCCGCTGTTGTTGACACTGTCCCAGTCGTCGTTGCCCCACTTGTCGTCGTCCCAGTCCTTCGGCCGGACCTCGATGTCGCGGTTGGCCGCGCCACCCCCGCCGAGTTTGCGCACGCTCAACCGCAGGCGGATGAAGTCGTACTCCTCGCCGGGGCCGGGGAACACGCCTGGGTTGAAGAGCAGGCTGACGCGACCCTCTTGGATACCGTTGAAGGGCACGCTGCGGAGCAAGAACTCCTGGCCGTCGTTCTTCGTGCTCATCAGCGCCGCCGCCGCAGTGCTCGGCAGCGTGATCGGCGTGAGGTTTTGGTCGGTCCAACCCGCGGCGAACGCCGGGTTGCCCTTGACCAGAATGGGCGTGACGACCGGCGGCGGATTGACGAACGCACACAGCGTCGCGGCCCGGACTGCGGAGGCCGTGTAGTCGAGCCGGCCCTGGCTCACGAGATTCGGCACCAAGCCGCCGACGAAGGGGTTCGCACCTTGGCGAATCCACTTGCGGATGTCCTTCTCGCCGGCGTTGCTGCAGATCCCCCGCAGCGCCGCCGCGACTCCGGCCACGTGCGCCGCGGCGACGCAGGTGCCCGACAGCATCATGGTGCCGCTCGTGTTGGACAGCGAGACCACGTCGACGCCCGGCGCGGCCATCGACATCCAGGAGAAGTTGGAGCTGGGCCAGAGGATGTCATTCTGATCGGTGGCGGCGACCGCCATCACGCCGTTGTAGCCGCCGGGGAAGGTCTGATTGGAGCTGCCATCGTTGCCGGCGGCGGCGATCATGACCACGTCCTGATCGACCGCGTCGGAGACCGCATCGGCGAGCTGGCTGTTGGTCGGCACGGTGAACGACATCGTCATGACTTTCGCGCCCTGCTTGCGAGCCTTCTTGATCCCGATGGTGGCCGTCAGACTCGACACGGCGTCGTCCTCGCCCTCGGTGATGCGCACCGGCAGGATGGACGCATTGCGGGCGACCCCGGCCATGTCCAAGCCGTTGTCGATCTCCGCGCCGACGATGCCCGCGATGTGGGTGCCGTGGTTGAGGTCGTCGCCGGTCGAGCCCGCAGGATCGTCGGCGTTGATACCGGGCAGGAGATTCGCGGTCAGGTCCGGGTGTGGCGACACCCCGCTGTCGAGGACGGCCACCACGACATCGTCTGGGTTGGACATTTGCAGGAGGGAGTCGCCGCCGGTCCAGTTGATGTTGGCCAAGGCGTACTGGCTCGGTAGCAGTGGGTCGCCGCCCGCGAGCGAGCCCCACGTCACGTGGTCGGCGTCGACGATCAGCTCGCGCCAAAGCGTCGGCGCTAGGCTCGGCACCGGTTGGCCGGACATGATCGTGGCGATGAACGCGGTGCCATCGGCCTTGGTTGGGAAGTCATACAGATAGCCGATCCCGGCGTTGTTCTGGCCGACGCCGCCGTGGTACGCCGCCTCGGCTTGCAGGTCCGCGAGCAGCTCGGCGATCAGGCCTCGGCGGAGGTTGGGCTCCACCGTGACCAGGACCTGGGGATCGTGTTGCGCGGACGCTGCTGTCGCCAACAGCGAAGTGAGCACGGCGCCACACAGGGCGCGTCGTGTGGAAAAGAGAGTGACCATCGTGAGTCTCACAACAGGAGGAGGGGAATGACGGGCCGCCCCACCGTGAGCCGGCCCGCTGCGTCGGCGCCGCGACCTCCGACCGCAGCGCACGTGGGCTTGGTGTGAGCTCGCGCGCAGATGGTTTTGAGAACTCCACGAAAAGCGCGCGGTGCGTTGAGCGCGGTGACTTCGACCCCTCGCGAGACTTGCGAGTGTCGGCTACCGTGTCGATGCGCCGGACTCTCTCTCGGCGCACCCCGCAGCCGAGCCAATGCCGGACACCGAAGAACGACACGGCTCGACCGAGCAGCACGCGCGTGACTTGGAGCTCGCGCGACGGACCCTAGCCGGCGACCGCGGCGCGCAGGCTGAGTGGGTGCGCCGCATGCGGTGTGTGCCAGCCATCGTGGCCGCGATCAACGTGCGGATGAATCGCGCCTTGCCGCGCGACCAGCTCGCGGAGCTGGCTCAGGATTGCCTGGTGACGATTTGGCGAAGACTCGGAACTTTTGAGGGCCGGGCAACACTGGAGACGTGGGCGCACCGGTTCTGCTTTCTCGAGTACATGAACCGGCTGCGTCAACGCCGACGTCAGACGTCGACGACCGAAGACCTCACGGGGGACGTCGCCGACCGTGCCGCCGAGGACTACCGGGACCTCGAGTCGGGTCTGGTTCGACTGGGTCCCCCAGAGTCCGACATCATCCGTCTCAAACACTTCGAAGAGTTGACCTTCCCGCAGATTGGCGCCCGTCTCGGCATCTCTCCGAACACCGCCAAGACCCACTACTACCGCGGCCTGCAGTGGCTGCGGCGGCACTTGCCTCGCGATGGCGAAACGAGCCCAAGATGACCAGCCCGCACGCACCTGATCACGACGATCTGCTGCGGCGCCTCATGGTTGGCGACGCCGCGGCCGCAGACCCCGACGTACGCGCGATCCTCGAGACGTGCGCGACGTGCCGCGCGGAGCTCGCGGAGCTGCGGGCGATGGACGCGCGGCTCGACCGTGCCGGCGCGCTCGAACGGCGAACGGTCGCCGCCGCGACGCCGGCGCCCGACTTGGTGGACGTCGATGCCGTGCTGGCGGCGGCGATGCACCCGTCGGCGCCCGACGGGCGCACGCCCCGCTGGGGGACGCTACCTTGGCTGCTCGTTGCCGCGGCCGTTGTGCTGGGTTTGGGGGCGTGGTTCGTCTGGCCATCGACGCCAAGCGACGAGCCCGAGCTGGAGCTCGGCACGCGGGACCTAGAGCTACTCGCGCCGATCGGCGATGATGCCGACTTCTCGGTCTTCCGGTGGTCTGCCCGGACGCCGGCGCGCGCCTTTGTGCTGACCGTGCGCTCTCGGGCCGGCGCCGTGGTCCTACCCCCCAAGCGCGTCGAGGCCACCGAGTGGCGGCCGGGCGCCGAGGAGATCGAAGCTTGGCCCAAGGAAATCGTTTGGCAGGTCGGACCCATCGCTCCGGATGGCTCGCGTGGCGACATCGTCACTGCGCGCGCACGGCGGCGCTGATCACCGCGGTCTGCGCGGGCCTCGCGGCGCAGGCCACCCCACCGCCGGAGGTCCGGGCGCGGGTCAGTGAGTTGGTACGCTTGGCGCGCGACAGAGACATTAGCGTCGAGCAAATCGAAGAGTTGGCGCAGGCCGCCGCGCCGTGGGCTGCCACGGATGTGCAGACCGCCCACGCGATGTTCGTCGTCATGCGGGCCCGCGCTACCGCGCTCGAGGACGCGCCGGGCGCGTGGGAGGAGAAGCGCGCGCATTGCGAGCGCTGCTTGGCAGCGGCTCGCCACTGCGTTGCGTTGATCGAAGCCGACATCGAGCGAGCACCGACCGAGGCAGACCGCCAGCGGCGCCGCGAGGAGAAGAGCTCATGGCTGCGTTTCGCCCACGATTCCTGCGCCGGTGCCATTGTCGCCCTCGGCACGATCCTGCACCAAGCCGGGGATCTCGGCTTGGCCCGGCTCGTCAGCATTGAGGCGCTCGCGACCTACCCGAACACCGCCTTCACCAGTCACCTGCACTTTCGGCTCGCCGACCTCGCCAACTACGAGGGCGATTGGGAAGCGGCGGATCGACATTTGACCGCGGCCTGGGAGCATCTCGGCGACCGCGAGTTCTTCGCCGTGATCCGGCCCATGATCATGGCCCTGCGCGGCGTGCACCTTCTCGATCTCGGCCTTCCCGACCGGGCCGCGCCCTGGTTGCACGCGGCCCGCGACGAGACTGAACGCGTGCGACGCGGCGATAGCAACGCGAACGGTGCGCAGGCCATTCTGCTCGCCGCCTTGGCACGGCTGCGGCTCGAGTACCGCGAGTATCGCGAGTTGATCGAGGACGTGGACGCGGCGCTTGCAGACCCAGCGAACCGCGCCATGTTCGGCGGCCACCGCGCCTGGCTGTGCCGCGAGTTGCAGGCGCGCCAAGCCATCGCCTGCGCGGCGCTGGCGCGGGTCGAGCCGGCCTTTGGGCCCCGCGCCGAGCAACTGTTCGAGCGCGTGATCGAGAGTGCTGACGCCAAGCAACACGACCGCCTCCTCGCGCGGCTTGGCATGGCCGAGCGGCTCATCGGCCGTGAGCGCTGGAGCGAGGCTGCGGCGCAGCTCGATCTCGTGGAGGACGTCATCTCTCGAATGGGGAACGGCGCGGCTCGCGCCGGTCCCAGGCGCCAGGCAGCCAGCGTCCAAGCGAGCCGGGCCAGGATCGCGCTGGGGCGCGGTGTCGGCGAGGTCGAGCTTCGGCGCGAGAGCACCGCGCTCGAGAGTGCCTTGGCCGGCCTGGTCGACAGCTGGCGCTCGCTGCCGCCCCGTCCCGGCGGTGTGGGCCTGTTTGCCAGCGATACCGTCCGCGAAGTCTTGAGCATGGTCGTGCGGCTGCGCCTCGCGCAAGAAGACCCAGAAGGGGCGTTGCAGCAGCTCGTTTCGACCTCCGACGTTGGGACGCTCGTGCGCCGGATGAACGGACCGCGAGTCGATCTTGCGGCGATCCGCGCCGAGCTCCTCGGCGCTCGCACCGGGGCGTTGATCTACCTGCCGTCCCTGGATCGGACGCACGTGTTCGCGCTCGACGCGACCCAACTCGACCACATCGAGATTGCCGAGGCGACACCGCGATTGGATCTCCTGCGCGCGTTTGCCGGCGCGGTGCGACAATCGCCACGCGGCCTCCCCGACGACGCGGAACGCGCCCGGCGCCGGCGTGACCTTGCCAGGGACGGCCAAGAAATCGCGCGCTGGTTGCTGCCCGCGGCTGTGCGCGCCCGGGTCGCGACGTGGGACCACGTCCTGATCGTGGGCCGCGAGTTGCTGGAGAACGTCCCCTTCGACGCGTTACCCTGGACCAGCCGGGCGCCCCTCGGCGTGGCCAAGGCGCTGTCCTACTTGCCATCCCTTTCGCTCGGAGTCGCTCTCGAACGGCGCCGCGCCGAAGCCGTGGGTGGTGCGCTCGACATGGTGCTCGCCGCCGCGCCGGTCCATGGCGACGCCGCGGCTGAGCAGTACCCCAACCTGCGTGCCCTGCCGTGGACGGCGGCCGACACGCGCGCCTTGCTGGCGCCGTTCCCAGCCGGCCAGCGCGCGAGCTACACCGGCGCCGATGCCGGCATCGATACGTTGCGGGCTGCGGTCCGCCGGACCAGGATGGTCCATTTTGTCACGCACGGGATCCGCGACCACATGCGCGAGCGCTATGCGGGGCTGCTCCTGGCGCCTAAGGGTGACGACCCGGGGTTCCTGTGGAGCGAGGCCGCGGAGCGGCTGAGCGGCCCGGAGGTCGTGTTGCTGTCGGCGTGCGGTCCGGGGCGGGGGCCACATCGCGCGGGTGACGCCGCTGCCGCGCACTTGGGCGGCGCGTTCTTGTTGGCGTCGGCCCAATGCGTGGTCTTGCCGGCGGCCGCGGTCGCGTTCCGGCCGACACTACGGCTGATGACCCACGTTCACGCGCATCTCGCCAATGACGTCGCGCCGGCGGAGGCCCTTCGTCGAGCCCGCGCCGCGCTCTGCCGTGACCCTCGCCACGACGATCCCCACGACTGGGCGCTCGTCCACGCCCTGGGCATCGGCCACCGAGCGCCTCCCTGACGTTACCCCCAGGGCGGGCAGTCGTCGGGGAACGGTGTGCAGTCGCCATAACCACCGTTGCCGGCCTTCTGCTGTAGCCAGCTCTGCTTGAGCACCGGATCACTGCAGTCGGTGCCATACTCCGACAACACGGCCGGGAATTGCGGCAAGCTCTCAACCCACGACTGCGCCGGCGGCAATAGGCCGGGCACGATCACCGTGGTCCGCGCCGGCAACGTGTCGACGATGGTGCCCTGCGCGGCTTCGACCATGCGGAAGGTGAAGAAGTAGACCGGATCCAGGGCCTCACTCGTGCCTTGGAACAGCGGCACGTCGAAACCCATCGGGCTGCCCGGTGTGATGGGCCGCAAGCTCGCGAAGTACGGAATCGGCAGGGCTTTGGTCGCGCCACCGGCGTTCTCGTAGCCGAGGCACTGAATGTGCGTGACTCCGGCCGGGACTGTGGCGCGTCGCGGCGCGGTCAGGCGCAACGTGCTGTTGCTGGGCGTGTAGCACACCTGTGGCTCGATTTTGAGGGCGGCCTGATCCTCTTCCCGCCCGAACGCGAAGAACAACATCGATGACTGATGCACCGCCTGCACGAAGTCCAGGTCGCCGTCATTGTCCATGTCGGCGCAGACCGGCTCGCTGAAGTTGCTCTGGGCGCTGGTGGGCGACGGGTCGGTCAGGTGTCCATACGCTGTGCTCGTGGCGAACGGATCGCCCGCGCCTTGACTGCTGTCGTTCTTTAACACGACCAACAGGTGCGCGGACTGAATCGACAGAGCTAGGTCGAAGTCGCCGTCCTCGTCGTAGTCGGCGGCGCACGCCGCGACCACGTCCAGCGCGCCCAAGTTGACCGGGGCCGCCAGCAGGCCGCCGGCGTTCTCCCGCACGAGAACCTGCGCCGCGCCGGTCTGCGCGCCTGCGGTGATCCAAACCAGCTCGTCCGTGCCCGTGCCCCTGGGATCAGGCAACCGACAGATCGCGCCGCCGGGCTGCTGGCTCCGGTAGAACGCGAGAGGCTGGCCGGACTGGCTGAAGATCTCCAACCCTGCGTCGGTGCGCACCGCGAACTCCAGCACTCCGTCACCATCGCGGTCATAGAGCAGGAAGTCATCGATCTTACCCTGCGTCACCACGGTCGGGCCCGCGAGGAAGCCGAGCCCACTGGCTCGGCCGAGTAGCGAGAGAATGGAGCGCCGATCGATGCCGACCCCGGCGAAGCCGGTGCCCACGCTGCCGGTGAGCGGTCCGGTCCGTAGGCGCCCGACGCCGTGCCACTCGGGCGCCGTCCACACGTCGCGGCGCGTGAACAGCGGGCCGGGATTGCTCATCGACGACCCAGGGCTGGACGGCCCGGTGTAGGTGTAGGCGAACAGGCCGCTGGCCGTCGACACGACCAGGTCGTCCCACCCGGGGGCTTGGGCCGAACGCCAGATTGCCAGGTCGTTGACTTCCTCGGGGACGATGATGGGGGCTTGGAAGACGGCGGCGTCCTTGAGGATGACCACCCGATCGTGGGCCCGAACGACGACATCAGGATCGTGGTTGCCGGTCAGTGAGGCAACGCGGGTGGTGCTGTAGGGACCGGCCAACGGCATCGCGAACTTGAGCTGACCCGTGGTCGGGGCCGGGTTGATCACGAATTGCGCGCTCAGCGGCGTTGCGGCGAGCAGCGCGGTCACGGCGGTCACGGGCAGGGATTTGCGGGACATCGGGACTTCGCTCCAGACAGGGGAGAGCGGAGGAGGCGCCTCCGGGTGCCATGGTGTCGGCCAGGCCAAGAGCGGCTTGGAATTCTGAGAAAAGTGGGGGAGACGGGTTTGTACGCGGCCAAGAGCCGTCAGTCGCGCAGCAAGAGAGCCCGGTTGCGGGCGATGATGGGGTTGGCGGGACCCGCGGCGCGGGCGGCTTCGAGGTCTGACCGCGCCCGCCGAAGCACCGCGCCGACCTCTTGGCTGCGGCCGCCTCGCTCGAGCACTGACGCTTGGGCGAAGCGATAGACGGCGCGGTTGTTCAGGCCACTCGGCATGGATGTCTCAAGGGCGATCGCCGCATCCGTATCGCGAATCGCGTCCTCGAGCGCTGCTAGCGCGCCATCGAGGTCGTCGACACCCAGCCGCTCGGCAGCGAGTCGGGCATTGTTGACGCTGCGTTGGCCGAAGGCGGCCGCCTGGCTCGGAGCAACGCGCAGGACTGCGGCGAAGTCGAACAGGTCACCCATGATGCCCGGCAAGCGAATGGCGCCTTCGGCGGTCACCGGCATCGTTTCGACCGCCCCCTGGTCCGCGTAGGGGATACCGAAGCCCCGTGGGATGTCGAGCGATGCCAGTGCCAGAGCCCGCGCCGTCGCGTCGTCACCCTCGGCCAGCGCGACCCGTGACAAGCTGAACTTCGCATCCTCGCGGAGCGGGTCGAGCCGCAGACACTCTTCCAGGTGTCGGCGCGCCTGCGCGATCTCACCGTTGAGTCGCGCCAGCTCGCCACGCCCCTGTGCCAGATCCGCCCCAGCAATGGCACCGGGACGCTCGACGGCACGCGAGAGATCGTCCCGTGCCCGCCGGTGTTGGCGCCGGTCGGCCGCGCCCAGGGCCTCGACCGGATGGAGCGGGGTCCCGTCGAGGCGCAGCGTCAGCTCGCGCACCAGGAGCAGACCGCGCTCGGCGCGCGCCACCGCCAGCTCGGGATCGAGGGCCAAGGCCCGATCCAGCGCCACCAGTGCGGCGGCGGCTTGGCCACGAGCCCGCAGGAGGCGTCCGACCAAGTACTGCGCCTCGGCAACATCACTGCTGCCCGGGAGTGCGCGGCAGGCGGCGATCCCGGCATCGAGCCGCCGGTGTGCGAACGGCAACTGCCCCAGTCGCGTGTAGTTGCGGGCATCGTCGAGCACCTTGGCAATATCGATCGATAGCCGCAGCGCGTCCTTGGCGGAACGGCGGCGATCGCGCTCGTTGAGCCAGATCGCGACCGCGACCAAGAGCGCCACGAGGCCGATCGCACCAACGATCACCGCCGCTCGCCGTCGCTGCACGAACTTCGCCAACCGGTAGCGCACGGAGGGCGGCTGCGCCAAGACCGGCTCGCCCTCGAGCCAGCGCGTCAAGTCCTCGGCCAACGCCGCGGCGCTCGGGTAGCGGCGTTCGGGTTCCTTGGCCAGAGCCTTGCGGACGACGTTCTCCAGGTCGTGTGGCACTGTCGGCGCGAACGTGCGGAGTCGCGGCGGTTCGTCTTCGACGATCCGACGCAACAGCCTCACGACGTCCTCTTCGACGAACGGCGGTCGTCCGCCGATGAGATCGAACAACGTCGCACCGAGGCCGTACACATCAGTGCGCGGATCGACGTCGTGGACCCGGCCCGAGGCTTGCTCGGGGGCCATGTAGCTCGGCGTGCCAAGGATGTGCCCCGAGACCGATAGGGACGGCGCGGCGTCCGCGGTGAGATGTTTGGCCAGGCCAAAGTCGGTGACCACCACCCGGTCGCGTTCGATCAGCAGGTTGTGCGGCTTGATGTCGCGATGCACGATCCCGTGTTCGTGGGCGTAGTGGACCGCCAACGCCGCATCTCGGATCTGGAGCACCAAGCGCCGCCGATCGCCGCGCGGCAGGCTGGAGAGTGGCGCACCGTCGACCAACTGCATCGCGATCATCTCGCCATGCGCCTCGTAGACCGCGGCGATGTTGGGGTGGCTCAGCCGCGCGGCGGCCAGTGCTTCGCGTTCGAAGCGCTCCCGCAGATCCGCGGGCGCGCCTGGCGGCACCGCCAAGATCTTGAGTGCGACGCGGCGCCCGAGCTCGGTGTCGATCGCCTCGTGCACGACGCCCATGCCGCCGCGACCAAGCTCGCGCACCAGGCGATAGCGACCGACGCGTCGTTCGCCGTCCTGGTCCTCACGCTCGGCCGCGGCGACGGCGAGCAGCTTGCGGACCGCGTGATCGGGCAATGGCTCGGTCATCACTCGGCATCCGCCAGCAGCCAAGCCAGCTCGTCGTCGAGGTCGACGCGGTTGTCGACCGTGTCGGCGACCACCGCGCGGAGCTGCTCGCGATACAGCAGCTTGGCGCGCTGGAGGTAGTTGGATACGTCGACTGTGGTAATGCCGTGCCGCTCGGCGAGCTGCCGGTAGTCGACGCCATCGGCGGGGTCGAGGAAGTAGTCGCGGAAGACGGCGAACACCACTGCTCGCCCGCTCCGCTCGAGCAGGGCCTCGAGGCGGCTTGCCGCCAACCCGATGGCCTCCGTGCGCCAGGCGGCGTCGAGGATCTTGTCCGGCGTCTGCTCGTCCGCCGGGAGCTGCCATGCGCCCGAATCGGTGCCGCCGCCGGCCAGCGGCACGAAGCGCCGGTCACCGCCGCGCTTGTGGGTGCGGTGCTCGCGATCGCGATCGGCGACGTAGTTGCGCAGGGCCGCTTTGACGAAGCCGCGAAACCGACCGCGGCTCGGATCCGCCTTGTGCAAGAAGTCCGTGTCGATGATCCACACGAAGAAGCTCTGCGTTAGCTCCAAAGCCTCGTCGTCATCGCGTGCCATCGCGCGCCGCAAGTAGTGATGGATCGGCCGCCAGTAGCGTCGAGCCAGCGATTCCAGCGCCGCGGCAGTCCGCTCCCCTGAGGCCTCGCCCGGCAGGATGCGGCTCCAGATCGTGCTTGGAAAGCCGTGTCCGACGTCGGTTGCCGTGGGCCGCTGGTGCATCGTTCGGATTTCTTTTTTGGCCACCCGGCGATGAACCACCGGCGGCATCCCGTAGATGCGCGAGGATACCCAACTCGACTGACAGGAGATTGCCAGTGATGCCATACCCCCTTGCTGAATTTGCCCGCGCCACGACCACCACCGTCATCGCCGCCATCGCAGCGGCGACATCCGCCGCACAGGACGCAGCACCACCGACCACCATGGACTTGCCGAACGCCGAAACCGTGCTCGCGAAGGTGGAAGCCAAGCTCGGCGACGCCGAGCAGCGCGACGCCATCAAGAGCCTCATCGCCAAAGGCACGGTCGGCGGCGGCGGCGTCGGTGCCGGTGAGTTCGAAGAGCTCTATCTAGGCGAGCGGGCAAGCTACCGCGTCACGTTCGGAGCGATGGAGATGACCCAGGGAACCGACGGCGATATGTGCTGGAGTACGGACCCCGCGGTCGGCATCACGGTGTGCGACGGCGTCGAGGCCGGTCCCGTGCGGCGGATGTTTGCGGTCGGTCGCCGCGCCCCTTGGCGCACGATCTACGCGAGCGCGAAGACCGCGGCGAGGGTCGACCTCGATGGCACGCCTCACCTAGAGCTCCACATGACACCAAAGACCGGCAAGCCCGAAAAGTGGTTCGTCGACCCGGCGGCCGGGGTGGTCAGCCGCGTGGACATGGCATTGCCCGACCCGCTCGGGGGTGAGATTGCGTGCGAGTTCTCGTTCGCAGATTGGCGCGCGGTCGACGGCCTGCTGTTCCCGTTCAAGAAGACGCAAAAGGTCGGCACCTACAACATCGCCTACGAGTACAGCAGCATCGAGCCCAACGCAACGTTGACGGCGGCGCAGGTGGCGCCATCGGCGAAGGTCCTCGCCGCGGCGGAGAAGCCCGCCAACGCGTCGGCTCGCGTGCCGGCGGAAAAGGGGGCGTTCGGTACCGAGACGGCGACCGAGCAGCCCACGGTCACCGTCCGCTTGAAGATCAAGATGGCCGACATCGCCGAGACCCTCGCGGTGGTGTTGCCCGAAGTGATGGTTCATTTGCGCAAGGCCGGTGTGTCGCCGAGCGGCCCACCGTTCTCGCGTTACCACTCCATCGACGGCGATACGTGCGATCTCGAAGCCGGGATGCCGGTCGCCGAGGCCGTTGCCGGTAGCGGCAGGGTCAAGGCGTCCACACTGCCGGCCGGCACCGTGGCGGTGACTTGGCACTTCGGCCCGTTCGAGAATCTGCCGGACAGCTACAACGCCTTGGAGGAATGGATGGCCGCGGCCAAGCTGACCTCGCGCGGCGGCTACTGGGAGGTCTATTGGACCGATCCGGGGATCGAGCCCGATTCCAGCAAGTGGCGCACCCAGGTCGTCTGGCCGGTCAAGAAGTAGGCGCGCGCGGCGTTCGAGAGGAGCTTCGGCGCCTCGACCAGCCCCACATCGCCACCAGGGCCAGGCCCATCACCGGCAGAGTGACGACACTTCCCTCGAGCCCGAACGCGCCTCCCGAGATCCAGTCGGGACCGGCCCGCGTGTGTTCGATGATGGTCGCCGACTCGGTATGACCGCTGGCGGCGAAACCGAGAACCGGCGCTTGGAAGAAGTTCCAGCCGATGTGCATCCCCATCGACAACCAAAGCAGTCCGGTGGCCAAGACGCCGTAGAGCCGCAGCAAGCCGAAGCCGACGATGATCGCCGAGGAGACCAAGGTCGCGTTCGGGTTCGCCGCGTGCACGGCCCCGTACAACAGACACGAGATGATGACCGTGGCCGTCAACCCGATGCCGTCGCGCAGGTTGTGGAACAGGTAGCCGCGGAACACGAGCTCCTCCCAGAAGCCGATGAGCGCCGTCGACGCCAGGCCGGTGAGGACGATTGCGGCCAGCCGCGCCGGGTCCGTCGTCGCTGAGATTGCGACGGCGTGACCGGTCTGCCAGAGGATGACGAAGACCGCGGCCGCCATCACTCCCGACAACCCGAATCCGAAGACGAGGTCACGGATCGCCCGCGAACGACCGCCCAAACCCAACGACACGAAGGACCGGCGATCGAAGAACCGCCGGGCGATGGCTACGGCGGCGGTCGCGCTGAACGCCAGGATGGCGATCACCAGGAACGAATCGCGGCGTAGGCTACCCATGGCCGCACGGGTCGAGAGCGCGAGGCTCGCGTTCATCGCGATGAAGACCGCGAGGAAGAGGGCGATGCGGCACCCGGCGCGCGGCCGCCCATCAGAGCCTCGAACCAAGGTGCGATACCGGTTCGGGTCCATGCTGCTGGCGCCGCCCTGCGTCGCGGAGGGGTGGTTACTTCGAGAAAAGTAGGCTCTCGGGGCCGGTCACTGAGTCATCTGTTGGTCAGGCCCCTTGCCGCGAACAACGCCGTGGCCGGCGGTTTCGCATCACGCATGGTGCTGCTTGGAGGCTGTCGCCGATGGGTGGGGGAGCGTACGGCGTCGGGACGCGATTCCACCAAGCTGCAGTTGTCGGGTGTGCGCGTTGTGGCGGCAGTGCAAACTACGGCCTGTGGACACGCCGCCCCATGACCCGGACGTCACCCGTTCGTGGCCGCCTCCGGATCCGTCCACGTCGCCGTCGCCGGGGGTCGATACCGACGCGCTGCCACCCGGCTACGTGGTCAACGGTCGCTTCCGCGTCTCGGCGAAGCTCGGTCGTGGGGGAATGGGCACGGTGTATCGCGCCGAGGATCTCAAGCTCGGCCAAGAGATCGCGATCAAGTTCCTGATCGGTCGTGAGGCGCATCACCCGGCGCGCGTCGCGGCGCTCCTGCACGAGGTGCGAACGGCGCGACGCGTTTCACACAAGCACGTGTGCCGAGTTCACGACATCGGCGAGCTGGACGGGCGACCGTTCTTGACCATGGAGTACGTCCGCGGCGAAGACCTCGGTTCGCTGCTCTGCCGGATCGGCCGGTTGCCGATCGACAAGGCGCTCGAGATTGCGTTGCAGATCGGCGCGGCGCTGCAGGCCGCCCACGACCAGGGCGTGATCCATCGCGATCTCAAACCGGCCAACGTCATGCTCGATGAGCAGGGCAACGCTCGAATCACCGACTTTGGCATCGCCGCTGCCGTCGAAGAGCTCGACGCCGAGTCCGGTCTGGCGGGGACGCCGAGCTACATGGCGCCCGAGCTGTTCGTCGGTGCCGTGCCCTCGGCGCAGACCGACGTGTTCGCTCTCGGCGCGATGCTGTACGAGATCCTGTCCGGCAGGGCTCCGTTCCGAGCCGACACCCTCGAGGCCTTGCGGGCGCAACATGGCGAACCCGTGCCGCCGCTGATCGAGACCGTCCCTGGCGTGCCCGCGGACGTCGATCGCGTGATCCTGCGCTGTATGGCGCGAAACCCGCACGAGCGCCCAACGTCGGCGGTCGAGCTGCTGCGCGCGCTTCCCGGTTGGGACCCTCTCGGCGATGCGCTGGCGCGAGGCGAGACGCCGTCGCCAAGTCAGGTCGCGTCCGCGCACGGGAGCGGCCGCCTATCCGCGCGTCAGGCGGCATGGCTCGTTGTCGGCTTGGTGGCCATCTTGACGCTGAACATCGTGATTGTACAGCGGCGGGGTTTGGTCGCGAATTCGCAGCTTCCGCACTCCGGGCAAGTGCTCGCGGAAGATGCGCGCCGGCATCTGGCGGCGCTCGGCTACCCGTTCGATCGCGACGCCGAGTTCGAAGCGTGGTCGTTCGACTTCTATCAGGAGTTGATTCGCGAGATCGCTGCGAAGGAAACCGGTCCGGAGCGGTGGCGCGTGCTGGCAGGGCGGCGCCCGACGGCGATCGACTTCTACTACCGCCGCAGCCCGCAGCCACTGGTGCCGGGATTCACGTCGCTGCATTTGGCCTGGCAGGATCCACCGATTCGGGTTCCGGGAATGGTGCAGGTTCGACTGGATCCAGCGGGGGGCCTTCGCGAACTCGTCGCCGTGCCCGAGGGCGTCGGCCGTGTCGACGAGTCGCCGTCGACGGTCGAGGTCGAGGCGACGGCACCCGACTGGAATGTCGTGCTCGGATTGGCGGCCTTGGCACCGAGGCTGCTCGAGCCGGCGACACCGCGGCGCATTCCCCAGGTCTTCGCCGACCGCCGCGCCGCGTGGACGGGAACGTATCCCGAGAGCGGCATCCCGATCCGGGTCGAGGCGGCGAGCCTGTCCGGCCGAGTCGTTTCGTTCCGCGTCGTCGAACGCGAGCTGCCGGCGGCGTCCCTACCGCCGGCTGAGAACGCATCGGAGGACGTCCATCAGCGCACGTCGTGGTCGCTGGGGGACCTGATCGGCCTGGTCGTCGGGATCGGCGGCGCCTACCTCGCGTGGACGGCGGTGCGGACTCGGCGCGCGAACTACCGCGATGCCGCGCGGTTCGCGATCTTCGTCATCGGGCTGGTCGACGGCGCCACGTTGCTGATGGCCGAGCACATGTCGGACGTGGGGGCCGAGGTTGAGCTGTGTGGCAGCGCACTGGTGCGAGGGCTCATGTTCGGCGCGCTGTACTGGGCGCTGTATCTCGGTCTGGAACCGCAGGTCCGTCGCGTGTGGCCGGAGGTTCTGGTGTCGTGGACGCGTCTGCTGGAGGGCCGATTTCGAGATCCGCTCGTGTGCTCGAACACGCTCGCCGGGATTGCGGCAGGCGCGGGTGTGTTGCTTCTCGAGTTGATGCGTGACACCGGGGTCGAGTGGTTCGAGCTCACCGGGTCCGAGCCCATTCACCAAGACCTCGTCACGGCGGCGACGCTCAATGGTGTGCTCGCGGCATGTGGCGCCCTCTTTCAGCTGTCGCTGCGCTTCCTCGGTTTCGCGGTCGTGACGGTCATCACGATGGTCTTGGTCCGCTCGGTGCTCCGCCATCGTCGGTGGAGCGCGATCGTGTCGATCGCGTTGGTCACGGGTACGTTCCAGGCCGAGAGCTCGATGGCGCCGTGGGTGCAGTGGCCGGTCGCGGCGCTCCAAGCGACCGTGTGCGTCTACTGTGTGACTCACCACGGCATGTTGGGATTGGCAATCGGCGCGGCGACCTATGGCGTTCTCCACGGGTTCCCGGTCACGTTTGACATCGACGCGTGGTATGCCGGCGCTGGCTTGCTCGCGTTGCTGGACATCGGGCTCGTGGTGACGTTTGGCGTCAGCACCCTGGTCCGGAAGCCGGTGCCGTAGTCACCTACGCCGCGCCCCGGGGGTGTGGACGCCAGGCGAGGTGGTGGGGCTGGCGAGAGACCAGATGGGCTGCCATGAGCCCTGCGCGGTGGATGGAGCCGCGAGCACCAGCGCCGGCATGATTGGGAGGAGATGCCAACGGCACTCAGAGCCTGTAACGAAATCGATGCTACAGGCTCTGATCCATGCTCCTGGCGCCGCTCCGCGTCGCGGAGAGCGCGTGACTTCGAAAAAGTCACACGCTCCCAGAGCCTGTAACGAAATCGATGCTACAGGCTCTGATCCATGCTCCTGGCGCCGCTCCGCGTCGCGGAGAGCGCGTGACTTCGAAAAAG
>JBCCGH010000111.1:0-32828 GCA_039029375.1 Planctomycetota bacterium
GCTTTCCTGAAGACCAGTCTTGGGTCATCCTGTCGTTGGTCGTTTGTGCAAGAGATCTTGGGTGCGTCTGTTGTGATGGATTGGAAATGAATTGGTTGATGGTCAGAGCCGCTCCCGGATTCTCTAACTTCATACTGTGGATCTTTGTAGATGGATCCATGAGTTGGGACGAGTGTGGCGGCCACCTGAATGCGGTGGTTCTTGTCGCGGTTCCGCCCGTTCAGCGAATGCGATCGATCCGGTACAGCGCGTCGAAGGTCAGCACCCAGAGTTGGCCCGCCGGGCCGCGCGCGATGTCGACGGGAGTGTTGCCGAGCGCGTCGGTGAAGCGCAGGAACTCGACCTCGCGGTCGATATCGGTGGCGAGCGCGCCCGACATCTCAAAGCGCTCGACGACTTGATCGTCGTAGAGCGTGAGATAGAGCGATGTGTCAAACGGCGGGGGCCATGGGCTTTGGAGCGATGTCGCCGGCGCCTGGAAAGCCAGCGCGGTCGGCACCACGACGTCCGGCCACAGCCGCAAGATCGCGCCCGTCGCAGCGCCGAACGACGCGCCGCTGGCACCCCACTCGTAGTTGAGGCCCGGCTGCAGGAGGTTGAGCTCGTCGTCGCTGGCCGGCCCGTTGTCGGCGAGGAACAGCGCCGGGAGGCTGGGATGCCGCGCGAGAGCAAAGGTGTTGCGCAGGCCCTTGGCGAAGATCAAGCTCGCCGGGTCGGGATTGTCGGCCGGAATCCCGCCGTCGGCGGGCCGCACGCGTAGGATCTTCCCCGCGAAGCTCGTATCGGATTGGGCGAGCGCCGGGCTCTCGACGTCCCCCACCGACACGAGCAGCATGCCGTCTTGGTCAAAGCACAGCGCGCCGCCGTTGTTGATCGCGCTGATCGGCAAGTCGTCGAGCAGGACCTCTTCGTCCTGCCCCACGTCGCCGACGGCGCGCCAGCGGAGCAGACGCCCACCGTCGAGGCTCCCGCCGCCAGCCGGCATCGTGGCGTAGGCAAACACACCGCCGTCCGTCTCGAAGTCGGGCGACAACGCGATCCCGAGCAACCCGAGGTGACCGCCAGTGAGCACCGGCATGGTCGCGAACGGGAGAGCCAGCAGGGTGCCGTCCGGCCGCACGACACGAATCCAACCCGTCTCCAGCTCAGTGACGAAGATGCGGCCGTCCGGAGCAATCGCCATCTTCGCCGCCTTCTGCACCATGGCCGTGTGGCGCACGCACGTGAACCCGTCGGCTAGGCTGAGGACGCTGGCGGGCAAGCCGGTCCCAACCGCCAACGAGAACGAGGCGCTCACGGCCACACCGCCCACCGTCGCCTGCACGGTGAAGCGCGTCGCCCCGACCACCGCGGTCGGAATACCAGCGAGCTCCCCACTGCTCGAGTCCAGCACGAGCCCCGCCGGCAAACTTGGCTCGATGCTGAATGCAATCGCGCCGCCCGCGGCGCTGCCGGTCGGCGCGATCCGCACCGGCTCGCCCACCCGGAGCGTGACCGAGCCACCGCCGTACGCCAGCGAGCCGAGAACACGGCCGGCCCCACTGGAGCATGCCGCGGTCCACGCCAGCGCCGAGACCGCGACGACGCGCGAACACATGGACGGCCACCCCATGGTCAGAGCACCAAGTTGGGGCGCGTGGGAATCTCGAGCGCCTCAGCGAAGACCGGGCTGGCGTCCGCCATCCCGAGGTGGTTCTCCACCAGGTCCGCGTAGACCGCGCGGAAGTCCATGCCGTACGCCAGGTTCCTCGCCGCGACATCGGCGTCGACCATCACCGGACCGTGCAGACCGCCGGCGACCGTCCCGCCCGCGACCATCATCATGCCGGCCTCGCCGTGGTCGGTGCCGCCCGAGCCATTCGAGAAGTTCCGACGCCCGAACTCGGACATCATCACAATGGCCGCGTCGTTCCACACGCCCATCTGCTTGAGATCGTCGGCGAGATCCTTAATGCCCTCGTCGAGTGCTTGCAGGAGCGTCGCGTGGCGCGCCGCCTGGGCGCCGTGCGTGTCGAACCCCTTGAGCCGGGTGTAGTAGACCCGCGTCTCAAAGCCGGCCTGCACCATGCGGGCCACATCGAGCAAACGGACGGAAAGTGCGCCCGCCCGGTACGTCACCGGCGAGCTGTAGCCCGACAACGCCCCTTGGATCTGACTCGCCAACGTGTGCCCGGTCAACATCACGTCGCGCGTCGCGCCGCTGGCGCGCTGCTCGAGGAGGTCCTTGATGATGGCGACGCGGTGTCGGTGGTTGTTGCGGTACCGGGCATCCTCGTCGTAGCGGAATCGCGCGAGACTCCCCAACGCCAGCGGGTTGCTGCTGCCGCCGACGAAGGCGCGGTGCCTGCCGACGCCGACCGACACGGCGCCCAGTGCGGTCGGCGCTTCGAGCTCGGCGTAGCGCGCGATCCAGCCGCTGGTGTTGGCGACCTCCCGCGCGCCCTGCGCCCAGATCTTCTTGCTCTTGTCGTGGCTTTTGTTGGGCCCCGGGTAGCCGACCTTGCGCACAATCGCGACCTCACCGTCGCGGTACATCTGCGCCAGGTCGACGAGGTTCGGGTGCATGCGAAAGTCGCTCGTCGCATACGGTCCAGAGTCGAGCCCCAAGGTCTCGCTCGGGTCGAGGGCCAGGCCGGGTCGCTGCGAGGCGTAGCTCGGCAGCGTGTGCGGCACGACGGTGTTGAGCCAGTCGTTGCCGCCCTCGAGCTCCACCATGACGAGGAACTTGGTGCCCCGGCGGGCGCGAGTCGGGCGGCTCTCGGCCGCGACGGCCCGCTCGAGCGGACCGAGGGCAGTCAGACCGAAGGCCGCGGCGACCATCTGCAAGGCGTCGCGGCGCGTGGGTTGAGGTTGGTTCTCGTGGCTGCGCATGATCGTTCCTCGGTCGATTCAGCGGGCCAGGAAGCCCGGGTGGTTGGCCAAGATGTAGAGCAGCCCGCGCACGCGCTCGTCGACGTGGCGGCTCTCGGTCGGGTCGAAGGGATCCGGCACCGCGATCGGACCGGCCTGCACGCTCGAGTTGAGATAGGTGATCAGCGTGCTGCGCTCGGCGGCCGCGAGGCCCACCCCCAAGAGGTCGTCGTAGTGATCCACGACCTCGGCCGCGTCCGGCGTGCCAGCCGGCAGGGTGACCCCAAAACCGTTGCTGCTCTGGTAGGTCCGGTCGGCGATCACCCGGCGCGCGAGGTTGGCACGCTCGACCATGCCGTCGGCCGCCAGCCACTCCGGCCCCTGTGGCCAGCCGAACACCGAGGGCGGCTGGCTCGGCAGCTGGGCCACGGCCGCGAGCTCGCGGCGCAACGTGCCAGGGCTGATCTGCAGGCCGGTGGAACGGATGAAGCCAACCGCGAAATCGACCGGGCTGCGCACCATCGTGCCGCGCGCCGAGTAGAAGGCCTCGGACAGAAAGAGCGTGCGCAGGACCGGGCGTATCTCGAAGCCGTGCTGCGCGATGACCGCGGCCAGGTTGGCGATCTGCGCGGTCGTCGGCGCGTCCGTCACGAACTCGAGCAGCAGTTTCTCGGCCAGCCACGTCGCGACGTCGAGCGTGGCCATGGTCAGATCTGCCATCACGTCGAAGTCGTCCGCGGTCTCGCCGTTCCCCGTCAGGATCTGGCCAAAGACGACCTTGGCAAAGATGTCCTTGCGGTCGGGATCGAACTCCATGTAGCGGAGCCCGGTCGTGACGTCGAGCCGATTGCGATACCCGGTGAACGCCCGCGACGCCTCCTGGATGTCCGCCTCGGTGTAGCCGTTGTCCGCCCCCACTGTGAACAGCTCCAAGAACTCGCGCGCGAAGTTCTCGTTGGGCTCGCCCTTGACGTTGACGTCGCCGTCCAACCACTCGAGCATGGCCTCGTCGCGCGACAAGGTGATCAGCAGGTCCCGGAAGTTGCCGAGGCCCTGTCCACGCAGCACGTTGACGTGATTGACCATCCAGTGCCGCTCCTGCGAGTTCAACACACTCGTCGCGACGGCGAAGTGGTCGTGCCAGAACAGCGCCAGCCGCTCCTGAAAGGGCGTTTGGCTTCGCATCATCAGATACAGCCACCACTCTGCGACATCGCTCCCCGAGGGGAACTTGCCCTCGAGCCCCGGCGGGTCGCCGGCATTGACCAGCAGCTGCGCCGCCTCGCTCTCCGCGGCCGTCGAACCGACGGCCGGCACGTTGAGCATCGCGTCGATAAACGCTGGAACGCCGAGGGACGCGGCGCTGTCGCGCGCCCCGGTCGTTACACCGAACTGCGTCCGCAGCAGCAAGTGATCGACGTCGCCGGCGTCAAAGGTCGCCTTCGCGAGCATTGAGCTGCCAGGATCGGGTGTGCCGCCGCCACCCGAGCTGCCGCCCGAGCCACTCGTCACGCCACTACTGCAGCCGCCGCACCACACCGAGAGGCCGAGACAGACCGCTACTGTGCCGGGCATCGCCCGGACCGCCCACTTCTCCATTGCACCGCTCCCTGTCGACCCTCCCTCAACTTGGGTCCACTGGACGCCGGAGGGGGTCTATCACATGAAGGCGGTGGATGCGGGGGTCTCGCGCTCGGCAGTGTGCTGGCAGCGGTCCAAGAAGCGTTGCGAGGGCGCGCTCCGGCGCGTCCGGATCCGAGACGATCGCGCGGCCGATGCCCCTCCGAGCCTACGGTCTGTCGTCCGCCGGCGACCTGATCACGTCTGGCCCGCTGCCCTGGTAGCGGCGGCGAGTGACGCCAAGGCTCGAACCGGGGCAACACGGGCGTAACGCGTGCGTCCCAAGCTCGTGCCGACTCGGATCCACACCAGCGCTCTCAATGCCACTCCCAATGCCACTCCCGACGCCGGCGTCCGGCGGCGACGCTGGATCTTGCTCTGCTGGTCGCGCTGACGATCGTCCTCGTCTGCGTCGGCACCCGCTCCGCATGGCGCAAAGTGGATAGCGAGCTGAACGTGTACCTGCTCGCGGCGGAGCGCATGGCCGCTGGCGACGCGATGCACGTCCCTAGCGACGACAAGCCGTTCAGCTATCCGCCGCTGTTCGCGTTGTTTTCGTGCCATTCACGACCGCGCCCGACCCGCGCCGGGCCCGCGTCATCTGGTACGCGTGCAACTTGGCGACCCTCGCCGGGTATGGCCTGGTCATGGTACGCCAATGGCTGCCTCGGCTGCTGCCAGTTGCCGGACCCCGCGAGCTCGCCATCGTCGGCGCGACCACGCTTGCGCTCAGTGCCCGCCACATCGCCGCCGTGTTCAACACGCAGAGTCACGACCTGCTGCTCTGCGGTGTGCTGGTTCTCGGCGCCGACCAATGGCTCTGCGGCCGCGCCGCCGGCGCCGGCGCGATCGTTGGGATCGGCGCGGCGCTCAAGGCCACGCCGCTGTTGTTCGTCACCCTGCCGGCACCAGCAAAGGCGTGGTCGGCCAAGACATCGGCCAGCGCCTGCTGGAGTACGGCGTGTTCATGTGGTCCGCGCTGGCCATGGCGCTGCTGCTGCTAGGACTGATACGGCAGTACGGTGCCGCGACAACAACCACCGCATTCGGGAGCGGCCCGTGAGGGCCGCCCCTGAATGCGGTGGTTGTTATCGCGGCTTGGTACGTTCTTACTGGGTCGTTGCCGACAGGCCGTTGGTCGCGGCAAAGCCGGCCGGGCCGATCCCGTCCACGACCCACAACTGGAAGTAGGACGCGAGCCCCGTGGTCGCGACCTGCGGCCACCGCAGGAACAGCCGCAACTCGCCGGCCGCGTCGAGCACTACGGGCACCGCAACCCCGGGGAATGGCACCAAGGTACCGCCGAACAGCGGCGCGCTGATCTGCGTCGCCCCGACCACCAAGGCGCCCACGGTACCCTCGAGGCCGTCGAACGCCACCAGCCCAATCGGGTCACCCGGCAGCACATCGCCGATGCCCAACAGGATCGGATCGCCGTTCGTGCCCGCCAGCGCACTGCCGAGGTCAGCCCAACCCGCGCCGCAGCCACCGGTGCGCTCGACGACCGACGTCACGTTGCCCGAGGCGTCGTAGCGCACTTGCAGGTTGAACGTCGGCGAGCAAATCCCAGTGATCCGGCCCTGCGCATCCCGCACCAAGTTGGCCAACTCCGCGGTCGTGCGCCCGGCGGTGTCCATGTCGAACAGTGGCGTCGATAGCCCATCGACGCTGTAGGTCTCGGCCATGAACAGCGCCTGCTTGATCGGCTCCTGCCGGCCACCGGTGAACCGCTGCAGCCCGAGCCGCAGGGTGTGGATCGAGCCCGTGCACCACTGGTTGGCCAGCGACGCCACGAACTCCTGCGGCGCCGACTGAAAGAACTGTGCGCCGACCTGGCTGCGCAGGTAGTTCAAGTCATCCAGCCCCGCCGCCGTGAGTAGTGCGGCCTTCGTTGCCGCGAACTGCGTCGAGTTGCGGCTCATGTAGGAATCGACGACGTGGGCCACCTCGTGCACGACCGTCGAGCTGAAGGTCGGCACGGAGCGGGCCGGGAAACCCGGCGGAAACTGGTTCTCCTGCGAGCCGATGGACGCCGCACCGAAGACGTTCACACCCAGGCCGACGATCGGCATGCTGCGCTCGCTCGCCGTCGTGCTCCACTCGTCGATCGAGGTCATGCGCTCGAGGTCGCGCGGCACGCCGACGATCAGCTCCATGTGATCGACGATCGAATCCCAGTGCGCAGCGCTGAACCCGCGGTTGTCCAGCAGCAGCATGCCGTGGTCAGCGAGCAACGTGCCGTAGGTGGGCGGCACAGCCGCGTCGTTAATGCCGAGCGCGGTCTCGACCTCGGCCAGACGCGCCGCATCGAGCGGCAGGGCACTGCGCACCCCAGCCCCCAGCGACGCACGCGCCACAGCGAGCGCTCCATCCATGGTCGGATCAAACCGCCCGGCCATGCCCAACCACAGCGGGTACTGCGTCATCAGGGTCCGCACAGCCAAGTCGAAGCTCGCCGGCGCGCCGCCGTGCAGCTCGGCGTAGAGCGCGACTTGACCCGCGGCCAGCATGTAGTTGTCCGCCTCCGTGGCGCTGCCGCGAAGGAACGTGTCGAGGTCGCCTGGATGCGCGGCCAGCACCGTCTGCAGATGCGCCAGCGCGGGCTCGGGCAGCTGCAGCGAACAGTTGGGGTAGAACGTCGCGAAGGCGAGCGCACCGCTCGGGCTCCTACCCGCGGTGCCCGAAAACCCGGGGATCCAGGAGATGCCATACGGCGCCGCGACTAGGTTCATCGGATAGGTGTCGAGGGTGCCACGCCAGGACCAGCCCAGCCCGGCCATGTAGAGCCCGCCGCCGCCGCGGACGAAGGCCTCCAAATCGGCGATCTCCGCGGCCGTGAAACTGCCCCACGCGTTGCCGATGATGATCGCGCCAAAGCCGCTGAGGGTCGCCGCGGTCACCGTGCCCGGCACATCCGACACGGTCCACCCGGCGCCCGTCAGGGCCGCGCCGAGGGTCGTCATGTTGCTCGCACGCACAAACTCCCCGTGCCCCGAGAGGACGCCGACCTGCTGCGTCGCACCGACATCGAGCCATGTGAGCGCCTGCGTATTGAACCTTGCGGTGTCCAGCTCGCTGTTCGAAGCATTCGCCAGCAGCCCCTCGTGCGCGATCGCGAGGACCCGGCCCGCCCCGAGGTTCCCGGCCGCCGCGTAGAGCTCCGGCCGCTTCGGGTCAGAGTCCCCGCAAATGATGGGGAACAGCCCCGCACCCGGTTGGCCGGAAATCCGCCCCGGCCCGCCGGAGAGGGCGATCTGGGTGACGCCGGCAAACATCGGCGCCGGATCCTGGGCATGGCCGCGGGGCGCCAGAGTCAGAGAAGCTAGAGCTGCGACAGCGAGTCTCGTATGCATCATCGTCCCTTGAACAAGTCAGGGGCCGAGACACCAAACGAGGCAGGGAGAGGCAATCCATAGTGAACTTTTCTGGATCGCCCCCGCGGCCGTCGCCGCCTCCCCCCGCCAACGGCCTCAGAAGGGGCCGCGACGCCAGGGCCCGCTGATGATGAACGTCACGCCGGGAGTCTGGATGTTCACGTAGAAGAACCGGCTGAACGGGTCGAAGGTCGCGCCCGCCCATTCGCTGCCGCGGTAGTCGCCCGGGAGGATGAACGGTCGTCCCGGCAGCGGGTCGTCGATCACCATGTTGTTCTCGGCGAACACGAACGAGCCGCCCTGGCGGTCGATGCCGAGCATCCGCGTACCGACGACCCGACCACCCGGCCCCGCCAAACCACTGCCGTCTTCACACACGAGGATCCCGCCGCGCTGGCTGACGGTGACGTTGTCGGGGTTGTCCGCGGTCGCCTGGTTCGGCGAGACAAACAGCGCCGTCAAAGTCAACGCCACCGGGTCGTAGGCCCACACCGTCCCCTTGGCCACCGCCCCACCGGTGGTGTCCACCAGGTAGATCACGCCGCCCTGATGCCAACAGCCCTCGCCACGACGCATGTGCGCGCCACCCAGCGCCTCGCCCTGTAAGAACGAGCCGGAGCGGCCCAAGCCGCCGGTCGCCGGGAACGCGGGCAGCAGCGACACCAGGGTCTCGGGCGGCGCCGTGGGGTTCGCCACGGGCACCCACTCGACCTGCAGCACATCGCCCTGCTGGGCCGTCGCCAGGTCGAAGTTGTCCTGTCCCACGATCTTCAGCATCTCGAGCACGCCGCCGGCCTCGAGGGCGCCCACGACCTGGCTCGGGTCGTGCGGCGTAAACCGGTAGAAACCGCTGCGCGGCTCGTTGTCTTCGGTCAGGTAGACGCGCGAGTCGCGTGGGTCGACCGCGACCGCCTCGTGACGCATGAGCCCCATGTCCGTGATCGGCCGCGCGCTGGCGACGCCGACGCTGGGAGCGGGCACTTCAAACACAAAACCATGGTCCTTGGCGCCCATCGCCGAGCCGAGAATCATGATCTCCTCGCACGTGAGCCAACTGCCCCACGGAGTCGGCCCGCCGGCGCAGTTGAAGAGCGTGCCGGCGAGCGTCGCGCGCGTGTCGATGAGATGCCCGGCGCGAAACGTCATGGCCGTGGTGCCACCACCGATGCCTTCGACCACTCCGGCCACGGAGAGATCGTCGTAGGTCGGCGCCAGACCGCCACCGACTAGGGGCAGCGGGTCGCCCGGCATGGCGGGGCCGCGCTCGTGATTGCGGATCAGGGTGACATCTCCCCCCGGCCCGCCACCACTGAGGACGGTGGCCATCCCGTCATGGCGAGCCGGCGTCAGCGTGCCGTCGCCCATCATGTCGCCGGTCCAGCCGACCGAGGCGTAGCGGAAGCCGCGCGGCAGCTTTAGCAGCCGAAGACCGGTCGTCAAGTCGGGCGTCGGGAACGGCGGCCCATAGGGACTGTCAATGAGGCCCCCGCCGGTCAGGCGGCGCCGCGAGTAGGCGTGCAGCGTCGGCGCCACCAACGATGCAGCCGCGCACATGCCGCCGTGCTGGAGAAAACGACGCCGCGACACATCGCGATCGCGGCTCTGCGGAAGGCGTTGAGGCACTAGAACTCCAGGGCAGTAGACCGACGGCAGCTTAACTCCACGCACTCGCCGCCACAGTGAAGGCCGCATGAACCGGGGGGAGTAGTCGCCATACTCAGGCGCTGTGACGGTTCCGCCCACGCCGCTTTCTCCCGCCCCCCGCTGGGCACAGCTGATGATCCGCGCTGGCGCGATCCTCAGTGTTCTCGCACTCGCAATCCTTGTCGTCGCCTACTCCAGCCGCGCTACCGAGCTCGAGCAGCACTCGGTGGAACTCGGCCGAGCCCGCGTCGACCGGATCGCCGCCGAGCTCGACCGAGTGCTGCTCAGCGTCGAGACCGCGACGCGCGAATTCGCCGCCGAGCTGGAGTCGGGCGCGATCAACACCGGCAACCTACTCGAGCGACTCGAGCGCGACAGCTACCGCGAGCCGTTTCTGCTAGGCCTCACCGTCGCCTACGGCCGCGACGCGTATCCCGGTGGGGACAAACCGCTCTACGCGCCGTTCTTCGACGTGGCGAGCGGGCAGATGGTCTACTGCGAGGAATTCTACGACTACACCGACCCAAAGCGGCGCGAGGACGCCCTCTGGTACCAAGACGCGCTGAACGCGTTCGACCGCGGCTCGTGGGTCGCCGCCTTTGGCCCCGCGGCAGGAACAACCTACGTGGGCTACAGCCTGCCCTTTCGGGACGCCGCTCGCCAAACCGCCGGCATCGTCAATGCGTCGGTGTCGATGGCGAAGCTCAATGACCTGCTCAACCGACGCTTCGTCGGCCGCCTAGGCGGCGGTGTCATGGTCAACCAGGGTGGCATGCTCATCTGCCATCCGGTGTTCGAGCACGTACGCGCCGGTCGCAACCTCGGCGACGTCGCCGACCGCGACGGCGATGCGGCGCTGCACAGTTTGGCGAGCGGCCTGCCCGACTCGGACGCGCCGCAGCCATTCGAAGTGCTACCGTCGTTTCGCGTCGACGGCGGCGGTTGGCTCTATGCCCGCGCCGTCGCCCGCAACGGTTGGCGACTGGGCGTCGCGATCTTTGAGAACGAGCTCGACCGATCGACCGAGGAGCTGCGGCGTCGGCGCATCGTGATCGGCCTCACAGCGCTCTTCGCCAGCGCGTTCTCGCTGCTGTGGCTGCTGCGCGTAGACCGGCTGCAAGACGGGCCGATGTGGCTCTTCGTCATCGCCATCGCCTTGCTATGCCTGCTGCTCATCGGCGCCATTTGGAGCTGGACGCTCGAGGAGGGCGGCCGCACCGAGGGCTTTGCGGCGACCTCGGCGAGCGAACGCGCGATCGCCGACGCCACCGGGCTCGCCGAGTTTCTCGAAGAACGACGCGCGCGCGCCGCCGAGCTCCGCGAACCCGAGCCCGTACGCATCCCGACGGGCATCGAAGTCCAGGCCCTGCGGTTCGAGGACGGCGAAACGGTGCAAGTCGGCGGGATCGTCTGGCAGATCTACGACGACGTCGAGCACGAGGGGCTCGACCGCATCGTCGGGTTTGCGAACCTCACGCCCGACGCCGAGGCGCTGAGCCTCGAGGAGACGATCCGGCGCCGCGAGGGCACCACGGAGCGCATCGTCTGGCAGTTTCGCGCCACGCTCCGCGTCCGCTTCGACTACAGCCTTTACCCGTTCGACCGCCAGCGAGTGCCGATCGTCCTCGATCACCCCGCGGTCGATCGCAACGTCGTGCTCACGCCCGACCTCGACCGCTACGCCGTGCTCAACACACGCGCGAAGCCCGGCCTCGCCGAGCTGGTCCTGCCCGGTTGGACCGTGCTTGGCAGCTTCTTCGGCTACCGCGTCGCGCATTCCACCGTCGGGTTCGGCGAATCCGCCGGCCGCTCGGCCGTCCCGCAGATGCACTTCGACGTGCTGGTCCAGCGCCAGGTGCTGACGCCGTTCATCTCTCACATCGTGCCACTGCTCATCGTCGCGGCGCTGCTCCACGGTGTGTTGATCAGCTCGAGCTTCAACGCCGACAAGAAGAGCAACTCCGGGTTCAGCACGTTCGGCGTGCTCGAGACGAGTGGCGCCTTCTTCTTCGCCATCGTGTTCATGCACATCGACCTGCGCGGTTCGCTGAGCCTCGACACGATCACCTACCTAGAAGCGCTCTACATCGTCGCCTACTCGATGCTCATCCTGGTCGCGGTCAACGCGATGGTCTTCACCGAGACCGACGCCGTGGCCCTCCTCGAGTACCGCGACAACCTGGTGGCGAAGCTGGCCTACTGGCCAATCCTGGCGGGCTTGTGCCTCGCCGTGACCATCTGGATGTTCTACTGACGGCGCCGGCCGCGCCTCCGCTCCCCCAGCACCTCGCGCCGAAACTGCCGGATCACCGGTAGCGCTTCGATCCACTCCGACGCATCGGCGCGGTCGGGGTCGACGTCGCTGGCGGGCCCCGCAAACCCAACGGGGATCTGGCTGTGCAGCATCGACCCCGCGCCGGAGTCCTCGACGAAGTGGTACTCGTAGCCCGGCAAGCAGGCGAGGTCGTCGATCCAGGCGTCCACCGTGCGCACGCCGTAGCTCGATAGGTCGGTCGTCAGCGCTTGCGGCGGATTCATCCAGACGTGATGCGGCCCGGCGACAAACTGGTATTGCACCCGCCGGTTCTCGGACAGGATCCGATAGAGCCCGATCGCGCCGCCAAACAGACGGCTGCCGGAGTCGCGGCGGTCGATACAACCGGCGGCGAAGTCGGGGGCAAAACCGCGCGCGAACACGAGGGAGCTCGGATCGCCACGCCGCCGAAACCGCGCGACCGGGCGACCGCCGTGAATGCGGTAGCTCGCCTGCGCGCGCTCTCGCGGACCGGTAAAGTCCGGGAACGCTAGCAGTCGGCTCGCCGGCGCCGATCGGACCACCAAAGCGAGACCGCGATCGTCCCGGCGCTTCGTCGTCGTGATCCGGCTCGCCTGATTGAGCGCGTCCTGCAGCTCGTAGGGCAAGTTCGTCGTCTCTTCGGCGCTGTGCTCGTACTCGCCGTCGCGCCGGCGCTCGACGGTGACATCGCCCTTCCCCACCCACGCCTCGTCCGCGGTGTCGACGAGATGCGTGGCCACCCGCCACACCAACGACGAGTCTTTGTAGAAGGCACGGGGAAACAACGCCGTCGGTCGGCCGCGACGCGTCGGGGCGACCCAAGCGACCATGAAGTTGAGCAGGTCGTCGTAGCGGTAGTCGCCGAGGTAGTAGTCGTGATCGAAGAGCGAGAGGCGGCTGCGCGGTACGTAGCGCGCCGCAAGTGCCCGCGGGTCCTCGCGGCCGGCCCCGGCGCACCGGATGGGCACGCCATCGTCCATCAACGCCCGGAACCGCGACGCCACGGCGCGCGGGCGCAGCGGATCCAGGGCCACGCTCTCGATCACCGCGGTCTGGAGCGTCACTGCCGCCACGTGGGGTACCGTAAAGGGGAACGCCCGGTGTGGCGACGGTTTCGGCGACACGTTCCCGCTCGCTCGACACCAACCCCTTCGACACCAACCCCAGGGCCGGCGCGGCCAATTTCACCGATTGGCTGGGACAAGTGCTGGCCCGCCGGGATCTCCGCTCGCAGTGACCAACACTCGAACCACAACCCTCGACGATCTGCTCGCCCACCGACGCTGGCTCCGTGCCCTGGTGCGTGAGCTGGTCGGTGAGCACCAGGTGGACGACGTGGTGCAGGAGACCTGGCTCGCCGCCCTACGGCGCCCGCCGTCCCATCCGGCCGCGACCAAGTCGTGGTTGCGCCGGGTCGCGCACAATTTCGCCGCCAAGTCGCACCGGACCGAGCGGCGCTGGCGACGCCGGCAGATGCTCGGCGCCAAGCCCGAGGCGCTCCCCGGCACCGACGAACTCTTCGCCGAGCTGCAAGCGCAACGCCGGGTCGCCGCCGCGGTCGCCGAGCTCGAGGAGCCGTATCGCGAGGTCGTGCTGTGGCGCTACCTCGACGGCCGCTCGATCAGGGACATCGGGGCCCGTCTGAACCTGCCCGAATCGACGGTGCGGACGCGCCTAAGCCGGGGGCTCGCACGGGTGCGGTCACGACTGGAGCAGCGCCACGGAGCCGAGTGGCGTGCGCTCGCGCTTTGGCCGCTGCTGCAGCCAGCCGCGGCAATCGGCACAGGAGCTCTCGTCGTGGCAACCAAAACCAAAACCGCGACCGCCGTCGCGGCCGTTCTCCTCGGCGCCGTCGGTGCCGTCTGGTCCGTATCCTGGCTGGCGACATCGCCCGAGCGCGCCCCAGCACCCAGCGCGCCCACGGACACTGCCCAGCTGCAAGCGCCGACCCCCGGCACCACGGTCGTGCGCACTAGCGTCGCCGACACGGCAACCCCGCCCGCGAGCGACCCGAGTTCGGCGCCCACAGTCCAGGTGCACGGGCAAGTCCTCGACGACCGCGGCGCCCCGGTTGGGCGTGTGCCGCTGCGGCTGGTGCCGGCGACGAGCTGGGGCCCCCGCCCGACGTTTCGGCGGCCGGAGCCTCGCGGCCCAGCGATCGCTCATTCGACGGCCGACGGCGCGTTCGCGCTGCCGCTTCCCGACGCGCCGAGCGATGTGGTCACGGGGGGGGATTTTGTGACGTTGCGCGCGGCACCGATCGATCCAGCCGAGCCCGACGCGCCCCGGACGTTGGTCGTCGCAACGCGGGTCACCATCGACGGCCGCGTGGTCGACGAGCAGGGCCGCGGCGTCGCTGACGCGACGATCTCCGCCAGTGCCGAGCCGTTGGGCGCGTTCGAAGGAGATCTCGAACCGACGGTGCAGCTGGCCATGGTCAAGGTGGGCACCAACCAACTCGGCCAGTTCGAGCACGACCGCGTGCCAGGCACTCGGCAGGCGGCACTGCACGTGGTCGCGCCAGGCTACGAGCCCGCCCGCTTCCCCAGCGCCGCGCACGACCAGCGCGACGTCGTCATCGCGTTGAGGCGCATCGCCGCCGATGGCAGCGCTCTCCTGGTGCGCGTCGTCGACCAGATCGGCCGACCGGTGCCGGGCGCCGTGGTGACGTTCGGCAGCGAACGCGAAGTCGCCGGCGACGATGGTCAAGCGCACCTGGCGTGGCGCCGGCGCGGTTGGCTGCAGGCTTGCGCCGAAGGGCACCAGCCGCTCCTCATCGACGACTTCAGCCAGGAAACCTGGCGTGAGCAGGGCGCGCCGGTGCCGTTGACACTGACGCTCGGTGGCCCCGCGTTGGCGATCACCGGCCAAGTCGTCGACGCCGGCGGCCACCCCGTCGCCGGGCTCGGCGTGGCCATCGCCCAGGCGATCATGCTCCTCGGGGAGAAGCGGCCGGCCGAGCAGCTGGCTGCCGGCGGCGGCCCCCACTGCCTCGAGTGGATCGAGACCGACGCCAACGGCAACTTCACCCTCGGAGGGCTCGCCGATCGCGAGTATGCGCTGCGCTTCTTCGATCGCGCGTCGCGACTGTCGGTCACGACCGAGCCGATCCCAGCGGGCGCACGCGACGTCGTCGTGCGTGTGCCCGATCAAGCGGTGCGGCGCCCGTTCCGCGGCGTGGTGCAGGCGCCTGACGGGACGCCACTCCCGGGACTTGCCGTGCGCATCCTCAATCAGATCTGCCAGACGCCAGAAGCGCAGCTGAAGTCGGAGTGGCACGACGTGGATGAGCACGGCCGTTTCGAGCTACCGGTCGCGCCGCGGTTCGAAGGCCTGCTGCAGATCCGCGGCGACGCCGTGCCGCCTACGTCGCTGCATCTCAGCCGGTACGCGACGCAGGAACCGGCAATCGTGGTCGCAGAACGGCGTTGCCGCATTCGCTTCCTGGAGGCGGCACCGGGCACCGACGCCGACATCGTGATCCCGATCGACGATCAAGACCGCGACGTGCAGATGCTGGCACTGCAGCGTGGGTCACCGCGCCCGTTCGGCTGGTGGGCAATCGCCGACGGCCGGTCCCCGGAGCTCGTCCTGCCCGAGCGCGCCACCCAGCTGGCGTACTACAAGAGCGGCAAGCGCACCAAGGTCGTGCCATTGACGCTGATCCCCGGGCAGCTCGTCGAGATTCGGCCATAGACCGCGGCGGCCGAGTGGAACGGGCGGGAGAGCATCGCACCCGTCCCCAAAGCCGGCGACCAAAGCCGGCGACCAGAGCCGGCGACCAGAGCCGGCGACCAGAGCCGGCGACCAGAGCCGGCGACCAGAGCCGGCGACTAGCGGCGCGCTATGCTTGCCGCGGTGACCCGGCTCGGGCAGTCCATCCTAATCCCGGCCGCTTGGCGCGGTGCGGAGCTGCTCCGCCGTGACGACGCCGTCGTGTCGCTGGGTCCGGATGACCGGGCCGAGCTCGACGCCGCGGTCGCGGCAAGCCGCGCCGTGCCGTTGGACCAGATCGACCGCCGAGCCTTCCCGCTGCCCACGCTCGGCCGGAAGCTCGCCTGGCTCCAGGACCGCTTGGAGCACGGCTCCGGCGCGACCTGGCTGCGCGGACTCGGCGACGACACCGCCGACGAGGGCCTGGTGGCGCGGCGGTTTTGGGGCCTGGCGACCCACCTTGGCACGCCGGTGTCACAGAGCGCGGCCGGCGAGCGCCTGCTGCAGGTGCGCAACCGCGGGCTCGGCGCCGACGACCCTCGCCGGCGCGGCCCGCACACGAACCTGCGCTTGGGCTTTCACACGGACCGGTGCGACATCATCGCCTTCTGCTGCGTCCGGCCGGCCCGCGCCGGCGGCGACAACCACATTCTCAGCTCTATCACGCTGCACAACGAGCTCGCGCGCCGACACCCCGACGCCGTGGCCACGCTGGCCGAGCCGCTGGCCTACCTGCGCCACACGGTCGACGGCGGCAACGTCCGCCCCTACACGATGGTGCCGCTGTTCACGGTGCACGAAGGGCGCTTTGCGGCGAGCTACCTGCGGATCCTGATCGACCGCGCCGATCGGGACCCCGCGGCGCCAAGCCTGACCGGGAAGCAACGCCAGGCGCTGGCGCGGCTCGAGCAGGTCGCCGAGGATCCGGAGCTGTACGCGACCCTGCGCCTGGCGGCCGGTGACGTGCTGTTACTGAACAACTGGGTCACCTTCCACCGGCGCACCGCGTTTGACGACGACCCCGACCCGGGCCAACACCGCCTGCTCCTGCGCCTGTGGCTTTCGCCCCCCAACAGTCGCGCCCTCGATCCGCGCTTTGCCGAGCACTTCGGCGCCACGGCGGCCGGCGCCGTCCGCGGCGGGATGCGGCCGGCGGCGGACGGCTAACCCAACACGGAATCCAACACCGCGTGGCGAATCCGTCGCCGCCGCCAGGTGTACACCACGTGCACGGCGCCGCTCGCCGCCTGCATCACCGCGGGATAGGAGAACTCGCCGCGCGCATCCTCGAGCACCGCCACCGGGCGCCAGTCCCGACCGTCGCGCGAAATGGCGACGTGCAGGGGCGTGCGGCGGAAGCGACTGGGGTTGTAGACCAACAGGTGGGTGCCGTCGGCGAGCGTGACCGCGTCGATTCCCGAGTTGGGGTTGGGCAAATCGAGGAGTGAGAGTGGCGACCACGTGCCGCCGCCGTCCGCCGAGGTCGTCAAGCCGACGCGCCCGCGATTCGTGCGACACAGCGCGAGAATCTCGCCATCATCGCCACGGAGCAGCGTCGGCTGAATCGCGCCGACGCGCCCAGCGGCCACACTCGGCGTCGCCCGCCAGGTCGCGCCCAGGTCGAGGGTCCGCTCGAAGTGCACCCGCCAACCACCACGCTCCGTCGACGAGCCGCACAGCAACGCACCATCGGCGAGCTCGATGGGTTTGCAGCGGATCGGCCCGAGCACGCCAGCCGGAAGCCGCACCGGCGCGCCCCACGTCGCGCCGCCGTCAGCCGAGGTCCGCAGGAGGCTCCACCACCGGCGCGGGCTCGGCCCGCAGCGATAGAACAGGAGCAGCGGGCCGTTGGCTGGCTGCGCCAGGACCGGATTCCACGTCGGTAGCGGCCGCCCGTCGGGTTGCACGCCGTCGGCGACCTGCACGGGCGCGCACCAACGTCCGCCCTCGTGGCGCGCGAGCCAGATCACGACGTCGGCCCGCCCCTCGCTGGTTCCGCCAAACCAAGACGCGACCAGTCCGCGCGGCGTCTCGGCGATCGTCGCAGCGTGGCTCCGCCGCGTCGGCGGCGACTCGCAGACAAAACCGTGCCAAACGTCCAACGCCGTCACGTTAGGTGGAGGGGGCGCATAGCTCGACCATCGTTGCGACAATCCACCACCACCGCTCTCCTGGAGCAGTCGATCGGCGAACCATGAAGAGTCTCTGCGCATTCCTCGCGTTGCTCGTGATCACCGGCTGCGCCACCGTTCGCGGTGAAACAGCCGCCGTCACGCCGCAGCGCCCCACCGTTTCTTCCGATACCAACACCACGCACCGGGGCACGGTCGAGCTCGAGACCGGTGTCGTCGTCGACCACGACCAGTCCTTCGACGTGCCGACGACGCTCAAGTACGGCGCCGGCGCCGCGACCGAGATCTTTGGCTCCTGGCTCCCGTACCGCTGGCTCGAAGCACCCGGGGACGACACTTCAGGCGTGAGCGACCCAGCGCTGGGACTACGCCACCGGTTTTGGGACGAGACGGACGCCGCCCCGTCCGCAGCGATGCAACTGGCTGTCAAGATCCCGCTCGCCGATGAAGGCGCAGGCCTGTCGACGGGAGAGCCTGACGCGTTCGCCGCCGCCATCGCGTCGAAGGCGTTCGGGCCGTTCGGCGCCACCGCCTACTATCAATTCGGTGTGCTCGGCCAGAGCGCAGGCGGCGTCGATATCGAGCACACCGGCGCCCTCGCCGGCAGCCTGGCGCTGACCGACAGCATCGCCGCGTTTACCGAGGCGGCCGCCATCGCCGTGCCCGATCAGGGCATCGAGAGCTACTTCAGCACGAGCGGTCTCGCGCTCGCGGTCTCGCGCTCGTGGGTGCTGGACGTGGGCGTGCTCGCGGGCTGGAACCACGACGCGCCCGACTTGGCGTTCATCGTCGGCTGGACGGCGAACTTTGGTCCCGGCCCACACCGCTAGTGGGTCGCCTCACTCACCGAGAGACCCACAAAAACTCTAAATGAGCTCAGGCCGGGCCTGCGTACCGACGCACGCCTCCCTTGGTGACTCCTTTCCCAGAGCCCCGGCCTCTTTCGACCGCGTCCGACGCGCCAACGCCGCCGCGTCCACTCGCTGGGTTCCGGCGAAGCGACGCCAGTGCTACTTTGCGTGGCCCGGCCGTGGACGTCTCTGCCCTCAAGATCGATCGGACCGCGCCGACCAAGCGCACGCCGCGGCCGCGCCGCGGGAGCCCGTGGCCGCTCCGCGTCGTCGTGCTCGGCGCCCTCGTTGGCGCCGGTTGGCTCTTCCGCACACCGATCACAAGCACCCTCGACCGGGTGCGCTTGCCGCAAGTCCGCGTCGTCCAGGTCGTCGAGAGTCACCCGGCGGCGGCTGGCGCGGTCGCTGGCACCGCCGCCAACGGGCACATCGTCGCCGCGCGACGCGCGGCGCTGTCCGCTGATACTCCGGGTCGGATCGTGGAGCTGGCGGTCACCGAAGGCTCCGTCGTGAAAGAAGGCGATCTCGTCGCGCGACTCTACGCCGACGAGTACGCCGCCGCGCTGCGGCGCGCCGAAGCCGAGGTCGCAACGGCGGGGGCCCGGGTCAAGCGCGCCGAGGCCGCCGTCACCGAGGCGGAAGCGCAGCTAACGCAGCGCCAAAGCGATCGGCAGACATCGGTCGAGCAGGTGGCCGAAGCGGTCGCCACCCGAACCCTCGCGCAAGAGGAGTTTGCCCGCGCCAAGAGCCTGCGCGAGCGCGGCGTCAACTCGCAGGCAGTGCTCGACAGCGCCCGGGCAACCTTGGACACCGCCACGGCTCAGGTCCGCGCCGCCGAGGCTCGGCAGCGCGCGGCCGACTCCGGGATCGCGCTGGCCCAGGCCCGTTGTGCGACCGCGACCACCGACCTCGCCACGGTCGAGGCCGAGGTGCAGACGCGCATCGCCGAGCGCGACCAGGCCGCGGCGACCCTCGAGAAGACCGAGGTGCGCGCGCCGTTCGACGGCATCGTCGTCCTAAAGGACGCCGAGGTCGGCGAGGTCGTTTCGCCCAACTCGCAGGGCGGTTCCAACGCCCGCGGTTCGGTCTGCACGATGGTCGATCTCGACTCCCTGGAGGCACAGGCCGAGGTGCCCGAGACGAGCCTCGCCGCGGTGCAGCAGGGTGCGCCGGCCCAAGTCTTCCTCGATGCGTTTCCCGAGGCCGGGATCGCCGGCGTCGTCGATCGCATCTGGCCGACCGCGAACCGCCAGACCGCGACGGTCGAGGTTCGCGTTCGCCTGCTGACGCGCGACGAGCGGGTCCGCCCGGAGATGGGCGTCAGAGTCGTGTTCCAAACCGACGAAGACGCCGCGGCAGCGGCCGCCCGGCACGAGCCGGCCAAGGCGGTCATCCTGCTGCCGGAGGAGGCGGTGGTCCGCACCTCTGGTAGCAATGGCGTGTTCGTGCTTGAGCGCGGCGTCGTGGAGCTGCGGTCGGTCGAGGTGGGCGAGCGCCGCGCCGGCCGGGTGGCTGTACTCAGTGGTCTCACTCCGGGCGAACGCGTGGTCGTCGCGCCGCCCGACAGCCTGCAGTCCGGCGACCGAGTGCGAACGGAGACAGGGTCATGAGCGAACCGTTGATCGACTTGGCGGGCGTCACACGCCAGTACCAGCGCGGTGGCGAGACGCTGCGCGTGCTCGACGACCTCGACTTCTCCATGCCCAAGGGCGCGTTCTACGCGATGATGGGACCGTCCGGATCGGGCAAGACCACGCTCCTCAACCTACTTGGCGGCCTCGACCGCGCCGACGGCGGGCAGGTGCTCGTCGGTGGCGAGGACCTGGCGCAGATGGACGGGCCGGAGCTCGCGGCGTGGCGCTCGGTGCACGTCGGCTTCGTGTTTCAGGGGTTCAACCTGATCCCGGTGCTGAACGCCATCGAGAACCTCGAGCTGGCACTTCTGCTGACGCCGCTGTCCAAGCGCGATCGCCGGCAACACGCCGAGCACGCGCTGGAGCTGGTGGGGCTGAAGGACCGCATGAAGCACAAGCCCAAGGAGCTGTCGGGCGGCCAAGAGCAGCGCGTCGCAATCGCGCGCGCGATTGTGACCGACCCGGAGCTGATCCTGGCCGATGAGCCGACCGGCGACCTCGACCGCACGTCGGCACTCCAGATCCTGGGGCTATTGCAGAAGCTCAACACCGAGCTCGACAAGACGATCCTGATGGTGACCCACGATCCGGTCGCCGCGGAGCACGCGCACTGCACCGCGCACTTGGACAAAGGCAAGCTCGGTCGCATCGAGCAAAACGCCGCCGGCCGTGCCACCGCCGACGCGGCCCTCGCGGAGTAGAGAGGTCGCGCCATGCCATTCCGACTCGTGCTGCGCAATCTGCTCGCGCATCCGCTGCGCAACTTCCTGACCTTCGGCTCCGTCTTCGTCGCGATCCTGCTGCTCTGCATGCTGCGAGGCGCCAGCGGCGCGCTCGCCAACACGGCGGCGGAAGGGTCCAACGACCGGCTCTGGGTGCAGTCCGCAGTGAGCCTCTATGTTGATCTGCCGCTCTCCTACCGGGCGAAGATCGACGCCGTGGACGGCGTGGAGCTGACCAGCCGCTTCCAGTGGTTCGGCGGCGTTTATCAGGACGAGTCGAACTTCTTTGCCCAGTTCGGCATCGACTCGGACGCGTTCCTGCAGAGCTACCCCGAGATCGAGATCGCCGAGGGTGACTACGCCGCCTTCGAGCGCAGCGGTCGCGGCTGCATCATCGGCGCCGACCTCGCCTCGACCTACGGCTGGCGAGTCGGCGACAGCGTGCCCATCATCGGCCAGATCTTCAATCGTACCGACGGCAGCCCGTGGGAGTTCACGGTCGAGGCGATCTACTCCGCAAGGACCACGCGCGTCGACCAGCAGACGCTGTACTTCCACTACGACTACCTCAAGGAGAGCCTCGAGCAAGGCGCGGCGCGCGGGCCCTCGGGCGCCGGGGTGTATCTGGTCAAGACCGAACCCGGCGCCAACCCGACAAGGGTGATGTCGGAGATCGACGGGATGTTCGAGAACGGCCCGCTGCGCGTGCAGACGACGACCGACGGCGAGTTTGCCCGCCAGTTTGCAACGATGCTCGGCAGCGTGCCGACGCTGCTCAACTTGGTTGGCGGCGCCGTGCTGTTTGCGGTGTTCTTCGCCGTGCTCAACACGATGCTCATGGCGGCACGCGAGCGGGTGCGCGACATCGGGATCATGAAGGCGCTCGGCTTCACCGACGTACCGATCCTGGGGACGCTGCTGGTCGAATCACTGCTGCTCTGCGGCACCGCAGGCGTACTCGCCGTGGGGTTCGTGTACGCGGGGCAAAGCGGCATCGCCCGCGCCATGGCAGGCTTCATCCCCGGCTTCAAAGTCGACCCGGGCATCGCCCTCACGGGGCTCGGCATCGCGGTCGGCGTGGGCCTGCTGTCCGGCTTGATCCCCGGTTGGGCGGTCGCCCGACTCACTCCCATCAAAGCCCTGCGCACGGAGGCCTGACGTGGCACTCGTTCCTCTGTCGTACAGCCTACGGAGCTTGGTCGCGCGGCGCAGCGCCACGGTGCTGACGGTGCTGGTCATCGGCGCGACGGTCGCGGTGCTCGCGTTCATGTTCATGCTGCAGCAGGGCTTTGCCACGCTGTTCACCGAGCACGGCCGCGACGACGTCGCGGTCCTCCTGCAACCCGGCTCGAGCTCCGAGGGGCAAAGCGGCTTTCCCCTCAGCCGCACCGAGATCCTGATCAAAGGCACGCCCGAGTTCGCCGAGGGCGCCGACGGCCAGCCGCTGGCTTCGGCCGAGCTGTTCTCCGCGGTCCGTCGCTTCAAGCTCGACGGTGGCGAGACCAATGTGACGCTGCGCGGCGTGCAGCCCAAGACCTTCGACATCCACGGCGACGGGTTCGAGCTCCTCGAAGGCCGGCGGTTCGAGCCCGGCGCGGACGAGATCATCGTGGGCCAGCGGCTCCCCAACCGCATCCGCGACTGCCGCGTCGACGACGTGCTGACCATCAACACGACGCCGTTTCGCGTGGTCGGCGTCTTCGCCTGCGCCGGACACCACGACTCGGAAGTTTGGGCCGATGGCGACCGGCTGCGCGAAGCGCTCGCGCGACCGGGCTACTCGCGCATCCTCGCCAAACTGCGGCCCGACGCCGACGTGGCGGCGCTCGCGGAACGGTTGTCCGGGGACCAACAGGTCCCGGCCAAAGCGCAGACCGAGCGCGCGTATCTGGCGGCGCAGACCGGCGCCCTGTCAGTGACGCTGATCGGGCTCGGCACCTTCTTGGCCGTGCTGATGGGCATCGCCGCGGTGTTCACCGGAGTCAACGCCATGCTCGGCTCCGTCACCGCGCGGACGCGCGAGATCGGCATCCTGCTGTCGCTGGGCTTCCGGCCTTGGGCGGTCTTTCTGTCGTTCTTGATGGAGGCGGCGCTGCTCGGCGTCATCGGCGGTCTGGTGGGCTGCGCCATCGTGCTCCCACTCAACGGTGTGCAAACCGGAACGACCAACTTCCAAACGTTCACCGAAGTCGCGTTTGCGTTTCGCATGACCCCGACCGTGCTGGTCACGTCGGTCATCTTCGCGGTGGTGCTCGGCCTCATTGGCGGCGCGTTTCCGGCCCTCCGCGCGGCACGCCTCCGCCCCACCGTGGCACTGCGCCGCGGCTAGAATCCGAGCCCCGAGAATCGCCGATCGCCGCGCCACGGTGAGACCGCGATCCCGTAGAACCGACGCATGCTCGCGACCCTCACCTTGGGCTGCCTTCTGCTCGCGCCGCAGGCGCCCGCGTCACAGCCATCCTCGCGCCCGACCTCCGGCCCCGCCCAAGACGATCGTGCCCGGCTCGCCACCGCCGACTGGCCCGACGACGCGCCCGGCCGCCAGGTCATGGCGCGCGGCGGCGAGGCGCTCAAGTTCCTTCCCATGGAGGCCCCGCCCTACGGCACGCCTGACGACGTCGCCGACCGAGTGCGCGACATCGACCTCGTCGTCGGCCTGCAGGTCGCCGACCAGGCATTCGCTTACCCGATCAATATGCTGGGCGGCCCGCAGCGCGAGATCGTCAACGACCAGCACGCGGGCGTGGCGTTCTGTGTGAATTGGTGACCCCTCACTTTCAACGGCATGGTCTATGCCGGCGATGTGGGTGAGCGCCGCTTCACCCTGGGAGTCTCTGGTCGTCTGCTCGACGAGAACCTCGTCATGTGGGATGAGGAAACGGGATCGCTGTGGAGCCAAATCCTCGGCGAAGCGCTGCAGGGCAACGCCAAGGGCACACGCCTCGACATGCTGCCGGCGGTGTTCGTCGGGCTCGGCACCTGGCGACGTATGCACCCGGACACGCACGTGCTCGATCTTTCGACGGTTCGGGTGAAGGACTGGTACTTCACCAGCGAAGACCTCGCGCGCGGCACGGTGTCCGAGCGACGCGGCGAACTCGACCTCGGCATCGGCCTGCGCCAAGGCGAACACACCCTCGCCGTGGCTCTGCCGCTCCTACACCAGAAGAAGCTACTCGAGGTAGACCTCGACGGCGTGCCTCTCGCTCTGGTGTGGGACGAACGCGAGCACGCGGCGCTGGCCTACGACCGTCGCCTCGGCGATCGCACGATCTCGCTGACGCTCACCGACCGCACGCTGCAAGAGGTCGACGGCGAAGGCCGTTGGGACGTGCTCAGCGGACAACCCGCCAACGGCGACACCGCCGCGCTACCCCGCTTCCCCTACCTGCCGACCTACCTGCGCGCCTGGCGGACCTACTACCCGGATGGCGAGATCCGCAGCGAGTAGGAGACACCGCCTTGCGGCCCCACTCCGCGAACTCGTCCCAGTCCCCGCAGGCTGCGAAGCCGCGTGACACGCCCCTACGAAGGCCGGGACGGCCCACCGTCCTACTGGTTGCCGATCCGCAGATCGAGCGCGCTGAGAAGGCGAATCCCTGGGGCTACTGGCACCACGCGAAGGCGTTGGGTGGTTGCGTGAAGAGTTCGGCGCCCAACAGCACACTCTCGTTGGGAATGGGGAGGGCGTGCGTGCCTGGGCTGGCTGTGCCCAAGAAGAAGGGCGGCGGCACGACGCCCAGGAGCAGTGCGCCGTAGCCGCGCGGTAGCAGAAGATCGGCTGGCGTCGTCGCGAGGCCGATGAAAGTGGTCACCGTGGGCTCCGCGGTCACGTCGATCATCCCTACCCAGTCGGCACCCACGATTGGGGCCACGAGCGTCGTGTAGTCGTTGGGGTTGGCAGCGATCTCGGAGGTCCGAGGCCACCCTAGACGTAGAGGGCCGGCGATCCCGAGGCGTCACCACGCCCTCACTTCATGCTCACGCGATTCGCGCGTCGCTTGCGGAAGTACTTGGTCGCCTTCTCCAGGAGACCGGGCTCGACCGCTTCGAGCATCTGCAGCTGCTCTTCGAGTGGCAGCTGGTACTCGGGATCGGTGCGCCACTCGTGGTCGGTGATCCAGATCTTGCTGTTCTTCTCGATCGCCGAAGTCATGCGCCACCAGAGATCCGGCATCTTGGTCGGGTGCTGCGTCGCCAGGTATCGCGCCACGCCGAACGCCAGGTAGGCCTTGTCGCAGTCAAACTCCGCCTCCCGGCGCGGCGCCCAGTGGGCGAACTCCTCGATCTGCAGCGCCGGCGGCATCTTCTGGCTCTTGCGCCGCGAGGGTTTGAAGTGGTTGGCGAGCCACAGCCCCCAATCGGTGTGGCTCCCCGAAGTGACAAACCCCGCCCGGTGTGGGAAGCAATAGATGCTGCGCTGCACTGCGTCCTCGACGTGCCACGCCAGACCCACCTGCAGCCACTCGGGCAAGTTGGGCGCCTCTTTGCGAGTCAGCACCTGCGCGACGCGATGCACGAGCTCGTTGTGGGGGTTCCACTCGTCGACGCCGGCTGGGTCCTGGATCCAGGCACCGACCAGCGGCTGTGACATCACGAAGCCGGCGACCCGATCCCCCATCGCGCGCACCCAGTCGGAGGCGCGCGAGTCCATTTGCCCAAGGTGCTCGAGCAAGACCGGGAAGTCGTCGGTCTTGACGCACAGGATCACCGCGGGCGGCCCCTTCTTCTCGACCGGGCCGGAGAAACGGTCGAAGGCCTCCCGCGTGCGGTGTACGAGGTCAAGCATGACTCCCACCTCGCGATGCTCCTTCTTGGGCTTCGGCGCGTAAGTCGGGCTGAGGACCAGCAGCACCCGCCGCTCATCGCTCAGCACCAGCCGATAGCCGGTCTCGCTCACAAACGTGGCCCACCGATCCGCGACCATCGCCGCGTCGGCGGCCTCCTCGCGCAGCTCCGCGATCGAATGGTCCTCACCGCGCCACGTCACGCTCGGCTCTTGCGCGATTCCGGTGCCGAGCACCGTGGTCGCCGCGAGCCACGTCATCAACGTCGCCATCGCTCTCCTCCTCTTCCTCTCCGGTTCGCCTTGCTGGCCTGGGTCCGCACTGCGGGGGCATTACGGGCAAACATCAAAGACCTTCGCATGGAATCACGAACGCAAGTGCATGGTCAAGAGCTCAGCCCTCGAGGCCAAAACAGGATGGCAGTTCCCGCCACTGCAAAGATCGCTCCCACGATGGCCAAGGGTCCCGGGCGGGCGCCGTAGGCAACGCGCGCGATGGGTAGGATCATGATGGGCTGCAACGACATCAGGGTCGCGGCGACTCCGGCGGGAGCGTTCTTTACCGATACCATCGACAACCAAACGCCCAGAGTCGGACCAAACGCGACGCCGACGGCGGTTGCCAACATTGCCCGCCCATCGCGACCCGCCTGCACCGTCGACCGCAAATGGCGTCGGGCCGCGGCCAGGATCGCGACAGCGACCGCCCCCGCGAGCATCCGCACTACGGTCGCCGACAGCGGCTCGAGCGGCGGGCCGAGCGTGGATCCGCCCGACATACCGATCTTGGCGAGGATCAAACCGCCGGCCTGACACAGCGCCGCGAGCAGTCCGGCGCCAATCGCGGCCCGCCGACGCTGCGGCGTGCCCGCCGGCGCCCAGCCGCGCTCGCCCCGCGGATCCGCGAGGACGATCCCGACCCCGCAAACCACGACACCGATGCCGAGCGCCGACTGTGCGTCGAGGGGCTCGTCGAGGGCCGGCCAAGCCATCAAAGCGCACAGGACGGGCGAAGTTCCCATCAGCAGCGCGCCGACCCTCGGGCCAAGCACTGCCATGGAGTGGAAGTAGCAGAGGTCGCCCAGCCCCAGGCCAATCACCCCCGAAATCGCCAGCACCCCGATCTGTCGCGAGCCGAGTCCCGCAGGCCACGGCGCGCCGTAGGTAACGGTGTGCACCGCCAGCAGGACAACGACCGCAGCGAGAATCCGGATCTGGTTGACCGCCAACGCGCCGACCCGCCGACTGGCAAACGCAAAGCCGAGCCCACACAGCGTCCAGGACACCGACGTCGCCAGCGCTGCAGATTCCCCGAGATAAGTCACGGGCTACCTGGCAAAGGCGGCCGCGAGGGCAGCCAGCAGGACCACCAACAAGCCGATCACGTAGAGCGCGCGCTGCCGCGCGGCGCGGGCCTGCCACCACTGCCGGGGGCCAATTCCCTGCAACAAGAAAGTCGTGACGGCCGCCAGCAGGACGCACACGACGTTGACGGCGAGCAGTAGGAGGGCTTGCACGGCGTGTGAGAATTCGCCGTTCGCGAGCAGCATGCCAAACACCACGAGCGGGGGCAGCAGCGCGACCGCCACCATCACGCCAACCAGCGACGTGAGCACGTTCGATGTGAACGCGAGCGCCCCGGCAGTGCCGGCGGCCAGGGCCAGCGCCACGTCGGCGAGGTCCGGCGCAACGCGCGCGACCACCTCTGGGTTGTCGAGTGGTAGCTGGATGATGAAGCCGAACAGCACGGCGAGCGCGAACGCCAAGCCAACACCCGCGGCGTTGGCCCGCAGCGACGACCGCGCGAGCACACCATCGCCGAGAGCGATCCCCAACGACAACGCCATGTTGGGGCCGAGCAGCGGCGCGACGACCATCGCCCCGATGATGATCGCCGGACTGCCGCGCGCGAGTCCGATCGCCGCCACCACGCTCGACAGCACGACGGTAACGAGATACGTGGGCGTGATCCGCGACGCGCCGCGGATCTCTTGCAGCAGCTCCTCGCGGCTGAGGCGGTCGGGCCGCAACCGCTCGCCGCCGTCGCCCCCGTCGCCGCTGGCGTCGTCCGCCTCGACACGCGGCACGACGGCCTCGACCGGCAACACCACCATGCGCGCCCCGGTCGTCGTGGCCAGCACGGTCTGCAGCGGGTCCAGGATCTCCTCTACGTCCCGCGCCGCGCACAGCACGCGAAACACGACCTTGCCGTCCGCAGCCGCGAGCTCCCACGCCGCGTCCGCGTCGCGGGCCGCCAAGAACCGCCGGACTTTGTCCGCTGCGTCGCTCGGCGTGACGATCTCGACGATTCGCTGCACCATGGTGACCTCAAGCGTCCGGCGAGGTCGTGGCGCGGCGCGACCGCACGCCGACCATCGCGAACTCGGCGCCGCGCATCGGGTGCCTGGGCACGGCGCACGCCAACACCAGCGACACCGCCGCCATGCCGGCGCCCGACCAGAACACGGCGGCCGGCGCCGTCGTCCATAGCAGGCCAAACCCCACCGGAATGACCACCGCGGCAATGTGGTTGATCGTGAACGCCACACCCGCGGTCGGCGCGATGTCGGCGGGGTCGGCGATCTTCTGGAAGTAGGTCTTGATCGACATCGCCAGTGCATAGAACACGTGGTCCAACACGTAGAGGCCGACCGCCACCCGCGAATCGTGCACGAGCGCGTAGCCGACGAACACCGCGATGAGCCCGCCGTACTCCAACTGCAGCGCGCGCCGCTCGCCAAACGCGTTGATGAAGCGTCCTGCCAGCGGTGCCAGGTAGGCGCTCGCCGCCGTCGTGATCAAGAAGAGCAGCGACATCGCGGCGACGTCAAAGCCGAACCTCTCGACCAGCATGAAGCCGGCGAACACCACGAAGATCTGCCGCCGCGCGCCCGACAAGAACGTCAGCGCGTAGTAGAGCCCGTAGCTGCGACGCAGCACCAGGCGGCGACGTTGTGGCACGGGCTGCGGGAACGGACGGAATGCCGCGCCGAGCAACGCCAGCGCTGCGGCGATCGCGCCGAACGTGAGGTAGAGCCAAGGCAGCGGCGGGTCGATCATCTCGACCGCCGCCCAGATCAAGCCATAGGTGAGCACGGACGCGATCGAGCTGACGGCGATGATGCGACCGAGCATCACCGGCGCCTGCCCCCTCGGAAACCACTGCAGCGCCAGCGAGCCCTGCAGCGTCTCGTAGATGTGGAAGCCCACCGACATCACGAACGTCGTCGCGTAGAGCGACAGCGCGCTGCGGTCGAGCCCCGTGAGCGCCGTGCCGATCCCAAGCACCGCGACCGAGACCCAGGCGAGGCGCTGCTCGCGCCACAGGAGCAGCAGATACACCACGCAAAACGCGAGGAGGCCGGGGATCTCGCGAATGCTCTGCAGCGTGCCGATGTCGGCGCCACTAAAGCCAGCATCGTCGACCGCGTAGTTGTTGAGGAGCGCCCGCCACGCCGAGAAACCGATCGCGGCGGCTGCCGCGAGAAGCGATAGGAAGAGCTCGGGGCGTTGCGCGAAGCGGGGCACCCAGAGGATTGTGCCGCGGCGCGGGCGCGACACCACCGCAGGGGTCAGCGCTTCCGACCCGCCAGCGCCGTTCCGACCACGATGAGGGCGGTCCCGGTCAGCGTCGTGGCGCCGATCGGCTCGCCGCGAACGAGCCAGCCCAGCCCGAGGGCCACCGCCGGCGTCACGTACGAGATGAGGCTCAGGCGAAACACCGGCGTGAAACGCAGCAGCCAAAAGTAGAGCGCAAAGGCCACGACGGTGCCCACGACTCCGAGGTAGGCGATGCTGCCAATGCCGCGCGCGGTCCAGGCAACGGCGAGGGGGCGCTCCACCGTGAACGCCAGCGGCACCAGCACCGCGGCTGCCAGGAGCAGCCCATCTCGACAGAGCAGCACCGAGCTGGTCCCGGCGGCGTGGCGCTTGACGTACAAATTGCCCGCCGCGGCGGCGAGGGGCGACAGGGTGAGCACCGCGCCGGCGCGCAGCGCCGCCGCCGAGATCGTGCGCAGGTCGGTCGCGAAGAGCAGCGCCACACCACCCAGGCCGACCACGAGACCGAGTGAGCTGAGCCAGCGCAGCCGTTCGCCCGGCAGGCAGAAGTGGGCACCGACGGCGATGAGGATCGGAAACGTGCCCCATAGCACGCTCGTCAAACCGGAGGGCACGGTCTGCTCGACCCAGTAGATCACGGCGTAGGACAGCGCGAAGTTGAGTCCGCCCATGACGAGACGCAGGGGCCAAGTGGGCGCCGCGCCGCCCTCGATGGCGTGCAGGCGCGGCGCCAGCGCGGCGAAGACCGAGCCGGCGAGCGCAAAGCGGCTGGCGAGCGAGGTGAGCGGCGGCAGCTCGTCGAGGCCCTCGGCGATCACTAGCCAAGTGCTGCCCCAGATGAGGCAGAGCACGCCGATCAGGATCAGCTGCAGGCCGGTGCCCGGGGCAACGGACGATGTGCGGCGAGTTTGGGGCATGCGCGGCGAAGCCAACGGGTCGGTAGCGTCGCCGTCCGCGTCACGATCGCCAGCGCCGTGGCCGGATTTCCATTGGGTCCGTGGCACCGCGGCATTCCTGCTGAACGGCGCGCTGCTGCTAGGCGGAGAACCCGCGACTTCGGACTCACTCGCCCTCGGCATCGGTCACGAGAACTCGACCGAGCCAATCGAGAATCTCGGTCGGCAGCTCACCGTGGGAGGCGAACAACTCGGTGCCGTGACCGCCGGACGGGTAGATCCGGAGCTGTCCGCGCCCGCCCGCGGCTTCGCAGGCCTCACGCGCCCATTGTGCGGCCACGCCGTCGCCGTCGTCGGCCGCGGCCACCGCGAACACCTGTCGGCCCTCGGCGGCCAGCACGGGCCACAGCTCCGAGGGTACTTCGCCGGAAAGGAGCACGAGGGCGCGGATCGCGGGTTGCCGACGCGCGAGGTCGACGGCGCGTCGCACGCCGCAGCTCGCCGCGACGATGGCCACCGGCTCGGTCCACACCAGCGCTTCGCTGGCGAGGCGCGCGTAGGCGGCATCCACGTCCTGCTGCAACTCGCCAACGATGTTCTGCCAAAACCCGTCACGGTCGCGCGTCACGTCCAGCGCCGGCGTGCGGCCAAGGCCGTGGCCGCGGAAGTCGAAGCGCAAGGAGTGCAAACCCCGGCGGCGCAGCTGCTGGGCCAGGTCGCGATAGTCGTCCTGATCGCCGACGTTGCACATATGCACGAGGAGCACACCCGGCGCCGACTGCGGGCCGAGTGACCGGGTGCCGTGGAGCTGCCAGCCGTCGGCGCTGGGAAACGTCACGGTCGTCTCTGCCCCCCGGGATGCTTGGCACGAGCCCAGCAGGAGCAGCAGGATCGTGGCCAGCCAGGCCGGCGGCCAAAGAGCCCTCGTCGAGGGACGGCGACGTCGTTCGATCATGGCGGCGGCTCGAGGCCCATCATACGCACTGGCCGGCGCGTACCGCACCATCGACGCGTGGCGTTGTTGCCGATGCGCCGCGTCGCCGGCATCCATGCTGCACCTTCTCCGAGACGCCCCCATCGGCGAGGATGGCAGCATCATGGTCGTCCGTGGTTCGGGACAAGATCCGCAACGCCCGCGGGGCGCGGGGCCGCGCATCCCGGCTGCCGCGTTGCTCGCCGGTCTCGCGCTGTCGGCCCCCCGTGCACAAGAGGGCGGCATCGAGATCTTTGCCGGAGAGACACTGTTCGAGAGCGGCTGGCGCGTGTCCGTCACCGAGCTCTACAAGCCCCGCCGCGAGCTGTTCCGCGGCGCCAACGAGGTGGCCGACCCTCTGGGCCGCGAGTTCTTGGAATCACGCACGGTCTTGGGCCTCGACTACGGACTCGATCGCGGCATCACGTTGAGCGCCTTGGTTCCGTTCGTCTATCGGGAGCTCGAAACGGGCGGTCGCGAGCTCACGGCCTCGGGGCTCGGCGACATCGCGCTGCTCGGCAAGTACCGCCTGCTCGGACAGGAGTGGCAGGGCGGCGCCTTCAATTGGTCGGCGCTGGGCGGGCTCGAGATCCCGACCGGCGCCACCGACGCCCGCGAAGGCGGTGTTCGGCTGCCGCCGATGGTGCAGGTCGGGACGGGGGCGTGGAGCCCATTTGCGGCGACCTCGGCGACGCTGGATCTCGAGCGCGCGCGCTTCGACGCGACGGTGTTCTACAAGGTCAACACGGAGGGCACCCAGGACTTCGAGCTCGGTGACTTCTTCTCCTTGACCGCCCTGGCGTCGTATCGCTTCCTGCACTTCAAGTATCCGGGCCCCACGTTTGCTGCCCGCGGCGGCCTGCAGTGGCGACACGAGTCCCGCGCGCATCGCGCCGGCGTCACCCTGGCCGATTCAGGTACCGACGAGCTACTCCTGCGGGTCGGCCTCAGCAGCCACCCCGTGCCGGCCATGGATCTAAGCCTCGATGCGCGCGTGCCGGTCTACACCGACTACAATGGCACGCAGCTGGCCCGCGGCGTGGAGCTGTTTCTCGCCGTCGGCCTGCGCTTTTGACGATCATGCCAACCATGAAGAGAACCACCGCCTCGATGGCCTCGATGACGCTCGCGCTGCTCGCGGGATGCCAGACCGCTTGGATCGACGGACCGGCGTTCGCCACGTTCAAGGTGACGTTCGACAGCTGAACTTGAAACGACAAGGCGTTCGGCCTGAGCCGAGCGCTGCAGCGCCAGTTGGGCGCGGCAAACATCGAGATGGACACCGAAGAGGGGTGGGCTCGCTTCGCCGTATTCGAGCCCACGCAGATCGACTTCGCCGCAGTCGCCGACGTGCTGGACAGCGCCAACTACGTCCTGCGCGGCATCGAGTTCGAGACCACGGGCCGGGTCGTGCGCAACGGCACCGCGCCGACGTTGGTCGTCGCGCAAACCGCCCAGGAACTTCCTCTGTCCGCGAGCCCGCCGGCCGAAGGCGACGCCGTCGTGCGTGGCACGGTCGAGGGCTGGGACCAGGCACGACCGCTGATCTGGCTCACAGACGCCAGCCCCGTCACGCCCGCAGGCTCCGCGGTCGGGTTGCCGCCACCGCGCTGACGCGCTTCGGCGAGCCCAGCCTAGTGGTGTGATTCAGGAATCTGGGGCCTTATCCACGGCCCTCAGCGCCGCTCGCAGCGTTGGGTCGTCCTCGCCGTATCCACCAATATGCCTGCGGCGACCCGCCTTGCGACCGGCACCGATGTCTCGCGGATAAGGCC
>JBCCGH010000112.1:0-32441 GCA_039029375.1 Planctomycetota bacterium
CCGCGCCGAGCGATGCCGCGCCGGCCGGTCGCGTCCCGCGAAACGCCCCCGCAAAGGCCATCCGCACCACGCGCGGCTCCCCGCGCTCGCCAGGCACCGCCACGCGGATCCCTTGCCGACGAAACTCAACGTGGAGGCCGGGCGCGTGGGCCAACACGTGATCCGGGAACGCCTGGAGCGGCTGCGCGGAGGCCGCAGCGGCGACGAACGGGACAGCGAGAACCGCAAACGCGGGCGTGGCGATCTGCATGGGACGAAGCGACCTCGTCGAGCGAAGACGGCGACTTCACTCCCATGCCGTGGCGCCGGCACAACGTTTCAACGAAACGCCCAAGGCACCGGCCGCCGAACGGCCGTGACGAGCGCTGCCGGCCGGACTACTCGTGGGCGGACTCGACATCGCCTATGGCTCACCTGCTGCCGACCCTCTCCGTCACTCTCCTTAGCTGCCTGATGTCGACGGCAGCGGCCCAAACGCCCACGCAGCCTCTGCCTGACAAGCTCCACCCCCACCTGCGCACCGAGCTTCGCAACGCAGCGCCGGAGGGGCTGATCCCGGTGTACTTCGTGGTCGGCGATGCCGCGAGGTCCGCTGCCGACCGCCCAGACTGGTGGTCCCAAGTCCAGGGCCAACGCCTCGGCGAACGCCGGACCCACGTGATGAACGCCCTGCGGCGTCGCGCCGACCGTCTGCAGGCGCCGCTGATGGCAGAGCTCCGACGGCAACGCGACCAGGGCCTGGTCACCGACCTTCGGCCGCTGTGGCTCGCCGACGTGGTGTGCTGCCGCGCGACGCCCGCCGCGGTGCGCGCGGCCGCCACGGTGGACGGGGTCCGCGAAGTGTGGGCCGACGCAACGTGGCCACGCGCTCGGGTCGAAGATGACGCAGCACGCACACCCTCGCCACGACGCACCGAGCCCCCAGGAGCATTGACCGCCGGCATCGGTCCGCGCGAGACGCGCGCCGACTTGGTCTGGGCGCTGGGCATCCGCGGCCAAGGCATCGTCATCGCCAACGCCGACTCCGGCATCAACCTGCAGCACCAAGACCTGATCGACCGCCTGTGGACCAACGCCGGCGAGATCCCGGGCAACGGACTCGACGACGACGGCAACGGCTTCGTCGACGACGTGCACGGGTTCGCGTTCGACCCGTTCGGCGGCAGCCCGGTGCTCGAGGATTTCGGTGGCCACGGCACCAACACCGCCGGTTGCCTCGTCGCCGACGGCACTTGCTCGGGGACCATCGACGGCCAAGCGCCCGGCGCGCAGGTCATGACCTGTCGGCTCAACTACGGCGAGAGCGCGCAGTGGGCGTCGCTGCAGTACGCGCTGCAGATGGGCGCCGACCTGCACACGAGCTCCCACAGCTACAAGATCTACTTCACGCCACCACCGAACTACCGCATCCACCGCCAAGTGGCGGACCGCACTTGGGCGGCGGGGCTGATCCGCACCAACTCCACGTCCAACGACGGCGCGACCTGCACCGGGCCCGGCATCGAGGCGCGGCCGTTCAACATCTCCGCGCCCGGCAACGTGCCGCCGCCGTACCTCGATCCGAGGCAACGCGAGCGCGGCACGCGCAGCGGGGTGCTCGGCGTGGGCGCCTACGACGCGATCGGCGGCCGGCTTGAGCCCTACTCGCCGTGCGGCCCGGCCGCGTGGAGCCTGGCCGACCTGCGCACCGCGCTACCGACCTACTCCGCCGAGCAGTGGGACCCCGCGCACAACGACTACCCCTACGATCAGGGCCAGCGCGGCGCGTTGCTCAAACCCGACCTGGTCGGCCCCGACAACGTGATGGCGCCGGCGGCCGGTGCTTGCTCGGAGATCGTGTTTGCCGGGACGTCGGCCGCCACGCCGTCCGTGGCCGGTGTGCTGGCGCTGTGGAAGTCCGCCAACCCCAGCCTCGGGCCCGAGGACGTCGCGATGATTGCGCATCAAACGGCGCGCGACGTCGACGACGTGCCCGGCAAGAGCAATGGCATGGGCGCCGGCAAGATCGATGCGCTGCGGGGGCTCGAACGCGCGCTGTGCGTGCACCGCGTGAATGGCGACCCGGCGTGGGATGCGGTGACCCAGTCGGGAGTGGCCCTCGAGTTGGCCATCGACGGCAGCCCCGGCGCGCCGGCGGCGATTCTGCTGGGTGGGGGTCGCGCGGCGCTGCCGATGGGCCCGGGAGGCATTGGCCTCGAGGTGCCGGTCGCGGTTCTGTGGAGCGGCACCACGGACGCGCGCGGCGATGCGCGGGTTGCGCTGGCGACGCCGCCGGGTGTGGCTTGGGGCGGCTTCACCCAGGCGGTGCTGGACGACCGGGCCGGCGTCACCGGCAGGCTGCTCAGCTCGAACGTGATTGGCGTCGAAATCGTGCGCTAATACGCGGTTGGATTGGGAGCAAGCTCGGCCTCGGGCTCGGGGCAGGGAGCCGCCCAACCCATCGCCTCGGTCAGTGCGTCGCCCACCCGCTCGCCAAAATGGCGAGCGAGCGGGCCGGCGACGCCGACGGCGACGGGCAGGCGGCGGACCAGCCCTGCTCAATGTGGTTTGGCGGGCGCACGCCGTCATTACACAATGAACGCATGCAATCATTGTGACCCCACATTTGGTATTCCGCAACAATCTTGCTATGATCAACAATGCAATGGGGGACAAGCACGCAACGATAGGAAAGTCGATTGCATTCGGCCTTTCTGCTCACGAAGTCGCGCGGCGATTGATTGATGCGACAGAGCAGATTGGACACTACAAACACACGCTAGCCTTCTATTTGGCGGACATGGAGCAGCGGCGCCTGTATCAAGTCACGGGGCACGGGAGCACCGTGCACTCTGCCGAAGCCAAGCTCGAGATGGACGCGCGCCGCGCACGTGAATTCATCCAAGTCGGGCGCACGCTGCTCGAGCTCGACCGTGTGCGCGACGCCCTCACGGACAGCGAGCTGAGCTGGTCCAAGGTCGTCGGCATGCTGCCCGTCGTGCAGCGAGAAACTCAAACGGCCTGGGTCGAGTTCGCCAAGGCCCACACCTACCGCGAGCTCCGCGAAGAGGTGCATGCCTGCCGCCCGGGCGACCTCCCCGGCGAAGGCAGTGACTATGGCTTGGTCCACAAGCGCGTCGTGATCGAGGCCAAACTCGACGACGTGACCTACGCGATGTTCGAACGCGTCCGCATGATGCTCTCCGACCAGGCAGAGAAGCCGCTCAGTGACACCGAAGTCATCGAAGAGCTTCTTCGCCGCCAGCTCGACGGACCCGCCCCTGCCCAATCCGCTCCCGCGAGCGACCCCGCCCCCGCATCAAACCAAACGACGCCAAACCGCGACCCAGTGCCCTCCGCCACCGAAGCCGCCGTGCACCGACGCGACCAACACGCGTGCCGCAACTGCCAACGCCCGTTCGCCCTCCACGTCCACCACATCACCCCGCGCGCCGCAGGCGGCAGCAACGCTTCGGCCAATCTGATCCTCCTCTGCGGCACCTGCCACGCCTCCGTCCACCGCGGCTTCCTCGCCATCGACGGCAACCCCGACTCGGGCCCCGTTCTCTTCACCGCGTCCGACGGCACCCCGGTCCATCACCCGCCCTCGCCGCCGCGGCGTGCGCCCGCCGCGCCCGCCAGGCCCGCCGCACACCCCTAATACAGAGCAGAGGGGCCCCGCCGCCCTTGCCCGTCACCAGCCAGCGACTAACCGTGCCGCGAACCCTCGTGGATCAACCCCTCACTCCGCGCCACACAGCTCGCCACCGTCGCATCACCAGTGACATTCAACACCGTGCGACACATGTCCAGCGGCCGATCCACACCCAAAATCAGCGCAATCCCCGCATTCGGCACCTCCGGAATCTGCGCCAACACAATCGTCAACATGATGATCCCGACCCCCGGCACGGCCGCGGTCCCAATCGACGCCATCGTCGCGGTCAGCACGATCATGAGCTGGTCATTCAACGTCAGATCCACCCCATAGAACGTCGCGATGAACACCGCCGCCACGCCCTGATACAGCCCGGTGCCGTCCATGTTGATCGTTGCCCCGAGCGGGAGCACAAAGCTCGACACCTCCTCGTCGACGCCCACGCCCTTCTCGACGCAGTCGATCGTGACCGGCAGCGTCGCCGCCGACGAGCTCGAGCTGAACGCCAGCAGCTGCGCCGGCGCCATCGCCCGCAGGAACTTGCGCGGCGACACTTTCGCCACGAACTTCAGCAACGTTCCGTACACCAGGAGCGCGTGGAGGAGCAGCGCCACGACGACGGTCAGCATGTAGCCGAGGAGCGCGGTCAGCAGGTCGGCCAGCTGCTCGGGCTTCTTGCCCATGTCGGCGACCACGTGCGCCATCAGCGCAAACACGCCGAGCGGCGCGATCTTCATGATCAGGTGCACCATCTCGACGATCGCGTCGGACAGCAGCTCAAACACCTGAACCACGTGCGCGACCTCGCCCCGGCGCCCCGCCAAACGCGTAAATGCGATGCCCAGCAGCAGCGCAAAGAACACGACCTGCAGCATGCGGCCGTCGTAAGCCTGGGCCAGCGACTCAAACGGGTTGGTCGGGACGATGCCGACGAGCTCGTCGATGATGCTGACCTGCTCCGCGGCCTCGATCTTGGCGCCGGCGGCCTCGCGATACTCCTCCATCAGCCTCTCGGCGGTCTCCGGCGGGATGTTGCCGCCGGGGCTGATGAGGTTGACCACGAGGAGCCCCATGGTGATCGCGATCGCCGTCGTGCCGATGTAGAGCCCCATCGTCTTGCCGCCGATGCGGCCGACCTTGGCGCTGTCATTCAAACTCGCCACCCCGGCGACGAGCGAAAACAGCACCAGCGGCACCGCGATCATCTTCAGCAGGTTGAGGAACACCCGGCCGATCGGATGGATCCAGTCCCGCACGTGCTCGGTCGCGCCCTGCTCCGCGGCGATCCAGCCGTACAAGACCCCCGCAACCAACGCGATCAGGATCCACCAGTGCAACGCCAGTCGCTTCATGCCCTCGCGAGGCTAGGGTCCGAGCCCGCGTGGAGCCAGCGTCACGGCGGATTCGAAACGCCCCAGGCGTAACGCTGCTCTTGTGGCCGGACCCACAGAGCCTCGAGCCGCAGGCCGGAGCTCGGGCTCAGCTCCACGCCGCGAAACCGGCGGTCGAGCACCACGCTCAGCCGCTGGTGGTAGAGCATCGTCACCGGCTGTTCCTGCCGGAACAAGTTGCAGAACGCAAACCAGTGCGCGCGGCGCGCCGCCGGATCGAGCTCGGTGCGCGCGGCCTCGAGCACGCGGTCCATCGCCGCGCTGTCGAAGTGCATCCAGTTGCCCCCCTCCGGCGGCCGCTGCGTGGAGTGGAACACCTCGAACGGATCGTTCCACGGGTCGGGGTGCAACAGCTCGAGGTAACCGTCGAAGTCGCGTCGCGCGCGGCGCTCGACCATGACCGCGCGCGCGACCGGCTCCTTGACCAAGGTGATTCCGGCTTTGCGGAACTCGACCTCGACCAGATCGACGAGCGCGTGGAAGTCCGGCGCATCCGGCAACATCACGCGCAGGGACAATGGCTCCGCCGGGCCGAAGCCCGCCGTCGTCAGCAGCTCGAGGGCCGCCTGCGGATCATGCGTTGGCGGGCCGAGGTCTTTGGGGATGCGCGGCGAGCCCGGCCGAAACCACGCCGTGGCCGGCACCGCCCGCGGCGCCAGGCGTTCGGCGATCGCGGCGCGCGGCACCAACAACGACAGCGCTCGGCGCACCCGGACGTCGCGCAGCGCCGCGTGCTCGTGGTTCCACACAATGAACCAAGGGCCCAACGTGTCGAACTCGTAGACGTGCGCTTCGAACCGCGCGGCGAGATCGGGATCGCCGGCCAAGCGTTGCGCGGCGTCGGGCAGCTCGGCGAAGTCGAGCTCCCCGCGCCGCAGCGCCGGCACGATCGCGGCCGCGTCGCGCAGGAACAGCAGGCGCAGGCCAGCGAGGTTCCACAGCTCGGGCTGCGCCCGCCGCCGCCACGAGCCAACGTGCTGGACCAGCGTCAGGTCGCGGCCGCGGCGCCACGCCGACACCTGATCGCCGCCGAACTTGTATGGGCCGGTGCCGGGGCCGGGCAGCCCGACCTCGAGCAAGAACCGCGCGAACGCGCGATCCGCTGGCTGGGGCACCGACTCCCCCGCTTGCTCCGCCTTGGCCGCAACCCGCCGCAAAAAGGCATCGCGCTGGACGATCGGCCAGGCGGTGGCGACCTGCGCGAGCCCCGCAAAATGGCGATCGCGCAGCTCCAAGCGCAGCCGGCGTTCGTCCAGAGCCGTCGCCGCGGCCACTCGCTCCAACGGGCCCCAGATCGAGCCGGGCAGCGCGTGCTCCGCACGCAGCAGCTCGAAGGGAAACAGCACGTCGGCCATCGTCAACGGCGCACCGTCGCTGAAACGCACGTCGTCGCGCAGCTCCAGCACGTAGCGCAGCCCGGCCTCGGGATCGCCGCCCGGCTCCTGCTCCCAACGCGACGCGACGGCACCGGTGAGCGCCCCGGTCGCCGGATCGAGGCGCAGCAGCGTGTCGTGGGTCTTGTTGAGGATGAGCCGCCGCGCCACAACGTGGCTGCTGGTCAGGGGGTTGAGGTGCGGCGGCTCGCCCAACGTCGCCGACACGAAGTAGTCGCCCTGCGCCTTCGGCCGCCCATGGTCCAGCACCACACCACCGGGACGATCGACCACCTCGCCACGCGACGCCCAGACCGCCAGACCGACGAGCGCCGCCAGCACTGCGATCCACGCCAGGCCCTGCCACACCCGCCGCATCGGCCGCATCCTATCCGCTCGCGCGCCGCAGAACGCCGGCGGAACCGGCCGCATCCGCCCGGGTTTGCGGGCACCGGCGCGGCATCAGGGCGACTTCTCGCTTTTTGCCCAACCGCGACGCGGTGGCGCGCGTTGTGAGCGGATAGCCTCGAGGCCGCATGCAGCGTCGGTTTCTGTCCTGGTCCCTGGCCGCGCACGGCGTGGCGCTGGTCTCGGCCGCCCTTTGGGTGGGGCCGCGCGGCGCCGCGACCGACCCGGTGACCTGGGATCTGCCACTGCGCCTCCAGCAGGCGAGCGCGCCGGCGCCGGTCGTCCCGGACCGACCGATCGAACGCCCGGCGCACCCGGCGCCGCTGCCGCCCCCGCCGTTGCCACGCGACCGCGAGACGTTCGAGGCGCCGCAGACGTTCGCCGATCTACAGCCTCTGCGCCCCGGACCGCGGCCCCACGTGCTGCTCCGCAGCGTACGCCCGCCCAAACCCCCACCGCCCAAACCGCAAGCGCCGCCGACGGAGACCCGCGAAGCTCCCGCGCTCGAGACGCCGCCGCCACCCAGCCTCGCCGCCGCGCGGGCCCTCATCGCCGAGCCACTGGCCGACAACGCGCCGCCGCGCTACCCGCGGGTGGCCCGCCGCCGCGGGCTCGAGGGCGTCGTGTTGCTCGACGTTTCACTGAGCGCCGGTGGCGCCGTGCTCGCCGTCGAAGTCGCGCGCAGCTCCGGCCACGACGTCCTCGATCGCGCGGCGGTGGCGGCCGTCACTCGCTGGCGCTACGCCGTCACGGGGGACGCTGCCGCCACACCGGCCACGATCCAACAAGAGATCACCTTCGCGCTGCGCGGGCCGCGTGGCCTGCATCCGTGAGCGGCCTGCCGGCGCCGCTCGCAGACTTGATCGCCCGCGGCCGCTCCGGCAGCGGCCCCATCGTGGTCCTCACCGGCGCCGGCATCTCCGCCGAGAGCGGCATCCCGACGTTTCGCGGGCCCGAGGGTTATTGGACCGTCGGCTCGACCCACTACCGCGCCGAGGAGCTCGCGACCTTCGCGGCGTTCTCGCAGATGCCCGAAGAAGTGTGGGCGTGGTACCTGTACCGGCGCTCGGGCTGCCGGCAGGCCGAGCCCAACGCCGCGCACCGCGCCCTCGTCACTCTGGAAGCCGCGCTCGGCGATCGCTTTCTGTTGGTGACCCAGAACGTCGACGGCCTGCATCCACGCGCCGGCAACAGCGCCGAGCGCACCTACGCGATCCACGGCAACCTCGACCTGCGGCGGTGCGCGAACGAATGCGGCGCGCCCATCGCTCCGTTCGACGCGCCGGCGCTCGACGATTGGGCCAAGGGTCGTGCGCTGACGGGCGCCGAGGCGGCGCTGCTGCGCTGCGACCGCTGCGGCGGCTGGCTGCGGCCGCACGTCCTGTGGTTCGACGAGTGCTACGACGAAGCGCGCTACCGCTTCGACAGCTCGCTGCGCGCCGCACATACCGCTGACCTGCTGTTGGTCATCGGCACCTCCGGAGCGACCAACCTGCCGAACCAGATGTGTGAGACGGTGCACGCGCGCGGCGCGCCGTTCGTCGTGCTCAATCGCGACCCGAGCCCGTTCAGCCGGCTCGCCGAGGCCAGTGAGCACGGCGTCTTCGCGCCGGGCGACGCCGCCAGCGCCCTGCCCCCCATCGTCGCAGCGCTGACCGCGCCGGGGTGACGGTGGTCCGCCCGATCGACAATCCCCCCAACCCGTGGCTGTCCAGCCACGTCGACTACCTAGGCCCGCCGCCCGACGCCGACCTCGTCGTCTACGAGGAAGAGGTCAAGTCCGTCCTGTCGCGCAACGACAGCCCCGACCTGCCGTTCACGTGGAGCGTCAATCCCTACCGCGGCTGCTTTCACGCGTGTGCCTACTGCTACGCGCGGCCGACGCACGAGTATCTGGGCTTTGGCGCCGGGACCGACTTCGAGCGACGCATCGTGGTGAAGACCAACGCACCCGACGTGCTCGACCAACAGCTGCGCCGCCGCAGCTGGCACGGCGAGCGCATTGCGTTCTCCGGCGTCACCGACTGCTACCAGCCCCTCGAGGCGTCGTATCGCGTCACCCGGCGCTGCCTGGAGGTCTGCCTGCGCCACCGCAACCCGGTCGGGATCGTGACCAAGGGCGCGCTCGTGGAGCGCGACGCGGACCTGCTGGCCGAGCTGTCCCGCGTCGCCGGCGCCACCGTCTGGCTCAGCATCCCGTACGCCGACGACGCGCTCGGCCGGGCGATCGAGCCGTTCGCGGCGCCGCCGTCGCGGCGGCTGCGCAGCCTGGCGACGCTGGCCGACGCCGGGGTCCGGACCGCCGTCGCGGTCGCTCCACTCATCCCCGGCCTCAACGACGCGGAGATGCCCGCGGTGCTACGCGCTGCCGCCGAGGCGGGCGCGCAGGCGGCTTCGTTGACGATGCTGCGCTTGCCCGGCCCGGTCGCTGGAGTCTTCGAGCAGCGGCTGCAGGACGCCGCGCCGCTGCGCTACGAGCGCGTGATGGCCAACGTGCACGAAATGCGCGGCGGCCGGCGCAACGAGACACGGTTCGGCGACCGGATGCGCGGCTGTGGCGCGCGCTGGGAGATGATCGCGCGCCTCTTCGAGCTCGAGTGCCGCCGCCTCGGGCTGGCGATGCGGGGCGAGCCCCTGGCCGAAGAGTCCGCGCCGAAGCGACCTCGACAGCTCGGTCTGTTCGAACCGCAGCGCCCCGGGTCGGACACCTGACCGGCGCAAACCGAACTACCGCACGGACCTGCGTCGGTGTTGAGAACCGTCCACAGGCTGTGCAAAGCGTTCGCGTTGACGCACCCCGCGGCCGCTCCTAGGTTTCGACCCCTCACGGTTACGGAGGTGCTTTGAACAACCATCGATCCCTGGTCGCCCTCGGTGCGTCCCTCCTCTTGGGGGCCTGCGCCACGACCGCCCGCCTGGAGCCGCGCGCCGGCCCCAGCCCCGAGCCGAAACAGGACTACTCGCCGCAGGGCCTGTTCGGCGAGGCCCATGGCGACTTCGTCGCCGTCATGGACCGCTATCGTCCGCAAGTGCAGGGCAGCTTCATGCTCGAGCCGGGCAGCCGGCTCGACGACGAGCCCGGCGACTTCGACATGTGGCGCTTGCTCGCCGACGGCCGCGTCCCGCTGGTCATCGACCCCGACTCCGTGCTGCTCGTCGGCGGCCGGACCGAGGCCAAGCGCTTCGACTTCAAGTCCGACATGCGCGGTCTGCAGGACGAGACCGTGGGCTCCATCGGCCTCGAGATCGGCTACGGCCGCTTCATCAACGAGGACACCTACGCCTACGCGACCTTCCAGCCCGGCGTGTACTCCGACTTCGATGGCACGCTCACCAGCGAGGACTGGGAGTTCTTCGGCGAGAGCTTGGTCACCTTCCGCTACAACGACAACGTCTTCTACAAGGGCGGTGTGCGCGTCTCGAAGGACTTCCCTGACCTGCCGATCTTCCCGTTGGTCGGCGCTTCTTGGCTCCTCGACGATCAGTGGCGCGTCGACGTGCTACTGCCCAAGCGCGCCGAGATCTCCTACCAGCCGCAGCCGGCCACCACGGTCTACGGCGGTTTGGAGCTCGAAGGCCAGGAGTATCGAGTGCGCGCGCCGAACGGCAACCGCTCCGACTGGAACCAGCAAGAGCTGCGCCTCTACATCGGCGCGATCCAGCGCTTCGACGACCACCTCTCCGCGTTCGCGCGCTTTGGTTCGGCGATCGCCGGCAAACACATCTTCCGCAACCCCGCGGGCGTGCGGGTCGACGGTCAGCTCGAGCCGGTCGTCCTCTTCGAGGTCGGCGTCGGCTGGGACTTCTGACCTCTCTTGCCCGGATCGGCGGCAGGCGCCGCCGCGGCGCCGTCGCGTTCCGCACCGTCGCCAGCGGGCTGCCCCTCGCCGACGATCTTGCCGATCGCCTCGGGCATCTCGATGCCGCCGATATCGCGCATGATGTTGAGCATCGGCGGTAACGACCGGGCCAACCCCTGCAGGAAGCCTGCGGTGCCGCCCTTGCCGTTGCCCGAGTCCCACACGACGACCTTGTCGAAGCGGATTCCGGAGATCGCCTTGGCGGCGTTCTCCGACAGCTTCTCAAGATGCTCCAGCACCATCAGCTGGAACGCCTCCTGGGCGCCGCCGCAGCCCTCGACGATCTGCCGCAAACCCTCGCCCTTCTTGGCCAGGATCTCAAACTCGCCGCGCGCCTGCGCTTCGAGTCTGGCGTAGATCGCGTCGGCTTCGCCTTTCGCCTCGATCCGCCGCTGCTCGCCCAGCGCTTCGGCGTCGACGATCGACTTGGCTTTCTGCGCCCGGGCCGACGCCTCGAGCTCGGCGCGCTTCTCCTGCTCGATCTTCTGCGCCAGCGCCTCGGCCGCCTTGGCCTCGGCAAAGTACTGCGCCTCGCGCACCTTGGCATCCGCCTCGCGCTTGCGCGTCTCGCCCAGCTGAAAGGCCTCGGCCTCCTTCACTGCCAGGTTGGCGTTGGCGTCGGCGATCTCCGCCTTCGACATGTTCTCGCCCGTGACGGCCTTAGCGTTGGCGTCGGCCACCTCGATGCGCATCTGCCGCTCGGCCTCGCGCACTTGGGCCTCCTGCTCGTAGCGGGCGGTCTCCTGGCCCACCGTGCGCTCCTTATCGAGCTCGGCGACCCGCACCTCTTGCTCGCGTTCGGCCTCCTTGACGCCGATCGTCTGCAGCTTCTGCGCACTGGCGACCTCGATCTGGCGCTCCCGCTCGGCCTCGGCCACGCCAATCGCGCCCAGCTTCTGCTGCACGGCGACGTCGATCTCGGCCTGCTGCACGGCCTGTGACGCCGCCTTCTTGCCGATGGCCTCGATGTAGCCCGACGCATCGGTGATGTCGGTGATGTTCACGTTGATCAGCACCAGGCCGATCTTCTCGAGCTCCGGCTCCAGCGAGCTCTGCACAGCGTCGAGGAACTTGTCGCGGTCGCGGTTGATGTCCTCGATCTGCATCGAGGCGATCACCTGCCGCAGCTGCCCAAAGATGATGTCCTCGGCCTGCTTCATCACCTCCTTGGTCTCCAAGCCAAGCAAGCGAATCGCGGCGTTGTTCATCGTCGTCGCGTCGGTGCCAACCGCGACCGTAAACACGCTCGGCACGTTGACACGGATGTTCTCCGCCGACAACGCGCCCTTCAGCGGGATCTCGATTTGGATCGGATCGAGGTTCAGGTACGCGTAGTCCTGGATCAACGGCCAGACGAACGCGCCGCCGCCATGCAGACACCGCGCCGAGTGGCCCTCGCGCACTTTGCCGTAGATCACGAGGATCTTGTTGCTGGGGCAGCGCTTGTAGCGCTTCACCAGCAGCAGCACGAAGCCGAAGACGATCAGGACCGCGAAGACGGGGATCAGCACCGCGTACAGATTCGGGTCGTCAGGTCGCTGCTGCATGAAGGTTGCGAACATGTGTGTCTCTCCTTGCTCGGGACAGGGGCCGGCGAGCGGGCGGCGGACGTCAGCCGAGCATGACCTCGACGGTGTCTTGGCTACTCGCCGCCACCACGGTGACGGTTGCACCGGTCGGGATCTCAGCGCCCCGGGTCCTCGCCTTGCACTCGACCCGGCGTCCCTGCACCTCCACGTGGACCTTGCCCACGCCGCGGCTCTCGGCCGGAATGCGCAGATAGACCCGCGCCTCCGCGCCGACGGCGTTCGTCAGATCGACGTTGCCGCGGGACTGCAGCTTGGCGAAGCCCGACATGAGCCAGCCGACGACGAGGACCGACACGGCGCCGGCCCCCAACGCGGTCGCGAGTGTGGGCAAGCTGCCCCAACCGGCCCGCTGCGCCGCCAGGCCCGCCAACCCAAAGAAGGTCAGGAAGGCGACCAGCGTCTTCAGCGACAGGAACTTGAAGAACCCGTCGCCGGCATCGTGGACATCGTGCACGTGCACGCCGCCGTCGACGTCTACGTCGTGCCCCATGCCCAGCATCAGCAGCAGGGTCTGCACCACCAACACGGAGCCGCCAACCGCGGCGCAAACGAAGTAAAGCGTATCCATCGCGCTCAAGAACCCCAACCGGCAGCGCCTACGCCGCCGGGGCGAGGATTATTCAGGATGGACGGCCCTGGCCCAAGCCACGACTTGGCCGCTTCACCCGCCGCGAGTGTGCATCTCTAGGTGCGGGTCGCGCCGCAGCTCCGGCGCCGCGGCCAGGGGCCGGCGGTGGGCCAGCGCCAGCCGCTCCTCGGCGCCGCGGGCCTCGCGGGCGAGCCAAGTCGCGCCGATCAGCTGCGCCAGCTCCGCGTCGGTCGCCCCCTCCCGCAGCGGGCTGCGGAGGTCGACGCCGTGGCGGGCGTAGAGGCACAAGTAGAGCCGCCCATCGGCGGTCAGCCGGGCCCGGTCACAGGCGGCGCAGAACGGCTCGGTGGTCGACGAGATCACGCCGAACAGAGTGCCGTCGGGCAACACGTACTCGTCCGCGGGCGCCGATCCGGAGGCCGGACCTGGCGCCACCCCGCCAAAGTGCGCACCGAGGCGGTCGATGATCTCGCGGCGCGGCACGACCTGATCGCCGCTCCAATGGGTGGCGCCGCCCACGTCCATGTACTCGATGAAGCGCGCTTGACCGCCGACCCGACGCGCGAACTCCACTAGATCCACGAGCTCGTCGTCGTTGCCCCCCCGGATGACGACGGTGTTGATCTTCAGGGGTCGGAGACCCGCGGCAACCGCCGCATCGATCCCGGCGAGCGCCGCCGCCAGCTCATCGCGGCCGGTCAACTGGCGAAACCGGTCCGGACGCAGCGAGTCCAGGCTCACCGTCACGCGACGCAGGCCGGCGGCCGCGAGCGACGCGGCCTGCGCGGGCAGCAGAGTGCCGTTGGTGGTGAGCGCGACGTCGGCAATCCCGGACACCGCGGCCAGCTGTTCCAGCAGGACGGGCAGGTCACTGCGGAGCAACGGCTCCCCCCCAGTGAGCCGAAGCCTCTGTACGCCAAGGCCGGCAAAGACTCGCACGAGCCGCCCAAGCTCGGCGAACGTCAGCAGCTCCGCCTTGGGCAGCCACACGTAATCGCGCTCCGGCATGCAATAGGTGCAGCGCAGGTTGCAACGATCCGTGACCGAGATGCGCAGATTGCGCAATGGTCGACCCAGGCGGTCTACGGGCATCCAGCCAAGTCTTATTGCGGGCGCGCCCAGCGCGAAAGGGGCCGCCCCCGCAGGTCGTCCGATCGCGCGCTGGCGGCCCCTTGCTGCTGGCGCCCCGGTCACGCCGCGTTCCCGGGAGATCGCCAGCCGGGGACCTCGAGCGTGCTACGATCGCCACCCTGCCCCAGGCTCCCTCATAGAAGAAGCCCCCATGCGACTCAGACTCCCCCTCCTGCTCGCACTGGCGAGCGTGGCCGTCGCCGAGATCGGCGCCCAAACGGCCCCACTGGCCCGACGCTTTCAGCCGATGCCGGTTCGCTCCGGCACCTTTGACAACCCCACGGCAATCGACGTGGTGGTCTTCCAAAAGCTGGTCACGGTGCCCGACGCACCGTGGATCCGCCTGGCCATGGACGAGGTCCGCTTGCCGGGCGGCAGCTACCTCGAGATCGTCTCGGTCCAGGATGGGCACCGCCAGCAGCTCACCCAGGAGGGCTTCGCGGCGTGGCAGAACACCTCGGCCTACTTCAATGGCGACGCGCTGCTGCTCCGCCTGGTGGCCGCGCCGGGCGCTGAAGGCGTCAGCGTCGGGATGACCCAGGTCGAAGTCGGCGTCGACGCGCCGCCGCCGCCGTCGATCTGCGGCAGCTCCGATGATCGCATCTTTGCGACGGATCGGCGCGTCTGCCGCGTGGTGAGCATTGGCTGCACCGGCTGGCTCATCAACCGCGAGAACTGCCTCATTTCGGCGGGTCACTGCTGCGGCGGCGGCTTTTCGACCGCGCAGTTCAACGTGCCGCGCTCGTCGTCGAGTGGCTCCCTGCGCCACCCCGGACCCGAGGATCAGTACCCCGTCATCTCCTCCTCCATCCAGCGGGTGAACGGCGGGATCGGCAACGATTGGTGCGTCTTCCAAACGCGGGCCAACACCCAGACCGGCCTGCACGCCGGCCGCGCTCAGAACAGTTGGTTCCCCGTCACGGCGCGCAAGCCGGCGATCGGCGCGACCATCCGCATCACCGGCTTCGGCACGGCGAGCGGCGCCCGCAACCAGGCGCAGACGACCCACACCGGCCCGCTGCGGTCGCGCGGTGGCACCACGCTGTGCTACTCCACCGACACCACCGGCGGCAACTCGGGCTCGCCCGTGATCGACGAAGCCTCCGGCCGCGCCGTCGGCGTCCACTCGCACGCGGGCTGCTCGAGCTCGGGGGGCTGCAACCGCGGCACCTCGGCCAGCCGCCAACAGTTCATCCGCGCCTTCGGGCCGTGCACGCCGCGCGACAACGACCGGCTGCCGCCGGAGTCGGCGTTGCTGTGGACTTCGGGCGAAGGCTGCCCCGGCTCCACCGGCCACGCGCCTGAGCTTCTCGGCCTCGGCGCGCTCGGCGACAGCCTACACGTGCAGCTCGACCGCGCGCCCTCCAGCGGCGCCGCCTGGCTCATGGTCGGCCGCAGGGCCGACGCCGTGGGCACCGCGGCGCTGCCGCTCGACCTGGGCGCCTTGGGCATGCCCGGCTGCACCTTGCGCCTGGCTCCCGACGCCTGGCTGCCGGCGCAGACCAACGTCGACGGTGCCGCCGCGGTCTCCCTCGACCTGCCAGGTACCCCGACCTTGGTCGGCGAGCGCCTGCTGGTGCAGTGGCTCGTGCACGACCCGGCCGCCAACGCCGCCGGCCTGACGCTGAGCGACGTCGGCCACACCCGCGTGCAATGAGAGGAGCGTGTGACTTGGGAAAGTCACGCGCGCTTCTCGACGCGGAGCGACACCAGGAGCTTGGATCAGAGCCGGTAGAATCGACTTCCGGGCCCTGAGCCTCACCGGCGCGAACCTGCGGGCGAGAGGGCTCTCCCACCTGCCCGCGAGTTCGACCGCCGCAACCAAAGCGCGGCTGCGGACGAAGCGGGGCACGCCGTCGTAGCATGTCGTCACCCCTCGACCCCACCGCGCCCCCCCGCGCCGCCTCCTGGTCGCAAACCCGCGCCCTCGCCACGACCAAGTCGGCGGACGACGCATCTGCGAGTCCGCGCCGAGCGAAGATCCGCTTCCCGACGGGGGCGGTCGTGGCCGACCGCTATCGCATCATCGAGCTGCTGGGCGCCGGCGGCATGGGGCAGGTCTATCGCGCGGAGGACCTGACGCTGGGCCAGAGCGTGGCGCTCAAGTTCTTGATCCACGCCGGCGACACCGCAGCGCGCGACCAGCTGATCAGCGAAGTGAAAGTCGCGCGCCGCGTCGCGCATCCCAACACGTGCCGCGTCTTCGACATCGGCGACGCCCACGGCCTGCCGTTCTTGTCGATGGAGTATGTCGACGGCGAGGATCTGGCCACCCTGCTGCGGCGCATCGGCCGCCTGCCGACCGACAAGGCTGCGGAGCTGGCGCGCCAGTTGGCGCTGGGACTTGCGGCCGTGCACGCGGAAGGCGTGCTACACCGCGACCTCAAGCCGGCCAACGTCATGATCGATGGGCAAGGCCGGGCCCGCTTGACCGACTTCGGCATCGCCGCCGTTCCCAGCGACGGCGAGGCGCTTGCGACGGTCGCGGGGACGCCCGCCTACATGGCGCCGGAGCTGTTTACCGGCAGCGCCCCGTCGGTCGGCAGCGATCTCTACTCGCTGGGCCTGGTGTTCTACGAGCTGTTCACCGGCCGGCCGCTGTTCGAGGCGGACTCGATGACCGCGCTACTCGATCAACACCGGCGGCCACTGCCCAAGCTCGCGGAGCAGCTCACCGACAGCGATCCCGAGATTGATGCCGTGCTCGCCCGTTGCCTGGCCCGCGACCAGCAAGAGCGCCCGCGTTCGGCGCTGCAGGTCGCGGCGAGCCTGCCCGGAGGCGACCCGCTGGCCGCCGCGGTCGCGGCCGGCGAGACCCCCGCGCCCGAGCTGGTCGCGGCGTCGGGCGGCGACACACCGGCGCCGCTGCTCGCGATCAGCGCCCTGCTGATCCTCGCGCTGGGCCTGTTCGGCGCGATTCTGATGGCGCGGAACACCACGCTCTTCGGCACGGTCGAGCTACGCCGTTCGGCCCCGGTGCTGGCGGCCTATGCCGCCGACCATCTGGAGCGACTCGGCCTCGCGCTCCCCAAGGGCGAACCGGAGCACGCCACGTATGGCTTCGCAGTCAATGAAGCGGCGTTACGCGCCGAGGGCGCCGTCGGTGGCGAGCCGGACACCGCGGCAGCGCCACTCGAGTTCTGGTATCGGCGCGGACCCTGTGCCGAGCACGTCCGCGGTGCCGCGCCGGGCGTCGAGCGCACCGCTCCCGATGCGGGCACCGCCGAGCTTCGACTCACCCCGGACGGGGTCTTGCGCGAGCTCACCGTCACACCCGCCGCATTGGAGCGAACACTGCAACCCGAGGCCACGGCGCGCAGGCTGCGTCAGCGGCCCGAGCCGGACTGGACACCGCTGTTCGCAGCCGCTGGTTTGGAGCTGTCGCAGTTCGTCGAGGTCGTGCCGCAGCGCCTGCCGCGCATCGCGACCGACCAGCGTCGCGCGTGGGTCGGCCCGGCGACGGATGCCGCCGGTCAATGGCGCGTCGAGGCAGCGGCCGTGGAGGGTGCTGCCGTCGCGTTTCGGGTCGCCCCGGTGGACACCACCACTGCCCCTCCACCCGCCGCGGGCGTCGTGACCGCGGGCGGTGACGACGACGCCGAAACCTGGCGCAAGTCGCGCACCGATCCCGGCAGTCGCCCGTGGGGCGACGCACTGCAACTCGTCCTCCTGGCCATCGCGGTAGGACTCGCCTGGCGCAACCTACACCTCGGTCGTGTCGACCGCCGCGGCGCCCGCAGCGCCGCGACCGCGATCACCATCGTGGCGGCGCTGGGCATTCTGCTGCGCGCCACGCACTTCGCCGACGTCGCCGCCGAGATGAAGCTGGCACTCGAGGCGGTGACGGGCAGCCTGACCTATGGCCTGGCGTTTTGGGTCTTCTACGCCGCGGTCGAGCCTCACGTGCGCCGCCGCTGGCCCGAGCTGATGATCGCGTGGACGCGCCTGCTGCGCGGCCAGGTCCGCAACCCTCTCGTCGGCCAGAACCTCCTGGTCGGTAGCGCGCTTGGGGTCGTGGCATTCACGCTCGTGCTGATCGATCATCGTCTGACCCCGATGCTTGGCTGGCCAACACCCGCGCCGTTGTTTAGCAACGAGTGGGGCATGCTGGCGCTACTCGGCCCGCGGCAACAAGCCGGTGTGCTGTGTGACGCCGTGGTGCGCGCCCACTTCTTTGCGTTGAGCTTCGTGCTGGGCGTGGTCCTCCCGCTCCTGGTCGTGCGCCGGCGCCACTGGGCCATTGCCGCGTTCGCCGTGGTGCAGGCGGTGGCGTGGGGCATCGGCAGCATGCAAACACCGGCGTCCTGGGCAATCTGCGCGCTGCTCGCGACGCTGTGCAGCTTGGCCCTGATGCGCTATGGCATGCTGGCGCTACTCGTCGCCGCCGCCGTCCTACTGCTGCTGGTCACGCAACCACTGACCACCAACACGACCACCCTGCAATTCGGTGCGACGCTGGTCACCACTGCCTTCGTGCTCGGCGCCGGTGGTCTCGGGGCCTGGTACGCCGGCCTACGACCCGGCGTGACCTGAGCTCGGCGCGCGACCGCGTTCGAACGACGCGGCGACGGGTTCCGAGAAGTCTGCCGTTCCGCGGGTTCCGGAAAACAAACACCGGGTCGTTACGGGGGCACTGGCTTTCCCATATCCCGCCCCGACGCGCGTTCGTGCCCCCGTCCCTTTGACCGACCCCTCGCGAACATGAAGTTCCTCGTGCCTGCCGGCGCGTCCATGCTGCTCTGCGCCGGCCTCCTCTCGCAATCCACCATCCCGCAATTCAGCGAGCTGACGCCGATCCAAGGCTCGCCCTCCGCACCCTACGGCTTTGGCATGGCCGTCGCCGACTTCGACGGCGACGGCACCGTCGACGTTGCCACCGGGCCCTGGGGTGGAGCCCTCCGGGTCTTCCGCGGCGACGGCCTCGGCGGCCTGGCCGAAGTGGCGAACGCCGGCCCACCCGCTCGCGTATTCACCCAAGACCTCGTCGTCGGCGATGTCGACGGCGATGGCGATCTCGACGCTGTGGTCGTCAACTTCCAGCGTCCGCTGCAGCTCTATCTCAACAACGGCGACGCGACCTTCAGTGACGAGAGCGTGCGCGTGCTTGGCACCGACGGCTACAACGCCGCCGAGCTCGGCGACTTCGACAGCGACGGCGACCTCGATCTCTTCATCGTCGGCGACCGGATGGAGGCACCGTTCATTGCCCTTAACGCCGGCAACGGCCGCTTCACCGGCGGCATCGGGCTACCGCCCCTCCCGGCCAACGCCCGCCGCCTTCGCAGCGCCGACTTTGACGGTGACGGCGATCTCGACGCGATCGTCGCCACCACCGGCACCGATGTCCTACTCATCAACGATGGGCGCGGCGTGATGATGAACCGCAGTAGCCAGCTCCCCGCCGGGACCGAGTCGACGGACGACGTGGCCATCGGCGACGTCGACGGCGACGGCGACCTCGACCTGGTGCTTGGCCAAGCGACCGGGATCTCGATCAACCGCGGCCGCGTCCTGCTGAACGACGGGCAGGCCAACTTCACCGACCTCGGCCGCAGTGCGGTGACTCCCGATCCAATGTCCGTCATGTCGAGCGCCCTCGGCGACATCGACGAAGACGGCGACCTCGACCTCGTCTTTGGCACTTGGAACGACACGCCACTGCAGATCTACCTCAACGACGGAACCGGGCAGTTCACGCTGGACGCGAGCCGCGCACCCCCTGAGGAGCTCGACGCCACGCGCAACGTGGCCTTCGCCGACATCGACGACGACGGCGACCTCGATCTGGTGTTGGGCAACCAGTGGACCGGCACCACCCAGAACCGCTCGCGCGTCTACGCCAACCTACACCGGCAGACCCACGCGTTTGCCGCGCCACGCATCGGCTCACCGTGGGCGGTCGATCTGTTCAGCCAGCCGGGCTACGGCACAGCGACGGACCTGGGCTTCACGATCATCGGCAGCGCCCGGGGCGCGACCCCGCTGGGCGTTCTCGGCGTCCTGCAGATCGACCCTGCGGGCTCGGCTGCGGTCGGCCCGGTACTACTGTTGCCGCCCGAGGGCCGCGCGACGCTGGCCTTCGATCTCCCCACCAACCCAGGCCTGATTGGCACATCGCTGCTCGCGCAGAGCCTTGTGGTGTCGACGACCGGCACCGCGCGGCTGACGAACCTCGCAGCCACGACCATCGGCCGCGCGCAGGACGTATAGCCGCGCCAAGATCGGCCACCGCCCAAGACGCCACGGCTCGATCCGGTAAGATCCGCCGCCGGTTCGGCAAGCGCACCGCGCCGGCCCGGACCGCAGACCATGTTCTCGGCGCTCCGGCAAACGGCGGTGTTCGCGGTGGCGGCCACCGTGCTTTGGCTCCACGCGGCGCACTACCTGCCCTTCATCGCCGACGACGCGCTGATCTCGCTGCGTTACGCGCAGCGACTCATCGACGGGCACGGGCTCACCTGGACCGACGGCAGCCCGGCGGTCGAGGGCTACTCCAACCTGCTGTGGGTGCTCCTCAACGCTGGCCTCGGCGCCTTGGGCATGGACCTGGTGAACGCGTGTCGCTTGCTCGGCATGCTCAGCTCACTCCTCACCGTCGGCGCCGTCCTCGCCGCGGCGCGCGTACCAAGCAGCCAACGCGTGCTCCCGGCGCTCACCGGCACACTGACGGTTGCGCTCGCCGGCCCCATCGCGGCTTGGAGCATCGGCGGTCTCGAGCAGCCCTTGGTCGCCTGCCTACTGGCTTGGGGCTTCGTCCACGTGATCGCCTTGATCAACGCGCCGAGCGCCACCTGGCGCGACGCGCTATGGCCGTCCATCTGCTTTGCGCTGCTCGTGCTCACCCGACCCGACGCACCGCTGTGGGTCGCGACGGTCGCCGGCATGCTCTGGCTATGCCGCGGTCCCCGACAGCGCGCGTCCTTGCGCGTCGCGGCGACGTTCGCCTTGCTGCCCTTCGCCACCTACCTCGGCCAGCTGGCGTTTCGGTTGGCCTACTACGGCGAGTGGATCCCAAATACCGCACGGGTCAAGGTCGCCTTCACGAGCCGCCGGCTGGAGGAAGGGGTCGAGTACGTCGCCGTCGGCCTGTCGTCCCTGCTGCCAATCGCGGCCATCGCCCTGCTCTCGGCGCTGGCGCTCCTGTGGAGCCGAGAGCGACGCCGGCCGGCACTGCTGCTCTTCGTGCCGACGGTCGCGTGGCTCGCCTATGTCATCGTTATCGGCGGCGACTACTTCGCCGCGCGCCGCCACCTCGTGCCGGTCGTGGTGCCGATGGCCATGCTGGCGGTGCTCGGCGTGGATGCGGCGGCCTCGCGCTGGCGCAGCGCGACGGCCCGCGGGCTGCTGTGGGCAACGGTTCTCCTGCTGTTGGCGGTGTACACGTCGCGACAGCTCACCGACGCCGAGAACCAGCGCGCGGGCGTCAAGCGTTGGGAATGGGACGGCCGGACGCTGGCGCTCGCGCTCAAGCGAGGCTTCGCGCCGGCGCAGCCCTTGCTGGCGGTGACCGCGGCGGGATGCATGCCGTTTTGGACCGGGTTCCCGGCCATCGACATGCTGGGACTCAACGACCATTTCATCGCCCGGCATCCGCCGAAGAACTTCGGCTCCGGCAAGCTCGGCCACGAGCTCGGCGACGGTGCCTACGTCCTCGACCGCAACCCCGACCTCATCGTCTACACGCACGGCCTCGAGTCCGAGCGCTACCGAGCCGGGCGCCAGCTTAAGGCGATGCCGGAGTACCAGCGCCGCTACCAGCGCCTGTGGTTTCGGGCGCTCGATCCCGACCTCGGCGATTGGTATGTCGGCGCCGTCTTCGTCAACCGCCAAAGCGACACGGTCGGCATCCGCACAGACCCGAATCGCGTCGAGATCCCGGCGCACTTCTTTGGCCACGCGAAGACGACTCCGACCCAGCTGGATCGCGAGGGCCGCTTCTTCACTCGGCTTCGCCCCGGTCAGGTCGCGACCATCCGCGGCATCTCGCTGACCCCCGGCGAGTGGCGCGTCGACGCTGGCACGACCAGCGCGCTGGTCATCGTGCGGGGTCAAGGCCAGCGACGACGCTTCTTGCCCGGTGAGCCGACCGAGTTCACGGTGACGGAGCCAGCGCGGTTCGCCCTGCGGCTGCGAGCGCGTGACGAGCCGGCGATCCTCCGCCAAGTCGCGCTCGTCCGCGAGCGCTGATCTCCCGCACCGCGGTCAGCGCGGGGCCCTCCAGCACAGGGAGTATCGCCAGAACAGATGCCGCTCGAGGTCATGGCCCGGCAGCACCTCCTCGGCAACGGCACGCAGCTCTCGCCACGCTGGATACTCGTCGTGAGCCGCGTGCGCGTCCCAGGCTTGCCGCAGATCAGCCGGCGGCCGCAAGCGGCCCGTGTGCCGCAACCGCAGGGCGACGCTGAGGGGCAAAGCCAACGCGCGCTGGGCCCACCCACTGAGCCCCGAAGGCCACCCCAAGTCCAAGACCAGGAGCACGCCGCCCGGGGCGACCCAATCACGCATGCGCCGCAGACTCACCGACAGCGGCAAGTGATGCAGCGTGGCGACCGAGACCACGGCGTCAAACGAGCCAGGACAGGCCTCGAAGCCATCGAAGTCGGTGTGCTCGTAGTGAACGTTGGGGTGCGCGCCCGAGCCCTCAGCGGCGACGCGGATCATCTCGGCCGAGGCGTCGAGTGCCACCACCTCGCCGCAACGAGCCGCCAACCGTCGCGTAATCCGACCAGTGCCAGAGCCGATCTCGAGCGTGCGCGGGCAGGGTCGGGGTAGCCGCTCCAGCAGGCGCCCCACGTATCCGTCGTCGATCTCCCAAGGCGGCGGCGCCAATCGCGCGATGCGATCGAAGTCGGCGCGCACGTGATCGAGGTGGGTCGGCATCGGAATGGGCGCTTGCGTTATCTTAGCCCCATCAGCCTCCGCCCGACCGGGCCTCCGCACCGGAAGGAGCCAGACCGATGACCTTCAACAGCGGGGTCTGGACTTGCGTGTCACAGGGTTTCGGCGGAGGCGACAGAACCGCGGAATAGCGAGAAAGACGCTTGTTGCTGGCTCCGGTCGTCACTGACGTTCCCCCGGTTTGGCGAACACCAACCGAACGGGCAGAATGTCGCCCAGGGCAGGGTCAACACAGGCAAAGAAAGTTCACGGGCGAGCAGAGGGCGGAGGCGGTCCGCGTGGGCCGAGAGATAGGAGTGTGGCGCAAGCCGCGCGAGATCTCGACTTGACCGAGTCGTGTCTGGGCCAATGGATGAAGCAGGCCGGCATCGATGACGGTCGTGGTTCTCCGGGCGATCTCACGAGCGACGAGCGTGAAGAGCTCCAGCGCCTTCGGCGCCAGGTTCGGGTGCTCGAGCAAGAGGCTCTCCGAACAAAAACCCGCGGCTAGGATCCCGCGATGCCTGATGCTCAGGGGACGCGCAGGCTCGAGAAGGCGAAGCTCGCTCGGATGCGGGACGCCCTGCTGCCAACCCTGCAGCCCGGCGACTGCGACCTCGTTGAGCGCGACCGCGAGGCCCTGACGATCATCACGGACGTTCAGCGCCCAACAGCCCACCCCGATCTCTTTCCGTGCTCCGTGCTGCACCGGACAAGCTCTACGGCTCCAGCTGGCCCGCCATGACCGTACACCGTCCTGTCGGGCCCGTTCTTCATTGAGCCCCACCGCATCCTGAACACGGATTACCCTGCCGAGCTCCAACCCTACAACCTGAAGATCCGAGCATGAAGCGATGGTGGCCCTGCCAAGGCGTGCGAGCGAATCCCGGGCGCCCCGCGACCCGGATCGGGAACGACGCGATGCGCCCGTTTGTGGATATGCCCGACTGGGTCGCAGAAGATTGACGCCCTGAAAGCACTCAGGTTCTTCTGCGCTGCGATTCGGCAATCGGTTCCCTAAACGAGCCCGCGATCACAAAGTGCTCGTGACCCGGAGCGCCAATAGTGCCCATAGGCGCCTCCGGAACTGACAGAAGGCCTCGGGCCTGCCACTTAACACCCACTTCACGCTGAAGCAAACGAGCAGCGCCGCCCGCCCCAGCAGCGCCCACAACAACGCCGGCCTCCTGGGAGCTGCCGGCTTCGCGTGGGCCGACATTCTGGGGTCACGTCACGAACGGCTGGGGGGCCAGCGCGATTGCCGGGATTAGGAGGACTAGCGCCAAGCGAATATGGTCTCTCCCGCTGACATGAGCCATGCGTCTCCACTGCCAGCGAGTCGTGAAGAATGCGAGAAAGCTAGCCAGGGTCGTCAGTAGTCCGAAGATGGGCCATGCCATCGATTGGTCCGGTTCCTCGATCTTGACACCGCCGATCAGCACTGCGTACGAGAGCAGGACAGCAACGGCACCGGAGGTTGCCCAAAAGACACACCAGGCAGAACTAACCGCCGATGCGCCACGTGCCCACAGGGACGGCTGGGGGGAATCAGTCACGACCTTCTTACGATACCGCCAGCTTGAGGAGAGGCGTCTACCTGTGGCACACGTCACCTCCCCCGACTGCGGCCTAAAGCGCCATCCAAGGGCTCTCCGGGATGGCACGCCCGGCAGGACTCGAACCTGCGACCCTCGGATTAGAAATTGCTTCGAGCGGTCTTGGGGAGCATCGGAATCCTATGTAACCCGCCAATGCGGCGGTGAGTTACATCAACTGAGGGGTTCCGGTTTCCAAGCACTCTACAACCACGTTTGGGGCCCGAAAAGGGGGGCAACGTGGCACACGCCTGTGGCACACGAGAGGGACGCAGTTTGAGTCTCGAGTTCAAAGTCGGAGTCATTCACAGGAAGGAGTTCCGCTCCTTCGGTCGCGGTGGGTCGTTGATGGAGTCGCTTCCGCTGAACGAAGCGCTCGATACGACCTTCAGGACACCAAGCCTCTTCTGCAGCTACTACGTGCTGGGCGAAGAGGAGTGGCCGCGGCTCGCCAAGTCCGACCTCAAGGACGTCATCGCCATGGGCGGCGTCGTGAAGGTCTCGTGCTTGGTCTTCGACTACGACCTGCCGAAGGTCGACGGCAAGAAGGTCCCGTGGGAGTGCCAGGAGGAGATCGATGACTTCCTCACGACCCTGCACGACGCGCAAGGTCTCTGGCCCTCGGCGCTCTACACGACGAAGCACGGCGCGCGGCTGATCTACAAGCTCGAGACGCCCTTGCTTCCGGAGGCTGCCGAACGCGCCTACAGGGTGATGTTGGCTCGCCTGGCCGAGGCGGGCATCCACTCCGACGAGAACACCGCCGACTGGACGCGGTTCTTCCGGCTGCCGTTCGTGCGCAAGGAGGACGGCGACGACCTCTCGGAGAACCCGCTGATCTTCTGCGAGACCTACCCGCACAGGGTGCTGAGCGTCGAGGGGCTGATCGCGACGCCGACCCAGTTCACGCCGTGCGTGATCGACTCGGACAAGCCGGCTCCGAAGGAGGTGGAGCGGCTCCTCTTCTCGGTCAAGACCGACGCCTCTGGCAAATACAGCGCCAAGCAGACTGCGCAGCGACGCCGCGCCAAGAGTCTCTTCAAGGGCCAGCCAGAGCACGACTACCTGTTCGAGGGAGTTGCTGTCGACTTCCGGCCCGGCGAGCGGGACACGAGCATCAACCGCCTGGCCTTCAAGGTGTGCAAGCGCATCTACGGGCGCATCGGGGATGTCGGGCCCGAGTTCGCTTACGCCTTGATGCACTCGGCGATCTCACAACTGCCCGGTGACACCGACCACCCAGACTGGACGGACGTCCTGTGGGAGAAGGTCTGCAGGATCTGGGAGAAGTGCGAGGACGAGCACAGCCTGAAGCAGGCGTCCTACGAGGAGCTCGAGGCAAAGATGCTCGAGGGCTTCCGAGCCCAGGTCGCCATGGACGGTTCCAGCCTCGCGACGCTGGCGTCCCGGCTCGGCGTTTCGGAAGCCGGCTACATGCTGCAGCACCTCGTCGTCTGCGTAGGCAAGGACAACCACTACGTCCTCGGCCCGGATGGCAGGTATCTCAGTCAGCCGCTCGGCTCACAGGGCATCCAGGGCAACCTGACTCTGCTCGGCATGGCCGACATCTACGGCCTGATCGACCAGAACGGGGAGGTCGTGTCGACCGACGTGCTGCGACGAAACCGCGGCGTCAACGCCACCGTGAAGGGGCAGCTCGGCCTGAAGTCACCCAGGCTTACCGGCTTTGGCGGAGACGAGCTGACGCTGCTCGTGCCCACCTACTACCTGCGGGATGACGTCGAGCCGTTCTTCGTCGAGGAGGTCGACCAGTGGCTGCGCCACCTGGGTGGCGACAACTACGAACGCCTGATCGACTGGATTGGACACGCCCAGGACATCTACAAGCCGATCTGCGCGCTGTCCCTCGAAGGCCCGGCGGCAACGGGCAAGACGTTCCTCGGCCACCTCCTCGCCGCCAGGTTCGGACCCGGCGACAAGAACTACGACACCAGTTTCGGTGACTGGACGACCGGCCTCGCGACCAACCCCGTCATCCACTGCGACGAGGGCACTGCGACCAACAAGGACGGCAAGGCGATCGATCAGACCTTCCGCCAGCTCATCACCGGCGGCCCGGTTGAGATCCGCCAGAAATACAAAGACGCGCGTTCGGTCGAGGCGTATCCGCGCGTGCTGATCACCGCCAACAACCTTGAGGCGCTTCGAGACACCGTTGCCAAGCGGGACCTGGACGACGAATCGCACCGAGCTCTAGCCCAGCGGGTCCTGCACTTGAGAGTCCCGCCCAAGACGAGGAACTGGAAGTTCACGACGACCACGAACTGGCTCGTCGGAGACAAGCTCGCCCTGCGCCACTTCGCATGGCTGTATGAGCACCGCACCATTCCGTCCAAGTGGCAAGGTTCGGGTAGGCTGCTGGTTGAAGGTGAACTAGACGCCCCCGAGCTGAAGCGCTTGAAGTTCCGGACCCCGATGATGGAGGCGGTCCAGGACACGCTGATCCAGTCGGTCGGGTCAGCCGGCTCTCTCGGCCAAGTCGTCGAGGTCTACGAGGAGGACCCGCGCTACATCCTCGTCGGGACGGACGCGCTCCGAACCGCGATGGAGAATCTGTCTAAGCACCAGCAGCTCAGGCTGACCGCAACAGCGATCGGCACAGCCCTTGGCAAACTGTCGAAGGGCCGACTGAGGCACCCGCGACGCTTCATTATCCCAATGCAGCCTCTCCTAGATTTCGCGCAGGAGGTCGGGATGGACTGTGATCGGCTGCAGCAGCTCTACGAGGCCGCCGAACTGGGCGAGCGCCTCAGGAACTGATGGTTCCGACCGACGGTCTAGGCGACAGGGAGAGTCATGAGAATCAGCGCGACCCAGGATGAGACGTATGTACGTTGCAAGCGGCAGTGGTGGTTCAAGTACTGCCACGACCTACCCGTGGTACCGAGAGGCGATCTCGACTTCGGGACGGTCGTCCACTCGGTGCTGGAGCGCTACCAGAAAGCCGACGAGACCGGACGAGACGCCGACGGCAACCCGGTGGAGCTCTACCCCGAGGGCTGGGACGAGATCGACGGCCGTCAGCTCAACCCGGTCCAGACGACCCTGATCCGAAAGCTCGTCGATAAGGCCCAAGAGAGCGGCGTTTTGGAGCGCCGACCAGGCCGTGAGGTCGAGATCGAGATCGGCCGCGAAGCCGTCCCAGGTGTCGATTTCATCGGCTACGTGGATGTGTTGCTGCCTGGCGAGATCCAGGACCACAAGACCACGAAGGCCATGCGATGGGCCAAGAGCCCCGAGGGTCTGCGGCAGTCGCTGCAGATGCTCGACTACGCCAAGGAGGCCATCGAGCGCGACCCAGAGCTCGAGGCGGTGACCCTGCGGCACAACGTCTACTGCAAGGACCCCAAGAGCCCCGTGGTGCGGAAGGTTGAGGCCACCGTCACCCGCGCCGAGGTCGAGGCCAACTGGAAGCGCCTGCAGGCCCAGGCCATCGAGATGCTCGAGCTGTCGTCCAGCGACCTCGCCGTCGACGACTGGGAGCAGGTCGAGGGCCCCTCACAACGAGACGCCTGCCGTGCCTTTGGCGGATGCCCCTTCCGGACGGTGTGTTCGGGCTTTCAGCGCCCCGAGCACTACCGCGACATCATTAACGGACAGCTTGATTCGCCAAATGTCATCCAGTCTCCGCGGTCTTGGGACGACGTATGGGGTAGCCTCAAGAACACGAACACCAAAGGCAACGCAACCGTGACCGACATCTTCAAGAAGCGGCTCGAGAAGCGCAAGAGCGAGAAGCGAGGCCCCGCGCCCGTGACCGGCACCGCAGTGCAGATCAACGGCGCGCCCAAACCACCAACACCGAAGCCCGAACCCCCAACCGGAACGATCCCGCCGTGGGCCGACGCGGACTGCCTGGCCTGCGCAGGGTCAGGATTCAACTCCGCCGGCACCCCGTGCCGCATCTGCGACTCCAAAGCGACGAAGGAGGGCCGGCTGGCTAGCTCCGACTTCGTCATCGATACCGATCCCGAAGGGAACCTGATCTGGGAAGCCAAACACGGCGGTGACCAGGGTGCAGCCCCGGCGCGCACCCCGGTCGCCCAAGTCCGAGCCCAAGAACGCATCGATGCCGGCCGCATCGCGCCGGCCATCGACTTGGACCTGGTCGCCCGGGCACAGGTCGAAGAGAAACCAGCCAAGAGGGGCCGGCCCTTCCGCGGCTACATGCTCTACGTGGACTGCATGCCGGTCGGGGTCGAGACCACTCAGGCGGAGCGCCTCTTCCTGGAGCTCTGTGCCGAGATGGCGACCTACAACGGTGTGGGCAGCTACTACGACCTGAACGCCTTCGAGCGACGCGAGCAGATCCAGGCACTGGGTGACCGCCTCGTCGAGCGCTACACGACGCAGCACATCGTCGTCCGCAACCCATCGGGCTCGCCCGATCTGCGGGCCTTCATCGACGTGCTGAAGGCACACGCGCCCGACGGTGGCTGCATCGAGGGCCTGAGCTGATGAGGCGCTCGCGTTGCTGTGATGTCCAGGACGCGGAAGGGTCCGCCGAGGGTCTGTTGGCGATCCTAGGTGCACTCGTCGTTCTGTGGTGCCTGGCACGCCAAGTCCTGGTGTAGGCCGTGGACGTCTTTCGGAGAGTCAAACGGCGCAAGGAGTCTGTACCGACCCCGCTCAACTCGGCGGCGGCGAGGCTGGACGAACTCGCCGCAGGCAAGCCCAAGCGTGATCCCGCCGCGCGTGAGATCGATCGCATCGTTGGCCTGCCCTTGGTGCTGCCGATCACGCCCGAGGAGAACGAAGAGTTCTGTCGGACCAACGTGCTGGCCGAGGCCTTCAGAGCCGGCTTCCGACTCTTCCCCTGCCAGTCCGGCGCGCTGCTCGCCTACGACCTCTACGACGGCGGCTTCTTCCCCATAGGGGTCGGCTGGGGCAAGAGCGTGTTGAGCCTGATGATCGCCGAGCGCGCCTACCGGGGTGGCATCGGCAAGTCGCTGCTGCTCGTGCCGTCATCGGTCTACGGCCAGCTGGTTAACAGGGAGTTGCCGCTCTCGCGCCGGCGCGTGCCCATCAGCGTCCCCTTCATGCATCTGGGCGGCAGCTGCACCAAGCGCAAGCGCCTCACGTTCGCGCGCTCAGGCAAGGAGGGCTGCTACATCCTTCCCTACGGCTGCCTGTCCAGCGACGACGCGGACGAGCTCCTCGAGCTCATCCAGCCCAAGCTGGTGATCGCCGACGAGGCCCACCTGCTGAAGAACGTCCACAAGTCCGCTCGCGCGAAGCGCTTCTTCGGCCGCGGCCGCTACTTCGACCGGCACTCGCCCCAGCTAGTCGCCATGTCCGGCACGATCACGTCCAAGTCCATCGCGGACTACTGGCACATCATCAAGGCGGCCCTCGGCCAGAACTGCCCGTTGCCGCTGTCCGGCCACCTTGTGAACCAGTGGGGTCGGGTCGTCGATGCAAGCGCCCCCGAAGTCGTCGTCACTGGTGAGTCCGGCTTCCGCACGGAGCCCGTCATGCCCCTGGTGCGCTGGGCACAGAAGCACTGGCCAGAGGAGGACTTCTCCCAGTCGGTCCGCGGCTTCCGCGCGGCCTTCAAGAAGCGCCTCTCCCATGCCCCCGGCGTCGTGGCGACGGGCGATGCCGACATCGGCACCAGCCTCGTCCTTTCCAACACCGTGGCCAAGACCGAGGGCGAGGGTTGGGGCGAGCTCACGCGGCTGATCCACGACGTGCAGAAGCTCTGGGTCGCGCCGAACGGCGACGAGCTTGACCACGCCATCCACCAGTTCGGCTGGCTCTACCAGCTATCCGCGGGGTTCTACAGCGACCTCTACTGGCCCGAGGCGGACGTCCTGGCTGAGGAACGCTCGATCTCAGAGGACCACGCCGCAGATCTCCTCGCGCGTGCGCAGGTCCACCACGGGCTGCTGCAGGACTACCACAAGAAGCTTCGCAAGTGGCTCGGCACCAAGAGCCGCCCGCGGCTCGACACGCCCTTCCTCGTTGGCGGGGACATGGAACGCAACGGCGCCAAGAACGTCGGCGACGATCTCTACGAGGCCTGGTGCGCAACCCGCGAGGCCGAGTTCGAGGACATGCCGTCCCGTCGGTCACGACCGGTCCGGGTCTGTGGCTACAAGATCGCCGCGGCCGTCGAGTGGGCCCGCAAGAAGGTCCCCCCAAGCCACGGTGCGATCCTCTGGGTCCACCACAAGGAGATCGGTCGCTGGGTCTTCGAGGAGCTCCAACGCGCTGGCCTGAATGCACTCGCATGCCCGGCAGGGCGCGAGCACGACGCAGCGATCACCGACCCGGCCAACGGCACCAGACTCGTCGTCGCCTCGATCTCAGCGCACGCCACCGGCAAGAACCTGCAGCACTTCCAGCACCAGCACATCGTGCAGTGGCCGCGGTCAGCGGTCGTGGCTGAGCAGATGCTCGGTCGCCTCCACCGCACCGGCCAAAAGGCGGATGAGCTTGTCGTTTCGACCTGTAACACGACCGACATCGACCAGCTCAACTTCGCGGCCTGTCTCAACGACGCGGCCTACATCCACGAGTCCACTGGCACCCGGCAGAAGATGATGTTCGCCGGCTACGACCCGTGCCCGGTCGTCTACGACCCGGCGGTGCTACGGAAGCAGGGCCTGGATCCCAAGCGGCTCACGGGTGAGCAGATGCGCCTGCTCGCGGACAAGTTCGGAGGGCTGAAGTCCGCGTGAGCTTGCGCCCATGCCAAGGCCCCTGCACGCCCACGCACATTATAATCAACACATGTGAACGACACCATTGTCGATAACGGAGTATCCTTATCCATGCCCGGCAAGGGCCACAATCTGAGAGACAAGAACAATGACTTCGATCTTTGACGGAATCGAGAAGGCCGCGACAACCCGAAGCGGCAACTGGGTGCGCCCAGGCACCTACCACGCCCAGATCAACGCGGTGCGACTCACCCAGAAGTTCACGGGCGAGCGCTTCGTGGCGGTGGAGATGAAGGTCGTCGGCGCCCTGGACGACGACAACGGCCAAGGCCACCGCATCGGCGAGGAAGTCGTGCACCTCATGAAGGTGTCGAGCCCCAACTTCCTCGGCAACTTCAAGCAGTTCGCGTGCTCCACGCTGGGCTGCACCGAAGCCGAACTCGGTCAGGTCGAGGCCGACCGGATCACCTCCGACGAGCAACCCCTCGCGGGCATCGTCGTCGAGTTCAACGCGGTCCTCACGGACACGCGCCAGGGCAACAAGTTCACCAAGGTCATCTACCGGGGCGAGGTCGCTGCGGTGGAGGACAAGGGCGACGGAAACGACCGACCCGACGGAAACGAAGAGGACTGACTCACCTCCTAGTTGTTGTGCAGGGGGGTCGGCCTGACGGTGTCGGCCCCCCGTTTTTCTCCCCCGCAAACCGTCCCGATGGCTCCCCCACCATGCGGAACTACGGACGGCTCGTAGACGGAGACCGATTGACCGAGTTGGCAGCGCAGGTCGCCGACGGCGCAGAGCCCACCGACGAGCTGATTGACATGTTCTACGTCATCGCAGACCGCAGCCACGGTGTCCGGCTCGCCTCGCTCCCAACCACCCCGCCGGAGCTTGAGCACGAGGATGCCGTCCAGGAAGCCGTCATGGCATGCCTGAAGGCCGCGCGGGGCTATGACCCCGCGAAGGGGTGTGCCTACAACTTCTTCCGAGCAGCCATCCGGAACCGCTGGGCCTCGATCCACCGGTGGACCACGCGCAAGCTCCGTCGACCAGCGATGCCCATGGTCGACATCGCCCAGGTCATGGCGGAGGACGGCGGGCCAACCAAGTGCAACCGGATTGAGTATCTGAAGGCGAAGGACGATCGGCCTCGCAAGAACGCCCGCGGCAAGCTGGAGGGCTGCGACCACGTCATCCTGCACTTCCACCGCTGTGGGATGACGGGCAGGGAAATCGCAGAGCTGCTCCAAGTCAGCCCGTCGATGATCTCACGAATCCTGCGCCGACTCCGGGAGGCCGCATGA
>JBCCGH010000113.1:0-32094 GCA_039029375.1 Planctomycetota bacterium
CAGAGGAATCATGCAGGATGACAACTCACTTGCCATTTACACCCTTCGACCTTGAAACCATCCAGTCCAAGTGGGGACGACCCGAGTCACGAAGGCACCGGCCTCCGGGTCCGCGTCATCGACGGCGACACGGGCAAGGCCGTGGGCGGCGCCGAGGTGTTTGCCGCCGCCGCCAACCAACTGGACGTGAGTGAGCGCTGGCCGACCGCGCACTGGACGGTGGCGTTGTTGGCCGTGGCGACGCCGCGTCGCACCGATGCGCGCGGCGAGATTCGCCTCGAGCACGCCCAACACGGCACGCTGGCGGTGGCGGCGCGCGCCGATGGGCGCTTCGCGGGCCGGCTGCTGCATCCGCGCGACGGGCCCGAGGCGGTGTTGGTGCTCGTCCCCGACGAGACTCTGACGGTTGCGGTACAGGGCCCGGACGGCGCCCCGCTGCCCGGCGTGCCCGTCGTGCTCTGCGCCGATGTCGCACCGCCGCTGCGGCGCGTGGCGCGCCAGCGAAGCGACGCCGCGGGCCTGGCACGGTTCGAGCACGCGCAGCTGCTCCGCGCCAAGCGCGCGCTGCCCAACCCGGCGCGCGACGAGCTCGACGAGCTGCGCGAGCGATCGGCCGTGCTCACTGCACAGCTCAAGAGGTTGCGGAACGTGCGCGCGGCCGGCGCGCGCCAGGACCCGGCCGAGGTGCAGGCAAGGGGCGCGCTCAATGAGGTGCGACGCCGCATTCCGGCGGTCGCACGGCGGCAGCGTGAGATTACGCGAGAGCAGGCCGTGGCGGCGCGTGCGGCGCCGCGTGGGCTTGATGGGCGACCCACGGCGCTACGGCCGGACGCGGACTTCGTGGCGTTGGCCGCGCTGCCGCAAATCCAGACGGCGTGGGTGCGGGTCCCGACGCCGACCCCGGCCGACCCGGTCGTGCTGCAGCTCCGTGGCGTCACGGGGACACTGCGGCTGCGCGTGTTGGGCGCCGACGGCGCGCCGCTCCTGGGAGCCTGCAATGTCCAGCTCGAAGCGCGGCATCCCGCCGGCGCATTGGCCGGTGAGTCTCCCTCGTGGCGCAAGACGATGAGCAAGGAATGCGTCGTCCGCGTGTTCAAACCGCTGGGTGCGTCATGGGTCGACGTCGCGGTGGGGGCTGGCCTGCGCTTTGACGCGAAAGTGCGCTTCGCCGACGACGACTTCAACTTCGAGCGCGACGACGTCGAAGGCCCGCGCGGCGCCGGCGTCCACGAGCTGGCCCTGCGCATGCCGGTCGACCTGACCATGGTCAGTGGTCGTTTTGTCGACGAGGCCGGGGCGCCTTTGGCGCAGCGAATGGTCGAGGTGTTCGTGGCGCGAGGTGCGCGCCGCGTCGAGGCAGAGGCGGTGGAGACCGACGCGCGGGGGCGGTTCGAGCTGCCGGTCCGTTTTGACGAGCACGATGTCGGCCCCTGGACCCTTGAGGCGCAGGCGGGGGCGTCGCCCGCGGTGCTCGGTGGCCGCGTCGCGCTGCCAGCGCGTCGCCCGTCGCAGCGCTGGGAGCTCGGCGATGTGCTGCTGCAGTTGGTGCCACGCCTGGCCTTTGGAACGGTGCGCGACGACCGCGGTGTGCCGATTGGAGGTGCTCGCGTTGCCCTACAGGTTTGGAGCCCGAGGGAGCGGGGCGGCGAAGGTCGGTGGCGCGATGCCCAGCGTCAGTCGGTGTCGACGGCTGCCGATGGTGGCTACGTGGTGCACGGGGCGCTGCGTGCCGAACGGCTGCGCGTGCAGGCCAAGGCGAGCCGCCATGGCTCGGAGTCGGTCGAGATCGTCGCCGGGGAGGGGGCCGACGTGGTCCTGGTCCGGTATGGCTCCGTGAGGGTGACGGGGCTCATGCCCGAGGCGCTGCCGCGCGGCGCATTGCGGGCCCAGCTGCTGACGGAGAGCGGCAAGGAGGCTCGCGGCGCGACGCTTCGACCTCGCGCGGAGGGGCGCTTCGTCGTCGAGCTGCGATCGCTGCGACCCGGCGTCTACGCCGTGGAGATACGGCTGCGTGGCATGCTGGCACCACTGTTGCGCGTGAACGGGCTGCAGGTGGTTCCCGGCGAACGACTCCTCGACCCGCGGCTGCAAGACATCGATCTTCGCGCCGGGCTCTATCACTACGACGTCCGGGCCGTGGGCTCGGATGGTCAGCCGCAGCGACCGTCGTCGCCACTGCTGGTTCGACTGCCGGACCAAGACGGCCAGTTGCGTGACGCCGCGTTTCGGTGGCGGGGTGATCGCGTGCAGTTCCACGCCTCGGCCCCAAGCGTGGCCGCGGTGGTGCTGTCGCGCGGGGCTCGGCCGGCCGAGGTACAGCTGGCACCCGGCGAGTCGGTTGTGCGCTTGACGTTCCTCGGGCGGGTCGACGTGCAGTTGCCCGGCCTGCAGGCCATGGTGGGAGCCGACGACCGCGTCAGGATCGTGCTGCACCGGCGCGCCAGTCCGGGCGATGCCCTGCCGACGCGAGGACTCCGGGCGGTCGATCAGCGTAGCTCGAAGAGCCGTAGCTACGGCCCCAGTTCGTTCGGTGCGAGTGGCTCGGGATGGCTGCGGGACGATCACGCGTCGGTCCAGCTCATGCTGAGCGGCACCTACCGAGTGCGCGCGGAGCTGTCGCGTCCAGGCTTGAGCGGCTCGGTGTCGCTGGCGCTCGGTAACGTCGCCGTGCAGCTTCGTGAGGGCCGGGGGGTGCTTGTCACGCCGACGTTGCCGTCGGCGGCGGCGGTCGAGGGCGCCCTCCGGGAGCTGGCGGCGCGGCCCCCTGCAAGGCCGGTCAAGGGGCGTAGCTCCGGCCGCACGTCACGCCGTTGATGGCGAGGCGGATGGGGCGGCGTCGCGTCGATGAGGGCCAAGACCCGCGCGCCGGACCGCCGCCAGTTTCGCCAGGGCGGCGCGGCCGGGTTTACCCGCGCCCGTGCGGCCCCTTGGCAACGGTGCGTGCGAGCGGGCGCGGCGATCGCGCTGCCGCGCGGTAGGATCAATCGCCCGAGTCCCGACCATGCTGTCGAACCTGCGGCCATCGTCCTTGCTCTTCGCGTTGATCGCCGTTCTCTGCTTGGCACTGATCGCCTGGTGGGTGTGGTTCCAGGTGCGCTTTAGCGGCACGCTCGAGCTCGTCGGCGAGCTGCTCGAGCGGGGCGATCCGGAGGGCGCGGCGCGGGCGTTGGCGGGTGGCGAGGACTTGGTGCTCCGGGCGCAGCGGCAGCGGCGCATGTTCTTGTCCGAGGGGATCGCGCTCAGCGTGGCCGTCGTGGTGGGGCTGGCCCTGTTCGCAGCGGCCCTGGTGCGCGAGCGCCGGGTGCGGCAGGCGCATACGCGGTTCTTCGCCGGCGCGACGCACGAGCTCAAGACGCCGCTGGCGACTCTGCGCCTCGCCGTCGAGACTTTGCAGAGCGATCGGGTCGACCGGGCTCGCGCTGCCGAGTATCTGCAGATTATGGCCAGCGAAATCTCGCGGCTCGAAGACGACTTGCAGGACTTGCTACGGGCGGCGTCGCTGCCATCCGCGCGGCGGCGACTGTCCCTGGAGCCCGGCGACCTGCGCGAAGACGTCGCCGCGGTCGTGCGGCGTCTCGAGCCGCGTCTCGCCGCCACCGGTGTCAACGTCGCCATCGCCGCGGGCGAGCCGGCGCCGGTGCGGCGGGATCCCGAGGCAATCTCGACCGTCGTGCGCAACCTCCTCGACAACGCGGTGAAGTTCAGTAGCGCTGGCGACCGCGTGACCGTCGAGCTGCTCCGCGACGGCGGCGACGTGCAGCTCGTGGTGCGCGACCAGGGGTGTGGGATGGGCGCGGATCAGGGGCGCGTGTTTCAACCGTTCTATCGCGGTGCGGCCAACAACGGCCACACCGGTGGCACCGGGCTCGGGCTGTATCTCGTGGCGGAGCTGGTGCGGGCGCATGGCGGTGCCGTGGCGGCCCACAGCGACGGGCCGCAGCGCGGCAGTGAGTTTCGCGTTCGACTACCGCTCTGCGTGGAGGGGGCCGCATGAGTCGTTGGATCCTGGTGGTGGAGGACGAGGCCGCGCTCGGCGGCATGATCTGCGACAACCTGCGCGCGGACGGGTACGGTGTCGAGTTGATCGGCACGGGCGATCAGGCGGCGGCGCGGCTGGAGACCGGGCGCTTCGACCTCGTGCTCCTCGACGTGATGCTGCCCGGTCAGGATGGGCTGTCGGTGCTGCAGGCGATGCGGACGCGTGGCGATCGAACCCCGGTGCTCATGCTCTCGGCGAAAGGGGCCGACGAGGATCGCATCCGCGGCCTCGAGGCCCAGGCGGACGACTACTTGGCCAAGCCTTTTCACTTGCGCGAGCTGCTGCTGCGAGTGGCGGCGCTGTTACGCCGCGCGCCCGCCGGAGAGAGTGCCACCGACGAGCTCGCGTTCGGAGGGAACACCATCGACTTTCGCGCGCAGACCGCGCGCACGTGGAATGGCGAGTGCGTCGAGCTCACGGGCAGCGAGGCGACGCTGCTGCGGTTGCTCGGCAGCCGCCGCGGCGAGCTGGTGAGCCGCCGGGAGGCCGTGGAGGCGTTGTTTGGCCCGGCCACGCCCCCGACCGCCCGCACGGTCGACAACGTGATCGTGGGGCTGCGCAAGCGGTTTGAGCGCGACCGGAACGCGCCGCGGTGGCTTGTGACGGTGCGCGGCCGGGGTTGGCGGCTGGTCCATCAGGTGCCGGTGGCGCGAGAAGAGCGAGACGCCGGCGGCGCCTGATCGGGTGCTCATAGCCTTTGCAATGCAAAGTATTGGAGTGTAGGGTGTGCGCATGGCTTCTGTCGCGCGTGCCCGCCCGCCGGTGGCTCCGCTCCCTTGGTGGGCCCTCGTCGGCGGCGCGTTTCCGGCCGCTGGCATCGCGATCGGTTTCGCGGTGACCGACCTCACGCGGGTGCTGATCCCCACCTGGTGGGATTTGGCGGCCACGCTGTGGGCCTGCACGGCCCTCGGCATCGCCGACGGAGTGTCCTCGACCTGGCGGACACGGCGCCCGGTGGCGTTGGCCGCGCTCCTCGGCAGCGGCTTTGGCGTCTCCGTGACCTACGCCGTGCTGTGCGGGCCGCTCTTGGTCATCGGTGTGCTCACGGCGCTGGTCGGCATCGGCCTGGTGGCCCTGGCGCCGTATTGGAACTTCCTCGGCTACCTGCGGGTCTTGCGTCGGCTGCGTGGAGGCTGGGGGCCGCCCGGCATGAGCTGGCGCACCGCATGCTTTTGGGGCGCGGTCTGTGCGTACCCGGCGACGATCCTCTGGCGCGCGGCGGAGTCGGAACGCGTGCACACCGTGCTGGCCGCAACGCGCCCGATCGGCGCGTCGAGTCCTGCGGTGGAGTCATTCTCCGATCACCGGATCACGGCGCTTTCCGAGGCACAGCTGTTGGCAAGCTGCTACGTGAACGCGCCGGCCATGACCTGGCCCAGGACGGCGGTGGCAGACTGGCTCACACCACCGCGGCTTCGACGCGCGCCGCCGGCATCCGCCCAGCTCAGCCGCGAGGCGTACTTTCGCGGCTACGGCCGGCCGTTCTGGCTGGAGCCCGTGCCTCGGCCGGTGCCCACCGAGGCGCTGGCTGGGTCCGAGGGATCGTTCCGGTTCGGCGGCAACCAGACCGGCGTCCTCGCGCCAACCGATGCAGCCGGCGCGATCGACGCTCGGCGCGGCCCGTTGCCGGACCTCGAGCTGCGCAGCAGTGCGCTCTATGTGCGACCGAACGGGACGGCGCGTTGGCTCCTGCAGGTCGGCAACCGGGGCGTCGCGCCACGCCAGTGCCGCGTCCAGTTGGGCCTACCGCCCGGCGCCTTCGTCGTGGACGCCCAGCTCCAAGTGAACGGCCAGTGGCGTCGCGCCGCGTTTGGGCCGGACCCCTGCGTGACGACCGCGTACGAAGAAGTGGCCAATGTCGTCGAGGACGACGGCTGGCGCGGCCGCGACCCGTTGCTGGCGCGGGTGGTCGGGCCTGGTCGCGTGCGCGCCGTGATGTTCCCGGTCCCGGCACGGCGCGCCGCGCAGTTCAGCTTCGACATGGTCCTACCTGCGCGCGAGCGGGTCGTTGGCTCACCGGTTCTGAGCCTGCCGACGTTGATCGACCGCGACGCGCGGTGGACGACGTCTCATCATCTGCTGTGGGATGGGGAAGTGGTGCGCCGCATGGGCGCGCGCGACGTTCGCGATGCGGTGCGGAGCGTCCTTGAGCTCGAGGCGGAGGTCGCGCCGGCGGTCGTGGTCGCCGCGGGCCGGCGTTGGCCGTCGCCGGGGCGGGCACCGGCGCTGGTGCTGGATGGCTTCTTTGGGGTCGGCCGGGCGATCGGGAGCGCGGTGGGCGAGGGGTTGCCCCCCGCGACCCCTTGCCGCGTGTTGGCGAACCACGCGACTCTCAGCGCGTTCCCGGCGCAGCTTGGCGCGGTCAGCCGCGACGTGGCGTTCGTGGGGCCGCACCAGCGCGGGGCGCAGATGGCCGCGGCCGTAACCGACCTACTCGATCAAGCCACCGGTCCGGTTGATTTGCTTTGGGTCCACACTGCGTCGACGCTGGAACTTCCTGATCATGGCGTGATCCATCGTCTGGCGCGGCGCCTCCGCGACGCCGAGTCGCAGGTCATTGCGCTGCCGGCGCGGACCGATCAGACGCCCAACACGATGGTCGAGGCTTTGGTGGGGGAAGGGGTCGCAGTGGCCGTGCATCGGACCCGTGCGACCTTGGCCGGCGAGCTGGCGCGACTCCGCCAGGGCCGGGGCCTGGCGACACCGGTCACGGCAGCGGCGCTCGACGTGCCACTGGGTGAGGTCGAGACCGACGCGACGGCACCCGAAGACTGGCCGGTGGATCGAGTCGTGCGGTTGCAGCGGATCTTTCAGCGCATCGGTGCGCTGCGCGCCGCGGGGCGCGAGGCGGAAGCCGACGTACTCGCCGAGGAGCACCGCATCCTGACACCCGGCGTGAGCGCCGTCGTGCTCGAGGCCGACGAGCAGTACGAGGAGCACGGCCTCACCCCGCCGCCGCCGCCGGCGCCAGGTGGCGCGCCCGTGCCGGAGTTCGAGACGTGGCTGATGGTCGCGCTCGGTCTCGGCGTCGTGGTCTTGGTGCGTGCGGTACGGGGCCGGTGAGGGGTTTGGGCCTACCGCACCCGCACGGACAGTCCGTCGGACGCGCTGAAGTTCGGCGCGCAGCCGGCGGGGTTGGCCAGCAGCATTTGCGCGAACAGCGTGCCGCCGGAGGCCGCGGCCGGCAGTAGCACCGGCGCGCGGGCGACGCGTCCGGCACCGGCGGTGACGGGCAACAGCAGCAGCGGCCCCGCCAGGGCAACGTGGATCTGCAGGCCCAAGAACGGTGTGCCCGCCGCGTCCGGCGCCCCGCCCAGCACCAGCAGTCCGGCGGCGCCGGCTGGCGCCGTGGGCGAGGAGACGAACGCGAACTCCGGGTTGCCTGTCGTGGGCGGCGCGTTCACGAGCAGGTCGATGGCCCCAAAGCAGGCCGGCGTCGAGGTGCCGTACGGCGTGACGCCGCTCGGCAGGTTGCGAAACGCGATCACGGTGGTCGTTGCGCCGAGCCCCTGCACCGTGCCACCGCCGGCGACGAAGATCTCGTCGTCGATCGTGACTGGGTAGATGCCGTGGAGCGGCACGCGCATGTTGGCCCGCGTGCGCCAGGCGTTCGTCGCGACGTCGTATTCCTCGGTCTGCGGGAAGTTGCCGCCGGGGAGGCCCGAGCCTTCGCCGCCGATCACGATGAGCTTGCCAGCGAGTGTCGCCGCGCCGTTGCCGCCGCGTGCGGTCGGCATGGGGCGGAGCGAGGTCCAGACGTTCGTCGTCGGGTCGTAGGCCTCGAGCTCATTGAACAGCCGGCCGCCGGCGCGACCGCCCGCGGCGTAGAACAGGCCGCCCAAGCTCGCCGCCGACAGGTGCTCGCGCGGTGTGGGCATCGGCGGGAGCGTGCGCCAGGTGTCCGTCGCCGGATCGTACTCGGTCAGGTCGCCGACCACGCCGCGCGTCGGATGCACGCCGCCAGCGGCGTAGATCTTGCCCCCGATTGCGGCCGCCACCAGCGCGCCGCGCGGTTGCGGTAGGTCGGCGATGGAGGTCCAGATCCCCGTCGCCGGATCCCACGAGTAGCAGGCGTCGGTGCCCGTAAACGTCGTGACGTAGCCGCCGATCACGTAGAGCTTGCCACCGACGGTGGCCATGCCGAAGTGGTGCAGCGACGTCGGCAGGTCGGCGATGCTGCTCCATGTCTGCGTCGCGGGGTCGTAGACCTCGACGGTCGGCGTGAATCGCACCGGCGTGCCGGCGAGGATGCCACCGGCGACGTAGACCTTGCCATCGAGCACGGCGGCGCCGACTTCCTGACGCGCGATCGCCAGGCTGGGCCGGAACTCCCAAAAGCCGCCGGTCTGGGCCGCGGCGGGTCCGGCGAGCGCAGTGGTGAACAGCAGGGCGAGGGGGAAACGGGAACGGGAGAGGCGGTGCGTCATGGCGTTTGGCGTCCAGGCCGGGGCAGCACATGATCCGCATTGTGCCCGAGCCGACGCGGGCCGCGGGGCGGCGTTTCACCTCCCAAAAAATACCGTGATCCGTCTGCGCTCGGTGGCCGCGGATGTCGTCTGGCGGGGGATCACCAACCCTCACCCGATGCCAACTGTGGTCTACACCGATGGGTCGCAACGTGATCACGCGCAACTACGTCGTCAACAACACCCTCGGTAGCTACAGCACCACGTCCACCGGCGCGGGTCCGCCGGAGGCGCCGCCCGCGGCCACGTCGCCGTGGGCGAACTTCTAGCCGTCCGCGGCGGAGTCTTCGGGCGGCAGCTTGGCGCGCCAGCGTGCCGCCGCGGCATCGTGCCCGGCCTCGGGCTCGGACGCGTGCCACGCGTCGTAGAGATCGGCCAAGCGCTGGATCGCCTTGGCCGTCGACGGGTGCGCGGCTCCGAGCGACGCAGCGCGCCATGCCTGCAGCTCGAGGACCAGCTCCGCCGCCTCGGCAAACTGGCCGCGCTCATGCAGCAGCTGCCCCAGCTTCAAGATCGCGCGGTGCGTCCCGTTGTCGTCGGGCCCGAGCAGGCGGCGGCGTGCGGCGAGCACCGCCCGCATCGTGTCCTCGGCCTCGTCGAGCCGTCCCTGCGCCCGTCGCAGGTCAACGACGTAGCTGAGCGCGGCGAGCGTAGCCGGGTGCTCGTCGCCGCGCTCGCGCCGTTGGATCTCGACCACCTCGAGGAATCGCGGCGCAGCGTCGTCGAGCCGGCCCTCCGCAAGGAGCAGAAACGCGAGGCCAAGCGCGACGTCGATCGCCTGCGGATGCGCCTCACCGTGGACGCGTCGCGCGGTGGCGACCGCCTCGCGAAACACCGGTTCGGCCAGCTCCGGCTCATCACGTTGGCGTCGGGCGATGGCGAGGTTGATCAGCGAGTTGACCGTGAACGGGTGGTCACCCAGTGCCTGCTTGGCCGCCGCCGCCGCTTCGAGGCAGAACGGCAGGGCCTCGTCCCATCGCCCCTGGCGGCCGAGCACGTAGCCGAGATTGACGATCGACGCCACGGTGTCGGGATGCCGGTCCCCGAGCCAGCGCTGGCGCAAGCGGAGCGTGTCGCGAAACGCGGCCTCGGCTTCTTTGAACCGCCCCTGATCCTTGAGGGCGACGGCGAGCGAGCTCAGCGGCTCGTGCGTCTGGATGTGCTCGTCGCCGAAGTGGTCGCGAGCCTCGCGCAGCACGGTGCGGAGCACCTTTTCAGCCTCGGCCGGTCGGCCCCGCCGCGTCAGGAGCTGGCCGAGGTTGGTGCGGACGCGCAACGTGTGATGTGGGGCGTCGCCCCGGATCTTCTGGCCCTTCGCCAGCACGCCGCGGAACAGCGCCTCCGCCTCGTCGAGGCGTCCCTGATTGACGCGCACGATACCCAGGCTGTTCTCGTACTTGGTGGTCGTCGGATGGACCTCACCGTGGAGTCGGCGCGACGTCTTGACGATGTCCTCGAGCAGAGCTTCGGCGTCGCCGAGCTCGCCACGGTCGATCAAGCACGACGCCACACGAGCGGCCGCCTCCCAGGTCTGGTCGTGGGTGGTGCCGAGCAGCCGCGCGAGCCCGGCGTGGACGCGTCGCAGGGTGGCCTCCGCTTCCTCCGTGCGCCCGCGCGCCAGCTGCACGTCGGCGAGGTTGCCCAGCGCCCGCAGCGTATCCTCGTCGTCGTCGCCCAAGCGGCGCTGGCGTCCGGCCAGCACTTCACGCGCGGCAGCCTCGGCTCCGTCGTAGTCACCCAGGGTCTTGCGAAGGCCCGCGAGAAGCGAGAGGTTGCTCACCGTGTCCGGGTGGTCGTCGCCCAGCACGCGACGTTGGGTGCTCACGGCCTCTTCCAGCAGCGCCTTGGCCGGCTCGTGATGGCCCAACAAGTACAGCGCGTTGCCGAGTCCGCCCATGGCGCTCAGGGTCTCTGGATGCTCGTCCCCGAGTCGCTGGCGGCCGACGGCGACGGCCTCGCGGGCCACCGTCTCGGCCTCGTGGAGCTCCCCTCGCTGCATGCGCAGGCTCGCCATCGCGTTGATCGACTCCAGCGTGGCGGCGTCCTCGTTGCCGAGCAGCTCGCGGCGGGTGGCGAGGGCGCGCTCCTGCGCCTCGAGTGCCAGCCCATTGAGGTCGAGCGCCAGGAGCGCGTTCGCGAGCGACTGGTGCAGTTGCGCCTGGACCCTTGGCTCCGTGGCAAACTCCTCGTCGATCGCGCGGATCGTGGGTTCGAAGACGCTGTCGCCCAGGACCTCCCGCGCCACGGTGGTGAGGTTCACCGCCTCGAACTCGGTCTCGAGCCCCGCGCGGCGGGCCGGCGCCGCGGCCGCCAGTGTTTCGGCGCCGATGGCTTTGCCCAGCGCCAGCAGATCGATCGTCCGCAGCCGACTCGCCTGAAAGTCGGCGATCCGCTGCGCCAGCGCGGCGTTGGCGGCGGCTTCGCCGGCGGCGCTCTTGGCCGCGGTCTCGTTGTCCTGCGCGAGCACGCGCTGTGCCGCCTCGAGCCGCGCGTAGCGCAGCGTGCCAGCGAGGCCGACGACCAGCGCCACGAACGTGGCGGCGACCCCGCCGACGATGGTCTTGTTGCGCCGCGTGAACTTCTGCAGCTGGTACCAGGTGCTGGGCGGCCGCGCCGCAATGGGTTCGTGGCGCAGAAAGCGGCGCAGGTCGTCGGCCAGCGCTGCCGCGCTGGAGTAGCGGCGGTCCTTCTCCTTTGCTAGCGCCTTGTCGACGATCGTGGCGAGATCGCCGCGCAGGCTGCGGTCGAACGCGCTGATCGGCGTCGGATCTTGCTCGCGGATGACGCGGACCGCTTCGTGGATCAACTTGCCGTCGACGTCGTAGGGCCGCCGACCGGTCAGCAGCTCGTAGGCGATGACACCGAGCGCGTAGACGTCACTGCGCACGTCGAGGTCGCGCGGATCGCCGGCGGCCTGCTCCGGGCTCATGTAGGGGATGGTGCCGATGAGCTGGCCGAGGTCGGTGCGCATCGTCGTGGCCCGGACGTCGCGGTCGGTGGTGCGCGCAATGCCGAAGTCGAGGACCTTGGGCTGACCCTGTCGGTTGACCAGGATGTTGCCGGGCTTGAGGTCGCGGTGGATCACGCCGCGCTGGTGCGCGTGCTGGACCGCGTCGCAGATCTGCGCCATGAGCTCGACGCGGTCGCCGATGTCGAGCCGCTGTCGCGCACACGCCTCGGTCAGCGACGCGCCGTCGACCAGCTCCATCGCGAAGAACGGTTGCTCGCCGGCGCCGCGGTCAAACGTCCCGGCCTCGTAGACCTGCGCGATCCCCGGGTGCTGCATGCGGCCCAGCACCTCGGCCTCATCGCGAAAGCGTCGCAGCAGTTCGGGTGCGACGAGACTGGGGCCGATCACCTTGAGTGCGACGGTGCGCCGCGGCGAGGCTTGCTCGGCCTCATAGACCGCGCCCATGCCACCGCGGCCGATCTGGCGCACGAGGCGATAGTCGCCGAGCTGCTCGCCGACGCTTGGTCCGCCCCTGGGCACCGACGCGTCGGCCTGCAAGAGCGCGTCGGCGATGGCTCGTTGCCGATCGATCTCCGAGTCGGCGAGCACCCTTGGCATCGCGATCTCCCCACCCACACGCAACAGTGACTCGACCTCGGCGCGCAGAGCTTCGTCGCCGGCGCAGGCGTGGATGAGATAGTCGCGGCGCTCGGTCGCGGTCAGCGCGTGGCCGGCGCGGTAGATCTCGTAGAGGCGCTGGTCGCGCTCGCGGTCGTCCATGGGAGCAGGAGTGCAATGGCAACGGCATCGCCGGCCGAGGTGGGCGGCCACCATAGCCGGTCACCGCCCCTCAAGGTGACGTGTCGGTTTTCGACCGCGGCGGCCGAAACATTCTGCCCCCGTGAAGGTCGGCCATCGTGTCGGGGTTGATCGGCGGGTCGCCGCAGTGACCCGCCGTTGGCGCTGCGTTTTGGCGCCACGCCCCTCACGCTGGCGCGGAGCCGGGGGGACTTTGCGACCGCGCAACGACAACACGGAGATGTTCACAGTGCTTTTCCTACGCCTCACGTCCGCTCTCCTCCCGCTGGCCATCGTCGTCGCGGCGACGGCGCAACATCCCGCTCACCGCGACGTCGCCGGCGTGACGGAGACCGCGCGCTGCGCGTTCACGACCTTCGGCTCGGAGTGCGGCGCCCAACTCGACGGCGTCGTCTTGCCGGGTCCGAGCGACCAGACCTTGACCGCGCGCCTGGATCTCAGCGGCGCGCCGCCGCGCGCGCTCGCCGGACTGCTGATCGGTGATGTCGTACCGACCCCAGTGACCATCGCCGGGAGCTCCTGCTTCATGTTGGTGAATGCCGTGTCGCTCGTCCCGGGTCAGACGGATGGCGCCGGTGCCGCGGCCTGGGCGTTGCCCCTGCGGCTGTCGTCGTTTCCCCTCACCAACAACTTTCAGGCGATGGTCGTGAGTCTCGGGACCGCGGGTCTCCAGATCTCGATGTCGAACGGACTGAGCTCGATGTGCCGATGACGGCGATCCGTCGCTCGCCCGCGGCGGGCGGCGGCGCATGCGAAGTCTCGGCCCTGCGTGTCGGTGGGCAGGGCTGAGCAGCGCTGCCTGGGCTCACAAGTGGCTGGGCGCTCAATGACCGCCAAGCCAATCTGGCCAAGCTGCGGCTGCTGGGCGCCCTGACGATCGATGAGATCGCGGCGGAGCTCGGGACCTCGCCCGCACGATCGACCACGACTGGAAGATGGCCCGGGCCTGGTTGAGCCGCGCGGTGAGCTGAGGAGGCACCGCGCCCGCGTCGGGCTAAGATCGGGCCACGATGCACGTCGGCGCCACGAGCGTGGAGAGTCTCTTTGACCGGTTTCGCCGGAGCGGCGACCCCGACCTGTTCGAGGGCGTCGTTCAGCAAACGTCCGGCGAGCTGTTGCGCACTGCGCGGCGGCTGCGGGTGCAGCCGTCGGAGGCCGACGACCTGTTGCAGGAGACCTATCTCGCGGCACTCGGGGCCGCGGAACGGTTCGATGGACGGCGGCGGTTGGTGGCTTGGTTGTGCGGGATCTTGACCAACCAGGTGCGGCTCCGGCGTCGCCGCGAGCAGCGTCGAGCAGAGGTCGAGGCAAGCGGTCCGGTGCTGTCGCTCGACGACCCGCCGGAAGCGCGGCTCCTCCGCGCCGAGCTCGAGGCGACGTTGCGCGATTGCCTCGACGGTCTGCCGTTGCGCTACCGCGAGGTGGTTCGTTCGTACTACGTCGATGGTCGTTCCGCCGACGAGATCGCGAGGTTGATGGGCCGGCGGCCGAGCACCGTGCGCACGCAGCTCGCGCGCGGGATCCAACACCTGCGGCGCGCTTTGCCGGACAGCGTGAGCGTCGCCGCGCTCGCCGTGTTGCGACTGCGCGCCGCTGGCGCGAAGCTGCGGGTCGACAGCGATGCGGTCACGAGCGGCGAGTCCGCGGCAGAACCGGCGCCGACCGGCTTGGCGGCGCCGACGGACTCGACGGCGCCGATCGGTGTGGCGGCGCCGGGGCCCAGGACGCGGTGGGGGCTGACCGCTGCGGCCGCCGTGGTCGTCGCGGCATTGATCCTGACGCCGATGGCCGGCGCACGCCCGGACGCGCCAGCCGCGGACGAGGCGCCGGACGTCGCTGCAGCGACGCCAGCGGCGACTCCCGTGGTCAACGCGGCGCTACGCCGGCGCGAGGCCGCCGCGCGCGAGTTCGCGCCGCGACCGGTCAGGGCGGCGTCGCCGGCACGGTTCGACGTGCGGGTGCGGTTGTTCGAACGCCAGAGCGGCGACCCGCTCGCCGGCGTGGCGCTCGGCCTGCAGCCGTTTGACGCCGGCGTCGCGGCAGTGGTACACGCCTTCGACGGCCTACGCGTGGCGACCACGGACGCCGCGGGCGAGGCGGTGTTTCTGGGTGTGCCGGCGGCGCAGCTGAGGCTCCGCTTTGGCGACACTGTGGGGTCGCGCGTGTTCCCCGCCTCGGCGACGCCGCTCGAGGTACCCGTCGAGCGCGTGGTCCGGGTGCGCGGCACGGTGCGCGACCCGGCCGGACAACCGGTGGCCGGCGCCGAGGTGTGGCAATCGCAGAGTGGTGGGCGGCTGTGGAGTCCACCGTTGCGCGCCGCGACCAGTGACGCGGCCGGTCGCTACGAGGTCGTGCTCGTCGATAGCCGGCGCGGTCGCATCTGGGCTCGCCAGGCGGGGCGGGGCCAGTCGAACATGGAACGTCTCCGCTCGCGCGGCGGTGTCCTCGAGCGCGACTTGGTGCTGACTGCGGCCCCGGCGAGCGTCGCCGGTCGCGTGCTCGACGCCACGGGCCAGCCGTGTCGGGACGCTTTGGTGGCGCTCTACGCCGCGGGCCCCGCGGCCCGACGCGTGCCGGTGGCCTTTGCGCGCGCCGACGCCGGCGGCGCCTTCGCGATGGCGACCCTGCCCGCCGGGGCTTACACCGCAGTTGCCCGCGACCGCGACCGCGCCGCGGGCGCGAGTGAAGTGCGACTGGAGTCGGGCGCGACCTCGGTGACGGTCCACCTGCGCGCTGGTGCGACGCTCAAGGGGCGCGTGCGCGGGGGCGCGGCCTCGCGACCGGTCTGGATCGCCGCGGTCGACCCGGCGATGAACTTCGGCCTGCTATGGCGCCTCGGTCGCAGCGACGCCGACGGGGCCTTTGAGCTGAAGGGGGTGCTCGCCGGACCGGTGCGGCTAGCGCTGTTCGACGCCGAGCACGGCGACCTGTTGCTGGTCGACAACGCCGAGCTCGCGGCTGGCGAAGTGCGGACCTGGCGGCCGACGCGACCGCCGCAGCCACTCGTCGACCACCGCTTCGAACGTCTGAGTGCGGCCATGGAGTGGCTCACCCGCAGTCGCTCGAGCGAGCCGGCTACGACCGGTGATGCCGTGGTCGCGGTGCGCGGCGTGGTCCCGGCGGCGGTGCGGAGCGACGCGCCCGCGCCACTGACCGTGCGATTGCAGCCGGCCACCAACCACGCCGAGGTCGAGACCCGTTGGGCACGGGTCGATGAGACCGGCGCGTTCGATTTCGCTGGCGTGGTGCCGGGATCGTATCGCCTCGTGGTGGTGAGTGGTGGGAGATCGCATCCCGTCCTGGACCAGCGCGTTGACGTGAGGTCGGGCATTAGCCCGCAGGACGTGCTGGCCGCAAGCGACCCTGCTGCAGGGCGCTGACCTTCGTCGAGCCGCCCGCGGGGCTGTCGATCCACGGAGTGCTCCCGACGCCGTCGCGGTTACAGTCTCGAACGCCATGTCGACCTCGCCTCGACCCCAACGCGGGCGGAGCCGTGCGATCCTCGTGTTGATCGCCGTGACGCTCGGAACGCTGCTCCTCCTGGAGACCGTTTTGCAGGCCGGTGCTGCCGTGGTGTGGCTCTCGCAGGAGACGCCTGCAACGACGGCGACCGCCGACGACCGAGCCACGATTCTGTGCGTCGGCGACTCGTTCACCTACGGGGCGGGCACCACCGCGCAGGAGTTCGCCTATCCGGCGCAGCTCCAGAGCTTGCTGCGAGAGGGCGGCCGCGACGACATCGGCGTCGTGAGCTGCGCGCTGCCGGGCCGCAATTCGCGCGAGGCTCTCGAGCAGCTCGACGCCCAGCTCGTCCGCTATCGGCCGAGCCTCGTTTACGTGATGATCGGCCGCAACGATCAGTGGAGCAAGCCGGCACGGCTGGAGCTACCGGAGTACCAAGGCGGCGTTGCGGCGGCGGCCAGCGTTGCCGCGGCGGCCGGGCGATCGTCGTTTCGCTGGGAGTTCCGGACGGTGCGGCTTGGCAAGTGGCTGCTCGGCCATTTGCGCGGGGGTGGCGACGCGGGCTCCGGGTTGCCGCCGGGGACGCCGCCCGCCGCCGCGGCCGCCCCAGGTGCCACCGTCGCAACTCCCGCCACTGCGACTCCGGCGCCCGGCGCCGCGCCGGATCCGGTGGTGTCCAACCCTTGGGAGGCGATTCGCATGCAGCGGCCGGACATCGCCCGTCGCATGTGGGAGGACGCTCTCGTCGAGCAACCCGAGAATCCGTGGGCACACGCGGGGTTGGTGACGGCGTGCCGCGGGCTCGGCGATGCCGCCGCGGCCGAGCAGCACGTCGACTGGTTGCGTGAGCTCGTGGCGGAGAAGCCCAGCGCGCCCGCCGCCGGCGCCTTAGTGGGAGCGCTGCAGGCGATGGGCGCCGACCACGAGGCCCTCGAGGTGGCGCGCGCCCAGGTCGAGCAGTTTCCGAAGAGCGCGCAACTCTGGGAGGCGATCGCTTGGGTGAGCTTCCAGAACAAGGACCTCGACACCGCGCGCGACGCCATCGATCGTGCGTTGGCGCACATCGTGAACGATCCCGGCTGGCGGGCCAATGTGCTGCGGCGCCACAGCATCATCTGGCGCAGTCAAGACCGGCAGAAGTCGCTGCGCAGCTACACCGAGGCGCTCGTCGTCGGCGGCATCTTCGAGAAGGGCGGTTGGGGCGTACCGACCTGCACTCGCGAAGAGCTGCGTGAGATCTTGGCCGAGTTTGACGTGGCGCCCGAGAAGGCCAAACGCGTCGAGCAGTTCATGGCCAAGACGTTGGGCTGGGACGGCAGCGAGTTTGAGGCCACACTGCGCGATCACCTGCGGCAGATCGTCGAGCACTGCCGCGCCGCTGGCTCTCGCCCCGTGCTGATGACGTATCCCGTCCCGTTCGCCTGGGTCGAAAGCACGGTGCCCGCCGTCGCGAACGCCCAGATGGTGCCGTGGATCCACGTGGTGCCGAAGTTTGTGGAACGCCTTGCCGGCGCGGATTCGAGCGACTACTTCGTGCCCGACGGCCACTGCAGCGATGCGGGCTACGGGATGTTGGCGCAGATCGTCGCCGAGGATGCCGCCGCGCGCATGACGCCCGGGCCGGGCCGGCGTTGATCGGCGGGCCGGCGTGGCCCGCATGGCGTATCGTGGGGGCATGACCCAGGCGCCCTTGCCCTTCGCCGCGACCCTCGTGCTGCTGTTGAGCGCTGCTGGCGCCAGCGGCCAGGAAGCGGTGCCGCCGACCCAAGCGCCGCCGGACCTCTCGGCCGCGCTCGCCCTGGAGCACGCGTTCACCGGCGTGCTCGATCGCCTGCGGCCGAGCCTGGTGACCGTCACCTCCTACGTGCCGGTCGAGCGCCCGACCGACGCCGACGGCCGCCCCAACGCGGCCGGGATGTGGGCGATCCTCGACGACAGCAACCCGTATCCCGGCTACCAACCCCTCGCGAGCGCGACCGGCTTTGTCTACGACGCGCAGGGAACGATCCTGAGCGCGTGGCACGCGTTGCTGCGCGAGGACCGCACGCCAGCGCCGCTGATCTCGGTCGAGACGCCGGATCGCCGGCATTGGATTTGTGAGATCTTGGGGGGCGAGCCGACGATCAACGTCGCGGTCCTGGCGATTCGGGCTTTCGACGGGATGGAAAAGCCCATGCTGCCGCCGGTCACGGTCGGCGACAGCGAGGCAGTGCGACCTGGTCAGTGGGCGATCGCCCCCGGCGACCCGTTTGGCGCTCTGCGCACGTGCGCGACGGGCATCTTCACGGCGCGGCCGCTGCGGCAGTGCTATCAAGGCGACATGACCGCGACGATGCTGCAGACGAGCCTGACCGCGCATCCCGAGGCCTACGGCGGACCGGTGACCAACATCCGCGGCGAGGTCGTCGGCCAGCTGGTGCCGCGCTATCCCAAGCCCAAGGTGACGCCGAGCTCGGGCGCACCTGGCGTCGAGCTGGCGATGCCGATCGAGATCGTCACCAACATCGCCGACGGCCTGGTGCAGGTGGCCGCGCGCGGTCAGCGCAGCGAGCAGTCGCCGTGGCTCGGCCTCTCGGTCCTGGAGATCACGACCCTGCGGGCGCAGCTGCGCGAGCGCGATCCCGAGGCGCTGCGGGCGCTGGTGGCGCCGCCGGTAGGAGTGTTCATCGACGACGTCTTTACCCCGGGACCGGCGGTCGACGCGGGGATCGAAGTGGGCGACTACCTCCTGAGCATCGACGGGCACCGGCTGCTGTCGGTCCTCGACTTCCAGAAGTGGCTCTACCTGAGCGGCGTTGGTCGCACGGCGGCGGTGGAAGTGTTTCGCGACGGCGCGGTGCGAAAGGTGGAGATCGCGATCGCGGCGCGGCCGGCCGAGGTCAGGCCGCGGTAGCGGCGAGCCTAGTAATTAGCACTAGCCGCCCGGCCGCAGCGGCACGGTGACGCCCAAGCGCCGTCCGAGGTCCGCCAGGCGCATGGCTTGAACCTCGAGTGCCTCGATGGCCGCCAGCACTGCGCGTCGCCCCGGCGCTTCGTCTGCGCCGCGGATCGCCTGGTCGAACGGGGTCGGGATGCGCTGCAAGCGGGCCGCAGCCGCGGCGATCGCCGTGTCCACCTCGCGCGCCAGCGCGGGCGCCTGCGCGAGCGCGTAGTGGCGCAGTCCCGGGTGCCCGTCGGACCCGTTCCACACGAGCGCGACGCCGCGCTGGTTGCCACATAGGTCCTGGTGCGTGGTGTCGCTAAAGCAGGAGTGCTCGTCCTCCTGGTCTTGGGTCTCATACGCCACCGCCAGGCGTTCGCCGCTCAGCTCGAACCCGCTGAGCACCACCATGCCGGTGAGAATCTGTCGCAGAGCGACGTCGGGTCGGTCCGCCGCGAACGCGCCGCCGCCCTGATCCCAAGCGTCCCGGACTTGCTCGAGATGGGCGACGAGCAGAGCCGTCACCGTTTGCAAATACGCGCTGCGCCGTTTGGAATGTGGCGCCGCGCCGACGACGAAGTCGGTGTGCGGCCGCTCGCCCGGACCGTCGTCGCGTCGGTCTTGACCCCACAGCAAGAACTCGATCGCGTGCCAGCCCGTGGCCACACGGGTTTCGCCCCCGCTTTGGTGCAGGACGGTCAACAGCGTCGGGCCGAGCGCGGGGTAGCGCTTGGGGTCTTGGATCATGCCGGCGTCCGGGCGGTCGGCGACCCCGTCGAGGTAGGCCTCGTCGATCGGCCATGCGTTCACGAAACGCTCCACGCCGTGACGGGGATCGTCGATCGGACCGCCGTAGAAACGGAAGACCTCGGTGGGGGCATAGGCTTGCCGCGCCGTGATCCAGGCGCGCCGCGCCGCGCTCAAGTGCGCGGCGTTGGGCTCGTCTAGCAGCGCGTCGATCGCGCGCTGCATGGCCCGCGCTTTTGCCGCGGCGGTCGCGTAGAGCGAGTGCGCTCGGGCCGCGTACGCGCCGACCACCTCGCGCAGAGCGCGGTCGCTGTCCTGGGCCCGGACGTTGGTTTGGGGCGGGGTCGCGGCCGCAAGTACGGCGCTGAGGAGGCCAAGGAGCGGTGCTGAGAGAGCCGGGCGCACAGGTGCTCCACGATACGTGGCACCTTCGGGGCGTCGATGACCGGGCGCCGCTACGCCCATTGCGTCGGCCTTTCGGCGCTCGACATGCAGATTTCGCTCGACCGTCTATGGATGGGGTACCCTCTTTCTCGGGCGCGGGGGCCGTCGACGGCCTGCCACGGGGGGGGACGGGACTGAGAAATCCCGACCACGGCCTTGCGCCGTCGCCGCGCCGTCGCCGATAATGAGACTCAGTCGCATTCGAGAACCGCGCAACTAGCCATGATCGTCTGCTCCTGCTTCGGCACCACCGACCGTGACATCCGCCGGGCCTACGGGCCGGGGGGCGATCGCGTCTGCCCCGCGGGCGAGGGCTGTGGCAACTGCCAGCGCGCGGTCGAGCAGATCGCGGCCGAGGCGCAGCGCGTGGGCGGCGACGGGAGCCGGCTTGGCGCGGCCCACGACGCGCGGCGGACAACCCGCAACTGACGCGCGCCCAGCCGTCATCGGCAGCTGCATCTTGCAGCGGCTTCGCCGCGCCCCTAAGTCTCGGGCATGCGCGGCGACCCAAGCGTCATCGAGATCCTCAACGAGGTGCTCACTTCCGAGCTTACGGCGATCAACCAGTACTACGTGCACTACAAGATGTGCGAGAACTGGGGCTACGCGCGCGTGGCGGCCAAAAAGCGCGAGGAGTCGATCGAGGAGATGAAGCATGCGGATCGAGTCATCGCGCGCATTCTCTATCTAGATGGTATCCCCAACATGCAGCGGCTGAGCCCGGTGCGCGTGGGTGAGGACGTGCAGGAGCAGCATCGCCTCGACCTCGAGATCGAGATCGAGGCCGTCGACCGTCTGAATCGCGGCGTGGCGCTTTGCCGCGACAAGGGCGACAACGGCACCCGCGAGCTCCTGGCGGCGCTGTTGGTCGAGGAGGAGGAGTCCGTGGACTGGCTCGAGGCGCAGCTCGGCATCATCTCGACGATCGGCTTGGAGGCCTACTTGGCCGAGCAGCTGCACTGACTGGCGGCGCGGCCGACGTGTCTCGGTCGATCAGGCGCACCAGCGCCGCCGCATTGGCGCGCTGATCGAAGTGGCGCTGCACGTGCGCGCGCCCGGCGGCGCCAAGGCGCTGCCGTCGGCCGGGGTCGCGCCACAAGGATTCCAGGGCCGCGGCGATCGCGGCGGCGTCGCCGGGCGGAGTCAGCACACCAGAGACCCCGTCGGCCACGAGCTCCGGAATGCCGGAGATCCGGCTGGCGATGACCGGGAGGCCCGTGGCCATGGCCTCCATCAGGCTGACCGGGATGCCCTCGCGACGTCCCTGGCGGTCCATGACGCTCGTCAGCACCGCGACGTCGGCCTCGCGCAGGAGGGCGGCGACCTCGGGCGCGGGCAATGCGCCGCGCAGCCGCACCACGTCGCCGAGCCCCAGATCAGCGATCTGCCGCTGCAACGTGTCCTGCAGCGGGCCGGCGCCGACCAGGGTGCAGTAGAACGGCACGTCGCGATCGCGCAGGCGAGCGCACGCGTTCAGCAGGTGGCGGTGACCCTTGACCGCGCGGAGGCTGGCGACGCAGGCGATGCGCAGCCTCGCCCGCTCGGCCGGGAGGGACGGCGGCGCCGGGGCAAATCGCGTTGGGTCGACGCCGCAGTGGACCACGTGGATCCGCGCCGCGGCGTCAGCGCCGCAGCGCGACGCCAAGAAGCAGCGGTTGTACTCGGAGACGGTGACGACGAACGCCGCCGCGTCCGCTTTGGCCGCGAGGCCACGTTGGTCGACGTGCAGGTCGGAGCCGTGCGCTGTGAAGCTGAAGGGAATGTCGGTCAGGCCGTGCACGATCCAGGCGCACAAGGCCGGGTGGTTGGCGAAGTGCGCGTGCACGTGCCGCACGTCGCGTTGCTGCATGTCGCGCGCGTAGTGCACCACTTTCGGCCAAAACACCAGCAGCCCGGCGGTGAAGTTGCCGCTGCCCACCACCGCGCGCAACGCCCGCGCGAACGTGCGCAGGTAGGCGCCAGGACGCCGGCGCAGGAAGTGCCAGTGCGAGCCGATGACGGCGCGGGACAGCCACGGCGCGCCGCGAACGTGTGGCTCGAGGGCGCCGACCTCCGGGTGCCGCACCTCGGCGTCTTCGCGTAGGAGAGGATAGACCTCCACGCCGACGCCCGCGTGTTGCAGCTGCACCATCTCCTGCAGCACGAAGGTCTCCGTGACCTTCGGAAACCGCGACATCACGTAGGCCACGGTCATCGTGTGTGGCTCAGAGCTGCTCGACGGACGGGCTGGCCGAGGAGGCCGCGGTGGGGCGGCCACTCGCTTCACGATCGCCTTTTTCGGGATCCCAGCGGCTATGGCGGCGGTCCAGCAGCAGATCGAGCAGGCCGAGGAGCGTGCCCCAGCTGCCGAGGCAGAAGAAAAACGGGATCCCTGTCAGGCGCGCGAAGCCGCGGGGTCGGCGCGGCGCGAAGGGGTGCAAGGCCGCCAGCCCGTAGAGCGCGAGCTGCGCCCCGAGGAGCAGCTGGGCCCACAAGTGATGCGGCGCGAGCGCGGCGCTGCTGACCAGCACCAGCAGCAGCCACAGCGGCAAGAGCCGCCGCCCCACCTTGTTGATGGCAAGGCCGATGGCAAAGCGGCCATACCGCAGCGGGTTGAGGAGCCGCCGCATCTGGAGGATCCCGCGCAGGCTGCGCGAGACGATGCGCCGGCGGCGCCGCAGCTCGTGGCCGGCACTGCGCGCTGGAACGCGAATGTAGGCCACGGCTTCCGGCTCGAAGACAAAGCGGTGACCCTGCGCGACGACGTTGAGGCACGTGAATAGATCGTCCGTCACCGCCTCGGGGATGGGCGCGTAGAGGGCGCGGCGAATGCAATAGATCTTGCCGTCGTTGGCGGTGACGCTGCCCGACCGGCTCTCCATCAACTTGATGGCACTGTCGGCGTTGACGTAGCTCGCCTGCGCGCCGTGTGCAAAGGTGCCGGGCTCGCCGATCCGGCGCTGTCCACAGACGCCACCGATCTTTGGCTCGGCGAAGCGAGTGACCAAGCGCTGGAGTGCGTCCGGGGCCAGCAACGCATCCGCGTCCGAGAACAGCAACAGCTCGCCGTTGGCGCGGTCGACGGCGCGGTTGAGCGAGGCCGCCTTGCCCTGGTGGCCGGGACTCGACAGTAGGAGGATGCGCGCGTCGCGGTGTTGTCGTACCCGGGACTCGGTGTCGTCGGTGGAGCCATCCGAGGCGACGATGATCTGCAGCGCCTCGGCGGGGTATTGCAGCGCCGCCAAGTTGGCGAGCTTGGCGTCGATCAGCGCGCCGCCGTTGCGCACCGCCACGATCACGCTCACGGTGGGGGACGCTTCGTCGGGCCGCGGTTCTGGCGCCGGCCGCCGCCGCGAGGGGAGCAGGCGGAGGAGCAGCGGATACAGCGCGAACACCGAGAGCAGGCCGAGTCCGCCCACGGCGAGGCCTGCCGTGGCCAGCGTCGTGCCGGCCGCGATCATCGCGCTGGTTTGGGGCGGGCCATGAGGCTGCCGTCGAGGAGGTATTGGTCGATCACGTAGCGGCTTTTGTCGTCGATCGGCTCATACCAGACTACGACGTCGGTGCCTCCGGGGCCCGGTCGTTCGGTGACGGCTTGGATGTGGCAGCGGGCCGAGCGGGTGCGGCCGGCCCCACGGCGTTGATCGCGGTGGCGCACCAACAGCGATCGGGGAGCGCCCGACCAGCGGGCGCCGTCGACGCGAATGCGCAGCGCCCGCTCATCGATGTCGATGATCGCGCCAAGGGCGTGGGGCGGCGGCGGCGGCGCACCGAGGTCGTCGGCAGCCGCAATGGCCAGGGCGTCGGCGGTGGCGTGCCGGCGCGGCAGCGCGCGGCGCTCGGGGCTGCGTCGCAGCGCGCGTGCGATCGTGGTGCCACCGCGGCGCAGCGCTTCGCGGCACATGGCGGCGACCGTTCCCACGATGAGTAGGAGCTGGCGCGGCGTCGAGAGCGGGCGGCGCACAAACCGGTTGTCGATGCGCGCGCGCATCTGCTTGGGCGCACCGTGCGGCGTCAGCAACTGGGAGTAGCCGAGGATGCCCGGTCGCACCGTGAAGCGGAGGTCGTAGTTCGGGATGTCGGCGCACTGCGCCGCATAGACACTCGGTCGCTCGGGCCGCGGACCGACAAACGTCATCTCGCCGCGCAGCACGTTCCACAGCTGGGGGAGCTCGTCGAGACGCACATCGCGGAGAAAGCCGCCGGTGCGCGTGCGGACGTTGGCTGCGGGCGACTCGAGGTTGGCGCCCAGTCGTTGCGCCGCGTCCGGCACCAGCGTGCGAAACTTGACCATGGCGAACGTGCGCCGGCGATAACCGAGGCGGACGCCACGGTGCAGCACGGGGCGTCCGTCGACCAACAAGACGGTGAGCGCGATCGCTGCCATCACTGGCACGCTGATCGCCAGTAGGGTGCCGGCCAAGCCGAGATCGAGCCCGCGCTGCAGTCGCGACAGGCGCGGCGCACCGACCTCTGCCAGGTCGGTCGGCAACGACGCCGCCGCGCGCGCCGAGGTGCGTGGTTGCCACGAGGCGCGTACACCACGCAGCGGCCGTCGGTCGCGGAGGTCAGTCATTAGGTGCGGGTCAAGGCGGCGCGCCGGCGGCGCGGCTCGGATGATAGGCGCGTTCCGCAACTGCGCGAAGGGGCTGGCCGTGCCTCGATCGCGCGCGCGCGTCCCGACGGTGGTGGCGGTGATTGGACGTCTGGCGACGGCCGCACGACGACCCAGCACCGAGCGGCGTCGCGCGAGGTCGCGGAGGGGCCGTCATGCCGTGAGGTACACTGCTATGCCGACCGGGCTCTGCCCGCGGCGAATTCGCCTTGCCACGCCGATGTTCCGGTTCGCCTCCCTCGCCCTGCCCCTGGTGCTCGCCACCTGTGCGTCGCCGATTGTCGAGGATGGGATTCCGGTCAGCGAAATCGACCCCAAGCGCTGGCCACAGACGCGGTACACGATTCTGCCGGGTGACGAGCTCGAAGTGCGCTTCTTCGACACGCCCGAGCTCGACGTTGTGGCCCCGGTGCGACCGGACGGACGGATCGCTCTACCGCTCCTGCAGGGGATTCTCGCGTCCGGTAAGACCCCAGAGTTGCTGGCGAGCGAGATCGAAATCCACACCGCCAGCGAGCTTCGCGACCCTCGCGTGACGGTCATCGTCCGGTCGTTCGCCGGCCGCCGTTTCCACGTGGGCGGCGAGGTCGGGGATCCGGGGGTGTTCGTTCTCGATAGCCCGACGACGGTGCTCGAGGCGGTGCTGCAGGCCGGTGGCCTGCTGGACACGGCCCACACCCGCCAAGTGATTGTGCTGCGGCCCGTTGGGGCGAGGCCCGCGCTGACCGTGTCCGGTCCGCCGCCAGCGCCGGCCGCGGTGGTGGACGTGCGGGGCAGCGCCGCGAGTCAGGAGCTGCAGCCCTATGCCGCCCTCCTCGTCGATCTGGGCGCCGTCCTGAACGGGAGCGATACCGCGCAGAACATCGAGCTACGCCCGTATGACGCGGTGTACGTTCCCAGATCCCCGATCGCGAATCTGAACCGGTGGGTCGACCAATACATCCGTCAGAACATCCCCGTGAACGTCGCCCTGCGCCCGGAGATCAACAACTGAGCGTCGTCGGCGGTGTGGCTGCACGTGGTGTCGCACCACGTGGCGGTCTGGAGTGGGTCGCCCCGGCGGTCGTGCGGCAGCGTCGTTGGATCGCGGCGGTGACACTGGGCGCGATCGCGATTGCCGTGGTGGCGTCGTGGTTCACGCCGCCGCTCTACCGCGCGCAGGCGAGTCTGCTCGTCGTGCTGGGGCGGGAGTTCATCTACCGTGCCGAGATCGATGGCGTCGAGTCCGCGACGATGTTTCGCCTCGACGAGATGATCAACTCGGAGATCGAGATCCTCGAGAGCCGCGCGCTCGCCGCCACGGTGGTCGGTGAGGTCGGTGCGGCGACGCTGTATCCCAAGCTCGCCGACAAGCCGGCCGCCAAGGCGCTGACGAGTGCGGTCGGTCAGTTTCGCGAGCACCTCACCGTGCAAGGCGTTCCTGGGTCGAGCGTGATCGAGGTCGTTTTCGATCACGCCGATGCCGAGCTTGCCGCGCGCGGCCTCAACCAGTTGGTGACGCTGTTCGGCGACAAGCACCTCGAGATCTTTGGGGACCCGCGGTCGAAGTTCCTGGAGCGCGACGTCGATGAGTTTGCCACGGCGCTTTCGGCCGCCGAGCAGGCGCAGAGCGAGTTCGCCCAAGAGCATGGGATCTTCGATTTTGAGACGCAGCTGCCGCAGCTGCTGCGGCAGCGTGATCTCCTCCAGGTCGGACTGCGCGATCTCGCCGCCACGGCGACCCGTCGCAGCGACGATCCCGCCGCGGCGAGAACGCGGGCCGAGCTGTTGCGCCTGCACCTCCGCGAGCGTGAGCTGCTGGGCAACTACCTGCCGAAGAGTCGCCAAGTCGTCTCCGTGCGGCGCGAGATTGAGGCCGCCGAGGAGTATCTCGCCGACCTGGAGCGCGTTGAACGCCAGCGGCGCGAGGCCGAGACCAAGGCGGTGGAAGCGCAGATCGCCGTCGTCGACACCGAGATCAAGCGCGTCACGGCGCTGGTGCCGCAGCTCCGCGATCTCGAGCGTCGCGCCGCCGCCGCCGCCACTCGGCACGAGAACGCATCGCAACGCCTTCAGGGCGCGCGCACGGCCGAACAGCTCGACGAAGAGCGCCGTATCAGCGTGCGCGTGATCGACCATGCCGAGGCGCCTTCGGCACCGGCGGGCATGTCGATCCCCAAGCGCATCGCCCTGGCTGGATTGCTGGGATTGGTCCTGGGCGTCGCCTTGGCCTTTACTCGCGAAGCTCGCCAGCGAGCATAGCTCCTGACCATGGCCGGGAGCTCCAGCGATGGCCTCGGCGGGCATGCTGCTGCCGCCGCGGCGCCGGGCGCTCGTCGCCCTTGGCTCGGGCTACCGCTGTGGCTACGCCGCCCGGACTGGGCGTCGCTCGTTGTCGTCGGCTTGCTCTACTCCAACGCGGTCGTCGTGGCGATCAAGTTCCACGGCCTGCCGCTGCTGGCTGGCGCGGCGTTGCCGGCGTTGCTGCTCCTGCCGATCGCGCACTACGTGCTGTTGCGCCGACAATCCGTGGTCATGGGGCCAGAGGTCCCCGCCGTCCTCGCCTGGTTCGCGTTCATGGCCGTCGCGGCGTTGTGTTCGCGGGATCCCGGGCGTTCGCTCGGGGTGGTGCAGGAATACGCGTTGGAGGGCCTCTTCCTTTATCTCCTGGTGACGAACGCGATCCGGCGGGTGCGCGTGCTCCGGCCACTGGCCTGGTCGCTGCTGGCGGCGGGGGTCGTGATGACCGCGGCACCCGTCGTGCAGCAGCTCACCGGCACGTTCGATCACGTCTACGGCGGCTTTGGGCAGCTAGAGGAGCGGCCATTCACGATCGCCAGCGGCACGGCACAACATCGACTGGCGGGCACGATCGGTGAGAAGAACCGTTTCGCGCAGATCACCATGCTGCTGCTGCCCGTCGCTCTGTACCTGTGCTGGAGCGCCCGCCGCCGCGTGCCGCGGCTCCTGGCCTACGGGGCGACGGTGACCATCCTCGGTGGATTCGCGTTGGCGTTCTCGCGCGGCGCGGCGGTTGCCGCCGTGATGCTGTTTATGGTCGCGATCGCGCTGCGCATGATCTCCATGCGGCAGACGCTGGGACTGGTCGCGGCCGGCGGCCTCCTGCTGCTCGCGACGCCGCAGTATCTGCAGCGGCTCAGCGAGCTGCCCGTGGTTTCGTCTGTGGTGTGGGGCAAGGAGGCAAAGCCAGATGGCGCCGTCCGGGGGCGCCTCACTGAGATGCTGGCCGCCGTCCACGTGTGCGCGGACCATCCGGTCGTCGGCGTGGGGCCGGGGATGTTCGCCGACTACTCGCAGGAGTACGGCAATCGCCTCAACATCCGTCGCTTGGACAATGAGCGTCAGGCGCACAATCTCTACCTCCATATCGCCGCCGAGAGTGGCTTCCTCGGGCTCGGCGCGTTTCTCGCCTTGGTCGGTGTCACGCTGGGGCGGCTGGCCCGGCTGCGGCAGCGCTGGTTGCCGACCCACCCCGAGCACGCGGCGCTCTGCAGCGCGTTTGGGATGATGGTGCTGGCGTACTTGGCTACGGGCCTGTTCTTGCACCTGACCTACGTGCGGTACTTCTGGCTGATGATGGCCCTGGCCGCTGCCGTCGCCAACGTGCTGGACCCCGACACGCGCCGCTCGTGGCGCCGAATGAGGCCGGCGGCGTGAACCTCGTGCATCAGCGCAAGCGGCTACTGCGCGGCGCGGCATCGGCGCCGCCCACCCGGGTCCTCATGCGCGTGGCGGAGCGCTGCCAATCGACGCGCGGTGGCCTGCTGCGCGTGCTCACCTATCACCGCGTCCCCGACCCAGTGCGGTTTGCGGCCCACGTTGACTGGCTCGGCGATCATTGGCGCATCGTGGGGATCGAGTCGCTGCTCGACGCTTTGGCCGATCGCGCCCCGCTGCCAGCGCGGGCGCTGCTCATGACGTTCGACGACGGTTACACCTGCTTCCGCGAGCACGCCTGGCCGGTACTCCGGGCGCGTGGCCTGGCGGCGGCGCTGTTCGTGCCGACCGCGTATCCCGATCGGCCCGAGCGCGTCTTTTGGTGGGACCGGCTGCTGCACGCCGCCCAGCACGCGCGCGTCCATGCGCTCACGACAGCGGTCGGCCGCTGGCCGCTGGGCACGAGCGCCGAGCGGGTCGCCGCGTATCGCGCGATGCGGAGCCAGGTGAAAGCGCTGCCACACGACCGCGCCATGGCGCTGGTGGACGATCTGTGCGCGAGGTTGCAGGCGCCGCCCGCGCAAAGCGACGTGCTGGGCTGGGAGGAGCTGCGCGGGCTGGCGCGCGAGGGCGTCGTGGTCGGGCCGCATACCTGCACGCACCCGCTGCTCGACCGGGTGACCGAGGCCGTCGCCCGCGACGAGGCGTTGGCCTCGATCGACGAGATCGGCGAGCAGCTCGGGGCCCGGCCGTCGATCTTTGCTTATCCCGGCGGTCACTACACGCCAGCGGTCGTGGCCGAGCTTGCGGCCGCAGGGGTGCGCGCCGCGTTTACGACGGTACGCGGCACCAACGATCTGCGCCGGGATGACCCGTTGCGCCTGCGGCGCATCGACGTGGGGCCCGAGGCGAGCGTCGATGTGCTGCGCGCGCGCTTGCTGCAGTCGTCGCCATGGCTCAACCGCTGGCACCCGGTCCCGATTGGCACTGGGTGAGCGCCAGCAACCCTCCGAAGGCAATCGCGCCTCAGGTCGCCGGTTCAGCCACCGCGCCCGGAAGGGCTCGGGTCGGTCCGGGGGTCGGTCCGGGGCTCGCTGCGCGGATCCCGCGGCGTGTCGCGGACGTTGATGTGCGCGTAGGGGCAGTGGCGGCAGGCGCTGCCGCAGCAGCGGCCGCGCTGCTTGTGCGCTACGGCGGTCATCACCTCGTAGCCGGTGTCGGGATCCACGTAGGAGAGCGCGCCGACCGCGCAGGCCGCCGCATGCAAGTCCTCCGCTCGAGGTCGCCGGTCTGCAGACATCGGGGCAGTGCCGCTCAGGGCGTGGGCCGAGACCGCACGTCGCCGCTGCGGTGGCCCGAGAGGTCTTTGGCGGACGCCGATACGCGCAGTAAGAAGCCGGCCGGCAGGACACCGCGCAGCTTCAGGGTGAACCCGGTCGCGTCAAAGCGGCTGATGTTCATCAGCGGGAGTAACGCGACGAGGCCCACTGGCGTGCCGTAGAGCGCGACCTGCAGGCTCGCCGGATCGAGGTCGCGCCAGCCGTCTGGATCATCGAAGGAGAGCTCGAACGCGCCGTCGGCTGGAATCGTCACGTCCACGATCGGCCCGGGTGCCACGGCGCTCGCCGCGTCGTGGACCACCGTGACGCCGTCGATGTCGGCACTGCCGGAACCGGGGTCATAGATGGTGACACCGCGGCTGTCCTGATCGACGCCGTCGCGCACGTCGACGAGCCGCACCTGCGTGATGGCGGCCAAGTCCACGACGCCGGAGGTCACCAGGGGATGCCCCGCGAGATCGGCCAGGTCGATCGCGTCGCCGCCCGCCTCGACCACGTCCCGCAGATCGACCGCCGACGGGTTGGTCGCACCGGCACCCGCCATCCCCTCGTAGGCGCCCGCGTTGACGAACGCGAACGGTCCCGGGCTGACAGCCGGGCCGTCATAGCGGTTGGGAATGCGCGCAAAGCTGGTGCCGTCCGAGCTCACCTCGACGAAGAGCATCTCGGCGAACGTCAGCGCCGGATTGCTCGTCGACACGAACGGGTTCTCCGACACGATGAGGTCGGCGCCCGGCCCGTCGGCGATGACGACGTCGAAGCCGAGCACGACGTTGCCGCCGATGCCGAGCGAGTGGACGGTGCCGTCGGGCGCGCCCAGGGTGTTGCTGGGGGCGAACACGCCGCCGCCCGCTTGCCCCATGTCATCGAAGGAAACGACGCGGCTGGCGAACGGGCTCTGCCCAGGTACGGCCGCACAGAGTGCCAAGGTGGCACAGAACAAACGCTGCATGTTGCCTCTGGTTCCGCGAGAGGTGGTCGAAGTCAGCTGTTCGGGCCGGGGCCGTCTTCTGGCTCGCGCTTCGACCTAGTGACCGCGCCTTCCCGGGTGGTGACCCAGTGGCTGTTGCGGCGTTCGTCAGCGCACACAGCGGCGGGTCCGCGGAGGATTCACACCTCACTTCCGGAACCCCGGTGAACAATGAGCCGGCACGGTAGCGCGGGATGGTCTCGTGAGCAACCGGCGCGTGTCACCGTCCGCGGACCCCACGCTGGTGAAATGCTCTGGATCTGACGCTCGGCCGATAGGCGGCGTCGGCGCCTACGGCACCACTTCGAACCGCACCAAGTTGCTGAGGCACCTGCCGACCAACGCCTGGCTGTACAGCTCGCTCCCGGTGAGCGCCGGCCGTGCTGGTACCGTCAAGGACAGGCAGCCGCGGCCGGTTTGCGCGTCGAGCAGGCCGCCGCCGAGCGGCAGGAACGTCGGCGCGACGAAGAGCCAGCCCAACGAGCCGACCGGCAGCTCGGCGGCGGTGCCGTCTTCCACCACGAAGAACGGCGCTCCAGGCGGTCCGTGTAGGTCGAACGTCAGCGTGCCGCCAAGCCGTGGCCAGCCTGTGTGCGCCATGGTCGCGGGGACGCCGCGACAGGCCGCAGCGCCGAGCAGGGCGCGGCGGATCGCGTCGCGTCCCGCCGTGGTGCCGGGCACGAAGTGCGGCGTGCCCGGCACCACCTCGGTCACCTTCTCACTGGTGACCGCGGCGTAGAACAAGAGCGCCGACGGGATCGCATTGGTGCAGTCCTGGCCGCCGAGGATCTGGTGTACGCGGGTGCTGGGAAAGTCGAGGCGGGCCGCGAGATGTAGGACGCTGTCGTCGCGCAGCTCGGCCGGCGTGGCGGGCGCCGAGCAGGAGGTGCAGAGGCCTTGCCGCCCTTGTCCCGTGCACGTCGGTGGGCCGCAGGTGAAGCCGTGGGCGGGGAACAGCTGCAGGCACTGGGCGGACCACGTCGCCGCCGGCGGATTTGGGCACTGCAGGTCGAGGCGGGCGGCGGGCGGTCCGCCGAGCAGCACCGCGACATCCAGGAGGTCGGCGCCGTTCCACGTCGTCAAGGCGTAGGCGACCTCGCTGGAGCCGGCGGAGCTGCCGACGGCGCCGAACGCGCCGCCGTCGTGATGCTCGTCGAACACCCACTGCAGCAACGTGGCGTAACGGCACGACTGCTTGCGCACGCTGCCGCCGGATGAGAACCAGCCTGGTTGCCACGCGCGGTCCACGATCCGAAAGCCGGCGTCGAGGAGGCTGGTGACCAGTGGGAGTCCGAGCGGCTCGGAGCTGAACGCCGCTGTGCCCTTGGCCCCGGTGCCCAGAACGACGGTGCCGCGGCGTGGAGTTCCCGCCGGCGGGTCGGCGATCAGGACGCCGGCGCGCAACGTCGGCAAGCCCGCGCACTCGACGCGCACGATGTCGACGCGGCTGCCCGGGAGCGAGGGGTGCCCAGGCCGACCGGCCGCCTCGACGACGACTACGCCGAGCTGCGTCGGGGCGCCAGCGGTGCAGCCCTGCGACGGCGCGACCGCTGCCAGTGCGCTCATCACTAGTGTTGCGTGTCGGAAGTTCGTCACATATGTCGACGGCCCTCTGCGCCGCTCGCGGCGTTGCGTCTCCTCGACTTGTCCACCAACAAGCCCTGCGTCGACAGCGCCTTGCGAGCG
>JBCCGH010000114.1:0-32011 GCA_039029375.1 Planctomycetota bacterium
ATGGCACCCGTCCGGCCACCGCTCGCTGCGTCGCACCTCCTCGACGTATCCACCAATATGCCTGCGTCGGTGCTTCTTGCGAGCAGCGTCCGGTCACGCACCCTCTGCACAGGAATTTCTGATCCAGGACACTAGTGGGTCGCTGCAGGAGTTTGGTAAAGGCAGGGGTGAAGGGCGATGCACGGCGTGAACCCTCGTGCAGAGGCACCCGGCAACGCGTCCTGGCCCGCGACTGGGTGGCTTCGGGCTCACGTCTGGTTGAGCGATGCGCGGTCGACGGCGCCACGCCGATCCGGTCGCCGGGACCCAGGGAGGGCCTAGGCCTCAACCTGCGGCGCCAGCAGCGTCATAGACCCTGCCGGCGAGCCATAGAACTTTCTTGGTCGCGAGCGCGACTGGTGCGGTCCACACTCGCGTATCATGTGGAAGAACCTCAGCCGGGAGATGCAGAGCTGACCGGGCGAGCGGCTCGGCGGCACCCCAGGACAGGCTGGAGGAGGAGTGCGTTGGATTCACCGGAGATCGTGGTTCTGACGGAGCAGCTGCTCGACGCGGGGCGCAGCGAGAAAAGAGGCTGGAGCAAAGCGCAGCTGGCTTTGTTCGGCGTCGACGGGTTCCCCAAGGGCTGGAAGAAGGCACTGATTGGTCGGCCGGTCCCGCGCGAGTTCGTCGATCGCTTCCTGGCCCTCAAGAATGCCCACCACCGCGGGCCCAAGGGCGGCTTCGACGATGACCCGCTGGCTTGACTGATGCGTGTGGGCCGTACCTCTTGCTCGGCAAGAACCGCCACCGCATCGTGGCGGTGTCGCCCGAACGGGCGCGCCGTCGACTTCTCGATCTTCCTCACTTTGGCTCGTGCCCACCCGCCAACGATGTCTGGATACCGCTTTCCGAACGAATCTGACGAGTACCGAGCCCGCCGCAATGAGCTGCTCGAGCTCGAGAAAGACCTCCGCGAGCGCGGCGAAGCCGTGGCGCAGAAGCGGCGCGAGCTGCCGTTGGGGGGGCGGCTCAAGGAGGCCTATCGCTTCGAGCGGGTCGGCGCCGCCGGTGTGATCGAGGAGGTCGAGTTCGAAGAGCTCTTCGGCGCGCACCGCTCGCTCTTGCTCTACACGATGATGTTCGGGCCCGACTGGGACGCGGCCTGCCCGTCGTGCACATCCCTCGTGGATGCGTTCAACGCCAACTACTTCCCCGTCTCCCAACAATGCGCCATGGCGGTTGTTGCCGCGGCGCGTCCGAACCAGCTTCACGACTGGGCGAAGTTTCGCGGCTGGACGATCCCGTTGGTCTCCGCGGCCAACAACGGCTACATCCTCGACTACTTCGCCCGCGAGAAGGCGAGTGATTCGGCGCTCGCCTCGATGATGAACGTGTTTCGCAAGACGCCCGACGGCGTCTTTCACACGTGGGGGTCAGAGATCGTTCGCCACCCGATGGACAGCGGGCATCCGCGCCACGTGGATGCGATGTGGCCCATGTGGAACCTGTTCGACCTGACGCCCGAGGGCCGCGGTGCGCGGTCGGTGCCAGTGCAGGACTACGAGCACGCATACTTCACCAAGCACGTGTTTCGGGAACCGGACTGATTGGACAGGATCAGCGCGCTCGATCCCGATCAGGTCGAGTTCTCCGAATATCGGCGCGCGGCAACGTTTGCCCTAACGAACGAGGCACTTCTGTCCATGCGAAGCGTCGTGCACGAACGGTTGCCGCTCTTCACGAGTCTGCGCGCCGGTGAGCCAATGGGCCGGAGGCGAGGCGCGGCCAGCTGGCTGTTCGCCGGTATCGCTCTGGTCTGCGCCGACTCGGCCTCGGCACAGGATGGCCGCGACTCTTCTTGGAACCTCGCGCGCGTCCGGGCGGTGCTCGCCCCGCCAACTCCGGCGGAGATCGACGATGTGCGGTCGGTGTGGAAGCGGCAAGTCGCGCCGGCGGCCGACGCGCAACTCGTCGAGCACGGCAGCCTCGTCCGCGAAGGAGCGGGGTTCGAGGTGTCAGTCTACCGACACGTGGTCGACGCCAACGAGCACTACACCGCAGTGTTCGCGCCGCGGGGCGCGCCTGCCGGCACGCTGCCCATCCTGGTCGAAACCCGCGGCGTTCGTTTTGACTATCCAGTACGGCGCATCGCGGACGGGCCCTTTGTCATGTCCGTGTTGGGAGACCTGCTGGACGACTTCATCATCGTGGAGCCGTGCCTACGCGGTCACGAGCTCCAGGCCATCGCGACGACCCACCGAGCCGAAGGCGACCGAAGGGACTCCTGGGTCGGCGCGGCGCGTGATGTCGCCGCATCGGTTTCCGTCGCCATCGCCCACACCCCAGCCGCGGACGGCGAGCGCGTCGTCTCGTTCGGTGTGAGCCGCGGCGGCGGGGTCGCGCTGCTTCACGGGGCGCGCGATCGCCGCGTGAAGGCGGTCGTCGCCATGAGCGCACCAACCGATTGGTTGCGCCACATGTCGTCTCCGGGCGAAGACTGGGGTGCGCGGATCCAGCGGGCAGCCGCGAGCTACGCCGAACCAACCAACGACCGAGCCGTGCAGTTCTATGAGTGGTTTCTCCAGGACCGCGAGCACTTGGCCGACTCCGACGTCCGGCGGCGACTGATCGGCAGCTCGCCGCTTTACTTCGCGGATTTGCTGCCGCCCGTCCTGGTCCATCACGGGAGCCGAGATTCCTCGGTCCCCGCGGTCAACGCCGCGGCGCTGAACGATCGGCTCGTCGCGATGGGCCGGGCCGACGACACGCACCGCGTCGTCCTGCACGAAGGCGCCGGCCACCTCCTGAGAGGCAGCCCGGCAGCGGGCCAAACCCAAGCGTTCCTTGCTCGGACGGTGCTCGACCAACGCGGCCACCGGCCCTGAGGGCATGGCCGTCAGTGACGGAATCGTCATTACAGCGCCCCCGCGAGCTGCTTTACCGAGCCGAGCTCGTGACTGCGGTCCTCGGCGATGGCGAGGTCGACGCGCGCGCGGCCCAGGAGTAGCTGTTCTACCGCGGTCCGTCGACGATTCCGGCGATCGTCGGCGCGTGAGTTCCGCTGCACTCTGGCCAGCCGCCGGTGGTGGCGCGGTCCCGCATCACGAATCGTCTAGTGCCTACCTCGACTGCGTCGAGGCACGGCTTGTGCGCTGCTACCTGAATCGTGATGGTCTGGGAGTGCCCGCGCGGTCGGCGACCGGCGCGCCACCATCGCTGGTCGCAGATCGCCGACCCGAGACCGGCTAGCGCGTCCGCTCGGGGTTCGTGAGTCGCGCTGCCTGAGCCCGGGTGATCGTGCGGTGGGGAAAGCGCTGCTCGATCGTCTCCTTCGCCACGCGCCATGTGGAGCTCCCCCGGGATCGCTCGAGTGCAAGGTGGTAGGGGGCGTCGCGGCCGCCGTATGCGATGGAGACGACGAGCTCGGGTGGTTCGCCTTTGGCTGCGTTGGCCCGACTCCTGAGCCAACCCAGCTCGGCCGCGGTGTCGCCCGGCGCGAGGCCCAAGGAAGCGAAGGCGTCGGTCGGCTCGAACTCCAGCCGGTGGAGGTAGCTCCAAACCGCATCGGCGTCCGGCCGGCCGTCGTCGCTCGTGCTGGCGCGTAGCACGATCTCGCCATCCACCGAGATCGAGGCCGGCACGAGGCGCGCAGTCTCGGCGGTGCCCGCGGTCGCTGCGGCGATCAAGTAGGCACATCCCGCTGCCAGAGCGGGGGGCAAGAACGGGCGGAGAGGCGTCATGCGTCGATGCTACACGCCGACGCATGAGGCGGGCTTTCGCCAAGCCAGTAGGCGCAACCCGGGAGTCGCTTGGAGCGCCCTGCCGCGCGGGGTCGCGAAGCTGATTCGCATTGTGCCGGATCGAGCGGAGGCTGGGGGAGCGACGGCGACGAACCGGTGATGGGGGTCTTCGTGGCTTAGGGCGCGCGCCATCTCTTGCAGGCGTGCCAGCGATTCGGCCGAGGGCTCCTCGCCGCCGGCCGCCACCGCGGCGACATCGGCGAGCGTCGTCGCCAGGTGGCGCCCCGCGAGCTACGGCAAGATACGGTCGACGACGGCGTTCGTGAGCACGGCGCGGCCACCGTCCGCCACGAGCGCCTGCGCCCAGATGTCGACGCCGGCAAGGGCCGGGACACTGGGAACGAGCAGCACGAGGGTCGCGCTGCCGGCGGGCTGCGGTACCGCGATGGGCGGCACCGGGATGAGGTTGGTCGGGTCGAGCCGCAAGGTGCCGAATCGCGGCAGCTCGACGGACCCGGAGGCCGGCGACAGGAAGACTCCGGCTACGGTTGCCGCCGCGCCCCGCCAGCGGGCATAGACGTCGAGCCGATACCGCCCGCCGGCCGCGGGTACCCAGGGCGTGTCGAGCTGCTGCGTCAGATTGCGCCACGCCTGGTCGGCGTGGGCGTTGTTGCCGAGCACCAGATCCTCGTCGCCGTCGCCGTCGAGGTCGGCAGCGGCGAAGCTCTGCGCACTGCGCAGGTCGACGGGCAGACCGGCCGCTGTGCCCTCGGTGAAGTGGCCCGTGCCGTCGTTGACGTAGAGCCGGTCCTGGGCGGTCTGCAAGAAGAGGCCTTGCTGATTGGCGGCGACAGCATCCAGGTCGCCGTCGCCGTCGGCGTCGAGTAGGGCGATGCCGAGGGTTCGCTGTGCAGTGGTCGTGAACTGCGCCGCGCTGACGTCGACAAACCGGCCGCCGCCCGAGTTGAGGTAGAGCTGGTTGACCTCGCCGATGCCGTTCCCCAGCACCAAGTCGAGGTCGCCGTCCGCGTCGACGTCACCAAAGGACCCCGCCAGCGTGAAGAAGCTGTCGTTCGGCATGTGGGTCTCGGTGACGTCGGTGAACACGCCGCTGCCGTCGTTGAGGTAGAGATGGTTGCGCTCCCGGACGCCGAGGACCGTGAGATCGAGGTCGCCGTCCCCGTCGACGTCCGCGAGCAGCACCTCGGCCGCGTCGCTGCGCGGCTCCGGCAGTCGCGCGGCGGTCGCGTCGGTGAAACGGCCGGTGCCATCGTTCTCCAGCACTCGGGTGTTCGATGGCTGGCCGGTGATGCTGCTCTCGCCGACGAGCAGGTCGACGTCGCCGTCGAGGTCGATGTCGCCCGCGGCCGCGCCGCCGGCCACGACCTGGTCGGAAGGGATACGGCCCGCGGTGGCGTCGGTGAAGCGTCCCGTGCCGTCATTGAGGTAGAGCTGGTCCTGTTGCGCGTTGGCGAAGAACAGATCGAGGTCGGCGTCGCCGTCCACGTCGACGAGTAGGACCGTGTCGGGTCGCTCACCATCCTGGGGAAGTTGGTCCGTCGCATCGCCAAAACGATCCCCACCGTCGTTGAGATAGAGCCGGTTCTGCGCCGACCAGTGGCCGACGACGACGTCGTGATTCCCGTCGCCGTCGACGTCGCCGACCGCGATCGTAGACGCGGTGTCACTGCGTGCCGGGATGGGCGTGGCGGTGGCGTTGACGAACACGCCGTCCCCGTCGTTGAGCAGCAAGACGCTCAGTAGCGCCGGCAGCTGCGCGCCGATCAACACGTCGGGATCGCCATCGCCGTCGACATCGGCCGCTGTCACGCAGCCAGCGTCATTCGTGATCTCTGGCAGGCGCGCCGATGCGGCGTCTACAAAGGCGCCGGCGCCGTCGTTGAGATAGAGGTGCGGCGTCGCGGCCATCACGAGCAGGTCTGGGTCGCTGTCGCCGTCCACGTCGGCAAAGGTGGCGCGTCGGCTGCGCTCGGCCGGCGCCGGCAGGCGACCCGCGGGCGCGTCGCTGAAGCGGCCGGCCCCGTCATTCAGGAGCAGGCGGTCGGCACTGTTGGCGCCGGCGAACACCAGATCGAGATCACCGTCTCGGTCCACGTCGGCCGCGGCCAGGTCGGTCTCGGTCTCATCGACGCCGGGCAGCCGGCCCTCGCTGGCGTCGGCGAACACCCCGTCGCCGTTGTTGAGGAACAGCGAGTCGAAGGCGCTGCCCGGCGTGCCGTACCCGTCGAAGTCGTTAGCCAGCACGACGTCCAGATCGCCGTCGTTGTCGACGTCGAGGAGCAGCCCCGAATTCGACACCCGCATGCCCGCCGGCAGGGTGCTTGCCGTCACGTCGGTGAACGTGCCCGTCCCGTCGTTGCGCAGGAGCTGTATCGCCCCGTAGGCCACCAGCAGCACGTCCAGATCGCCGTCCCGATCGACGTCACCACCCGCGATACGACGAACCGCCCCAACCGTTGCCGGCAGGCGCGCGGCGGTCACGTCGGTGAACACGCCGGTCCCGTCGTTCAGGTAGAGCATCGTGGGGCCGGCGGGCCCCGGCGCGGCGAGCAGGAGGTCCGGATCGCTGTCGCCGTCGACGTCGACCCAGCCCGCGCTCCGCGCGCGGAGGCTGGCGAAGGGCAGCGCCGTCGCCGTGACGTCGACGAAGACGCCGTCGCCCTCATTGACGAACAGCCGGGTCTCCCCGGCCGTGAAGCCCATGGTTGCGAGGGCCACGTCTTGATCGCCGTCGCCGTCGACGTCAGCCGTCGCGATCTCCGCCACCGACCGTTCAAGCGTCGGCAGGTGCCGACCAGCGAGCTCGGCGAAGCGTTGTTGGGCGGGCGCGGCGACAGCCAACGCGAACAGCAGGGGAGCGATGCAAACTCTCATTCGAGCCTCCATCGCCCATGGTAGATTTGTGATCGACGCGCCGCAATCCCAGCCGATCGCCGACCGCGTGCGCGGATCCTCTCCGTCGAGTTCGAGGCCCCGTCGAGTCGATCCCGTCCCCGCGAGTGCGGCTGCGAAGGTCGCGGCGACGAACCCGTCCTAGCGCGAGTCTTCGGACAGAACGGGGTGGGACAAGCCGCCGCGGTGGATCCGGTACGCCGCAGTAAGCCGGCGCACTGGCCGCGACGTCATCTGCGCCGGTACTCGTCGGCAGCGCGGATGAAGCGGGTGTTCGGAGCGGGCGTGCTGCGATGCCCTGGGTGCGGCGGGGTGCGCAAGGTGCTGGCGTCTGTGATGGAGGCAGCGGCGGTGCGGCGTGTACAGGCGCACCAAGCGGCGCGTCGGCCGACCCGGCACCACGATGGCGATCCGCGACGGTTGTGTTCGGCCGAGGTTTGAGACGACACGGCCGAGCCCCGCTAGAGTGGGGCGCCTCCCCGCCGCGGCGGAGGGCATTTGACGTCACTCTGCTCAAACGCGACCACTCGAACCACCGTATGGACTGGAACAATCGGCTGCAGTCGGTGCGCTCAGGCGACGAAGGCGCCCGCAACGACCTGATCGAGGAGGTCTTGCCGCAGATCGAAGCCTACGTGCGGCTCAACGTCGGGCCCGCGCTGCGCCGTCGAGAGTCCTGCTCTGACCTCGTGCAGACGATTTGCCGTGAGGTCATGGAAGACGTGGATGGCTTCCACGGGACTGCGGAGGAGCAGTTTCGCAGGTGGCTGTTTCGCCTGGCCCAACGCAAGATCCATATGCGCCACCGCGCACATCAGGCTCAGTGTCGGGATGTGGGGCGCGAGGAGTCTCTGGACGGGCTCAGTGACCAGGACCAACAGCGGCTGATCACGAGCTACCGCCCGCTGGCCACACCGAGCCAACACGCCTCAATGCGCGAGGAGGTCATCCGCATCGAGGCTGCGATCGGGGCCCTGCCGGAAGAGCAGCGCCGGGTCATCACTCTGGCGCGCATCCTCGGGCTGAGCCATCGGGAGATTGCCGAAGAGCTGGGCAAGGAGGAGGCTGCAGTGCGCAAGACCTTGTCGCGCGCGCGCGCCCGCCTGTCGCTGCTCCTGGCGCTTGACGAGCCGGATTCCTGACGCTGCCCCCGGGCGATTGGCTACTTATGGGGCTGGTACCGGGCCAGCGACGCGATGATCTCGACCTCGACCTCATCCTGCTTCCGGTGATGGGTGGAATGTCCCGCTTCCTCGACCCCCGAGGCTCCACGACGGACGTATCGCGATCGACAACAACCGCCGCGAGTGCGCCACGCGCCGGGTGGTCGTTGGGCGGCCACGCTCCACTCGCTCGTCATCAGCATCTGAGAGCGTGTGACTTTTTCGAAGTCACGCGCTCTCCGCGACGCGGAGCGGCGCCAGGAGCATGGATCAGAGCCTGTAGCATCGATTTAGTTACAGGCTCTGAGAGCCCTAGATCGATCCCTTTGCCTGTCTCGCCGACGACGATCCGCCGCCGACAAACGATCGGACGACCACGTCCCTCACCATCGACTACTCCTCTTGGTCGAGCAGGTGCTTCAGAAACGACCTGGGCCGCGCTAGGAAGTCGCGGGTGATCTGGAAGTGCTCGGTGTCCTCGAACGCCACGACGCGCACGCCTTCCTCATCCAGTTGGTAGATCGTGGCGCCCGGATATGCCATGAGCAGTGGCGAGTGCGTCGCGATGATGAACTGGGCGCCGTCCTGCACGAGGACGTGCAACCTCGCGAGTGCAGCCAGTTGGCGTTTGGGGGAAAGCGCCGCCTCGGGCTCGTCGAGCAAGTAGAGACCCTGCTCTATGAAGCGATCGTTCAGCAGCCAGAGGAATGCCTCGCCGTGGGAGCGCTCGTGCAGGATCTCCCATTCGTATTCCTTGAGCCCCCGTTCCTCGACCTCGGTCGCGATGTTGAACAAGGTCTCGGCGCGCAGAAAAAAACGGCGCCGCGGCCGCCCAACCCCGCGCACCGCCACAAGAAAGCGATGCAGCTCGGACTCACTCGGCCGGGCCGCTACCGTGAAATTCTGTGACCCACCCTCAGCGTTGAGGCCGATCGCAATCGCAATGGCCTCCATGAGCGTCGACTTGCCGCTGCCGTTTTCGCCAATGAAGTAGGTGATCCCCGGGGCGAACTCCAGCTCAGTCATCGTGCGCACGGCCGGGATGTTGAATGGGTACTTCTCAAAGTCCTCGACCTCATCGCGCAGCAGTCGAACCGCCCTCAAGAACTGATGCAGCCGTTTCGCCATGGGTGCCAACGGTACTGCATCACGACAAGGACCACCGCGTTCAACCGCACACCTGCCGCGGCCAGCGCCGTGATGGCAGGTCAGCCCTACCCCTTATCTTGGTCCGCCTCGCTCCATCCCGGCGTGGTCACTCGCTTGTTTGGCGACTACTTCGGGGGCTGATACCGGGCCAGCCACGCGATGATCTCGGCCTCGACCTCATCCTGCTTTCGGTGATGGATGGAATGTCCGCCGCCGTCGAAGCAGCGATAGCGCTTGTGCTCGACCGGAGTCGCCAACCAATCGTACAACGGCCGTTGCCGAGTTCTTGGGTCGAAGAGGGTGTCGAGCGTTCCGTTCACCATCAGCACCGGGGTTCGAACGCGCGTCACGAAGTTCTTCATGTCGACTTCGGGAGGGTAGTCGTGGCCGGGCATCCCTCCCGCGACGAGTAGCGCCACCTTGAGTCGAGGTTCGACCGCGAGAATCTGCGGCCCGTGCATCACGCCCCAGCTGAAACCGTAGTACCCCAAGGTCTCTCCTTGGAGGTCCGGCCGGGTCAATACATAGTCGACCGTGCGGCGCACGTCCTTGATGCGCCGGATCATGATCTCCTTGGTTGCGATAGGACCCTTAGGGCCCTCTCGGTTGCTACGTTCGTAGGTCCCGTCGATGACCGGGCACACCACGGCCACGCCGTGACGGACGAGGAACCCGAAGACCTGGGTCTGGAGTCGTTGGCTTGAAGTCCGTCGAGCCGCCGCCGCTCCAGGGAAGTAGACGACCGATGCGAAGGGCGGCTCGGCACAGCGCGGCAGGTGCACGTAGATCGGCAGCCGTTCCTGGCCATACGCCGGGGTCACCGTCACCTCCTCCCGCCGCCAATCCGCCTTCTCTTCAACCGCCTCCACGCGGGCTGCGAGCGGATTGCTGTCGTAGTCGTAGTTCCTCCTGATGACGGCGAATTCGTCCGTGGAGCACGGTGTCTCTTTCGAATAGTCCCGGCCGACTGCCCGCTCCAGAACCCCGAGCAGTTTGGGTGCGGGCTCCACTCCCGGCATGTACTGCATACAACGGACGCCGTTCACTTCGGCACGGTCAAAGGGCTCCCGGAGGGCATCGTGAACGAACATGTAGTCGGCGTCGCCCCACGACCCGCCGAGGATGTGGCGGAGACCGTTCGACGTAGGGTTGACGCACCACTCCTTGACATTGCCCGCCATGTCGAACGTACCGAACGGGCTCATGCCAACATGACTTCCCACGGCCGCGAGTTCTCCCGAATCGATGTTACTGAAGGGCACGATGTGCGGCCCTTGCCGCAGACCGGCCGCCGCGCACCAATGGGAGACCGTCGGCAAACTCTTGCCGCGAAACCGAGCGTACGCCGCGGCCTCGTAGAAGCTGATGCCACTGACGGGGAAGTTCCCCTTGCCCGACGGAAACCTCCCGTTGGCCCACGTCGCCGGACCGAGTTTGCCGGTGCGGTCCACGAACCGGCGCATCGCTTCCTGTCGACTCAGGACTTGGCCGTTGTCCTGGAACTCCTCCTGCCAATAGCGCGCCTCGCGGTAACCCCCGCGGTCCACGAACCGCTGATAATCCGCGTTGCTGACCTCGTACCGATCGATGAAGTAGCCGGGCGAGGGCACTTCTTCGAGGGTCCCGCCGATGGTCCTCACAAGGAGCTGGCGGGGTGATGCCCAAACCATCTCCGTCGCGATCCGACCCTCCTCGAACATCGTGTAGTCCGCGTCCCGGAGCCTGCTCGCGTCCTCCGCGAAGTCGATGGTGGCGTATCCCGCCTTGCTCAACCGGAAGCGGTAATAGCCCCTCGCGATGTGCTGTTCCTGCAGCGGCGAGGTGCCGAGATGCTGCCACGGCGCGTCGGGATGGGCGTAGGCTTTACACTGCACGGAGGCCCCTTCGGGAACCGTCCGGATCGACACCTTCGTCGCAGCCTGCGCCAGCAGATCCATCGCCCTCGGATCGTCACCGAGGGCCTTGCGCACCTCCTTGACCAACGCGAGGGCGGCAGCGAACTCCTGTCGCTCGAGATGCCGCTCGATGATCGGGAGCAGTTGGTTCGCCTGCCGTTCATCGGACAGTTGGCCGCGGCTGGCCATTCCGAAGGCAATCGCGACGACGGCCAGGATGAGACCCACGGCGGGGATCAGCCGAGCCCGATGCCGGCGGACCCACTTCCCGGCTTTGCGCCACTGGGGAGTACGGCCAGCAACGACCGGCTCGCCGGCGAGGAACCGCAAGAGATCCTCCCGCAATGCACTGGCACTGGCATACCGACGGGCTGGTTCCTTCTCCATGGCCTTCATGACCACCCAGTCCAGGGGGCCGCGCAGCTCGCGCCAGAGCCCTTGTGCTGAGGTTCGACGACCGCTCGCAATGTTCGGTAGGCCATTGTCGAGGGCCCTGATCCGCGAGCTGGGAGCAGGCGGGTCGTCCTGGCAAACGCGCCGCTGCATCTCGCGGAGCTTCTTCTCTCCCGGGACTGGTTGGCCAAAGGGCAGAGCACCGGTCAGAAGCTCGTACAGAATGACACCGAGAGAGAAGACATCCGTCCTGGTATCGATGCTCGCTGACGAGAGTTCGGTCTGCTCCGGGGACATGTACTCCGGCGTGCCGATGATCTGGCCGTGCTCCGTGTAGATCGTGGCTGCGAAGCGGCGGTGATCGGTTGCCCGGGCGAGCCCGAAATCGATGATCTTGATCACCGGCCGGCCCTGGTCCTCGCTCACGAGTAGGTTGCTCGGCTTGAGATCGCGGTGAACGACTCCCGCGTCGTGTGCGTGCTGCACTCCTGCACACACCTGGATCATCAGCTCGATCCGGTCCGTCACGCTGGCCCGTTGTGCTTCGCAGTAGCTCGACAACGGGCGGCCATGCACGAGCTCCATCACGAAGAACGGCTGGCCACGCTCGGTGTGGCCTGCGTCGAACACGCGCGCGATGTTGTCGTGGTTCATCATCGCGAGCGCCTGGCGCTCGACTGCGAAGCGTCGTAGTACGGCGTTCGAATCCATACCGAGCTTGACGACCTTGATGGCGACCTGGCGGCGTAGCGACCCGCGCTGCTCGGCTAGATAGACGGTGCCCATGCCTCCCTCGCCGAGCACCTGGACTGGCTCGTAGTCGCCGATCGTCGCCGGTATTTCCTCGAGCACGTTCCTCCCGGCTGCCGCCACGACTGCTTCGAGGATGCGGTCCTCCGCGCCGAGTGCTCGCGCGGCCCGCTCCCAGCGCTTCAACAGCTCGGCGTGGGCCGGGTGCTCCTGGCGCAGCTTGTCGAACGCTGCCGCATGTTCCGCCTCGGGCAAGTCGAGGATTGCCTCGACTTTCTCTTCTAGCTCGTGCAGCGGGGATAAATCCATGCTCGGTGGTTCCCCGACGTTTGGTCCTGTTCGGTCCACGTGGTGCGGCGCGTCGAACCGAGGCACGTCGCGGGTCGCGACGTCGTCGGGCAGGCCATCAGGCTACTTCACCAACTGCCCGGCGGCCGCCGTTTCCGGGATGTGAACGACCATATCGAAGGACGTCGCCGGAACGCGCAACCTGAACTGATAGTCGCTTGCCGCGGCACCGAGCGAGCGCATCGAGGTGTTCTCAAACAACCAGCCGGCGCCGGATGAAGTTCGATCGACGGATCGCAGGTCGACGGCACAAGGTCCCTCGACAGCGGCGCCTACCACCTGCTCGAACGACCCCTTCGGTGGTGGCAGAAGGGGATGGGGCCCCCGCCCCTGCCCCCGGGCCCAGGCAGTGTAGGTCCCGCGGGAAGTCGTAATCCCCACCGCCAGATACCCTGGCCCCAGCGCTTCGCTGAGCTTGCCTCCGAACGCCCGCTTTCTCCGCCGGATGTGTTCGTCGTGGGCCCAGACGATGACACGCTGCCCGGCGTCGCGGGAGAGCAGGCGGAGGATGTTGTCCGCCATCGCATCGTCTCGGCTGTATCCCGTCGCATCTTTGTCGTAAACGCGCGCGTGCTGCTCGATCAAAGTGACGAGATGAGATGCCTCCGTCTCGATGCCCTCGGTCGAGTCGAGCTCGCGTGCAAACGAATCGCGGAGAGCCGCAGTCAGGGCGAGAACTTCGCTGGTGCTCCCCTCAACCGGCGCAGTACGCGTGATCTTTAGCGATGAGTCACTCTTGCAAGCAACTGATGAGTCCAGCTGGAGCGAGTACCAGGACTGTCGGTTGTTCCAAAACGGCTCGATCGTCGTCTCGAAATCGTCATCGAGACCATCGGGAACGAAGCGCTCCCCATCCCGCGTGATCTCCACCTGGTCGTACCAGAGCGTCCCGGGGCCTCGATGCTCCAACATGAAGAAGACGGTGTCGCAAGCGGGTGGAATTTCGGCTTCCACTCGATGCGTCACCCAGCTCCCTGCCTCTTCTTCTCCCAGCTCTGCTGCCATCGACGATTCGTCGACGACCGAATCGTCCCCCTCGAGCGCGACTAGGACGATCGCGGGCACAGCACCTTCGGCCGATCGCACATGCACGGAGACGCTGACGCGGGACCCCGCAAACTCGCTCGCCTCCAGGTCACAGAGCGTGCCCGACCAAGGTCTTGGAGTCTTGGATAAGGCACGGACCGCCTTGAGCAACTCATTCGCCGTCGCACTGGCCGTCGTGGATCGAAGAGACTCAGAGAGAATGCGCGCCGACTCGCCGGGGCTTTGCATGTCGATGCCGGTAAACCGGACCCGGCTCCCCGCCCCCTGGTGATTGTGCTCCGCAATCCACTCCGCCATCGCGAGGACTTCAGGCGTCGTCCACGGCCAGCTGAGCAAGCGACGAACTTGTTCATCCAGACGGGTCACGCCCTTCGCAATGTAGGCACCCAATCGATCCGCGTGCGGTGTGGATGCTTCTAGAGCGAAGGTTCGGAACCCGCGCTCCTCAACCAAGAAGCGAATCACTCGGTGCTTGAACGCGAAGATCTCGGAAGAGCCATGGGTCGCTTCACCAAGCGCGACGACCCGTACGCCCTCCAACTCTCCAAACAGACGAGCCAAGTCGTCGCTCGCCGGCGACGGCGATGTCCCATGGAGGCGAACCGCGTTCGCGCGAACCCAAGCGTCCGCCGAGGCTTCGCTCTGCCCGGTGGCGGAGGCTCCGAGGATCCCGAACAGGGCCCATGCGCAGCTGCGATCAAAGGTCATGCTTTACCGATCCTGGTTTGAGCTCGTGCAGCGGCCCTCTGTGCCAACGTGGATGAATCCATGCTCGGTGGTTCCCCGACGTTTGGCCCTTTCGGTCCACGTGGTCCGGCGCGTCGAACAGAGGCACGTCGCGGGTCGCGACGTCGTCAGGCAGGCCATCAGGCTACTGCAGTGGGGGGTAGGTGGGGCGAGCCAAGGCCGAGCCACGGAAGTAGGGTGCGGGGCCCAGGATGGTTGTGACCGGCTCCCGCCCAGAAAACTGACCGGCCGGCGTGGCGGACGCCTGGTACGGACGTAGGTGTCGGCCTTCCAGGGCGTTCGGCAGCAGGACTCCACCCGCCGGGATCGGCGGATCGATCCCCGATCCCGGCCTCTGCCCGGAATCCTCGATCCAGGTTCCTCTTCCCTGCCCAAGGAGCTCGTGTTGCTTGTGACGAGCGGTTCGGAGATAGCCGTGGTTTCCGCTGTTCGGCGCAGGGCTGTAGGCCGTGGGGCGCTGTGGTCGTGACGCGACGGTGTTCGACCGCGACGGTCGCGCGGTTGAGGGTGGAGGAACGCGTTCGGATCCCCTTGCGGATCCCGTGGCGGCGCGGTGGTAGCTGGCGTGCCGACCGGGCCTTGGGTTTGGTCGAAGAGCTGCGCTTGGGCGGTAGAACACAGGACACTGCGGGGCAGCGGCAGGGAGAGGGCGAGATTTCTTCCTCACGCCAGCGGGTGGCGGCCGTATTTCGTCGCGCTGCTCCCGAGTGAGACACCACGGCGCCCCGACGGGCGTCGCTACACACTGCCGCCCGATTCGGCCGCCGTGGTACCCGAGCAGGACGCGGAGCTTCACCGACATGACGCCGAACTTGTCCCTCCTCGCCACGGCGGATGCCTCCACACCAGGGCAACGAAGGTGAGCGCGAAGAGCGACAGGAGGTCCTGGTTTGTCTCGACGCGTCCAACGACGAGCGGCTCAAGGAGAGTGTCCACGATCGATGGAGGGCCAAGCGCTCGCGCACGCACACCGCCGGGGCTGGCAGGCCCGTATCGTTTCACCCCACAGAGTTGCTTTCGCGTCGACCTCGACAGTCTCTTGGTGACGGCCAATGTATGATCGAACGCCTCTTCTCGCGCCGCTCGCTGTGGCGGCACTCTCATTCGTGCTGGCAGCACAGGATCAGGCCGCGGACGCCGGCGGCTCGCGTTCCCGCGATTGGCCCCAGTGGGGTCGGGACGAGCGGCGTAACATGGTCGCCGAAGTAGAGGGGCTGCCGGACGAGTTCGCCGCCGGCGACTTTGCCGGCAACACCGACGACATCGACATGGCGACCACCAAGAACGTCCGGTGGGTCGCCAAGCTCGGCTCGCAGAGCTACGGCAACCCCACCGTCGCGGGCGGCCGGGTCTACGTCGGCACCAACAACGACGTGCCCCGCGACCCGCGGTTCATGGGCGACCGTAGCTGTCTGTACTGTCTCGACGAGCAGACGGGAGAGCTGCTGTGGCAGCTCAACGTGCCCAAGCTGGGCACCGGCAAAGTCAGTGACTGGGAGTCCCTCGGGATCTGTTCATCGCCAGCGATCGAGGGCGACCGGTTGTACCTCGTCACCAACCGTTGCGAAGTGATGTGCCTCGACGTCCACGGTATGGCCAACGGCAACGACGGCCCATACACGGACGAAGGCCAGTACATGGCCGGCCCCGGCAAGACGCCGATGAAGGTCGAGGGCGCGGATGCCGACATCTTGTGGGTCACCAACATGATCGACGAGTGCGGCGTGTTCCCACACAACATCACCAGCTGCTCGGTGATGGTCGTGGGCGACAAGGTGTGGACGTCGACGTCCAATGGCGTCGACTACGGCCACGTCGAAACTCCCGCGCCCAACGCGCCCTGCCTGATCGCGGTAGACAAGAACACGGGTGCCCTGCTCGGCGAAGAGTCCTCGGGCCTCAGCCAGCGCATCTTCCACAGCAACTGGTCGTCACCGGCGTACCTGCAGGCCGGCGACCGCGAGCTGGTGATCTTCGGTGGCCCGGACGGCGTGCTCTACGCCTTCGAGCCCGAAGCCGTGCAGGAGGACGACTTCGCCGTGCTGAAGGAGGCGTGGAGCTTTGACTGCAATCCGCCCGAGTACCGTACCAAGGGCGGCAAGCCGATCCGGTACGCCACCAGCAAGGGGCCGAGCGAAATCTTGGCCACTCCGGTCGTGTACGAGCAACGCGTCTACGCCCTCATCGGTCAGGATCCCGAGCACGGCGAAGGGATCGGCAACCTCGTCTGCGTCGACGCAGACGGCAAGGAGGTCTGGCAATACGGCAAGATCAAGCGCTCGCTCTCGACGCTGTCGATCAGCGACGGCCTGCTGTTCGCGGCCGACTACTCCGGTTTCCTGTACTGTCTGGACGCGGAGACCGGCGCCGAGCACTGGGTGCACGACACGAGCACGCACATCTGGGGCTCGACGTTGGTCGCCGACGGCCATGTGTACGTCGGCACTGAGGATGGCTTCCTGACCATCGTGCCGGCGACGGAGGGCTACGACGCGGCCAACGTCCGCGAGGTCGACTTCACCGTGGCCATCTACTCGTCGCCGATCGCCGCAAACGGCGTGCTCTACGTGGCGACGCAGGCGCACCTGTACGCAATCGCGCAAGCTTCGGAGTGACCAGTGTCAGCGCCGCACCAACTCGACCCACCCTGGACGGCGGCTCTCGCCAACAGTACGGCCGCAGCGGCGTCGGCCTCGGCGCGGCAACGCCGGTGCTCGGGTGTTTGCGCAGTGCTTCTGCGTCGATCCGTCCACGGACTCCGGGATCAACCACTGCAACGGCCTCGAGCTCGGGTTCGGACTCTGAATCCACGCCCGCGGGGAGTGGAGGCGCGCACCGACCACAGAGGGCCGCGCCGGGGCGTCGATGGCTCCCCGAACGCCAGCCTCACCGCGTACCCGCAGACGCCGACTACAACACGGTGAACGTGCTGATCTCGAGGTTGCTGAGCGACAGCGGCGACCCAAACAGCGCCTGCCAGTGCACGGAGAGACCGACCAGGGACGGGTTGTGCGGCACGAAGACCTCGGTCGCGGCCGCTCCCTGCGCGTCTAGTGAGCCCGTCGCGGCCAGCGCCAGATCCAGCCCGAGCCACCACGTGCCCACCGCGGTTGGCTGCTCAGCACGGGACCCCGCGAGGAAGAGCCACCACGGGCTCGCGGACGGGCCCCGTACCTGCAGCTGGAGTCTTTGGCCGATGCGGGGGAACGTGCTCCACGCGAGCTGGCGGTGTTGTCCCATCCAGACCGTGTCCTGGCCGGACACGTTGTTCAGGTACGCGTCGGGGTCGCCGTCACCATCCAGGTCGCCCACGGCGATCGAACTGGTGAAGTTGTTGCCCAGTGGCACGGCCCACGAGCTCGCATCCACGAGGGCTCCACTGCCATCCTTTAGAAACACACGCGGCTGTTGGGGCGTGCCCAGGAGCAGATCCAGCTCTCCATCCCTATCCAAATCGACCACCGCCACAGCCAGCGCACCAAACCGATCCGGCAACTCGGTGGAAGCGTCGGCGAAGCGGCCGGTGCCGTCGTTTCGATACAGGTAGTTGGCATTCAGGGAGCCGCCGCCCGCGACAAGGTCCAAGTCGCCATCGCCTTCGAGATCGATGGCCGCGATGGCTGCCGTGGCGCCGATGGAGGGCGGCATCGAGGCCGCGGTGTCGTCCACGAAACGACCGCGGCCGTCGTTGCGGTAGAGCCGGTCCTGCCCGTCGGTCCCCAACACGGCATCCAGGTCGCCGTCCTGATCGACGTCGACGAGAAACGCCGCCCGCGTGAGTTCCATGCGGCTCGGCATGTGGGTGCTCGTCACGTCGACAAACGTGGCGGAGCCATCGTTCAGCAGCAGGCGGTCCGAGGCGTAGCCAGGGAATCCCGTGCCCACCAACGCGTCCAGGTCGCCATCTCCATCGACGTCTCCCAGGACCGGGTGATTGAAGAAACCGGGCGGCAGCGGCGAGCCGATGGAGAACACGCCGGCGTTGTTGATCCACGGTACCGGCGAGAACACGTCCAAGTCACCGTCGCCATCCAAGTCGCCGAGAGCGAACGGTCCTAGCCCGCCGGATGGAAGTCTCGCCGTCGCATCGCTCCACTGACCGGACCCGTCGTTGGCCCACAACCTCGCGTCGTTACCCAGCAGCGCGTCGAGGTCGCCATCGCCGTCCAAATCGCCCAACGCGACCCCGCCAGTGAAGCCGGCCGGCGGCGGGTCGGCGCGGGTCACGTCAGCGAGACGTCCCTCGCCGTCGTTGAGCAACAGGCGGTCTCTCCCCTGCCCGTTGATCGACACCACGTCGACATCGAGGTCGCCGTCGACATCGCCCACGACCACGTTCGTCGTCGTATCGTCAACGGCGGGCATGTGGGTCGCCGTCGCGTCCCGAAACGATGCCCCCTCGTTCAGGTAGAGGAGGTTTTGCTGCCCGAGCCGACCCACCACGACATCGAGCTCTTGATCGCCGTCGATGTCCGCCATCGCGATGGAACGCGTGTTCGTCGTTGGCGGCAGCCATGCGGCGGTCGCATCCACAAAGACCCCACCGGCCTGCTTTAGGTAAAGGCGATTGGCCGGAAACACGTTCCCGACCAGGAGATCTCGATCGCCGTCACCGTCGACGTCACCAAACACCAGGCCAAATGTGTCGTCGCTGTCGACCGGCATCACGCTGGTCGTGATGTCGACAAAGACGTTCGCCCCTTCGTTGCGATAGACACGGGTCTGGGCGCTCGGCGACCCCGTGTTGCCGAAGACGATGTCGAGGTCGCCGTCGAGGTCGATGTCCTCCAGAACGACGGCGGTCGAACCGTCATCGTCAAAGGGCAAAGCGGTCGCGGTCACGTCCGCAAACCGCCCCGTTCCGTCGTTCAAGTACAGGCGGTTCCGCCGCGAGCCCAGACGGCTAAACCAGTGTGCGGCGACGGCGTCGAGGTCGCCGTCACCGTCGACGTCCCCCAGCGCGATGCGCGCGTTGGCCGGGAACGACGGCCATCGCGCGAGCGTCTCGTCCGCGAAACCGGCGGCCCCCTGGTTGATGATCAAGGTCGGACCATTGCCGCTGCCGGACAGGAACGCGTCGAGATCGCCGTCACCATCTACATCGCCCAGCGTGACGCTCCCGGAGCCGCTGTAGAGGGCGGTCGTCGGCAGCCACGCCGTGGTCACATCGAGCATCTTCCCGTCTCCCTCGTTGCGATAGAGCTGGACGCTCAACGGGCCGGAGGTGGCCGATCTGGTGACAAACAGGTCCGGGGCGCCATCGCCATCGACGTCCCCGAGACTGGCCGACACGCTACCTTGGGGGTCATAAGGCAGCATCGCGCGGTGTTGATCGAGGAGTCTACGCTGGGCACAGACCGACAACGGCAGCAGGATCAGGGCCAGGCTCAGCCGGATGGGTGGTCTAACATTTGGCATTTGGATCTCCATCTTAGCGACGAGCATCGGCGCGGCCGCTCGCACCGCGGGCGGTCGCGCCGTTGCACGCGCGTGTGCCGCGTCGCCAGTCTTGCACCACCTCTTGGTGAGGTGGGTGAGCGACCATTCTCTCGGCGTTTTCGCCCGCCGCATGCGGAACACAAATCGCCACGTGCTGCCTCGTAGCACAGGGAGTGCGGCGGTACGGTGCCGGGACAAAAACCGCCGGATTCAACGGCCGGGGATCAGCGCTAGTGGTGTGATTCAGGAATCTGGGGCCTTCTCCACGGCCCTCAGCGCCGCTCGCAGCGTTGGGTCGTCCTCGCCGTATCCACCAATATGCCTGCGGCGACCCGCCTTGCGACCGGCGCCTATGTCTCGCGTATACGGCCCCATGTGCCTTAATCACACCACTAGGTCGGGTGGTTGTTGTCGCGGCACCGTACGTCCGGATTCACTCGGCAGCTCTCCCCCGCAATCACGCTGTTGCGCGGCTCGAGCGATGCCGCTCGATCTTGGTCAGCAACGCGAACGCCAGCCCTCCGCCGATCACACTCGCCACGATGTCCCAGGGATCGAAGGTCCGCAGCGAGTGCCCGCGTTGATCGAACTCGTACACCACGGCCGCTAGTGTCGCGCCCACCGCGGCTGACCGCGCGCGCCAATGGAACGAGAGCAGCACCGCCATGCACATCGTGCCGAGCAGGTTCGGCAGAACGCCGCAAAGCCCGAAGTCCTGCAGGTCGTGCGTCTGCACGAACGGCCGAAAGGTCAGTCTCGTCAGGGCGCCCAGCGAGCCGATGACCACCAACCACGTCGAACGCCGGTGCCACAAGGACTCACGGCCCGTGCTGGTTTCGGCCGTTCCGCCGAACCTGCGGGGTGTCTGCTCTCGGGCCATGTGGATGCTGATCCTCACGTTGACGACGGCCTTCGCTCAGGAGCCGCCGAGTGTGCTCACAGAGGGCCTGGCGTGACACCTTACGCGTCACCCGTTGGCTGTGCACGCTGTCGCCGCGGCACCGGGACGCCTGGTCGACCAACCCGGCGCCCGCCTCACCATCAACGATTGCCGGCTGCTGTGGCGCCGTCATCCTCGACCGCGTCGCCGCCGCCGCCGTCGCGTTCGTCGCATCGAATCCGGCGGATCGCCTGCCATCGGTTCTCGCTACCTGAACGCGATCTTGTCCGGCTCACGCAGGAACATGTTGTTCGGGTCCAGTTGCCGCCGCACGGCGACGAAGCGATCGAACAACTCACCGTAGAGCGACTGGAACAACTGCCGACTTTTCTGGACGTGGCGGCAGCCCCAGTGCGTACGGGCTTCGAACCCCGACACCATGAAGTTCTCCCAAGCGGCGTAGCCTTCCCGATACTTGTTGGGCAGCGGCGTCGAACCGATCAACGCAGTCACGTGTGCCTCGCCCTGCGCCGGGGACATCAGCGTGTTCTCGACGGCACGCTGCGGCCGGAACTGGATCCACGGATGGATGTAGGGGTCGTTGATCGTCCGGTACATGCGGTGTAGCTCCGCGTAGAACTCGTCGAAGCGGCGCCGCGGGATGTAGAACTCCGCCATCGCGAAGATCGAATCGTCGTTCTCGAAGATGTGGGTCGACCAATTGATCTGGTTGCGGTCGTTGTAGACCTTCGTGCCGATTCCGTGCGCGGTCCGCTGCCAGTGCCGCGCGAACCTCGGCGACAGGTTGATCAAGGGCGTCAGCAGCGTGTAGTGCGCCCGTGTCTGCTTGGCACGGAACTCTTTCAGCGACTGGCCATCGACGCCGACGGCCTCCTGCTCGGTCGCGGGCCGCACTGTCGAGACGCGCATCTCGTTGTTCTCGAACGTGTGCACCACGGAGTGCGCCGACAGATCCGTCGCGCCGATCGCTGCATCGATCTCCTGGCAACAGGTGCTCGGGTCGATTTGTCGGAAGACGCGCGTTGCGAGGAACGCAGGATGCACGCGCAACTTGACGCGCGTGATGACGCCGAGCAATCCGAGCGAAACCCGGGCCGCCTTCATCATATCCCCGTCGGCATCCGTCAGAATCCGAAGGTCGCCGTTGCCATCGACGAGTTCGATTTCCTCCGCGTAGCTCGAAAGCGAGGTCCAGCGCCCGCCGCTGTATGGGTTCGTCGAGTTCGACAGCGCTCCAGCGAGGCTTTGCTCCTGAGTCGACCCCGTGCCCTGCAGCATCATCGGCTCATCGAGATACAGCAGCTGGCGGTTGACCTCGCGGACCTTCGTCCCCGCCTGGGCCTCGACGACTCTCTCCTCCTCGTCGATGGTCAGGACCTGGTTCATCTCGCGAAGGTCGAGAAAGTCGAAGTCGGCGCCGCGCGGGATCTGCAGCGACCACGAGTGCAATGAGCCGATCGGGAAGAGCTTGCGCTGACGCCGTGCGCAGTCCTTGACAAGGCGCACGACCTCGTCGACCGACCGTGGTGTGTGCACGGTGCCGGGTGTGTAGCGCTCACTTTTGTCCCAGTTCTGGCGCCGACCTGGGTGGATGTAGGCATTGCCTTGGATCGTTCGTTTCAACATGGAGCAATGCGCAAACGACAGCGTGAGGACGCGCCCTGTGCAACCGCGGCGGCTGAATTGGTATTTGTCCGCGACCGTTGTCGACGGTTGGATGCGGGCACCATCTTGGCGGATTCGTTGGCCTCTCCCGCGGAGGTTTTTGCGCCTGGAACGACTGCGGCCCGGCGGCCGCGCGAATTCAACCCAACGGAGAAACCGAAATGCGAGCTGCAGTCCCGATGGTGGGCTTCACGAGTCTGTTGTTCCAGCTGACTCTCTCGGTCGCGGCCCAAGCGCCAACGGCGCCAGCGGCCATGGACGGGGCCTTTACCGTGCCCATCCACACCGCGGCCCCGGGCGCCGGCGGCCAAAGCAGCGACGGCGTCTGGGCCTCTGGCCCCGACTACAAGGTGTCGTTCCACGACGGCGTGGCGTTCTACCCAGTGCTGGGTCGGCAAGCTCCGCGTAACCTGCCGCTGCGTTGGCGGACTCGCTCGGTCCGCCTGGGGGCGACCGAGCTGCACGACGGCGCCCGCGTGACCACCCACCACGGCGACTGGCGCTTTGAGTACCGCTACGGTGCGGTGACCGAGGCCTACGACGTCCGCCCCGAAGGCGTCGAGCAGACCTTCGTGCTCAAGCACCGGCCGGCTGCGGGAGCTGGCGATCTCGTCGTGACCGGCTCGATCGAGACCGACCTGCGCGCCGACGCCACGGTGGGCCCTCGCTCGGGCGAGCTCCGGTTCCGCGACGACCAAGGCCGAGAAGTCGTGCGTTACGGCCGCGCTCTGGCGTTCGATGCCTTCGATCGCGCCGCGCCGGTGACGACCAGCTTCGACGGCAAAGAGGTGCGCCTGCGCCTGTCCCGCGACTGGCTCGATCAGGCGACCTACCCCGTGACGGTCGATCCCTTGCTCTCCACGGTACTGCTGTCCGGCGCCGGCTCGACGCTAGAGGCGCCGCGCATCGTCACCCGCCTCAACAAGAAGTGCGTGACCTACTCGCGCGCGGTGTCCGGCTCGGACTTCGATGCCTTCGCCCGCGTGGCCGACGATCAGTGGACCAACCCGGCGATGATCTTCGCCGATGTCACGGCGCAGTGGAGCACGTCGGAACTGGATTGCGCGTTCGCGTCGTCGAGCGACAAGTGGATCGTGGTGATGACCCGGACGTTCCCGACGCCGTCCGCGCGGGTGTCCTATCACCTGCACGGTTTCTCCGACACCTCGCTCTCGGCCAGCGTCAAGGATCTCCCGGTCGATGATTGGCAGGCCGCGCGTGCGTCGGTGGGGGGCAGCGACAACCCGTTCGACGATCGCGTCATGGTGGTCTACGAGGTGGACCCGATCGAGCCACTGCAGCCGACCGATCAGACCGAGATTTGGGTCGCCGTGATCGACACCGAGCGCGCTTGGTTGCTCGACGAGTGGCGGCTCGACCGCGGCTCGGCGCAGTACGACAACGAACGCCCGCAGATCTCCAAGTGGCGCGGCAGCGATGGCCATTGGTTCATCTCCTACCAGGAAATCGTGCCGGGCCTATTGGTTCCGTCCTGGAACGTCGTGATGACCAAAGCCAAGGCCACGCGCGAGACCGGCGGTCTACACTACGCGGCGTCCACTTCGGTCGCGCACGAACTCGCGCCGCAGATCGACGGCAGGGACGGGCGCGGCGCGATCAGCTACGTGATCGGCACCGGCACCGGCATCCTCGGTCGCGAGGTCCGGGCGCAGCGCTTCGACTGGCCGTCCGGCGCTGCTTCGCCCACTCTCGGGCGCCAGGGTACGGTGCGTCGCGGGACGGCGCTGTTTAACGGCGGGATCGCCTACGATAATATCACCGACAGCCACTGGACTGTGGTCACGGGGGATACCAGCGCCAATGTGGCCCACGCCGACCGGATCGGCTCCGACGCACGAGTCGCCGAGGCGGCGACGCTCGGCAACGGCTCGTATCCCGCGGTGGCCTACCGCACGGCGGGCAACGAGTTCGACATCGTGTTCGCGGCCGGGGTCGGGCTTTGGGGCCGTTCCTTCGACTACCCGACGCCGTCGCTGTCGATCTATGGCAGCCGTTGTGGCACGGCTCGATTGAATGCCATCGGCTTCCACCAGAACCTCCCGCACGCCGGCCACGTCGGCGTGCCGATCCGCGTCACATCGGCTCCGAGTAGCGTTCCGGCGTTGTTGATGCTGGGCGGCGCGTCGGGATCACTCGACCTCGGCTTCTTTGGCATGGCCGGGTGCACCCTGCACCTCGACCCGGGCTCGATCTTCTACACCGAGAGCCTCGACTTCTCCGGTGCGTCCGGCGAGTGGACCTTGCCCGTGCCGAGCTTCGTGCGAGGCTCGGTCTACGCGCAGGTGATCTACGTGAGCCCGGGGAGCACGGCGCGCGGGCTGCAGGTCACCGAAGGGCTGCAGATCGACGTGCAGTAGGCGGGTCTCTAGCCCGCAAGCCTCCGTGGACCCTGAGGCGCGCGTCGCGCTGGCGGTTGGGCCGGCGCCGAGGTCGCGACGAGCGTGGCGGCGGACGATGCGGGCACGGTTGCGTCGGGTAGCTCACAAGACACTGGTTCTTGTGGCATCATGCGCGTGCCTTCAGGAGACGCGCATGACCCGATGCTCCCGGGCGCTTGCCAGCGCCGCCGTTTTGTCCGTTGCGCTCGCCGCGCAGCCGCAGTTCGAGCCGTTTGGTAACAAGCTGCATCTTCCCGACGAGGAGGTCCGCTTCTTGCGGCACGTCGCGTTGTTCGATTCGGATGGGGACGGCGACGTTGACGTGCTCACGGCGGTAGACGGTCTGGCCAATCGGCTGTGGATCAATGACGGAAGCGCCCGTGCAACGCCTGCTCCGGCGGGCAGCGTGCCAGTCGACGCCGACCGCTCGTACTGGGCCGCGGTCGGCGACGTGGACGGCGACCTCGATCTCGATCTTCTGATCGCGAACTTCGGCCCCGACCGGCTGCTGTTGAACGACGGCGGCGGCCGCTTCACCGACGTCTCGGCGACACATCTGCCGCCGAGCGTGGCACAAGCGCCTTGCGCGGTACTCGTCGACGTCGACGGCGACGGTGATCTCGACGCGTTCATCAGCACGCAGAACGCGGCCGACCGACTGCTGCGCAACGACGGCGCCGGAGTTTTCACCGATCGCTCGGCCGATTTGCCCAGTGGCTCCACTTGGAGTTGGCACGCCGTGGCGGCCGATATCGATGGCGACGGTGACCAGGACCTGGCGATCGCGTCGCGCGGTCGGCGCAACAGGCTCTACCGCAATGACGGCACCGGCCGGTTCACCGACGTCTCGACGCAGCTTCCCGCCGACTCCGACGACACTCGCGGCATTGACGCCGCCGACGTGGATGGCGACGGCGACGTCGATCTGGCGGTCGCCAACGACCAAGCGCCGAACCGACTATTTCTGAACGACGGCGCCGGCAACTTCACGGACGCGAGCGCGCAGATGCCGCAGGAGGTCGAGCAAATGGAGTCATTGGTGCTTCGCGACGCCGACGGCGATGGCGACCCGGACCTGCTACTGGCGTCCTATGACAAGAAGAACCGCTACTACCGCAACGACGGCACCGGGCGGTTTACGCAGCGCTCGGGCTGGCTGCCGGCGGGAGCCGACGCCACGCGTGCGATCGCCGTGGCCGACCTCAACGGCGACGGACGGGTCGACCTTGTCTTGGGCAACGACTTCAAGCGCGTGCGCGTCCTACTGCAGAACCAGCGACGGCGCTTCATCGACGGCACGACCTCGCCGCTGCAGGGCGCCTTCACTCTGGGCCAGGGCGCATCGGTTGGCGATCTTGACGGCGACGGGGACCCGGACATCGTGATCACCAGTGACGGCGACGCTCCGCATGCGGTGTATCTCAATCCGGGCAACGGAGTCGTCGTCGAGTCGCCGACCTCGGGCCTTGTCCGCACGCGCAAAGAGGCGATGGGGTCAGCGCTCGGTGATGTCGACGGCGATGGCGACCTCGACCTCGTCGTCGTGTCCGAGGCGTTCTCCACCGACGATCTATTCCTCAACGACGGCACCGGACAGTTCGCGCTGTCCAGCGGTCTACCATCGTTTCGCGCTGATTCGCAGGCGGTGGCGATCGGCGACGTGGATGCCGACGGGGATCTCGACATCGCGGTGGCGAACTACGACGCGCAAAACCAACTCTACATCAACGACGGCGGCGGCAACTTCACACGCGCGACGACGCAGATCCCGGTGGACAACGCGACGTCCGTCAGCGTCGTGCTCGCCGATCTCGACGGCGATACCGATCTCGACCTCGTGTTCGGCGGAGACCGAGAGCAGGCGCTCTACTATCACAACGACGGCAACGGGACCTTCACCGCGGCGGCCGGCCTGCCGGTGTTGATCGAGGAGGGCGTCTACGCTGTCGTCGCCGGGGATGTAAACGGCGACGGTCGCGTGGACCTCGTGCTCGGCCTTGAGCAGAGTCGCGACCGAGTCTACATCGGCGACGGAATCGGCGGTTTTGTCGATGAGACCGCCGTCCGCATGCCAACTCGTGCCGACGACACGTTTGTCCTGGCTCTCTTCGACGTCGATCTCGACGGGGACCTCGATCTCGCGATCGGCGCCAACGGCGAGGACCAGATGTTGATCAACGACGGCACCGGCGTGTTTGCGGTTGACACCACCAGACGCCTGCCTCGCCAGAGCTTCGACACCAGCGGGATGGCGGTTGGCGATCTCGACAGCGACGGCGACCCGGACCTTGTCGTGGCACGGCGGGGTGGTCACTCGGTCGCCCTGGGCAACGGGCTGCGGCAGTTGAGCACACCGTTTCTCTTCGTCCCGGGGGATGCCTTGGTGCTGAAGGTGCACGCGAGCACCGGGTTCGGGACGTCGCCGCAGCTGGCGGCGGCGCTCGTCGCCGCGGGCCTGGCCGCGACGCCACTGCGGCTGCCGCCCTGGGGGACGCTGTTCCTCGACCCGTTGACCTTCGTCGCGCTGCCACCGCTCGTGGTGCCGGCGAGTGGCGTGGCGGCGCTGTCGATCACCGTGCCAGCAGCGGGGGCGAGCGGCGTACCCGTCTACTTTCAGGGCGTGGTCGTCGATCCGAGCGGCGGTGCTCTACATCTGACGAACTTCACCTGTGACACGATTCTCGAGTAGGGGCTTGGGGTTGCTCCCGCGCCGTCGTCAGTCCCAGCGCGGTAGCCGGCGGAACCAGGTCCAACCACGGGAAGCGGAGGGCGCCGCCCAAGCGACCCGCGCGCCAAGGGCCAAACGGGTGGGGCCAAGAAAGTGCCAGCCTGTCAGCGGTTCCCTCGGCCGCGTGAGGCGACAATCAGGCGATGATCTGGGTCCCGCTCGAGCAGGCCGACCAAGCCGAGGAGTTCGGCGGTAAAGCCGCCAACTTGGCCCGGGTCGCGGCCCTGGGGTACGCGGTCCCAGAGGGCATCGCGGTGGCCCGCACCGTCTTGCGCGACGCTCTGGCCCGGCAGCCGGACTGGCCGTCGCGCTGGCGCCGCTACGTGCGACTCGTCGCCGAAGCGGACAGCGCCACGGCGGCGGCTGCGCATCGCGACTTGGCGGCGCCGCTGCGCGCAGCCCCGCTCCTCGGCGCGGTGCGCGAGGCTCTGGTGGCGCCCGTCACGCGCTTGCTCGCGGCGGCCGACGCAGGGCTGGCGGTGCGCTCTTCGGCGCTTTACGAGGATTCGCCGCGCGCCAGCTTTGCAGGAGTCTTCGAGAGCTACCTGGGGGTCGCCGACCTGGACGCGGTGTGCCGGCGTATCTGCGATTGTTGGATCTCGGGTTGGTCCCCGCGAGCGCTCCGTTACCTCGCGCGGATGGGCTTGGAGCCCGGCGCCGACGCGATGGCGGTCCTGGTGCAACGCGTCGTGCCCACGCAGTGCGCTGGCGTGATCTACACCGCCGACCCCGACAGTGGCAATCCGTGGCAGTTTGCGGTGCAGGCGGTTCCCGGTCTGGCCGACGATTTGATGAGCGGCAGCGGCGTCGGCGACGGCTATCGCCTGGCCTGGAACACCGGCGCAGTGTTGTCGCGGGACTTGGCGCTGAGTGGCAACGCGTCTGGCGAGGGAACGCTGCCGGCGGCCGCGGCCCAGTCGTTGGCCGCGGCGGCCCTTGGTTTGGATCGGGCGTTTGGAACCCGGCTAGATATCGAGTGGGCGTTCGCCGCCGACGGACTACGCATCGTGCAGGCCCGGCCGCTGACCGCGCTGCCCGAGTTTTTTGCAGCCGAGCTGGATACGGCCGAGCGGGAATCGACATGGCGGCCGGTCCTCTGCACCTTGCCGCTGCGGTCCGACCAACCACCGCATCTCATCACCCCACTCTACCGCGACTTGTCCGAGGCCGAGATGTGGACGCGCTACCAGCCCGACGACATCGTGCTCACGATGGCGTGGCGAGAGTCGCGGGACTGGCTCGGCTATCGCTACATGCGCGAGGAGACGATCCCCACGTTTGTCGAGTTCTTTGCCTCGCCCGGCGACTACGAGGCGTGGCTCGACCGCAATGAACCGCACTACCGACGGCGCTGGGACGAGCGTGGCCGCGAGTTGAGAACGCTCGCCGACGACGCCGCGGCGGCCATCCGCGACACGGCGACCGCGGCGGAGCTCATTCCGACGATGCTCGCCGTGCGTGATCGTTTCTGGGATCTCAATTCCTTCGGCTGGAGCGGTCCGCAGTCGCTGGGCTGGATGTGCGAGTCCCTCCTCGGGCACGTCCTCGCCGAGATTGCTCCCGACGACGCCATCGATGCGTCCATCGAAACGATCGTCGCGGGCGGCGCGGAGTCCTTTACCCTGCTCGTCACGCGCAGCTTACAGGAGTTGGGCCGCGCCATCGACGAGCCCGATGTGCAGCGCGTGTTCGCGTCGGTGCCCCTCGAACAGGTTCTACCGGTGCTGCAACGGCACCACCCCGAGTGCCGGTTCTTGGGGCGCTACGAGGAATTGTGTTGGCAGCTGGGACGGACACCGCCGAGCTGGCAAGGCCGGCCGCCGTTCTGGCGGCTCGGCCACGACCATGTGTCGTCGTTGCACACCGTGCGGGCGGCCCTGCGCGGCGAGGCACGAGACGTCGTCGCGGCACAGCGACAGAGCCGGGCGCGGCGGGACGCCGCCACCGACGCGGTCCGCCAGCACGTGACGGCCGCGGCGCGCGAGCGCTTCGACAAGATCGTGGCTTGGGCGCGGGAATGGACGCGTGCCTTGAACGATCGGCACGGTCTCGCGCCGGGCCTGCTGTGGGAGAAGGAGCTGATCTGGCGTGTGGGTGAACGTCTGGTGCGCGAACGGGTTGCCAAACAACCCGCCGACCTCTTGCTGCTGTACCGCGAGGACTTGCTCGAGTTCGTCTCGACCGGTGAACCGCACGCTTTGGCGGCGCGCCTGACCGAACGCCAGGACGAGTTCGAGCACTGCCTGCGGCTGACCGCGCCCGCGGTCCTCGGCAGGGGCAGAGCTGACACGCCGTCCGCTGGCGCACCCGCGACGGAGCTCCCGGCAGAGGCGGAAGCGAGCGGCGGCTTGTGGCACGGCGTGCCGTTCGCGCGCGGGTCGGTCACCGGGCGGGCGCGCGTGGTCGCGGACGTGGCTGCGCCAGACCTGCTGGACTCCTTGGCTGCGGACGACATCTTGGTATTGCCCTGCGCCAATGCCTTCGCTTATGCCGATTGGCACTCCCTGCTGACCGTGGTCTGTGGTGTCGTGTCGCCGGGGCGCCCCGCGCATCATCTGTCGCAAGTGGCGCGTGAGTGCGGCGTGCCAGTGTTGGGCGAGGTCTGCCTCCCGCCGGGGCGCATCGACGGCGCCAAACTACACCTCGACGCCAACGCCGGCGTACTGCGCTTGTTGTGAGGAGTCCCGGACCTGCACTTCGCCAACGCCCTTGACGTCACGATTGGCGAGTTGTCTGGGCGGTCGCGGCGGCCGAGCGCTGTTCGTCCTGATCCACGGCGAAGAGGTGATGCTGAGCCCGGTGCGGGCCTCGCTCAGCTCGGTTTCCCGTGGCGGCGGGGCCGGCGAGCGAGGAATCTCTGCGTATGGCCGCATTGCGATTCGCTCCGGGGCTGGCGTGCGCTGGCTTTGCCCTCTTCGCGGCGTGCACGGCGGGCGGTGGCCACGGCGGCTCCTCCCGCGCGGCGGCTTCGGCCGCGCCCAGCGCCGCCGCCGGCGAGGCGATCGTGGTGTGCGGCGCCCGGATCTCCATCGGCACTCCCGTGGTGCTCTGGTCGGATCCAGGCGGCTACGACGCTTCTACGCCCGGGCCCGTGTTTACCGAGGACGGGCCGCCGGGCCTGCGCTACCAGCCCGGCCGCGACTGGTCGCCGCGCGGTTCGGCGCTCACCTTGGATGAGCTTCGGACGGGCGTCGACCTGTTGGTGCTGCACTACGACGCCTGCGGTTTCAGCCGGCGTTGCTTCCGCCTGCTGCAGGACGAACGCGTGCTATCGGCGCATTTTTTGCTCGATGCAGATGGCACGCTGTATCAAACCCTCGACCTGCGGGACCAGGCCTGGCACGGCCGCGCCACCAATGCTCGGTCGATCGGGATCGAGATGGCGCAGATGGGTGTCTATACACGGGACGATGACCCCTGGGACAAGCAGCAGTGGTATCAGCGCGAAGGCGGGCAGCTGCGCCTGACCGTGCCCGAGGCTTTCGGCGACCCCCATTTTCGCCGTCCTGGCCCCTTGTACTCGGCACGCAATGAAGTCGTGCGGGGCTCGATCCATGGCCGCACTTGGGAGCAAGTCGACTTCACACCCCAGCAATACGACGCGCTGGTGAAGCTCACCGCCGCGCTCCGGCGCATCTTCCCCAAGATCGCTCTGGACGCGCCGCGCGCCGCCGATGGCACGATCCGCGCGGGTGAGGTGTCGAAGCGGGAGATCGACAAGTTTCAGGGCGTGCTGGGTCACTACCACATCACCAGCGAGCGCAACGACCCCGGCCCCGCCTTTGACTGGGATCGTCTGTTCGACGGTGTTCGCGCCGCCGACGAACAGCGATGGCCCCGCTGAAGTTGGGTCTTCGCTGCGTTGTCTCGCCTCAACTTGTCCACCAACAAGCCCTGCGGCGACAGCGCCTTGCAAACTACACAGATTCCTCGCCGACTTATGCAACGAACTTCGGGGACACACCACTAGCCTGAACCGGCCGCGCCCGGGCTGGGGCGGCGGACAGGTGGTGCATCGTGCCGGACCGAAGCCAAGACGAGCGAGAGCCGACGCGTGCGGGGTCTGAGCCTCTGTCGGGCGGAGAGCTCGCGGGCGCGCGGGATGCTGCTCGACGACCGGAAGCGATCGGCCCGTACGAGATCGTGGAGCTGCTGGGCGAGGGCGGGATGGGCGAGGTGTACCTTGCCGAGCAGCGGGAGCCGGTGCAGCGGCGTGTGGCGCTGAAGGTGATCAAGCTGGGGATGGGGAGCCGCGAGGTGCTGGCGCGGTTCGAGCTGGAGCGGCAGGCGTTGGCGGTGATGAGCCACGAATCGATCGCCCGGGTGTTCGACGCGGGCGTGACGGCGCCGGGCCAGCCGTACTTCGTGATGGAGTATGTGGAGGGCGGCGTCCCGTTGACGCGGTTCTGCGCCGAGCACGAGCTGTCGGTGCAGGACCGGGTGGAGCTGGTCGTGCAGGTTTGCGAAGGGGTGCAGCACGCGCACCAACGCGGCGTGCTGCACCGCGACCTGAAGCCGGGGAACATCCTGGCGACGATGAGCCACGGGCGTCCGCGGGTGAAGATCATCGACTTCGGCCTGGCGCGGACGATGGGGGAGGATGACGGGCGCCGCGAGCCGACGCTGCTGACGCGGCAGGGGCAGCTGCTGGGGACGCCGGAGTACATGGCGCCGGAGCAGGCGCGGGGGGACGCAGCGGCGATCGACACGCGGACCGACGTGTACGCGATCGGCGTGATTCTGTACGAGCTG
>JBCCGH010000115.1:0-31700 GCA_039029375.1 Planctomycetota bacterium
CGGCAGCCGCCACGATCGACGCCCCGATCCTGGGCGTGCCGCTGCTGGAACTCCTGGCCGCCCCCGAGTCAGTTCGCGGCTGGGAGTGGCGCCACTTGGTGTCGAACCTCGAGTCGTACCGCAAGATCGGGCCGCTGACGGAGAGCACGATCGCCGTTGCGGCCGGCACCTGCACGCGGCGCGTGTCCGCGACCTTCTACCGCGACACCATGGACATGACCACGCGGGTGTTGGACGCGGGGGACGGTAGGACTCTGTGGTCGCGAGCGATGGGACCGCTGCGACCGCACTCGGCGGCGTTTCTGGATCGTGACCGCCAGCTCGCGCTCTTGGCGCAGCTCCAGGCCGAGCCCTTGGCCGCGGTGCTGCTTGTCGTCGACGCCGCGACCGGGACCACGCTCCGCCGCCAGACCCTCCACGAGTTCAGCGGGAATCCCGGTGCATTCGCGCTGTCGGCAGGCGCGGAGCGCGCGGCGGTGGTCGAAGACGGCACCGCGCACGTGTTCGACGTCGAGTCGGGGCTCCAGATCGCGGAACTGCCCGGGATCTACGTTTCGTGGGGCGTCACTCTCGACGCCGGGGGGCAGTATCTGCGCTGCAAACGGAGTGCGGGGCAGCGGCTCATCCATGTCGACTCCGGCCGTGACATCGCCGAGTGGAGATCGACGATGACGATGTCGCGCGACGGCTCGCGGATCGTGCTGCGCGACGGCCAAACCGTGAAGGTGGTCCGCGAAGACGGCGCGGAGCTGATGTCGGTCCAGCTGGAGACCCCGGAGCTGGCCGCCCTCTCCTCGGACGGCGCGTACCTCGCCGTAGCGGAACGGAGCGGGTTCCTCGGCTTTTGGACGGTGGAGAACGGGCAGCCCCTAGGCGGGCACGAGCGAACGACGTCGGTTGTGGGATACGTCGGCATCGATGGCGGCTTCCAGTTTCTCGCCAGCGACCGACTGTTCCTCACCGGGAACGCCAAGAGCCCGCTGCAGGTGTGGCCGGTTCGATGGCGCCCGGCGATGCTGAGGGGGCACGGTGCTCCGATGCAGTGCACCGCCTTTTCGCCGGACGGGCGCGTGATCGCAACCGGCAGCCCGGCAGGGGGATCGCCGGCGGGTGCGGCGCTTCGCCTGTGGGGAACATGGCGGCGCGACCTGCTCGCGTCGCGCGGGGCCGCCGGAGAGTCGGTGACGGCCATCGATTGGATCGGTGGCGATCCGCTGATCGGGGTCACGTCGCTGCGCGACGGCAGGACCGTCACCGATGTCGTGCGCTTGAACTCGAGTGGAGCGGCGATCTGGTGCCATGAAGTGCCAGGTGGAGCCGCCAACTCGATCCGCGTGGCGCCGTCGGGCGATCGCATCGCGATCGTCACCAAGGGCGGAATCGCCACGCTACTCGATCCTCAGGGGTGCGAGCTGGCCACGGCAGACATCGGCGACAGGCGCGGCGATTTCGCCTCGGAGACGTACCGAGCTGCATGGAGCCCGGACTCATCGGCGGTCGCCGTCACGCAGCGAGAGATGAGCGTCGGTCTGCTCTCCGGCGACGATCTCTCCGTGCTGCGGATGCTGGAGGCGCACGTGTGGGCCTCCGACCTGGAGTTTTCTCCCGACGGCCACGTCCTCGCCGTCGCCGATACCGACGCGACGGTACAGATCTTTGACGCCGACACCGGGCGGCATGCCCGCGCCCCGTTGGAGCACCAAGAGGTCGTGCGGTGCCTGGCGTTCTCACCGGATGGCACGAGGTTGGCCACGGGCACCGACGCCGGCGCAGTCTATCTATTCGAGACCCAGCGCTACGCGAATCTGTTCCGCATCGATCGCCACGACGGTCCCGTCATCGACCTATCCTGGAGCCCTGACGGGGAGACGCTGCTCAGCGCATCGCAGGACGGGACCGTCTACGTCTGGAGTGCTGACGACGGTGATGGCGGTGAGCCCGCCGCCGTGCCGCAGGACCGCGAGGGGATGCCCTTGCTGCCGCCGCGTTGAGCGAGAACCCGCAGACCGGCAGGCCAGGTGTACGCCACGCTCGTCGGCGTGTCCGAGACCAGTCCTGGCTTTGTCGCCGGGTTCACGTGCCGCTCAACGTCGACGCGCTGACGCTCCTGGGGCTGGTTCTGCCCACGCCCCCCCGTCGTCGGCAACGGTATTCGACCCGCTGAGCGCCATGACCGCATCGGCGGCCTCCCAGGCGCGCATCGACCTCTAACCGCCCTCACTCCCACTCGATCGTGGCGGGCGGCTTGCTGGAGATGTCCAGCACGACGCGGTTGAGCCCCGCGACCTCATTGATGATGCGGTTGCTGATGCGCCGCAGCACGTCGACCGGCAGGAGCTCCCAGTCCGCGGTCATCGCATCCTGGCTCGACACCACCCGCACGGCCGCCGCATTCTCGTAGGTCCGGCGATCCCCCATCACGCCCACGGACTGCACCGGTAGCAGCACGGCGAAGTACTGCCAAAGGTCTTGGTGCAGGTCGCGCGACTCGATCTCGTGACGCACGATCGCGTCGGCTTCGCGGAGCGCACGCAGCTTCTCCGCGGTGATCTCACCCAGACAGCGCACCGCGAGCCCCGGCCCGGGGAACGGTTGGCGATCCACGACCGAGCCGGGCAGCCCGAGCTCGCGCCCCAGCGCCCGCACCTCGTCCTTGAACAAGTCGCGGAGCGGCTCGACCAGGTCCATGTCGAGATCCTCGGGCAAACCACCGACGTTGTGATGGCTCTTGATCGTGGCCGTGGCGCCGCCGTGCGCCGCGACCGACTCGATCACGTCCGGATACAGCGTGCCCTGACCGAGGAACCGCGCGTTGCGCAACCCCTGGGCCTCCTCGCGAAACACCTCGACGAACACCCGACCGATGATCTTGCGCTTGCGCTCCGGGTCGGTGACGCCCTGCAGCTCCTCCAAGAACCGCGCGCTTGCATCGACGACCTTGAGGTCCATGTGGTGATCGACGGCGAACAACCGCTCGACAGCCTCGCGCTCACCGGCGCGCAGCAGCCCGTTGTCGACGAAGATGCAGTGCAGCCGCTCGCCGATCGCGCGGTGCACGAGCACCGCCGCCACCGACGAGTCGACACCGCCCGACAGCCCGAGCACGACCTCGCCCTCGTCGCCCGCCTGCGCCCGAACGCGCGCGATCTTGTCGTCGACGATGGAGCCCGGCTGCCAAGTGGTCGGGCACCCGGCGATGTCGACGACGAAGTTGCGCAACACCTCGAAACCATGCTGGGTGTGGCTCACCTCGGGGTGGAACTGCAGGCCGTAGAACTTCCGCGCCGGGTCTGCGGCGACCGCGACCGGGCACGGCGCGCTCGAGGCCAACACCACAAACCCCTCGGGCAGTCGCTCGACGCGATCGCCGTGCGACATCCACACGACCGAACCGCGGCTCGGGACGTCGCGCAGCAAGCCCGCCGGGTCCGCGCCGGACTCGACCTCGATCTCGGTACGGCCATACTCGCCGCCCGACGTCCCCGGCTCAACGGCACCGCCCAGCTGCTGCGTCAGCCACTGGAGGCCGTAGCAGATCCCGAGAACGGGCACACCGCGTCGCAGGACGTCGGCCGAGAGCTCCGGCGCGTCCTGCTCGTACACCGAGCACGGCCCACCCGAGAGGATGATCGCGCCGGGCTGCATGTCGTCCAGCGCGGCGGCGGCGCGCGCCGGCACGGTGATGCGCGAGTAGACCCCCAGCTCGCGCACTCGGCGGGCAATCAGCTGACAGTACTGCGCGCCAAAATCGACAATCAGAACGCCGCCGTGGCCGGCGCTGCGCTCGCCGCTCGCCGCGGCTGCTGCTTCGCTCAAGGCTCCTCCCCGGTGTAGTTGGGTGCCTCCTTGGTGATCGTCACGTCGTGCGGATGCGACTCGCGCACGCCCGCGGCGGTGATCTGCACGAACTTTGCCTTCTCGCTGAGCGTCGGCAAGTCGCCGCAGCCGCAGTAGCCCATACCCGAGCGGATGCCGCCGACCAGCTGATAGATGTAGCTCGCCAGCCGCCCCTTGGTCGGCACCATCCCCTCGATGCCCTCCGGCACGAACTTGACCCGGTCGCGCACCTCGCCCTGGGCGTAGCGGTCGGCGCTGCCGGCCTCCATCGCGCCGAGCGAGCCCATCCCGCGCACCGCCTTGAACGTGCGGCCGTGGTAGAGAATCGTCTCACCCGGCGACTCGTCGACGCCGGCCAGGATGCCGCCCAACATCACCGACGACGCGCCGGCGGCCAGTGCCTTGACGATGTCGCCGGAGCTGCGGATGCCACCATCGGCAATCACCGGCACGTCGGCCTTGGCGGCGACCGCGGCGCAGTCCATCACCGCGGTGAGCTGCGGCATCCCCACGCCCGTCACCACGCGCGTCGTGCAAATGCTGCCCGGCCCAATCCCGACCTTGATCCCATCGGCGCCGACCTCGAGCAGCGCCGCGGTGCCCTCGGCCGTCGCCACATTGCCCGCCACGACCGGCACGTCGTGCTTCTGCTTGATCGCCGCCACGGTGTCCAGCACGTTCGCCGAGTGGCCGTGCGCCGTGTCGACAACGATCACGTCGCAGCCGGCTTTCACGAGTTGATCGACGCGCTCGAGGTCATGCACACCGACCGCCGCGCCGACCACCAGACGTCCTCGCCCGTCCTTCGCCGCGAACGGAAACTCCTCGGTCATGTCGATGTCGCGGATCGTGATCAGACCGGCAAGCGTGCCGTCGGCCTCGACGAGCAGCAGCTTCTCGACCTTGTTCCGCTGCAGAATCGCGCGGGCCTGCTCGAGCGTCGTGGACGGCGGCGCGGTCACCAAGTTGTCCTTGGTCATCACCTCGCCAACCGTCGTGTCACGGGCCTCGACGAAACGTAGGTCGCGCCGCGTGAGAATGCCCAGCACGCGCATGGCGCTGTCGACGACCGGCAGGCCGCTGATCCGGTGCTCCCGCATCAGATCCTTGGCCTCGCCCACGTGCATGTCGGGCCGCAAGGTCACCGGGTCGGGGATCACGCCGTTCGAGCTGCGTTTCACGCGGTCGACCTCGTGCACCTGCTCAGCGATGCCGAGGTTCTTGTGGATGACGCCAATGCCGCCCTGCAGGGCCAGGGCGATCGCCATCCGCGCCTCGGTCACCGTGTCCATCGCGGCGCTCGAGATCGGGACTTTGAGCCGCACGCCGCGGCAGAAGCGTGTCTCGGTCGACACGTCCCGCGGCGCCGTGGTGGCGCGCTGCGGCACGAGGAGGACGTCGTCGTAGGTCAGTCCAACCTTCGAGATTCGTTCCACGCGGCTTTCTCCATGGAGAAAGCCCCAGGTTTATATCATCCGGGGCGCGCGGCGCCAATCGCCAATCATGCGCCCCGGGCAAACGTCGCCAGCGCCGGGTCCGCGCCCCGCTGCTGCACGTCGTCGCGCGTCGCCGCCAGATGCTCCAGCAGCGGCCAGACATCCGCGGGATCGGCATCCGCCGCCCCAGCAATCGCGGTGCAAAGCTGCGGCGAGGCGCCGAGCGCGGCGACCACCCGGGCCTGCAGCTCCAACACCACTTTGGCGGCGCGCTTGCCCGCCTCGACGCCCGGCTGGTGATACGCGTTGATGTCGACCAGCTCGCCGTAGAGGCCGACCGCGCGCTCGAACAGCGCGATCAGCCCCCCCATCGCCCCGGCGTCCAACCGCGGCACCGTGATCGTCACCGACGTGCGCTTCACCTCGGCAAGTGCTGCCCGGGTCCCCAGCAAGAAACCGTGGAGGAAGTCGCCCGACGTGGCGCCCTCCTCGACCTCGATCGACGGACCATCGCGGTCGCGCAACTCGCGCACGAACACGGCGAAGAAGTCGGGGCGCCCGTCGCGCAGCTGCTGCACGTAGGCGTGCTGGTCGGTCGAGCCCTTGTTGCCGTAGACCGTCAAACCCTGGTGTACCGTCTTGCCCTTGCGATCGAGCTGCTTGCCCAGCGACTCCATGACCAGCTGCTGCAGGTAGCGGGACAGCAAGAGCAGCCGATCCTTGTAGGGCAGCACGACCATCGCGCGTTCACCGCGCCCGTTGCTCTGCGCGTGCCACCACAACGCCAGCAGCGCCGCCGGATTGTGCCGCGGATCGGGCTCACGCGTCGCCGCGTCGACGGCGCGCGCGCCCGCCAGCATCGCGTCCACGTCGACGCCGTGCAGTGCCGCCGGGAGCAATCCCACCGCGGACAGCTCGCTGGTGCGCCCGCCCACCCAATCCCACATGGGAAAACGCGCGATCCAACCCTCGGCGTCGGCGCGCTGCGCCAGCGCGCTGCCCTCTTGCGTGATGGCAATCGCGCGCTTGGCGAAGTCCAGCCCCTGCTGCCGGCAGGCGTGCTGCACTTCGAGCATGCCGTTGCGGGTCTCGGGGGTGCTGCCCGACTTGCTGGTGACGAGGACCATGACCTCGCGCAGCGAGCCGAGCCGCGCCAGCGTGCGATCGATGCCGTCGGGGTCGGTGTTGTCGATCGCCGTCACCGAGAGCGCGGACTCGGCCGCGCCGAGCGCGTCGGCCACGAGCATCGGCCCGAGCGCCGACCCACCAATCCCCACGAGCACGGCGTGCCGAAACCGCCCGCCCTCTGGCGGCGCGATGGCACCGGAATGCACGTCCGCGGCCAGCGCTTTCACCTGAGCCAGGGCCTCACGGATCGCTTGCCCCATCTCCGGCTCCGGCGCCAACTCGGGCGCCCGCAGCCAGTAGTGGCCGACCATGCGGCCCTCGTCGGGATTGGCGATCGCGCCACCTTCCAAAGCCTGCATGGCCTCCAGCGCCGCCGTGAGGCGGGGTCGCATCGCGTCCACGTGCCCCTCTTCCAAGCCGGAGAGAGCAAAGTCGACCTCGAGGGGCGGCTCGGCCAAAGCGCAGCGCCAGCGGAGAAAGCGATCGAAGCGGGCCGAGGCGGTATCGCTCATGCCACCGACGATGGCGTTCGCCGCCCCGGCCTGTCAAGCTGCATCAAGCGCTGGTCACGGTGTCGCCGATATCGACACCAAGGCCGCGTGTTTGCATTCGCATGAACGTCCCCCCTGTCACTGCTGTGATCGTCACCTACCGGTCGGCGGACACGATCGGCACCGCGCTCGGCGCGCTGCGCGCCTCACACGACGCCGGCTTGGTGCGCACGATCGTCGTCGACAACGCCAGTGACGACGGGACCGCGGACCTGGTGCGGCAGCAGTATCCGTGGGTCGAAGTCCTCGACAGCGGCGGCAACGTCGGCTTCGCGCGCGGCAACAACGTCGCCCTCCGCCGCCTCGACCCGGCGACGAGCGGCCCTTTCGTGCTGCTGCTCAATCCGGACGCAGCGCTCGCCGAGGCCGATCTACGCCAACTGATCGAGTTTCTCGACGCCCGGCCCGAGGTCGGCATTGTCGGTCCGGCACTCGACAACCGCGGCGGCTCGCCAGCGCTGGCGCACCCGTTCCCGACGCCCGGCAGCACCTTGCGCCACGCGCTCGGCCGGGTCGGCAACGACAGCGAAGCGCCACCGCTGATCCCCGGCACGCCGCCGCAACGCGTCGACTGGATCTGTGGCGCCGCGATGCTGATCCGGACCTCCGTGGTCCGCGCGCTCGACGGCTTTGATGATCGGTTCTTCCTCTACTTCGAGGAGACCGACCTGTGCTACCGCGCGCATCGCGCGGGCCATGAGATCTGGGTGCTGGGCGAGGCCGTCGCCGTGCACCACGTGCACGCGAGCGCGCGCACCGCCAAGCGCGAGCTCTACTTCGGCTGCATTGCCGAGCACTACTTCCGAAGTCGCTACTACTACCTGGTGAAACACTACGGCCGCGTGCGTGCGAGTGCCGTCGAGGCGGCGACGTTCGTGCTGACCGCAGCCCGGGCCCTCGCCAAACGGCTGCGCGGCCAGCCGCCCGGCGAGCTTCTGGTGCGCCTGCGCGCACCGTTCCTCCGCTCGCCCGAGCGCGCGCCGCAGTCCTGACGCAGGGCCCGAGCCCGCCTACCGTCCACGATCCTGCACAACCGCGCGCATGCTGCGCTCGACGGCGAGCCACGCTTCGCGGTCGGGCGCCGGCACACCGGCCTGCGTCAGCACTTCCTCCAACACCACCAGGCGCCGGTCGAACTGCCCGCGCAAGATCGGCGCCAGGTCCCGGTGCGCAACCGACGGGTGCCGGCCGCGAAACTGCGCCGTCTCGCCGAACGCCTTCCACAAAAAGGCCAGCTGTCCGTCGACGATGGCTTCGAGGTCGTGCCCGGCGAAGTGAAATCCCACCATCGGGTCGGTGGCGAGGCGCGCGTAGAACATCTGCAGGATCTCACGCACGCGGGCACGGCCACCGACGCGGCCGACGAGACCACGGGGGCTCAGCCTCAGCGGACGCTTGGCCGGGTCGGGGGGCAGCCCTTCATCGGGGCTCGAATCTCGTTCCGCGTGGTCCACGGCGGGAGGCGCGTCGGGTCGCCGGCCCGCGGAGCATACCCGCTGTCGGCGCCCGGCCTACCATGATGCCGTCATGCCGTCGTCTCTGGCTCCTCGCGCTTCGATTCGGTCGGCACGGGCCGCATGGACCGGATCCGGCGCAGCTCACGTTTGTTTGCACGGTTCCCGTGGCTTGGCTCGAAGCGCGAGATGCCGGTCACACGGCGCCGCGCGGACTAGCGCCGCCCGCTGAAGCGCAGCATCTGCGCCGCCAGGTCCATCGGGTAGTGGACCTCGACGTCGACGACGCCCCCTTGGTCGTCATGCACCAGGCGCAGCTCCGGCTGCACGAACCCGGTCGCCGACGGCAGGTCCAACGCGGCGATGCGGGCCAACACTTCCTCGTGCAGCGCGCGGTCGACGTTGGTGCCATAGGTCTCGACGAGCTTCTTGCCGGCCTCGAAGTCGCCGGTTGCCTTGATGCGCATCACCTCGGCCAGCAGGGTGCCGCAGCCCTTGCGAAACGCCGCCGCGCTCGTCACCCGATAGAACGTCTTGCCCGCCCGCTTCTCGACTGCGATCGCATCGGTGTTGGCGATGAGCCAGTGGACGACCATCTGCCGATTGCGCATGTGGTCTTCCTCAATCCGGTCGCCGATCGCGACACGGCGCAACTGGACCAGCCCGTTGCGCGCGTAGCCCTCGTACTCGGCCAACGCCACGTCGGGATGTGGCACGATGCCCATCTCCTGCAGCTTCGGGTCGGCGATCCAGTAGAGCCCGACGAGGTCGGCGCGGCCCTCCTCGAGGGTCGAGTAGAACATGCCGAGCCGGCCGGCTGGGTTGGTGTTGCCCTCCTCCAGCTGCCCGGAGGCGTGACCCACCACTTCGTGCAGGTTGGTCAGCGTGTCGCCCGCGAGTGAGGCCCACTTCTTGGCGCGCGATTGCTCCTCTTCGGACCAAGCAAACTCGGCGAGACTGCCACTCGCGCCGCGCGCCGCGTCGTACGCCTCCACCACGTTGGCGAGGTTGACCGACTTGCTGCCGTAGTCCTGACGAATATCGGCCTCGTTGGGCAAGTTGATGCCAATCGGCGTGATCGGGCCGGAGTCTCCGGTCTCGGTAATCACCGAGATGGCCCGCGCGCTGATGCCCTTCACGTTCTTCTTCTTGAACTCCTCGGGCCACGGCATGCGGTCCTCAAACCACTGCGCCTCCTCGGCCAGCGCCTGGATCGTCTTGGTCTTCGCCGGGTTCAGGAAGCTCACGACCGCTTCCCACGCGCCCTTTTGGCCCCGCGCGTCGAGGTAGACCTCGATGAAGCCGTTGATCTGATCCACCACCGAGTCGGTGTCCTGCACCCAGGCGATGTTGCAGGCGCGCCAGTCGGCGGGGTCACCCGTCCGGTAGTAGCGCACCAGCAGATCGAGCACGCGCTGGGTCTTCTCCGGCGCGAACGGGATCGCCGCCTCGAGATGCGCGATCACCTCGGTGAGCTCCTTGGCGTAGAGACCGGGCAGCACCCGATCACCGTCGCCGGCACGATAGACCTGCTCGACGAGCGAGCCGTCGGCGAGCTTGACGACCCGGCTGTTCAGCGGATTGCGCTCCTCGAACTTCTCGAGGTCGGCCAGCGAGACGCCGCGATAGAGGTTGTTGCAGCTGGCTTGCAGCGCGTCCTCACCCTCACCCGGCGTCTTGTCGGTGCAGGATTGGTGCGACTCGGGGTCGGTCATGATCGACCACAGGACCCGGGCGCGAGCTGGATTGGGCACGCTCGCGCCGGCCGCCGTGGCGCTCTGGATCGCCCGCGCGAAGGCGGGCTCGTCGAGCTGCAGCAATTCTTTGCGCGAGGTAATGCCGCTATGGATGCCGTTGTGCACCCAGAACAGCTTGGTGTACCGGTCGATCTCGGCGCGCGTCGCCGGCTCGAGAGCGCGACGATGCACGAATAGCTCCTCGAGCAGGTCGCGAATCTCCAGCGCGTGCTCGAACTTCTGGTCGATGAAGATGTCGCGACCAGCGATCGCCGCCTGGGCCAGGTGATAGCAGAGCATCTTGTCGCGCAGCGACAGGCTCTCAAAGCCGTCGGCGTAGAGCTGCACGACGCTGGTGTCATCGACGCGCTCGAGCAACCACTGGCGGTCGGCGCCCTCGGCGCCCGCCACGGGCTGCGACTTCGTCCCGGCGCGCACGCTCGCGGCCGCGGTCTGCGGTCGCGCCGCCGCGGCATCGCCGGGCTTGCACCACTCTCCTAGGAAGCGAAAGAACTCGCGGTGCCACACCACGCCGTTCTGCGGCGACAGCACCCAGTGCCCTTCCTCGGGGAAGTAGAGGAAGCGCGACGGCACGCCCTGCACCTGCGCCAGATTGAACGCCTGGATGCCCTGGGCCACCGGCACCCGAAAGTCCTTCTCGCCGTGGATCACGAACAAAGGCGTGTCCCACTCCTTGGCGAACAGGTGCGGCGAGAAGCGCTGATAGTCGTCGGGCACCTCCCAGTACGGGCCGCCGAGGTCCCAGTTCACGAAGAACAGCTCCTCGGTGGAGAGATACATCGATTCGAGGTTGAACACCCCGCAGTGCGCGAGCATCGCGCAGAAGCGGTTCTCCTGGTCATGGCCCATCAACCAGTAGACCGAGTAGCCGCCGAAGCTTGCGCCGATCGCCGCCACGCGCTCACGATCGATGAAGGACTCCTGGCGCATGGCGTCGGTGCACGCCAGCAGGTCATCCATCGCCTGGCCACCCCAGTCGCGACTGATCTGATCGTTCCACGCCTGGCCAAACCCCGGCAGGCCGCGCCGATTCGGCGCCAGCACCACATAGCCCTGCGCCGCCATTAGGTGGAAGTTCCAGCGATAGCTGAACCACTGACCCACCTGTGACTGCGGCCCGCCCTGGCAGTAGAGCAGCATGGGCCACTTCTTGTTGGGGTCGAAGTTCGGCGGATAGACCACCCACGCGTGCACCTTGGCGCCGTCGGTCGTCGCAAACTCGCGGCTCTCGACCCGCGGCAACTCGAGCTTGGCGAACATGCCGCCGTTCTCGTCGGTGAGCGCTTCCCCCTGGCCTGCCGCGCCGCCCGTCGCCAGCCGCACGACCTCAAACGGCCGCTCGGTGCTCTGGCGCAAGCAATAGAGCCATTGGCCGGTCGGGCCCGGGCTCGGCGCCGCGAACTGAAACCGACCCGCCGAGATCGCCATCGGCGCGCCGCCACCGAGGCCCAGACGGTAGATCTGCGTCGTGCCGTCGATGTCCGAGGTGAAGTAGAGCGACTCGCTGTCGGGAGCCCACGTCGCCGAGTGCGTGGACTGATCGAAGTCGGTCGTGAGCTCGCGGATCCCGCCCTTTTGACGGTCGAGCAGCATGATCCGGTTGCGGTCGGACTCAAAGCCCGCGCGGGCCATGCTGTGGAACGCGATCCAACGGCCATCGGGCGAGTAGACCGGCTCCTGGTCATAGCCCTCCATCCCCTCGGTCAAGTTGCGTGCCGCGCCGCCGTCGACCGACACGGCGTAAAGATCGTTGTCCGTGCTCTGCGCCCACTCGATCGGCACGCCGATCTTCTTGGCGGTGTAGCACAGCTCCTTGCCGTCCGGCGACCAGGCGATCTGCTCGCCGCCGCCAAACGGCTTGACCGGCGTATCAAAACGCTCCCCGGCCATGAGATCCCGCGGCTCGCCGCCCTCGGCGGCGACGACAAACAGGTGGCTATACGTGCCGTCCTTCCACTCGTCCCAGTGCCGGAACATCGCGGTGTCGTAGAGCTTCGCCTCGGCCTTCGGCAGGTCGGGATGAAGGTCGTGCACGGTCTGATCCAACTTGACCGCGGCCGTAAACGAGAAGTGCGTGCCCGTCGGCGACCACGCCATGTTGGAGACGCCACCCTCGACGTCCGTGACCTGCTGCGCCTCGCCGCCATCCACCCGAATCGTGTAGATCTGCGGCGCGCCGTCGCGCGTCGACAAGAACGCAATCGTCCGGCCGTCGCTCGACCAGCGCGCATTGAAGTTGCTCCCCGCCGACGTCAGCGCCCGCCGCTCGCCATTCTGCAGATCCTGCAACCACAGGTGGCTGGTGCCGCGGTTCGCCTCGAGGTCGTAGGTGCGCACGCCGTACAGCAAGTGCCGGCCATCCGGACTCGGCTGTGGGCCGCTCACCCGCCGCAGCTCCCAGAGCAGCTCCGGTGACAGTCGGTCTTGGGCCAAGCCCGGGACGGCAAAGAGAGCGATGGCGGCCATCGCAGCGCTGAGGCGATTCATGAGATCTCGAAGGGAAGGACCGTGGCGGCGCGATCGGTGGATCGCAAACCGCGGAGGCGTTGACCGTAGGGACCTTGCATCTACGATCCAGCGCCGGCCCCGGGTTTGCGCCCGACGGCCAAGTTCTGCCATGTCTCGGCCGTCTGCCTCTGCTCCTGCCTCGCCGAGACCGGCACCAACGCGCCGCCGGCGCCCCTGGCGGGCACTGCTCGTGGGGCTCGTGCTGTTTGTGGGGATGGACTTCGCGGTCGGCTGGCTGGTGGCTTGGCGCATCTTCCACCCGTTCCCCCGCGAGGCCAGCTACCTGGAACGGTCGGAGACGCTGGGCTTTCGCCCCATCCCCGGCAGCTCGACTCGGGTCGACGACGCGGAGTTCCCGGGCGGCACCATCATCCTGCAGCGCAACGACCAGAGGCTGCGGCGCGACGATGAAGTCGCGGTGCCCAAGCCCGCGGACACGCTGCGCGTCCTCGTGATCGGCGACTCCCACACCGACGGGATGGCAGACAACGCCGAGACCTATCCGGCGCAACTCCAAGCCGAGCTCCGCGCGCACGGCAGGCCCAACGCGGAGGCCCTCAACGCCGGGGTCGGACGCTACTCGCCACACCAGTGCTTGGTGATGCTGCGCGAGGACCTGCTCCGCTTCGAGCCCGACGTCGTGATCGCGGCGCTCTACGTCGGCAACGACCTGCTCGACCTGCTGCGCCCGGACGACCGCCCGCACCTGGTGCTCGTCGATGGCGCAGTCGAAGAGCGACCACCCGAGTTCGTCGCCTTCGCGCAGGGCCCGCTCGACTTCTGGCGACGGCGCAGCCTGCTCTACCGCTTCTACCGCGATCGCTTCGACCTGCTCGTCGAGCGCGCCTGGCAGACGATCGGGATGGTGCAGTCGCTCGGCGGCTCATGGACGGACGGCACGGCGCTGCTCAAGAAACTCCACGGTTGCGGCGACCGCCCGCTGCTCAGCCAATCGCTGATGCAGACCGCGGTGTTCGCCAAGTACCCACAAGCGGAGACGCGCGCCATGGCGCTGCTCGGCTACGTCGTCGAGCAACACCTCGCCTTGGCGCGCCAACACGGCTACGACCTGCGCTTCCTACTCGTGCCGACCCGTGTGCAGGTCGAGCCGCAGCGGGTGCAGGACCGCGTCGACCGGGCGGTCACGGCCCTCGAGCTCGACGCCTCGGCGGCGCACTTCGACGACCGCCTCCACAACGAGCTGCTGCACCTGCTGGGCGAGCACGGCGGCCGCGTGGTCGATCCACGTGCCGCCATGCGCGAGGCTGCGGCCGGGACCGAGCCGCTTTACTGGAACCTCGACGACCACGTGAACGCGCGCGGCTGCGCGGTGCTGGGCCGCGTGCTTGCCGAGGACCTGGCGGACCTGCCGTAGCGCGGCGGACTCACTGGATGTCGATGGCCAGGCCGTCGGTCATTTCGGCCCCAAACGGGTTGGCCCCCGGGCTCACGTAGAACCACTGCGCGTAGACCGTGCCCTTCACCCGCGACGGGATGCTGAGCCGGAGATTCTGCCCCGACGAGGTGACCGCCATGCCGATCGTGCCCAAGCCCAGCGAGGGGTCCACCAGCAGGCGGCAGCCTGTCATGCCAATCGGGCTCAGGTCGAAGCTGCCCGGCGCACCGCCGAGGAACAGCACGGCGTTCACACCGGACTGCGCGCCGCTCAGCCGCAGAATGAAGTTCGCCGTGCCGGCCCACGGCAGCCTGCCGTGGCCGCCGGGAGCCAAGCCGATCGATGCCGCCCCGCACCCGCTGCCGTAGGGGCTCGGCGGCGCCAACGCCGGATAGGCGAACTTGGAGGCCAGCACCACCGCACTCGATGCGTACGCGATCGTGTACTCGTGGTTGTCGTCGTCATAGGTGACCGAGGGGTTGGTCCGGTCCTTCGTCGACGAGATCGTCGCCGACTCGGCCACGCGGCCATCGCGCCCCACTCGATCCACATAGGACACGAGCGGCGTCGCCAGCTGCTCGCTCGTGACGCAGGACCAGTGGCTGCGGGTCTCTGAATCGAACGCGACGCCACCCAGGCGCAGGGCACTACCCTGACGTACCAGTTGGTGCGCCCCAACCGAGAGCTGCGCCGAACGCACCCCCCACTGGATGATCTGCGCCCACGCCTCGGGCCCGGTGTCGCCGATCTGCGGAAACAGGTTGGGACGTTGGAGATAGGAGATCGCGTAGCGGTCGACGCTACCAGCGATGCGCGGCGCGAAGCTGTGCATCGTCGCGCCCTGGTTGCCGAGCGCGACCCACGAGCCCATTGCACCAAAGTCGTCCGCACGGGTGATGAGCAGGTCCCAGTCGTCCTGGGCAACCGGCGCATCGAGACTCTGGAACACGCAATACCAATCGTCGCTCGAGCCTTGCCGCTGCTCGTTGACGTCCGGCCGCTCGGCGTCCTCGGTCGCGTCCCCACTGCTGATTTGGAAGTCGCGCAGCCTGGTCGCGGCGCGGACGTCCACCACGGTGCCGCGGATGGTCGAAGTCGGGCTGTTGGGCTGACCGCGGTCCCAGCGATACACGATGATCGCCTCGTCCCCCGGCACGCTGCTGGAGCAGCCACCGACGGCGATTTCATGAGCCCATTCCGCCGTGCTCAGCGCCAGGACCCGGGTCCCGATGCTGAAGTCGCCGGCGTCGTGCACGTGGGCGCGCAGGTAGCCGACGCCGCTGGCCGGCAGGAGCCGATTGAAGCCGATCAGCCACTTCGCCGGCGCGGCGACAAACGCCGCGTCGATGCTGTCGGTGCTCCATGACGCCGTGATGTCGGTGAACACCGGCGCGGACGGCGAAAAGTCATCGTCCATCATGTACGCATACGCGTCGTAGTCGGCGCTCGAGACTGCCCGCGTGAACACGATCATCAGCTGACCCGTCTCGCCGTCGCGCGCGATCTCGGTCTTGGCCGGAGGCGCACCACCGGCCGAGATCCCGCGCGTGCTGATCAGCGGATCCACCGTCAGCGGGAACACCACGTCGCGCACCGCGGATGCATCGAGGCGCAGCTCGATCTCGCCGTCAACGAGGCGCGTCGCCATCGCGGTGCGACGCCCCACGGCATCGACCGCCACAGCCGCGCCGTAGTGCACGACTTCCCGGCCGCCGGCGTCGCGCAGCGCCAGGCCGCCGGCGCCGGCGCCCGACGCGTCGGCGCCGAGCTCGCCGTCGAGCCGGCCGCGCACGACCAGGTCGCCGGTGCCCGGACGCCGGTCAAACACAAACGTCTGTTCGACGCCGTCCTCACGCACGTCGTAAGCCTCGGTGAAACCGGGGTATCGATACTCGTAGCGCCAACCGGCGCTCTGACCGCGCATGGCCCGCTTGGCGTCCGGCGTCAGCATCTGCTGCTCACCGACCGCCACCGACGTCGTCGTCCAACGCACCGGCAGGTTGCGCGGGGCGGCCTCGCCGAGGACGGGGTAGAAGGTCATCCCGTCGTGGAACGAGACCTTGTAGTCCGGTCCCGCAGCCCAAATACCGTATGCGGCCTCGGCCTCATCGACCCCGGTGTGGACCGGGACCAGGCCGCGCGCCGCCTCTGCGGCCCGGGCCGGCGCGGGGTCCTGCGCCGTGGCCATCGCCACGTTGCCAAGGACCGAAGCTGAAATCAGAAGAGCCGTTCGGAGAGTCGTTCGCATCGCTTGCACCTCGGAGCTGTCTTGCTGCCAAAGGCAGCGCAAGCGAGGTGCGGCGACCGGCCAGGTTTCGGCGCGAAATCCGGCGCCGGGGTCGGGCGGGCGGCGCGACGGCCGGGGCCGCGCCGCGCCCACCGGTCAGTCGAACAGCTGCTGCGTGTTCGTGTTGCTGTAGAACCAGCTACCCCCGCCCACGGCGACGGCCTGGCTCGACAGGGTCACGCACGGCGGCGGGAACGGCACGCCGAACGGGATCGACAACGTCCCCGTCCCCGAACCGGTCAGTGGGAACAGCGCCAAGAACGTCGGCGCGGTCAGGCACATCTGCTGGGTGCCGATGATCGGGCCAGGACCGACGAACGGACTCAAGAAGATCGCCGCGACGCCGCTCGCCGGTCCCCCGCTCACGTTCCAGCCGAGCACGCCCGGCGTGACGTAGGGATCGACGTTGAGGTTCATCGCCGGCCGCGACCGGGCGCAGGTCTCGATCTCGAGGTAGATGTAGTCGAACGCGGTGTTGCTGCGGTTGAAGAAGTCGAGCCGACCGTCGGCCGCCATCTTCGGCAGCAGATTGATGCCACCCGGCAGGTTCGCCAGATCGAAGGCAAAGCCACTCGTCGAACCCGCGGTCCACGGCGAGCTCGTCAGGTTGCCCATCGTGTCGATGTAGCTGAACCAGTTGGTGCTGGTTTCGAAGCCGAGGCCAAACACGTCGCCCGGGCTCGTGCAATCGGCGCGCACGCCGATGCGGACCCGCGCTGACTTGATGTCGGTCGGCAAGTCCGAAAACGTGTGCATGAACACCTCGCTACACACGACGGGCCCATCAAAGTCGCGGGTCGGGCCCGTGAAGAACGCGCTGAGGTCCGGGCCGGGGCACGCCTCTTCGGCGCCAAACGGCGTCGCCAGCGAGAACCCGTCGATGATCCCGCCGATGAACACATGGCGGCAGCAGCCGGCGCCGAAGTTGTTGCGCTGCACGGTGATCGTGTTGGCGGTGGTGTCCGCCGTCACCGCGTCGAGCCAGCCATCGCCGCTGAAGTCGGCGAGCGCCAGGTCACCGGCACCGGGGCCCGCGGCCGCCGCGTAGGTCGGCGTCACGAACGTGCCGCCGCCGCCGATGTTCCAATACCAATTGGTGCTGTTGCTGGCGTTGCAGGCGACGCCCAGATCGACGTCGCCGTCGCAGTCCATGTCGGCACACTCGATCTCGGTGGCGGGACCGGCAACCACGCCGGGCGCCATCGGGTAGGTACTCGCGAGCATGCCCACGGTCACGGTCGAGACCGCGGTCGGGTCGTTGAGCAGAACGGTCACAGTGCTGAACGCCGCGTTCGCGGTCGCGATGTCGGTGAGGCCATCGCCGTTGAAGTCGCCAGAGCACACTCCGAACGGCCGGAAGTCGACGCCGAACAGCTGCTCGGGCGAGAACGCAACCGCGGCGCCGACCGTCTGGTTGAGCAGGACATCCGCAAACGCGGTGCCGGCGCTGCCGGTGACCACTAGATCGTTCGGCCCGTTGCCGTTGAAGTTGCCGGCCGTGATCGCGTGCGGCCCCACCGACAGAGGAATGGACAGCACCGGCGCAAAGACGCCGCCAGTATTGCGCAGGATCTCGACCCGCGGCGGCCCCTGACACAGCACCGCTAGGTCCCGGTCACCGTCGAGCTCGACGTCAAAGCTGACCGCCTCGATCGGCCCCGTCATGGGCACCAGCTGCGGTGCCGCGAAGCCCGGCCACGCGCCCGTCGCCAAGTGGATGGCCACTTGGCCGCTCCCCGCCAGCATCACTGCCACGTCCGGTCGGCCGCTGTTGAACGCGTCGATCACCAGCTCCACCGGCCGGCTGCCCACCGGATAGGTAAACAGCGGCCCGTTCGCAAAGGCGGCACCGCCCCCGGTGTTGAGGTTGGCCCGCACTTGGTCGAACGCCGCATGCGCGTGCGCCGCGTCGACGTCGCCGTCGCCGTCGAGATCAGCAGTGGCCACGGCCCCTGGGTTCGCCCCGGCGGCGTGGGGAGCACTGGTGAAGGTGGTCTGCGCGCCGAGCGGCAGAAGGGTCAAGGCAGTCGTCGCGGCGGCACCAGCAGCCCATCGGCGAAGCGGAGCGGAATGCATCATCGAGTCCTCGGGAGAACGGAGAGGGAGTGGCAGGGAGGAGGCGCGGCATTCTGAGCCACGCGCCTTCCTTGAACGCCAGGGGCCCGCGGGCGCCAAGGTGGAAAACCTGAAAAGGAACTCCGCCGCGGTGCGGCAGCCGCCGTTCGATCGATGGCGACGGTGCGTCGAGGCCAAACCGGGATGCGGCAAATCATCGCCGACAACAGCCGCAACGGCCGCGCCCCCTTCGGACCAGGGCCCACCCCGGGAGTTGTCAGCACATGATCGAACAGAATCTCGGAGCCCTGCCCGCGCCGCGAGCCCCACAGGGTTCCCACGGCGGCCTCAGCCTCATCGCCGTCATCGGTGTCGTCGTCGCGGCGTTCGTGCTCTGGCGAGCCCCGGCCCGGCATTGGCTGATCAATGCCAGCGCCAGCCATGGCCTCCTGGCGGCGCTCTCGGCCCTCTTCGCCCTGCTCGGGTTCGCCATCGTGCGGCCGCGGTCGCGGCCGGCCAGCATCGCCCGCGTGCTGTGCCTCCTGCCGGGCATCTGCGCCGTCGCCGGCATCGTCGGGGACTGGGCCGTACCGGGCGGGCACCCCAGCCTCGGATCGCTCATTCATCTCGGCGGCGCGGCCGCCAACCACGCAATCGTGCCCGCCGCCGCCTGGCTGCTCGGCTCGGCGTGGCTGCGGGGCGAGGACCGGGGCTACGCGCTGCTGGGCTTCGCCTTCCTGCTGCCGGTGGCATGGTACAGCCACGCGTTCCTACCGCTGTAAGGCCGGCCCGTCCCCCGCACCGACTCGGTCGCACCGCGGGATACACCGAGCCGCGCTGCGGCCCGGTCGCGCCTACAATCGCCGTCCCATGCGTCCAATTGCCCTGCGCGTTCTCGCGTGCTCGATCGCCGCCTGCCCCCCGGCCGTCGCGCAGACGACCCTGACCGTCCCCGCCCAACACCCGAGCATCCAAGCGGCGATCGCCGTCGCCGCAACTGGTGACACCGTCCTGGTGTCGCCCGGCCGCTACGAGGAGCGCATCGACTTCCTCGGCAAAGACATCCTGGTCATGTCGACGGACGGCCCCGCAGTGACGACGATCGACAGCCCAGGCTCCGGCACCGCAGTGGTCTTCGTCAACGGCGAAGGCCCGGGCGCGGTGCTCGCGGGCTTTCACGTCACCCACGGCGACGCGGGCTCCGGCGACGGCGGTGGGGTCCGGTGCGTGGATACGACCCCGACCCTGCGCGACTGCTGGTTCCGCTTCAACCAAGCGGGCCAAGGCGGTGCGATCCATCTCCGCCGCGGCGGCGCGGTGATCGACGATTGTCTGTTCGAGGACAACGCCGCGAGCGGTACCGGTGGCGCCATCCGCGCCATCGACGCTGCAGTGACGCTGCGGCGTTGCGCGTTCCGCGACAACGTCGCGTCGGCGGACGGCGGGGGCGTCGCGCTGCGACGCGGCACGGTCGCCGCGGACGACTGCGCCTTCGTGCAGAACACCGCGGGCGACGAGGGCGGCGCCGTACAGCTGGACGGCACCGGCGGCGAGCTGTTCGGCGCGCACCTGCGACACAACGTCGCGACGCGCGGCGCCGGCGTCTCCATCAAAGGCGGTGCGACCGCTGCGCTCACCGGGTGCGTGATCGGTGACAACACCGCGAGCGGCCGCGCGGGTGGCGTCGACATCGTCGACGCGGCGCCCACCCTCACCAGCTGCACCGTAGCCGACAACACGGCCGGCGCCGCAGCCGCGGGCATCGGCGGCAGCGATGCCAGCCCGCGCGTGACCAACACCATCGTCTGGGGGAATCGCCCCGGGGCCATTGCCTTCAGCGGTGCCTCGGCGCCGGTCGTGACCTACAGCGACGTCGAGGGCGGCTTTGCCGGCACCGGCAACCTGAACGCCAACCCGCGCTTCGCCAGCGGGCCGGGGGGGAACTATCGCCTGATCGCGAGCTCGCCCTGCGTGGATGCCGGCACCAACACCGCGCCCGCCTTGCCGGCACGCGACCTCGACCGCCAGCCGCGGCTCGGCGGCACCGGCATCGTCGATATCGGTGCGGACGAGCTGTGGACCGCGGGCAGCGTGTTCCTCGACCGCGACGCGCCCACCGACTGCCGGCTGCTCTGCTACAACGTCTGGTCGAACACGATCTTCCCCTCGGTCAACCCAACGCAGGCCGCCAAGTTCGCGCGCATCTTCGCGGCGCTCGATCCGGACGTCGTTTGCCTGCAGGAAGTCTCGTCGTCGGCATCCAGCGTCCGCAATCTGCTCGACTCGCTGGCGCCACTTGGTGGCGGCCGCCGCTGGGCGGTGTACCGCGGCGGCAACAGCAGCGACGTCATCGCCGCTAAGTACCCGCTCTCGCTGCAGGCCGCCCGCACCTCGCCGGCGGGCCAACGGGACCTGGGCATGGCGTTGGTGGATCTGCCGGATAGCCAATTCGCTCACGACCTGTACGTGATCAACAGCCACTACCGCTGCTGCGGCGGCGAGGCCAACGACCCGCAGCGGCAGCAGCAATCGGACGCCATCGCCGCGTGGATGCGCGACGCCCGCACGCCCGGCGGCGCCATCACCCTGCCCGTTGGCACGGGCATCGCCGTGGTCGGCGACTGGAACATCGTCGGCTCCTTCACACCGGCGGCGACGGTGCTCAACGGCGACATTCGCGATGAGGGCCGGTACGGGCCGGACGCCCCGCCCGACTGGGACGGCACGCCCAACGTCGACGTGCGGCCACGGCACAACGGCCGCGAGCCGCTGGACTACACCTGGCGCGACGACGGGAGCGTGTTCGCACCTGGCCGGCTCGACTTCTTGTCCTACACCGACAGCGTGCTGCGGCCGGGCAACGCCTTCGTCCTCAACACGGGGATGATGTCGGACGCCGAACGCGCAGCCACGGGCCTGCAGATCTGGGACGTGACCCGCGACAGCATCGGCGAGGACTACGACCACCTGCCGTTGGTGCTCGACTTCCACGCCACGACCGGGCCGGCGCGCTCGTTTGGCACCGGCTGCCGCGGACTGCGCAACGGCTTTGACGGTTCGGCCTCCATCGGTGCGACGCTCGAGCTGCGCCTCTACGGCGCCGCACCGCTCGAGCCGCTGCTGCTCATCGGCGGCGGCAGCGCCACGGCGTGGGGCGTGGTGCCGCTGCCGTTGAGTCTCGCCGGTCTCGGCGCCTCGGACTGCGAGCTGCTCGTGGCGCTCGACGCGCTGGTGCCGTGGACCGCGGACGCGGTGGGCAATGCGCGCCTGAGCGTGCCGATCCCGGCCGATCCGAGCTTGATCGGGGGGTCGCTGTTCACCCAATGGGGCGCCTTGCCGAGCAGCGATCCGGCGAGCTGGGGGTTCTCGGACGGGCTACGCATCGACGTGCAGCCCTGACGGTTGCTCGGGGCCGCGACGCAGGCGACCGCCGGAGCATCCCGCCCGCCGACACGGGCCCCCTGGAAAGATCCCGGGTAGAGTCAGGCCTGTCACTTGCCCCCGGAGGAGCCCCATGTGCCGCTTTCCCCTCCACCTCGGACTCGCCCTGCTGTGCGCCGCGCCCGTCGCGACCCAGTCGGGCCCCGGCCTCCCGAGCCGGGTCTACCCGCCGGGCGAGCTGTTCACGATCATCAGCTCGTTTGGCAGCGGCAGCTACGGCCACCACTTCCTGCACGACGGCTATCTCGCCTCGCTCAAGACCGGCGGCGGGGTCGAGTTCTACGACCTCTCCAACCCCTATGCCCCGGTCCTCGTGAGCTCGCTCACGGGATCGAGCAACGGTATGGATCTCAGCGAGCCGCACACCTACGCCCAGACCTCGGCGTGGGGCGGCCAGCACGTGGTGCTCGCACGCGGTCCCGGCGGACTCGGCGGCACAGGGTTCGTCATCTCGGATTGGTCCGACGTCTTCAACCCGACGCTCGAGACCCGCTACGACATCCCCGGGGTGACCGGCGGCTACACGACGGGCGTGTTCTGGCTGTTCGTGCAAGCACCCTTCATCTACGTGCCCGTCGGCAGCCTGGGCCTTGCCATCATCGATGCGAGCGACCCAACGAGCCCGCGCGTCGTCAATCAGATCCCCAAGAGCCAGCTCGGCGGCTTCAACACCGTGCTGGCCTACGCGATCGGCAACACGCTCGTCCTCACCAACTCGGACGGCGGCCCCGGCTTCGCCCGGTTCGACATCAGTGACCCGGCAGTTCCGGTCTTGATCGACTCGAACCCGACCACGCCGATTCCGTACGCCGGCTCGATCAACGACGGCCGCTTCGTCGTGGCCGCGGTGAGCGGCCCCATTGCGCAACCGACCGGCCAAAACGGCTCATTCCACATCCACGACCTGTTCGCGCCGGGCTTCCCGCAGATCGGCGAGGCGCCGATGCCCTCGCGCGGTGGTACGGCGCTCACTCAAGACGCGTTCGTGCACGTGGCGTCGTCCACGGTGTATCGCAAGCTGGACGTGAGCGGCTCGCCCTACACGGTCGTCGGCTCGACGTCGCAGCCGATTTCCGGCGGCGATTGGGATTGGGTCTCGCCCATGGGCAACGTCGCAATCCTCGGCGACGACCAGGGCCAGGGATCGCACATCATCCCGCACCAGAGCCAGCCGGACGGGGTCGGGCCGCGCGTCACGATGGTCGACCCGCCCGACGGAGCGACCGACCTGGACGTGAAGACGCGCGTCGGCATCACCGCCTCCGACATGATCGAGATGGGCTCGATCGACACCACGACGTTCATTGTCCGCCCGGTGGGCGGCTCGGCGCTGGCCGGCAGCTACTCGAACCAGTTTGGCATTGTCAATTTCTGGCCGCGCGACCCGCTGCGGCCCGACACGACCTACGAGGTCGTCATCGCTGCCGGCGGAATGACGGACTGGGCCGGCAACGGTCTGGCAGAGACCTTCGTCAGCCAGTTCACGACCTGGGACGCCGCCGGGCGAGTCCTCGTCGGCGTCGCCGCCCAGGCCCCCATCGAGACCGGCACGCCCCTGAACGTGACCGTGGAGTCGGTCACGGGAGTCGGGCCGTTCCAGTACTCGTGGGACTTCGGCGACGGCTCGCCGCCGACGCCGTTCTCGACGAACCCCGGAGCGACGCACACGTACACCCGCGGCGGCCACTTCTCGGTGTTGTGCCGGGTGACCAACGGGACGGCCGAGGGCACGGCGTCCTACCTGCAGACCGTGCACCATCCCCTCACCACCGACCAGCCGACGCACTCCAGCACCATCGCCATCCACGAGCAGCGCCACCGCGTCTTCTGCGTGAACGCGGACAACGACACCGTCACGTCCATCCACAAGAACAACTACCGCAAGCTGTTTGAGCTCCCGGTCGACGACCAGCCGCGCACCGTGGCGTTTGCCCCCGACGAGACCGCCTGGGTCGTGTGCCAGGGCGACGCGACGATCAACGTGGTGCACCTGCTGTCCGCCCAACTCCTGGGCAGAATCCAGCTCCCGGACGCGTCAGCGCCGTACGGCATTGCGATGAGCCCAGACGGGCGGACCGCCTACGTGACCCTCACCGCGACGGGCCAAGTGGCGAAGCTCAACACGGACACGCGGCGGTGGATCGATACCGCCACCGTCGGCCCCGAGCCCCGCGGCATCGCGGTCTCGGCCGACGGGCAACGCATCTTCGTCACGCGGCACATCTCCGCAGGAGGACCGGCGGCGGGATCCGTCGGGCCCGGCCCCGATGGAGCCCCCCCGCGCGACGCCAAGGCGCGGACGCCAGCGGGTGAAGTGTATGAGCTCTCGGCGATGCCGTTCGCGCGGGTCCGCACAATCCGTCTGGCCTTCGACCCAGGACCCGACACCGAGGCGAGCGGTCGCGGCGTGCCGAACTACCTGGGCTCGCCGGCGATCTCGACGGACGGCCGCCGGATGTGGATCCCGTCCAAAAAGGACAACATCGCGCGCGGCACGTTCCGCAGCGCTGAGCCGCTCAACTTCGAGAGCACCGTGCGCACGATCGTGTCGCAGATCGATCTACAACGCAGTCGCGAGGACCTCAGCGCGCGGATTGACTTCAACGATCGCGACATGGCGTGCGCCGTGGCGTTCAGCCGGCTCGGTGACTACACGTTCCACGCGCTGCAGGGGAGCAATGAGATCGACGTCCGCGACGCCTACACCGGCGACGTGACCGGCGACATCCCCAACACCGGGTTGGCGCCGCAGGGCCTGGTGCTGTCGGAAGACGGGCGCATGTTCGTCCACAACTTCATGTCGCGCAACGTCACCGTCTACGACGTCACCGGCGTCACGCGATCGACGACGTTCGCCATGCCGCTCATCACCACCGTGTCGACCGTCGCCAACGAGGCGCTCTCGCCGCAGGAGCTGCAGGGCAAGCAGATCTTCTACAACGCCGACGACCCGCGCATGAACGAGGACGGCTACATCAGCTGCGCCAGCTGCCACCTCGACGGCGGCCAGGACGGCCAGGTGTGGGACTTCACCGACCGCGGTGAGGGACTGCGCAACACGATCTCGCTGCAAGGGCGCGGCGGCATGGGCCACGGCAACGTGCACTGGACCGCCAACTTCGACGAGATCCAGGACTTCGAGAACGACATCCGCGGACCGTTCGGCGGCGACGGCTTTATGAGCGACACCCTGTTTGGCACCGGCACCGTGAGCAACCCGCTCGGCCAACCCAAGGCGGGCCTCAGCCCCGAGCTCGACGCGCTCGCCGCGTACGTCAGCTCCCTCAGTGAGTTCGGCCAGAGCCCGCACCGCGCACCATCCGGCGCACTCACCGTGGCGGGCGCCCGCGGCAAGGTCGTCTTCGAGCAGCTGAGCTGCGCGCAGTGTCACTCCGGCAACAACTTCACCGACGGCCTCCTGCACAACGTGGGCACGATCCAGCGCGGCTCCGGCCAACGCATTGGCGGCCCGTTGACCGGGCTCGAGACACCTACGTTGCGCGGCCTGTGGAACTCGGCTCCCTACCTGCACAACGGCTCGGCGGCGACGCTCCTGGACGTGATCACCCGGCGCAACCCCACCGGACAACACGGCGCCACGCGCGCACTCACCAAGCAAGAGCGAGCCGATCTCGTCCAGTACCTGCTGCAGATCGACGATCGAGAACCCGCCCCCCAATAACGGACGTACGGTGCCGCGACAAAAACCGCCGCATTAGCGACCCAGTCGCGCCGCGCCGTCTTCGAGACGGGTGAGCGTCGACGTCAATTCCTCGACACCGGGGTTGCCCAGCTTCGTTTGCCACGCAACGTGGCCCGCGCTCAGCACAAACCCCTCGTTCGCCAACAGTGGCACCAGCGCGGCGCGGCGCGCGGGCGTCAGCCAGGCGCGTGCGGCAACCGGGTCCGCCGCCCGGACGTCGTGATCCGCGTCGAACACCGCGTCACCGGTCTCCAGGTCAGACGGGACGCTGAGCGCGCCCTCCGCCGCGGCGGCGACGTCGTCAAGGAATGCGGGCGACGGGAGATCGCGACGGATCGAGAGGCCCGCCGGCGCGCCCGGCACCTCGACGCGCAGCTGAATGAGCGTCGCCTTGCGACGGTCGTGCAGATCGCGCACCGCGACCACGCCGAGCTCGACGTCGCGACCGTCGCGATGACCGCGGACGCGGCCGCTCGGGTGCTCGAGGCTCGCTCCCTCGTGGGTGAAGCCATGCCGCCCGGCAAACTCCACCCAGGCCTCGCCCAGGCTGCGCCGCCGCGCGAAGCCGATGGCGACCGCGATCACCGTGACGGCGACCACCGCGATGCCCGCCCCCTTCGCGAGCCAGCCGCTCTCCATCGCGCGCTGCACGCTTCGCGCGACCTGACGCGAACCCGGGCCACCCATCAGGAAGTACATGGCAATCCCCAAGGGCACGAGCGGGAACAGTCCGAGGACGAGGACGTCGCGCATGCTGCGGCTACGGCTATTGGAGGATGGTCCGATCGTCGAGCCTGACGCGGAGGAGTCGCGGGCTCGTCAGGTGGTGCTCGACAGTACCGTTGCGAACCCACACGGTAGCGCGAACCCTTAGAATGCGTTTGAGGGCGACGTCTCGCGAGGCCCGCTCCCCTAGGACTGCGCGCAACTTGAACGCGGAGAAGACCATGCCATCCGTTCGCCGCCGCCGGTGGTTCCGGCTGCTCCTCCTCGTCGCGGTGCTCGCGCCCGGTGCGCTGCCGGGTCAGACGCCCAGCCTCGATGCCCCCTTGGTCGGCCTCGATGCCCCCTTGGTCGGAGGGGAGTTCTCACTGACACCGGCTGGGTTCCGTGACTCGCGACCCGACGTCAGCTACTCCGACCGCGAGGACGAGTTCATCATCGTGTGGGAGCGCTCCGTGGCCTCATCTTCGCCGGATATCTTCCTGCAACGCCTGCAACCCAACGGCACGCCGATCGGAAGACCCCGCGCGGTGGCGACCGGCAGTGACCCTAAGGTCGGCTATCTCGCTTCGCGCAACGCCTATGTGGTGGTCTATGTGCGCGACTCACCAGCCGTTCCGTATGCGATCAGCCACGTCTACGCTCGGGTCATCAACGCGGTGGACGGCGCGATGTCGTCCGAGATCCAGGCGTCGGCCTCCCCGGCCGGCGGTTCGATCAACTGGAGCTACAACGTCCTCGCGATCGGCGACGACCGCCAGACCGGCGGTGACGAATTGCCGATCCTCTTCTTCGATTTCGTCGGCATCCGTGCGCTTCCGCGCCTGCGCGGCGCGCGAATCAAGGTCGACGCTGCGCTGACGCCCTCGCGGCTCGATTTCGCGATCCCTGCCCTCTATCGCTTTGGCTTCCTCGGGGGCTACTCGGTGGCCGCTTCCATCGTCGAGTGCACCGAGGTACCGGGCACTTGGCTCGCGGTGTACGACGAGTGGGGAGCGTACACCCTGGAGCCCTTGGCGACGTTCGTGCTTCTGCTCGACGGCAGCGCGGCGTTGATTGATAGTACCGTCGTCAATCCCAGGCCGTGGGGCTCGGCTCTGGCGTGGCCCGACGTCGCCGGTGACGGCAAGGACTTCCTGGTCGTGGTCGACGACGAGACGTTGGGCGGACCGCCGCAAACGGTCTGCGTTCCGTTTAGCATCAACGCCGCGACGGCGCCGCCTCGCCTGAACCAAGGCAACCCGGTGTTTCACCCATCGCGGTCAACCCCGCCAACCGTGACCCGCCTTGGCGGTTCGTGGTTGCTCGGAGCGGCGAATGCATCGCGGGTCACATCGATCGACGCCGCGACGTGCCTCGACTGCGAAGGCCGTTTCACGCTGACCGCGACGGCCATCTCCACGGCGCCGGCGCTGGTCACGCGCAGCATCGACGGACCGCGAAGCGACGAGGCGTTGATCGCGTGGACCGAAGGCGACGTCCTAAAGTACACGCGGTTCCGAGCCGACGACGGCCTGACGCGCGATCTCGGCGGCGGTTGCGCCGGCGGCGGCGAAGCCATGGTCAGCTGCGCGCGCGTGGGCAACGCCGGCTTCAACCACGCGCTGCGCGGCGCCAGTGGATCCGCTCAGGCATTGCTCCTGCTTGCCGCGCAGACGACCCGCTTCGCTTGTAGCCCGTGTGAGCTACAAGTCGACCCGAGGCGATCGATCGTCGCCTTCGGCGGGGCGACCGACGTCGAGGGGCGGATCAACGTCACCACGCCCGTACCACCCAACCCTAGCTTGACCGGGGCCGAGTTCGTCGAGCAATGGGTCGTCGCCGGCGGCGCATGCCGGCAGCTCAACGTCGGGGTGTCGAATGCGTTGCGCGTGCAGATCCAATAGCGGAACGCGCTCGTTCTCACGCGGGACTGCTCACGCGGGACTGGGACGAGATGTGCCAGCGCCGCGCACGAGCTCGTCCCAAGCCTCGCCGCGCCTGGCTGCGGCTATTGCAGGATGGCCCCGTCGTCGAGTCTGACGCGGAGGAGGCGCGGACTCGTCAAGTGATACTCGACCGTGCCGTCGCCGAAGATCGCATCCTCGCCGGGCTGGTTGACGAGCTCCTGGCGCCACAGGATCGCACCGTGCTCGTCGATGCGCGCGAGACCGCTGAGGCCGACACAGAGGAACGAGTCGCCCAGCTGTGCGTCGTGGTAGAGCTTCGCGGCCCTGAGCTGCGGCTCGATCCGGAACTTCTGTTGCTGCCCAGGGAGGTCGAAAACGAGCACATCGCCGCCCACCGACACCAGGCCGACATCGCCGAGGAGGAGCAGCGACTGCTTGCTGAGCATGGTCACATCGGGACCGCCGAAGAACTCGAACTCCCCGTGAGGGGAGTGCTCGCGCAGAACCACGAGCTTGAAGCCCTGCGGCAGCTCGGGCTCCTGATCGCGGTGCGAAAGCGACAGACACCACGGCCCGACTTCGATCGCGACGTGTTGCGGCGGCGGGGCCGCAGGGGGACTCTGGCCGCGCAGGCGAGCGCGCAGCCGGCGCCCGTAGGGCTCTTGAACGATGGCGAAGAGGACCAAGCCGATCCCGGTGGCGGCGATGATCGCCGGGATCCACGTGCGACCGGCCCACGCGGCCAGGAGCGCGAGGACCGGAACCGCGACGGCCCCGAACACCTCGCCGAGCTCGAGGCGCGGCGCGGTCTTCATGCCCGCGGCGAACAGGATCAGGAACGCCAGCGGCGTCCCGACGAGAGCCAAGATCCAGGCGAGCACCACCATTGGCCTCGCATTCTGCGGTTTGGCGCCATTGCGGAGTAGGCGCAAGGTCGCATACCGCGCGCGACATTGTGAGGCCCGGTGCACTCCGGGTATGGGCCGCCGCCCCTCGCCCGCTATGCTTGGCCGGACGATCCCCGCGCGCATTCCACCAGGTCCGCTCACCCCGTCCTTTCAGATGTGGAGCTCTCTCATGATGCGAAGCGTGTCTGTGTGTGCTGTTCTCGCGGCTGCCCCAGCGGCGCAAATGACCGTCGAGGTCAATGACCCGATGTCAAAGGGCGTCCTAGGCGACGACAAGGTGTCGTTGCACGAGGCGATCCAGGTGCTCAACACCAAACTGGCCTACAACGCGTTCTCGGCGGCCGAGCAGAACCAGTTCCGCGGCCTCCCGACGACCGTGCTCGACACGGTGGAGATCAACTTCAACATCACGCCGGTCATCACCATTGAGGAGCCGCTGCCGGTCATCATCGGCGACACCATCTCGCACGTCGACTGCATCTTCCGCGGCCTCAACGGGCGGCCCGTCATCGACGGCACGGCCGCGGGCGTGGACGCGGTGTTCCCCTCCGCGACCAACCACACGATGCTGCACGATTTGATCATCCGTGGCGGCAAGGCCGGCCTCGACACCGACTCCTCGGAGCACTACCACCCCGGCGTCCTCATGACGGTCGAGAACTGTCTCTTTGAGGGGCAGACCGAGGTCGGCGTACGCATCCGGATCCAGTCGTTCCCGCCGGGTGGGATTGAGCCGGATCAGCTCCTACGCAACGAGTTCCGCAACTTGCCGATCGGCGTTGAGCTCGTGGAGCAGAGTTCGTTCGCCGACCTCGAAGTCGCGCTGTCGGAGAACTTGTTCAACCAATGCGACATCGGCCTGAAGATTCGCATGACCGGGCAAGGTGGGCAGGCCGACGTGATCGGCGATCGGAACCGCATCGTGGGGGCGACGACCGGCATCTACGTCGAGCGGGGAGCCCTAAGGGACAGCACCCTCAATCTCGATTTGGTCCACGGCGAGATCACCGCGACCAACGAGGCGATCGACATCGAGGGCGGTCCGTTGGCGACGACGAAAGTAAGCCTTCGTCATTTTGACCTGGCCAGCGACCCGACGGGCTTTGCACTGCGTGCCACACCCGCCAGCGCGTGGCTCGGGCTGCGCCTCGGCGAGACCCATTTTAGCGGCCCGGTTGCCGTGGCCATGGGTAGTAGCCTCTCGGCCCAGCTCGACCTCAGCAACTGCCGCTTTGAGAACGGGGCGGTGAATCTGGACTATCGCGGCCCGGCCGCGCGTCCGTCGCCAACGCTGGAGCGCTGCGTGTTCGAGAACGCGCCGCTGACGATCGCCGCGGGCTCAACCCGGCCGTTCACGGTCATTGAGTCCGAGTTCCAGTCGAGCCCGATCGACAACCAGTCGTCGTCGGCCGCGACGCTCAACGCCTGCTTCCTGGGCGGGAGTGCGACCACCGGCATGGTCACCAGCATGAATCCGATCGGCAAGCGTTGGATTGGCCAGGCCTCGGTGTCACCCTACAACCCTCCGCTCGGCGGCCAGTTCAACCTCAACGTCAGCCTGCGGCCCAACACCTGCGCGGTGTGGATGATTGGCGTCTCCGAGCGCCGTCCGCTCACCCAGTCCCCGCGGCTCTACTTCAGCCGTTCCGCCTTTCTCAGGCTGCCGATCTCGGTGACGGGGACCCAGGCGCTGACCTTCCCCGTGCCCACCAACCCGATCTTCTCGGGCGTCGAGGTCTACTGCCAGCCGGCCGTCGTCCCGGAACCGGGCCAGAGCCCCGCCCCGGCGTGGTCGCTACCCCGCGGCGGCCTGCTCAAGATCCAGTAATCGACTCCGATCGAGCTGCACGGGCGCCGATGCGTCGGGCGCCACGCGTTGCGGCTCGGTGACGCCACCCGCACACCGGAACGAGACCTCGCGCAGCCCGCGGCGTCGGTCGCGGTCATGGCGCCGCCAGCCACCAAGGCGCTTCCGGGGCCAGGCGGGGCTGACGCGAACTGCGCGTTAGAAAAGCGACATTCGCTGCCCCCCGAACGGGGCCGCCACGTGACGAGGGCAAGGAGACCCAACCATGAAACTTCCTGCGCTTCTCGCCACCCTTCTCATTCCCGTTTCGCTGACTGCCCAAGTCCGACCGCCGGTGGGGCTGAAGCCCGGCGACCAGTATCGAGTGATGTTCGTCACCAACACCAGGTCGCAAGCGAGGTCCGCGGACCTCTCCACCTATGACGCGCTAATCACCGCGGAAGCATCCGCGAGCCCGCTAGGGGCCCTCGCCACGAGCTGGCAGATCGTCGCGAGCACGGTTGCGATCGACGCGCGCGACCATACGCAAACCGATCCCTCGCCCGCCGGACGCACTGGCGTTCCGATCTATCGGCCCGATGGTGTGCGGATCGCCGACGACTACGACCACCTGTGGAACGCCGACGCCGAGAACCTCCTGGCCACCCTATCAGTGGACGCCAGCGGGGTGCAAGTTGCCCAGTCGGCGGTTTGGACCGGCACCAACCAGTTCGGCACGAGGCACACGCCCCTGGGTGATCCCGGCGGGCTGTCCAACGCCGGTAGCACCAACGCGGTCTTCCGTCACTGGATCGAGTTCAGCGGCGCGTCGTCGCAGACC
>JBCCGH010000116.1:0-31564 GCA_039029375.1 Planctomycetota bacterium
AAGGCACATCTGTCAGACGCAGCACACTAGTGGTGTGATTCAGAAATCTGGGGCCTTCTCCCCGGCCCTCAGCGCCGCTCGCAGCGTTGGGTCGTCCTCGCCGTATCCACCAATATGCCTGCGGCGACCCGCCTTGCGACCGGCGCCGATGTCTCGCGGATAAGGCCCCATCTGCCTGAATCACACCACTAGCGGGGCGAAGGCTCCGGTGGAGCGGGCGGATCACGAAGCGTGCGCGCGCAGCCGCCGCAGGCAGCGCTGCTTGCCAAGGAGAAACATCACGTCGAACAGCCCCGGCCCCTTGTTGGTACCCGTCAGCGCGGCGCGGATCGGGTGGACGAGGTGGCCGAACTTGGCGCCGAGCTCGTCGGCCAACTGCCGAGTGACCTGCTCGAGGTCCGCGGTGTTGGCGAACGGCGTACTCCCGGCCGCGGGCGAGCCGTCGCTGGACGGCAGACGGCAGGCGCGGTCGGCGTCGCCGCGATCGTCGGGATAGGAGGGCGGCAGGTCCGCGGCCTCGAGGCGGTCGGCGACCGCGGCAAGCCAAGCCCCCGCCGCCTCGTACTTGCGCAGATTCTTCGCCGCGGCGTCGTCCATGGTCAGGTCATCGGTGAACACCCAAGCGATCTTCGCCGGCAGCTCGCCGTAGATGTCGATCCGCTCTTGGTAGCACGCCACGGCGTTGGCGACGAGGTCGGGATGCGCGTCGAACGCCGCCGCCGGGACCGCGCCCGCGGCCTCGCAGAACGGTCGCACGCGCCGCACCAACTCGTCGATCGGCGTCGCGCGCACGTACTGGCCGCAGATCGCCATCATCTTCTGCTCGTCGAACTTGGCGCCGGCCTTGCCGATGCCCTCGACGGTGAAGCGCTCGACCATCTCGTCGGCGGAGAACACGTCGCGATCGCCGCTGAAACCCCAGCCCAGCGTGGAGATGTAGTTGAACAGCGCTTCGGGCGGGAACCCGCGGTCGCGATAGTCGAGAATGTTGGTCTGCGCGTCGCGCTTCGACAGCTTCTTGCCGCTGGGGCCGAGGATCAGCGGGATGTGGCCAAAGCGCGGCGGCTCGGCGCTGAGCGCGCGGTAGAGCAGCATCTGCTTGACGCCGTTCATCAGGTGCTCTTCGCCGCGCACCACGTGACTGATCTGCATCGCCAGGTCATCGACGACGCAGGCGAAGTTGTAGGTCGGCATGCCATCTGCCCGCACCATCACCCAGTCGTCCAGCTCGGCCGTGTGCACCTCGACATCACCCTTGCACAAGTCCGGCAGCACCACCCGCTCGTCCAGCGGCATGCGAAAACGCAGCGACGCCCGGCGGCCCGCCGCCTCAAACTCGGCGCACTGCGCGTCGGTCAGGTCGCGGTGCCGCCGGTCGTACATCGGCCGCTCGCCCCGCTCCTGCAGGGCCCGACGCCCTTCCTCGACCTCCTCAGGGGTGGCGTAGCAACGGTACGCGGCGCCGGCGTCGAGGAGCTGCTGGGCGGTCGCGGCGTAGCGGTCGAGCCGCTCGCTCTGAAAGTAGGGCCCGTGCTCGCCCCCGGCCTCGGGGCCTTCGTCCCAGCGCAGGCCGACCCACCGCAGGCCCTCGAGGATCATCTGCAGCGATGCGGCCGTCGATCGCTCGCGGTCGGTGTCCTCGATGCGCAAGAGGAACGTGCCGCCCTGGGCGCGCGCCGCGGCCCAGTTGTAGATGGCGGTGCGCGCGCCCCCGATGTGCAGGGGCCCGGTCGGCGACGGCGCGAAGCGAAGGCGGACGGTCATGCGGCCCGTAAGCGACGCCACGGGGTCGCCGAAGTCAACGGTGCGCCGTCACTCCGTGGATCCGACGAGTGCCGGGACCCCGCGCGTCAGGTCTCGGCGCGCACGTTCACGGCGACCAGCTCGGGCACGGGGCCCGTGCGCACCGTCGTGACGCTCGCCAGATCGACGCCGAGGTCGTGCCGCTGGTGCGCTGCCGGGCCGAGCAGCCGCGCGAGCGCGTGGCGAATCACGCCTCGATGCACCACCACCAGCAAGTCGCCGGCGGGGTGACGCTCCAGAACCACCTCAAACGCCGCAACCACCCGCGCCACAAACGCCGCGATCCCCTCACCGCCGGGGTAAGCCTCGGCGTCGCCACGCCGCCACACCGCATGCCACTCGGGATGCGCGGCGCGGATCTCCGGCTCGGTCAGCCCTTCGAGCGCGCCGAAGTCGACCTCGGCCAACCCGGGCTCGGCCTCGACCACTGGCGGCGTCGACCGCAGCGCCGCGACGAGCAGCTGCGCCGACTCGGCCGCGCGAGCCAGCGGTGAGTGCACCACGGCCGCGACCGGCCGCTCGGCGATCAACGCACCGAGCCGCCGGATCTGCGCCCGGCCGAACTCGGACAAGGCCACGTCGGTGCGACCCCAGTAGCGAATCGACGACTCGCCCTCGGTCTCGCCGTGGCGCACCAGGTGGACGAGACGCGAGGTCATCACGTCGGACGGCGGGCTCGCAGCCTCAGCCGAGCGTCAGCAACGCCACCGCGCCCGCCAGCGCAAAGAACGTCATCGTGAGCAACACGACGACGACCTGCCCAAAGCGGTTGCCCTCACGGGTCAGGCGGTCGAGGTGCGCGACCTGCGCGTCGTGCAACTTGCGCACGACCTCGACGCTTTCGCGCGACGTCTTCTCGAGGCGCGCCACATCCTGCTGGCGCGCGTCTGACAACGCCGACGTCAACGACTGCAGCTCATCGGAGCGCTCAGCGCGAAGCGCCTTGGCGACGCCCTCCGCGGTCGAGCTCGAGTCCTGCACCATGCGCTGCGCCGCCGCGGCCTGCGCCGCCGACGTCTGCACCATGCGATCCATCGACCCCTGGATGCGGTCCATGGTCGTCCGAAACTCCGCCAACGTCGACGACGTCCGCTCGTCCGTGGCGACCGTGCGCTCGAGCGCTTGCTCGACACCCTTCAATGACTCGGGCAGGCCCCCCAGCGTTGCCAAGAGCTGGTCACCGACCTTGCCCTGGTGCTCAAGCTGATGGGCAATCCCGCGCAAGAGATCGAGCTGGGCGCGGCCCAGCGCCGGCAGCGTGCTGACGTGCTCCAGCGCAGCCTGCGCCCGCTCGCCCTGATCTTCCATGCGAGTGTGCACGCCCCGGACCAGGCTGCCGAGCTCGCGAAAGCCCTCGCCCATGGCGACCACTGCCTCTTCGCCACTTGACAGTTTGCGCCCCGACACGCGCTCCGCGGCCGGCGTTGCCGGCGTCACGGGTGCGGCGATGGGCTCTTCAAACCGAGAATCGACCTTGGCCGCGCGTTGGCCGGGATCGGCCGCGGCCTCGACGCGCATGCCAGATGCGGGCTTCCAGCGCGTCTTCAACTTGTCGAGAATCGAGGTCTTCTTGACCACGGATGCCTCCCTGTTGCCAGCGCCGGACCCGGAGTGAGTCACGATCGGCGCCATCGAGATGAGTGTCCGGCCCTGACCGGCCGGCTTTCCACAGGACACTAACAACTCACCACGCTTTCCACCAGGCCCAACATGCCTGGAACCCCCATGGCGTGGTCGAATGGGGGGCATCCCCTGCGGCCGCGGTGGAGGGTCGCGGCGGGCGCGGATTCTCCGCGAACCCACTCGGCACAGCGTTGCACTCGCCGACCGAACCGCTACCTTTCCCCGCGGTGCCCCTGCGCCCTGGCGTGGGGAGTTAGCTCAGTTGGTAGAGCGCGACAATGGCATTGTCGAGGTCAGGAGTTCGATTCTCCTACTCTCCACCACTCCTACATCTTGCTGACAACGCACTTGCGTTGACCGACCTGGCGGGTCGAGCGGCTTCTCAGCCACGGAAACGTGTATCCGCTACACGATTCCATCGGAGGTCGCACCCCGTGCCCAGGACCAAGCAAGGCTCGCTCCCGACCTACCGACTCCACAAGCGAAGCGGTCAGGCCATCGTGGTCTTGTCGTCATCGACGCCTGGGAGCACGGCGGGAGGGTGTTGCCGCCTGCCGTGGAACCCGAGACCGCCTACGGGTTGAACGACCTGATCCCCAGTTCGGTGGACCGGTTGAGTTGCGCGGCCTGGCTATCGGCCTCTGGATGGTAACGAGCTTCGCACTCGATCGGGCTGATGTAGCCGATGGTCGAAGGACGCCGCTCACGGTTGTAGAAGATCTCGATGTAGTCGTGGACCGCCGCCCGAGCCTCATTGCGAGTTCGCGGCACGGGCTTGTCGAAGAACAGCTCGACCTCGAGTGTGCCGAAGAAGCTCTCGGCCACCGCGTTGTCGTGACAGTTCCCCGCTCGGCTCATGCTGCAAGCGATCCCGCCGAGACGCTGGGCCTTCTGGTCGTCGTGGCTCGTGTACTGGCACCCGCGGTCGGAGTGATGGAGTAGATGGAGACGCCATCCTGAAACTGACCCAGGCCGCCAGCTGAAACCTGACCCACCCCGGCACTGAGACCGCCAAGCTGTGGGTGTCTAGGACCTCAGCAAGGGCGGTGAGGGCTAGTTGCTAGTGGGGCGATTCAAAAGTCCGCCACATCTGTCGCTGGCCCTCTGCGCCGTTCGTGGCGTTGCGTCGCCTCAACTTGTCCACCGACAAAGTCCTGCGGCGACAGCGCCTTGCGAACAACACAGATGCCTAACCGACATATGCACCGGACTTTGTCCCACCCCTTTTGCGCAGCGCGCGCGGGGCGCAGCGCGGACGCTCTACTCCACACGTCGAACCAGGCCCGGCGCGACGACGTCGGGCGGTGGCCTCGACGGGGATCGCGTCGCCATCGGAAACCCCCCTACTTCTGACGCAGCACACTCGAGGGCGGACGGCCCCCGAGCCCGACATGGGCCAGCGGCCGGGGACCGGGGACCGCAGGCCAGCCATTTCTTGAGACGGAGCGCCCCTTCCGTGTGATGCCCCTCTGTCACCCCCCTTCCTCCAGGATTCTCGATGTCGCAGACCTCTTGCTTCGCAGCCGCCGTCCTTTCTGCGTTTCTAGCCATTCCCGGCGCTAGCCAGTGCCCGCGTGGCTCTTCGATTTACGCATTAGAGGAATCGGAGAAGCTAATTCAACCGGACCCCAGCCGACCCTGGGTCACCGTGCTCAGTGCCTCGATCCCTGCGCCGGGGTGCCTTGTGACGGCGTTCCTCGAAGCCAACGGATCCGTCATCCCGGAAACCACCGGCATGCCCGGGGGGGACCTCGGCATGGGCGGAGAGGCCGAACTCCGGGTGTGGGTGATTGAGGATTCGCCGGCCGGAAGCACCGTCGCAGTCGGCAATCTGAGCGCCATTCGCTGGCAAGACAGCGTCTCGAATCAGCAGCACTGTTTCAACTGCATTGGCCTAACCTCGCTTTCGCCCAACATAGACTATCGCGTCGAACTCCGGGCAAGGGCTGATGCGGCCTTCTCATACACGGTCGCTGCCCGTCATGGCCTTGCGGTCTTCGCTCATCCTAGTCCGAAAATCGACTCGAGCGAGTTGACGTCCGATTGGGATTTCCCGTTCGCCGGGTCGCCAAACATCACGACGTCCCATTGTTCGATGACTGGCGCCGCGAATCCGTGTTCCTGCCTGCCGCCAGGACCAACTGAGCCGCCCCATGAGCCAGCGCTGCAAACCTATTACCCGCAAGTGCCATCCTGGCCAGTGACGACCGTAGATTCTCAGTGGGTTGGTAGTCGTGCAGTGGCCCTCGCCTCGGGAACACTCTTGGAATCAGGAGGCACAGGCGATGCGATGCTAGGACTCGAGATGTACAGCATACCGCCAGACCGCGTCTTCGGTCAGTATGCGAGCCTCGGAGGCGTGCATCACTCCTCGTACTCCGTCACTGATTTGTATGACGGCGCCGAACGCCGTGCACCTGTCTATGTTCACGGGATCACTCGTGCCTTGCCACTCAACACATTTTTCCCACTCCCTGTCCGTCTCGTTGCCACGGAATTCCCTCTGTGCCCCAATAACGTGGACTACTCGGTCGAGAGTTCGACGACGCTGATCTCAATATCCGCGCTCAATTTGGCCGGATCAGCGTGGCACCAGGAACCTGTTGTTGTCGGCGGCGGCAGGGCGGCAGAGAGCGCGCCGGTCGGGTGCACGACCTGCAACCCGTCCGCCGGTTGCGTGCAAGTACCCGGCTGCGTTGGACCAGTCATCGCTTGGGAGTCTTTTTGCGTTGGCACGTCTGCGCTTTCGAATCAGTGCAACGTGCCGCTGAGCACTGCCGTGAAGGTAGCGGAAGGGTCAGTGCAGACGCCGGGAGGTCAGTTCGGCTACGATGGCCGCGCCTTTTTTAGTGCGAAGGTCCGAGTCGTCGGGGACTTCGACAACCGCGCAGCGCTACGGGTCAGGCTATGGATCGAGCTGGATGGGCCCGGATATGACTCCGAGGTTGTTGGATCAGAAGGAGTTCAAGGAATCGGAATACGGGAGGAGATTTCGGAGTGCGTGGCCAGCACCACAGCAGGTCACGATAGCCACGTTGGCCAGCGCACGCTTAGTGCGAGCTTCTTCGCGACGGGCTTGGGCGCTCTTGATCTAAGCAGCGACTATACGGTGACGGTATGGGCGCAGGTGGACCGGGCCTCGCCTGGGAATTGCCAGGTCAAGAGTATGTCCATCTACAACGACAACCCGATCATCATCTGGTTCGGGTGAGGCCCCATCGCAGAGATCCGCGCCGGTGGTCGTGACGCGGACGTTGGCCGGCGACAAAATGCCGGGGCGTGCCTGGCGCTTCGGTAGGCACTGACGAAAAGTGCCCACTATGGTGCCCGCGATCGGCTGGCGCGTCGGAGGCAAGGCAAGGCAGCGCCGGGATCGCGGGTTGCCTGCCTGGCGATGGTCTTCAAGCTCGCCGAGGCGGCAGAGAAGAAATGGCGTTGCCTCAACGGCGCGGAGCTCGTCCGAGCAGTCGTCGACGGGGGTTCAGTTCAAGGATGGAATCAGGGCCGAGAACGCCGCGTGATCAGATTCCGTCATCCACAACTCTTGCACGTATCCCTTCGATTCTCCTACTCGCCACCATCTCATCCCCGCCGCGAGAGTGAGCCCCGGATCGCCGCGGCCCTGCGCCTGGCACCGCGCGCCCTCGCCACCACGAGCTCGCTCGGGCGGTCAGCCGCGACCCAGTGCGCGGGCGACCTGTGCCCCCCACCCGCCACGCGCTCGGCCGCCGACCTTGCGGGGTTCCGCCGCGTGATCGTCGGCAACCGGCGCCCGAAGCAGGCGCGGATGGGCCGGGCGATCGAGACGGCGCGCTAGCGCCCCCGATCGGCGTCCGGCGCCTGAACGCTGGCGTCCGAAAACCGGCCTCCGCCTCGAGCCGCCGCGTGGCCTACTCTAGCGTCGTCGCGGGCTCGGGGCCGCGCCACCCGCGACATTTGACGGACTCGCAGGAGGCTTGGTTCGAAAGTTGCCCCTCGCTTCCGCATGGCCCCGCGCCGCGCGGGGTGCCGCGGCGCCGCCGTCGCGGCGTCGCTCTACAGGCACTTCCCAACACAACCGTCATGAACTCTCTGCACATCCTCACCGCCGCCGGCGTCCTGGCTGCCGCGTGCACCGCTCAGATCGACAATCTGCGCATCACCGAGGTCGCTCCGGCCAGTGACCAGGCCGAAGTCACGAACACGGGACCCGCGTTCGTGACCCCCGTCGACTACCCGTTCTGCCACCGGTCCACCTACACCTCCGTGATCCCGGCCGGCACGAGCTTCGCCGCGGGCGAGGCCAAGGTCTTCACTGTCACGAATCTGGACGACAACGACTCGGATCTGTGGCTTTACCGGGCACGCCCGTTCGGCGTCGCCGCGAACCTCGTCCACGGCGTCAAGTTCGGGCCGGCGGCCAGCGTCGGCCGCTCGGGCGTGGCGTCGTCGGTCGGCCTCTGGCCCAGCGTGACCGCGTTCGCGCCAGCGCCGGGCGCCGGCCAGACGTTGGCGTACGACGGCATCGGCAACGGTCCGTCCGACTGGTACGTGGATGACTCGCCGAGCCTTGGCGCAGCCGACCCGGTGGCGACCGGCACGGTGCCCACAGGGCTCGCGGTGCTGTCCGGCACTGACGACTTCGAGGCGGTCCCGCTCGGCGACACGGCGCGGGCGCTGACCGGCTGGGTCATCGTCGACAGCGGCACGGCGGCCGGTGACTTCGACATGCACGTGATCGGCGATGTCGCCGGTGCGTCGACGCCGGCGCCGGTCGCGGGCTCCACCAAGTGGCTGCGAGTGCGCGACCAGGACGCCAGCGCGGCGCAGAACCGCTTCTACTCCGGCTTCCTCGACACGCAGGGCACGGCGCTGTCCTACGACATGACGTTCTACGTCAATCCGCTCGAGCTGCCGCCCGCCGCGGCCGCGAACAAGCCGCGCGTCACGGTGCAGCACCGGCTCTTCGCGGGTGGCGTGACCAACGCGTGGGGCATCGAGCTCGACGCCAGCGGCGCGTCGCTGGTCGTACTGAGCGACGGTGGTCCGGTCAGCAGCCAGGCGCTCGGCGCGCTGACCATCGGCACCTGGTCGGAGATCGTGCTCAGCATCGACTTCGCCGGCGGTGTCGCCAGCGCCACGCTCGACGGCGGCGCTGCGGTGTCGGCCGCCATCGCGCCCGCCGCGACGGTCGATGCCACGCAACTGCGCTACTGCTACCGCGGTGAGGGCGTCGAGAACGTCGCAACGCTGCTGTTCGACGAGATCTCGTTCGCCTTCGGCACGGCCGCGGCGTGCGCCTTCCGCAACGGCACCGGTGCCAACCCGGCCGACTACACCTGCGGCAACGCGCCGGTGCTCGGCGCGCAGTGGCAGGGCGACGTGGCAACCGTACCCACCACGGCCGGCGTGTTCCTCCTACTCGGCCTGGGCGGACCACTGCCGCCGTTCCCGTTCGCGGGCGCTGGTGAGCTGCTGGTCGCCCCGCCGATCCAGGTCCTGCCCGCGTCGGCGATGGGCGGCGGCAGCGCCACGTTCCTGCTGAACATCCCGTTCGTGACGTCGGCGTCGGGCTTTGTGCTGTCGACGCAGGCCATCCGCATCGACGGCGCGCAGCTGCAGCTGGTGAACGCACAGGACCTGGTCCTGGGCCGCTAGTCGATCGGCACTACGCCAACGGTGACTGCAGGTGCTCCGCGAGCGCGTAGCTCGCGGGGTCGAAGCGCGATCCGGTGCCGTCCCACCGCAGCGTGCCGCTGTGCACTTGCGCCACGCCCCGCTCGCGGTCGGCAACCAGCAGCGTGAGCGCCGTATGAACGGCCGGGAACGCCAGGTCGCTCCAGGGGATCGCCTCGAGCGGCACGAACGCGACCTCCAAACTCTCGGCGCCGGCGTCGAACTCGGGGCGCCGCATGCGCGCGCGGAACAGCACGTAGGCCTGGCCGATGTGCGGCAAGTCCAGCGACAGCAGGGGCGCCACGATCTCGACGTCGGCACAGGCCTCTTCCCGGGTCTCCCGGCGCGCGCCTTCGGCCATGCCTTCGCCGAGCTCGAGGAAGCCGGCCGGCGTGGTCCAGCGGCCATAGGCCGGCTCGATCGCCCGGCGACAGAGTAGGACCTCGGCGCCGCGCTCGATCACACAGCCGACCACGACCAACGGGTTCTGATAGTGCACCCGGCCGCACTGGGGGCAGGCCAAGCGTTCGCGGTCATCGCCCGACGGGATGCGTCGTTCTAGCGCCGTGGCGCAAGCGCTGCAGAAGCGAGGAGGGTCGATCGACACGGGGCGAGCTCGACGGCGGGGTTGCACCTTACGACGAAAACACGAGCCACGCATGCTCTGGCGAGGGAGGGGGCTTCTCCGCCGCGCGTCGACGGCCATGATGAGGCCCAACCCACGCCGCTGCCGTGTCCGATCCACAGCCCCCCACCACCGACGCGCCCGCCACACCGGCGCGGCCAACGCCCGAGTTCCCGTTCACCTTCCACTGCCAGCGGAGCGGCAACTGCTGCGCGCGCCCGGGCGGCGTGGTGCGGGTCAACGACAACGAAGCCGCCCGACTCGCCGCGCACCTCGGCCTCAGCACGGCCGGCTTTCGATCGCGGTACCTCGCCGCGAGCGGTGATCGACTGCGCGACGGCCTAGGCCCGGGCTGCATCTTTCTGCAGCAAGGCACGCCGGCGGCGTGTGCGGTCTACGACGCACGGCCCGACCAGTGCCGAGAATGGCCGCACTGGGAGGAGCTGCGCGACCCGGCGCGGGTCCGGGCGGCCCAACGCTTCTGCCCCGGGATCCAAGCGCGACCGGCGGCACCGCTTTAGCGCCGGCGCGACGCCGGCCGAAAGCTCCGGCATGCAGGCCCGCGATGCGGAGCGCCTCTGGCGCGCGCTGGCGGCGGTACAGGCCGAGCAATTCGCCGAAGCCGCAGCCCAGGTCGCCGCCGTGCTCGACGCCGGCGTCGACACTCCGGATGCCCACCTCCTCGCCGCTCTCGCGGCGCGGGGCGAAGGCCGTGGCGAAGACGCGTTGGCGGCGATCGACCGCGCGATTCTGCGGGCCCCCGACCTTCCCGACCTGCACGCCCACCGCGGCGTGATCCTGTCGGGGCTCGACCGCCTCCACGGCGCCGAGCGCGCGTTCGCCCGCGCGGTGCGGCTGCTGCCAAACGACCCCCACCACCTCGCCGACCTCGGTCGCATTCAGCTTCGGCGTCGGCGGTTCGAGCGCGCGTTCGCCACGCTCACGTCGGCCTGCGATCTGCGGCCCGACGACGCCGCGCTGGTGTCCGACCTGGCGGTGGCGCTGTGCGGCCTGCGGCGCCCGGACGAGGCCGTGCTGCATCTCGACCGCGCCGTCACACTCGAGCCCGAGCACGCCGAGTACCGCGCCAACCGGTCGCGAGCGCGGCTCCTTGCCGGGCGCTACGCGGAGGGCTTCGCCGACAACGAAGCGCGCTGGCGCACCAAGGCGTATGCCCACTCACCGCCGCTCCCGCACCCGGTCTGGCGCGGCGAGGAAGTCGCCGACGCGCGCGTTCTGGTCGTGGCCGAGCAAGGCTTGGGCGACACGCTGCAGCTGGTCCGCTACGCACCGCGACTGCGCGACCGCGGCGCGGCCACCGTGCACATCGTCTGTCAGCCGGAGCTCGTGCGCTTGCTCGACGCGATGCCGGGTGTGGATGGCGCGACCTCGATCCACGAGCCCTGGCCGCAAGCCGACGTCTGCGCGCCGGTCTTCGGGTTACCACTCGCGTTCGGCACCACACTGGAGACGGTGCCAGCCGACGTGCCCTACCTGCGCGTGCCGCGGTGCGGCGAACTTCTTCGTGCCCCGCGCACCGAAGCACTTTGCGCCGGACTCGTGTGGACCGGCAAGACCAACCGCACCCTCGACCTCGAGCAGCTCGAGCCGGTGCTCGAGATCCCCGACATTGCCTGGGTCAACCTCCAAGTCGGCCCACTGGCGGCCGAGGCGAGGACCCGCGGGCTCGCCGATCCAACGCCCGAGCTGCGCGACTTCGCCGACACGGCGACGCTGCTCACGCAGCTCGACGTGGTGATCACCGTCGACACGGCCGTGGCACACCTGGCCGGCGCACTGGGGCTGCCCACTCTGGTCTTGCTGCACGCGGGCGCGGACTGGCGCTGGACCAACGAGGGCGCGACGACGCCGTGGTATCCTCGCGCTCGCCTGTTCCGCCAGCGGCCCGACGGCCCCTGGCGCGAGCCCATCGAGGCGCTCGCCGCCGCGCTCGCCACCCTGCCGCCGCGCGAGGACCGACGCGACGCGCCCGACGCGCCCGACGCGCGCGCCCAGGCGCCGTCACGCCGCCCGGCCAGTAGCGCAACGTAGAGCGGCCGCCGGGCGTAGACTGGACGCTGCCATGGACGTCCGCACCAAGCGCGTCTACGACGACGCCGACCCCGACGATGGCTACCGCGTCCTCGTCGACCGCCTCTGGCCGCGCGGGGTCGCCAAGGACCGCGCCCAAGTCGCGGCGTGGGCGCGCGAACTCGCGCCCAGCGACGAGCTGCGCCGCTGGTTTGACCACGACCCCAATCGCTGGGACGAATTCGCGCGCCGCTATGCGCAAGAGCTGGAGCAAGGCAGCCCGGCGCTAGCGGATCTCCAGCAGCGGCTCGGCGCCGGCGAGCGCATCACCCTGGTGTTTGGCGCGCGCGATCGCGAACACAACAACGCGGTCGCGCTGCGGCAGTTCTTGCTCGCGGCGGCGGGGCCGGAGCAGTAACGGGCCAGTCGCCGCGAGTTCCCACGGCGCGCTCGGCGCACGGTCGACCGTCCCCTGACCCGGCGGGTCCGCTAGTGGTGTGATTCAGGCAGATGGGGCCTTATCCGCGAGACATCGGCGCCGGTCGCAAGGCGGGTCGCCGCAGGCATATTGGATACGGCGAGGACGACCCAACGCTGCGAGCGGCGCTGAGGGCCGTGGATAAGGCCCCAGATTCCTGAATCACACCACTAGGCGTCCTCGCCGAGCCCCAGCGCCTGGCGGACGATCTCCGTCTGCCAGACCTTGTGCAGGTGCAGCGAGCCGGTCGCCGGGCTGGCGCAGGGTTTGCGACCGACGTAGGTCAAGCCGTCCATGTACTCGCGCACGTGGCTCCAGGCCCCCATGTTGGCCGGCTCCTCCTGACACCAGATCACGTCGCCGGCGTTGGGGTAACGGCCGAGCGCGTCGTTGACCGCGGCCGCCGGCCACGGATAGAGCTGCTCAACGCGCACCAGCGCCGTCTGCTCGACGCGCTGCTCGCGGCGCTCCGCCAGGAGCTCGTAGTAGATCTTGCCCGAGCACAGGACGACGCGCTCGACGCGTTCGGCCTCGACCTCGGGATCGGGCAGCACCGGCGCGAACCGCTCTGTTGCAAACTCCTCGATCGACGAGCCGGCGACGCGCTGGCGCAGCAGGCTCTTGGTCGTCATCACGATCAAGGGCTTGCGCCGCAGGTCCAGCGCCTGGCGCCGCAACAGGTGGAAGTACTGCGCCGGCGTGGTCGGGTTGGCCACGCGCATGTTGCCCTCGGCACACAGCTGCAAGAAGCGCTCGAGCCGCGCCGAGCTGTGCTCGGGCCCTTGGCCGTCGTAGCCGTGCGGCAACAGCAACGTCAACGCGCACGACTGGCGCCACTTGGCCTCGCCGGCGGCGATGAACTGGTCGATCTGGATCTGCGCGCCGTTGCAGAAGTCGCCGAACTGCGCCTCCCACAGCGTCAGGCCCTCGGGCGTCGTGACGTCGTAGCCGTACTCAAAGCCGAGCGCGGCTTCTTCGGACAGCAGACTGTCCACCACCAAGAAGTGGGCCTGCCCCTCCTGCAGGTACTGCAGCGGGATGTGGCGGTCGCCGGTCTCGCAGTCGATGAGCACGGCGTGGCGGTGCGAGAACGTGCCGCGGCCGCTGTCCTGACCAGCCAACCGCACTGGCACCGCGTGCGTCACCAGCGACGCATACGCCAGGGTCTCACCAAAGCCGAAGTCGACCGGGTAGTCGCCCGCCACCATCTGCCGCCGGCGATCGAACAGCTTGAGGATCTTCGGATGCGGCGAGAAGCCCTCCGGAATGGTCAACAGCCGGTCGGCCCACGCGCGCAGCGACTCCATCGGCACCGCGGTGGCGACGTCACTGTCCCACGCATCCGGCTCCGGGGTCTCGCGGATCTCGACTTCGGGCGGACTGGAGCTGCGCACTTCCTCGAGCGCGGCGCGGAGTCGCTCGTTCAACGAACGGTCGAACGCCTCGGCCTCTTCGCGCTCCAGCACTTTGGCGCGCAGGAGGTAGTCCTGGTAGATCTCGCGCACCGACGGGTGCTGCTCGATCTCGCGGTACAGCAGCGGCTGCGTGAAGCTCGGCTCGTCGCCCTCGTTGTGGCCGAGCCGGCGGTAACACACCAGATCGACGACGACGTCGCGCTCGAACTTCTGGCGGTACTCCATCGCCAGGCGCACCATCCGCACGGCCGCGAGCGGATCGTCACCGTTGACGTGGAAAATCGGCGCCTGGATCGCCTTGGCAATGTCGGTGCAGTACGGCGTCGACCGCGCGTCCGAAGGCAGCGTCGTGTAGCCGATCTGGTTGTTGACGATCAGATGGATCGTGCCACCGGTGCGATAGCCCGGCAGCTGCGACATGTTCAGCGTCTCGGCGACGACGCCTTGTCCGGCGAATGCCGCGTCGCCGTGCACGACGAGCGCCAACGTGCGGTGCCGGTCCTGCACGCCATCCGGCGTGACCTGTCGCGCCCGCGCCATGCCTTCGACGACCGGCCCGACCGCCTCGAGGTGACTCGGGTTGCTGGCGAGCTCGAGCGCCAGCTCCGCGCCGTCTGGCGTCACGAAGTTCGCCCGCGCCCCCAGGTGGTATTTCACGTCGCCCGACCCCTGGCTCAGCTCCGGATCGATGTAGCCCTCGAACTCGGAGAAGATGCGCGTCAGGTCCTTGCCCATGAGGTGGGCGAGCACGTTGAGGCGGCCACGGTGCGCCATGCCCATGACGACGCGCTCGACGCCGACCTCGGAGGCCCGGATCAGCAGCGCGTTGAGCGCCGGGATGAGCGTCTCGCCGCCTTCGATGGAGAAGCGCTTGTGACCGACGAAGCGCGTGTGCAAGAACCGCTCGAACGCCTCGGCCTCGACCAACTTGTCGAGCACCCGCAGCATGCGTTCCTTGGGCAACTCCTCTTGGTTGCGGTTGCCCTCCATGCGCTGGCGGAGCCACTCCTTCTGCTCCGGATCGGCGATGTGCATGTACTCGACGCCGATGTGGCCGCAGTAGGTCTCCTCCAGCGTCTCCCGAATCTCCCGCAGCTTGGCGATCGGCTTGCCGGTCGCGCCGCCGGTGAAGAAGTCGCGGTCGAGGTCCCAGATCGTGAGCCCATAGGTGCTCATCTCGAGCTCGGGGAAGATCGGCGCGTCGTAGTGCAGCGGATCGATGTCGGCCAGCAGATAGCCCCGCACGCGATACGCGCGAATCCACTGCAGAGCCTTGGCCGCGCGCTCCATGTTCTCCGCCTCGCGCATCGGCGAGCCGGGCGGGGCGCGGCGATCGCGCAGGAAGCGCAAGGGCTGATGCGGGATCTTCAGGCCGGCAAAGATCTGGTCGTAGAAGCCGTGCTCGCCGGTGAGGAGCGTGTGGATCCGCGCCAACAACTCGCCGGACTCGGCCCCCTGGATCACGCGGTGGTCGTAGGTGCTGGTCACCGCCATGACCTTGCTGATCCCCAGCTCGCTCAACGTCGCCGGCGACGCCCCCTCGTAGGCCGCCGGCGCCGCGATGGCGCCGGTCGCCAGGATGAAACTCTGCCCGACCATCAGCCGCGGCAGCGAGCTCACGGTCCCGATCATGCCGGGGTTGGTCAGGGTAAACGTCGTCCCACGGAAGTCATCCGGCCCGAGCTTGCCGTCGCGGCCGCGCCGCACCACGTCGTTGAACGCGGCCAGGAACCCGGAGAAGTCCATGGCCGTGACGTTCTTCAGGTTCGGCACAACCAAGCTGCGCTGGCCACCGGGCCCCGGCAGATCGATCGCGATCCCAAGGTTCACCTGCTCCGGGACACGCCGGTGCGGCTTGCCGTTCGCGGTCTCGAACGACACCGTCATCGCCGGACGCTCCCGCACCGCCAGCACCAGTGCCCACGCCACGAGGTGGGTGAAGCTCACCTTGCCGCGGAAGTCCTTGGCGAGGTGGTGGTTGATGATGCGGCGGTTCTCGTCGAGCACCTTGACCGGAATCTCGCGCGTGGAGGTCGCGGTCGGGACCTCCAGGCTCTGCGCCATGTTGCTGGCGATCCGCGACGCGACGCCGCGGATCGGCTCCAGCTCGGCGTCGGCGGTTTCCTTACCGGCGCCCTTCTTGCCCTTGGTCGCCGGGCGCGCCTCGGTGGGCGGCGCTGCCGCCGCGGGCTGAGTGTCCGCAGGCTGGGTGTCCGCACCCTTGCTGGGCGCCGCGGCGGCCGGCGCCGGACCCGCGCCATTGCCGCCGTGCTGCTCGAAGAACCGCCGCCACTCCTCGGCGACGGACTGCGGCTCCTCCTGCCAATCGGCGTAGATCTTCTCCACGTAGCCGGCGCTAAAACCGAACTGCTGCGCGAAGTCGATGGCGTCGGGCGTTGCGGTCACTTCTTGCCCAGCATCATGATCATGCGCCGGCCGTCCATATGCGGCTCGCGCTCGACCCGGGCGATGTCTTCGAGCAGCTCGTAGACGTAACGCAGGACTTTCATGGCCACGTCCTTGTGCGCCATCTCGCGACCGCGAAAGAGGCAGTTCACCTGCACCTTGTCGCCGTTCTCCAGGAACTCACGCGCGCGGCGCACCTTCACCTGGATGTCGTGCTCGGCGATCTTCGGCCGCACCCGCACTTCCTTCACCTGTGCTTGGTGCTGCTTCTTCTTGCTCGCCTGTTCCTTCTTCTTCAGCTCGTACTTGTACTTGCCGAAGTCCATGATCTTGGCGACAGGCGGCCGTTGATTCGGCGCGATCTCGACCAGGTCGAGACCCTTGCGCGACGCGAGCGCCAGCGCATCTGCGGTCTCCAGCACGCCTAGCTGGGACCCGTCGTCGTCAATGCAGCGGACCTGACGGATACGAATCTGATGGTTGACGCGGGGACCAGGGGGCGCCTGGTACCGGCGTCGCGGGTCAGGTCGTGGCATACGTCCTCAACATGGATGGGATGGTGTCCTCTCGTAACGAAGTCATGAAACGGTGGATCGCCTGCGAGCGGTCGCGTCGACCAACTCCTCCGAGCGCGATCCACGGGTCCCACGCATGCTCGCGCGGGCCCGTATCCTACCGGCCAAGTGCGGCCGAGGGGAATCCCGGCCGTCCGCTGCCGTCGAGATCATCGTCGTTCGGCGATCATGCGCTTCAGCAAGTCGGCAAACTGCTCGACACTCTGCGTTCCCAAGTCGCCGTCGATCCGGTGACTGATCGCGAGACCGCCAGACTCGAGCTCCTTGTCGCCAACGACGGCGACGAAGGGCACCTTCTCGGTCCAACGATGCAGCCGCATCTTGTGGCCGATCTTCTCCGAGCTGGTGTCGGCCTCCACGCGGAAGCCAGCCTCGCGCAACGAGTTGGCGACCTCCTCGACCCGGTCGGCATGGCGCTCACCCACCGACAAAAGCGAGGCCTGCACTGGCGCCAGCCAGGTCGGGAAGGCGCCGCCATAGTGCTCGATGAGCACCCCGAAGAAGCGCTCCAGCGAGCCTAGCAGCGCCCGGTGGATCATCACCGGCCGCACGCGCTCCCCGGCCGCGTCGATGTAGCCCAGATCAAACCGCTCCGGCTGCGTGAAGTCGGCCTGGACGGTCGAGCACTGCCAGAACCGGCCGAGGCTGTCCTTAATCTTGACGTCGATCTTCGGGCCGTAGAACGCGCCGCCGCCCTCGTCGACCTCGTACTCGAGCTCCAAGCGCTCGAGCGCCCGGCGCAGCGCGTCGGTCGCGGTGTCCCACTGGTCGACCGAGCCCACGAACTTCTCCGGCCGCGTCGACAGCATCACGTGGAAGTCGGTGAAGCTGAACGCCCGCAGCATCTCCAGCACGAAGTGGACGCAGCGCTCGATCTCCGCGTCGAGCTGGTCGGGGCGCAAGAACAGGTGCGCGTCGTCCTGGGTGAAGCCGCGCACCCGCAGCAGCCCGTGCAGCGCCCCGGCGTTCTCGTAGCGATAGACCGTGCCCAGCTCGGCCCAGCGGAACGGCAGCTCCCGGTAGGAGCGCCGCTTGCTCTTGTAGATCTGAATGTGGAACGGGCAGTTCATCGGCTTCAGGAGGTACTCGTTCCCGTCCACATCCATGGGCGAGTACATGTTCTCCTTGAAGAACTGCAGGTGGCCGCTCTTGCTCCACAACGACGAGCGCGCGACGTGCGGCGAGTAGACGATGTCGTAGCCGCCGGCGAGGTGCTCGTTGCGCCAGAACTCCTCAACCTTGTGCCGGACGAACCCGCCCTTCGGGTGCCACAGGATCAGGCCTGAGCCGAAGTCCCCCATCGTCGAGAACAGGTCGAGGTCGGTGCCCAGCCGCCGATGGTCGCGCTTGGCCGCCTCCTCCAGGTTCTTGCGATGCGCGTCCATCGCCTTCTTGTCCGGGAAGGCGTGGCCGTAGATGCGGGTCAGCATCTGGTTGCCGGCGTCGCCTTCGAAGTAGGCGCCGGCGAGCGAGAGGACGGCGATGCCCTGGCCGATCCGCCCGGTGCTCGGCACGTGCGGCCCCCGGCACAAGTCCACGAACGAGCCGCTGCGGTAGAAGGTGATGGAGTCGTCGGCCGGGATCTTGTCGATCGTCGCGACCTTGTACAGCTCCCCGTGCTCGACCATCAGGGCCCGGGCGTCGTCCCGCTTGAGCTCCTCGAGCTCGAAGGGCGCATCGGCCTTGATGATCTCCGCCATGAGCTTCTCGAGCTCGGGCAGATCCTCCTGGGTGAGCGGCGCGTCACCGAGGTCGATGTCGTAGTAGTAGCCGTAGCGGGGGTCGTCGACCGGCGGGCCCTTCCAGAGCTTGGCGTGCGGCCGAATGCGCTTCACCGCGTCGGCCAGCACGTGCGCCGCGGAGTGGCGCAGGACCTCGAGCCCGTCGGGGTGGCTGCGGGTGATGACCTCGAGCGCACAGTCGCCAGGGAGCGGCAGCTGGGCACTTTGGACCTCGCCGTCGACCTTGACGGCCAGGGTGTCCTTCGCCAGCCGCTTGCCGATCGACTCGGCCACCTGCAGCCCCGTCGTGCCCGCGGCATACTCACGCACGGAGCCGTCGGGGAGGGTGATGCGGATCGGATTCGCGACTTGGGTCATGACGGGGAGCAGGTAACGCACAGGGACGCCGCATGGCAAGGGGCAAACCCGTGGACGTGGCGGACTTGGCGCGACCGATCTCGCGCGGCCCGGGGCGCAGTTTGCACGCGAGGCCCACACCCGGCGTGCCGGCGCGGAGCCCCGATCCAGCGCGCTATTCTCACGACACGGCCGGGCCCGCCCCAGCCGCCGGTCAGCCGTGTGGCGACCGGTCGGGCGAGTAACGCTGCCGCGCGTACTCCATCGTCGAAACTGGGTCCGCCCACAGCGCCACGAGGAGCTCCTGGCTCAGATCGGTGGCGGCGTGACGGCGCACGAACGCCGCGAGCCCGTCCGCGTAGGTCCGCGTGAGGGTCTCGTGGTCGCCCGAGTCGTCGGTGTTCGCCACGCCCGAACGCTCGTTGAACTGCCCGATCGCGGTGCGCAACTCAGGCAGCACGTCGGCCCCCGGCGACCGCAGGAGCAACACCAGGCCAACCAGACAGTGCGCCCGGTGGTTCCAATCGTCGAGGCTCAGGGTCCCGGCCTCGAAACGACGCACGAAGTCCGCGGCTTCCGCCGGTGTGGGTGGCGGCGCCCCCGGCGCCTGGAACGGGCGCCGCGGCGTCACTCCACCGCTCCGGGCCACGGCCTGGGCGCGGCGCCAGCGTCGGTGGGCTCCACCACTTCTGAAGCAACCCACTAGCCCGGGGCGCCAGTGACGAGCTCGCGCATCGCCGCCGCGAGCTGCGCCACTTCGGCGTCGTTGACGCACGCTGGCGGCAGTGCGTAGAGCACGTTGCCAAGCGGCCGCAACAGCACGTCGCGCGCCAGCGCTTCGCGCCGCAGCCAGGGCGCCAGCTGCGACAGGTAGCCGGCGTCACCACTCGGCGCCCGCAGATCGATCCCCACCATACCGCCGAGGTGGCGGAGGTCGGCAACGCGGGGGTGGCCACGCAGGTCTTCGAGCTGGACGAACAGCCCGGCGCCGATGGCCGCCAAGCGCCCCGGCACGTCGTGGTCGCGGCAGAGCTGTAGGGACGCCAAAGCAACGGCGCAGGCGATCGGGTTGGCCGTGAACGTGTGGCCATGCGGGAAGAACCGCGAGCGCTCATCGTGCAGGAAACAGGCGAACAGCTCCTCGGTGGCCAGCGTCGCCGCCAACGGCAGCATGCCGCCGGTCAGGCCCTTGGCCAGGCAAAGGACGTCGGGCGCGATGCCGGCGCGCTCGCACGCGAACATCGCGCCGGTCCGACCAAAGCCGGTCATCACCTCGTCCGCGATGAGCGGCACGCCGTGCTCGTCGCACAGCGCCCGGGCCGCGCGCACAAAGTCGACGGACATGATCCGCATGCCGGCGGCACCCTGCAGTAGCGGCTCGAGGATGAACCCGGCGGCGCGGTCGCCGAGGTCCGCCAGTGCGCCGCGCAGCGCCTCGGCCACCGCCGGCACGCGACGCACCTCGAAGAAGAGCGGCTGCAAATCGCGAAAGAACGGATCGGGGTCGCCCGCGGCCATGGCTCCAAACGTGTCGCCGTGATAGGCCCCGTCGAGCGCGATCAGCACGCGGCGGGCGGGCTCGCCACGCTGTGCCCACGCCTGCAGGACCATCTTGATCGCGACCTCGACCGCAGTGGACCCGTCGTCGGAGTAGAACACGCGCTGCAGGCCCGGCGGCGCCACAGCGAGCAGCTCCTCGGCGAGCCGCACCGCCGGCTCGTGCGTCGCGCCGGCAAACAACACGTGGTCGAGGCGCGCCGCCTGGGCCGTCATCGCCGCGACGAGCGCGGGGTGCGCGTGACCGTGCAGCGTCGCCCACCACGACGAGATGGCATCGAGGACGCGCCGTCCATCGGCGAGCTCGAGCCAGGCCCCGGCCGCACCCGCCACCGCGAGTGGCTCGGGCTCGACCCCGTGCTGGGTATACGGGTGCCAGACGACCCGTGCGTCGCGTTCCGACAAATCAAGCATGGGCAAACAGCTCCCCCACCGCGGGATGCGCAGACAACCAGCCGTCCAGTGCCGCGGTGTCGAGGGGCGCGAACGGCGGCACCGCGAAGACCTGCGGCACGCCGGCCAGCCGGACCAACGTCGCTCGGTTGCTCTCGTGCCGCGACCCGACCAAGAACAGGGCCACCGGCGCCAGATGCCGACGCCGCAACGCCTCGATCGTGAGCAGCGTGTGGTTCAGCGTGCCGAGGCCCGACCGCGCCACGAGGACGAGCCGCGCCGGCGTCGCCGCCAGCCAGTCGGCCTGCGTGAACATCGGCTCGGCCGCGTAGGGCACCAGCAGACCACCGGCCAGCTCAACGAGCAGGTGGTCGTTCGGTCGGTCGGCACCATGCGCGCGTAGCGCCGGGTCGAGCTCGTCGCGCGGCACTTGGGTCCCAGCCGCCGCCGCGGCTTCGTGCGGCGACGCCGGCAACGGATACCACGCCAGGTTCGGCAGCAGCGCGCTGGCGGGCGCGGCGCTGAGCGCGGCCACGGTCGCGGTGTCGTCATCGTCGCCGGTCTGCACCGGTTTCCAGTAGCGCGCATCACCCTGCTGCCGTGCCGCGCGCAGGAGCAGTGCACTGACCACCGTCTTGCCGACGCCGGTATCCGTGCCAACGATGAACGTCGGCGGTCTCGACGCCGTCGGGGCACTCAGCACTGGCGAAGGATGCACGCGGCCGGCCAGTTGCTCCAGCAAACGCGCCACGTCCGCATCGGTGTGGCTCGCGTGGCACACGACCCGCAACCCCGACCGGCCGGGCGGCACCGTCGGTGGCCGGACGGCGGGCGCGTAGCACCCCGCCGCCCGCAGCTCGTCAGCCAAGGCGGCGGCGCGCGCGGCATCGCCCACAGGGACCGGCACGATCGCCGCCGCCGGCACCGGTAGGCCCAACCCTGCCGCCACCGTCTTGGCGTGCCGCCGCACCCGCGCGCGTTCGGCGTCCGCGCCCCGACACCGCCGCACCGCCGCGACCAAGCCCCCGGCCAGCGCCGGCGGCGGCGCCGTCGTGAACAGAAACGAGCGCGCCGCGTGAATCAGATGCTCGCGCAGCGTGCCGCTGCCGACGACGAACGCGCCGGCGAGGCCCAGCGCCTTGCCGCCGGTCACGACGCGCGCGCACAATCGGTGCGCACCACTCACGGCAGACGTCGCCCAAGCGCCGCGGCCCTCCGGCCCGAGCACGCCCGCCGCGTGGGCCTCATCGACGATGAGCCAGGCATCGTCGCGACGACACAGCGCGTCGATCTCGGCGAGCGGCGCGACATCGCCGGCCATGCTAAAGACTCCCTCGGTGACGACGAACCGGCGCCGCGCGCCGCGCGTCGCGCGCAGCGCGCGTTCGAGGTCGCTCAGATCCAGGTGCTCGTGCACGACGACGCGCGCGCGCGACAGCCGCGCCGCGTCGATGAGCGACGCGTGGTTCTCGCGATCCGACACGATGGCGTCGCCGCGGCCGGCCAGCGCAGCGAGCAGACCGACGTTGGCTTGGTAGCCCGACGGGAAGAGCAACGCCGCCTCGGCATCGAGCCACGCCGCGGCCGCGGCTTCTGCGGCCTCGTGCAGCGGCGAGCCACCGGCGAGCAGCCGTGCCGACCGGCCGCCGGCACCAAACTCCCGCGCCGCGGCGACCATCGCGTCGACGATCTCGGGATCGCGGGCCAACCCGAGGTAGTCGTTGCTGCCGAAATCGAGGCCGGCGACCCGGCCATCCAGCTGCGTGCTGCGACGGAGGCCGCGTTGCGCACGTTCGTCGAGCTCGCGACGGAGCGCGGCGTCCAAGCCATCGGCAGCCACCGCGCGGCTCAGTCCGCGGCGACCGCGTTCAGCCCCAGGCGCTGCAGCATGGCGGCGTCACTGGCGGGCGGCGGATTGGGCGTCGTCAACAGCTCACCGCCGACGAACATCGAGTTCGCCCCCGCCAGGAAGCACAGCGCCTGGGCGGCCTCGTCGAGCTCGGTGCGCCCGGCCGAGAGCCGCACCACGCTGGTCGGCATGAGCAAGCGCGCCACGGCGACCGTCCGCACCAGCTCGGTCCAATCGACGCGCGCGACGTCGGCGAGCGGCGTCCCCTCGATGGGCACCAGCGTATTGATCGGCACCGACTCCGGCGGCGGATCGAGACTCGCCAGCTCCGCCAGCAGCTCCGCCCGCCCCCGACGATCCTCGCCGAGCCCGAGGATGCCACCACAGCAGACCTTCATCCCGGCGGCGCGGACGTGGGCCAATGTGTCCAGCCGGTCCTCGTAGCTCCGGGTCGTGATGACCTCGCCGTAGTGGCTGCGGCCCGTGTCCAGGTTGTGGTTGTAGTAGTCGAGCCCAGCGTCCTGGAGCGCCCGCGCCTGGGCGCCGTCGAGCATGCCCAACGTCGCACAAGCCTCCAGGCCGAGCTCCTTGACCCCGCGCACCATCGCCAGCACGCGATCGAACTCCTCGCCATTCTTCGCCTGCCGCCACGCCGCACCCATGCAGAAGCGATCGGCGCCGCCAGCCTTGGCGGCGCGGGCCTCGTCCAGCACGGCCTCGACATCCAGCAACGGCTCCCGCGCCACCGGGGTGCGGTGATGCGCGCTCTGCGAGCAGTAGCCGCAGTCCTCCGGGCAGCCGCCGGTCTTGATCGACAGCAGCTGCGAACACTGCACGCGACGGGGATCATGGTGCTCGCGGTGAACGACGGCCGCGTCGAACACCAGCTCCAGCAGCGGCTTCTGCAGGAGCTGTTCGACATCGGCGACGCGGACGGGAGAGGAGGTGGTCATCCGTGAGACGGATGCTAGCAACGCTCCGCACCGAATCACGGATCCGGCCGTACGGATCCGGCTATACGAGACCGCGCTCGTTTCCATCGCATTCGCCGAGTCAGCCCCCCGAGCGCCGCTCGAACACGTTGTGCCCCACCACCATGTGCTCGACTTCGCCATCCTCCCCCAACAGGAAGCTCATCCGCCGCGCACCGTCCTCACGCACGAACAGGCGTTCCCCCACCGGGACGAAGGTCGCCTCGCGAAAGCGCAGGTTGCCGGCCTCGTCTAACGTCACCTGCGTCGGCCGCGCCGCCCAGCCGCCGGGCTGGGTGTGGCTGTAGCAGTTGTAGACGTAGGTGCCCACCAACGGCGCCACGTCGATCCCCTCGGCCCGCTCCGGCGGCGACGGCGTCTGTAGCCGGTCCCCGACCAGCGTCTCGAGCACCGCGTCGAGCGCCGCGCCCGCGAGGTGCCCGGACTCCTGGTTGCAGGCCACAAACACGCCCAGCGCCTCATCCGGAAGCAGATACATCAAGCAGCCAAAGCCGGTCATCGAGCCGCCGTGGCTAAACCCCGGCAGGCCGTGGTTGCGGTCCTCGAACAGCGTGAGCCCATAGCCCGGATGCTCCGGATGGTCGGCGAACTGCCGCGTCAGCATGGCGCGCGCGCTCGCCGCGCTCAGCACGCGGACACCGCCGTATGCACCGTCCCCCAGTAGCATGCCGGTCAGCTTAGCCATGTCGATCACAGTGCTGTTCACGGTCGACGCCGGCGCGGTGTTCATGAACTCCCACCGCTGCGGCACCATCTCGCCCCGATACTCGTAGCCGACGGCGACGTCGTCGCGCAGGGCGGCGGGGACCGTGATCCCGCTGCGCGTCATTCCGAGCGGCGCGAAGATCTTCTCCTTCAGGAAGTCCTCGTAGCTGAGACCCGAGACGACCTCGACCAGATAGCCCGCGAGCGTGATCGCGTAGGTGTCGTAGCACGAGACCTGCCCCACCGGACGAATGCGCACGAGATTGCGCTTTAGCCACGCGCCGAGCGGGCTGACCGCCTCGGCGGTGCCGACGTGGCGGTCGATGCCGAGCTGGTCAAAGCCCGCGGTGTGCGTGAGCAGGTGGCGCACGCGGACCGGTCCAAACCCCTGCTCGGGGATCAAGAACTCGCGCAGGTAGCGATTCACGTCGGCGTCGAGGTCCAACAGCCCCTGGTCGACGCAGTGCATCACCGCGATCCCAGTGACGACCTTGGTGACCGAGCCGATCCGAAACACGGTCTCGTCGGCGACGACCGCGCGTTTGCGCCGGCCGTCGGCGAGGCCGTAGCCGTTGGCGAACACCAGCTCGCCGTTCTGCACCACGCTGATCGCCGCCCCGGCGATGTGGCGGTCGGCCATGGTCGCGGCGAACAGCGGCGCCAACTTGGCGGCGAGATCGTCGGCGGAGCCGCGCGCGGGGACGGCGACCGCCTGCGCGACTGACAACGAAGCCAACAGCAGTGCGAACAGGGACGTGATGAGACGTGACATCGTCGGGCTCAGGGCGCGGTGGTTGCGGTCGCGCGCCAGCAGGCAGCGCAATCGTTGGGTCAGAGGCGCCTCGCCGGCCATCGGACTCACGCCGGCCAGGCGCATCGGGCGAACGCCGCGGGTGGCGACGCGCGCGCGGAACAGCTGCAGTAGGTAGGCGCCATAGTCCGACGGGCGCACGCCCGCCTGCACGACGCGGCTGTCCGCCGCGTTCTCCTGCAGCACCTCGAGCTGACGTCGGGCCCGCCAGGCCAACGGGTTGAACCAATGCAGCGCGCACACCACGTCGGCGACGACCTGCGCCAGCGTGTCGCCGCGGGCGATGTGCGCGCACTCGTGCAGCAGGGTGAGCCTTGGGTCGAGGTCCGCAGGGATCGAGTCGCCCACGGCGGGCAGGACGACGAAGGGCCTGCGGAGCCCGAACGCCAAGGGCCCGGCGACGTCTCCACTGCGCAGAAGGCGCACCCGCCGCCGCAGCCGTAGCTCACGCTGCACCCGATCGGTGGCCGCCAGCCACGCCGGATCGGCCACCGGCCGAGCGCCGCGCTCGAGGCGAACCACGCGCCACAACCGCCCGCCGAGCCGTAGCCCCAGCACCAGGACACCGGCCAACCAGAGGGCGAGCAGAGCCTTGGCGATGGCAAACGACGGCCCGGCGACGGCCACCGGCGGCGCTGCGAACTTCTCCCCGTGATCGATCGCGAAGCCAGCCACGACGGCCGGGCTGGGCGACCAGACCAAAGGCACGAACAGCACGAGACTGGTGAGCGCCAGCAGCACGACCTGATGCGCCAACCCGGCGGCCCACCGCGGTCGACGGCGGCAAGCCCAGAGGGCGAGCAGCACAAGCAGGCCGCCGATCGCGCTGCCGACCGCGAGCGCGCGCAGCGCCGACTCGGGACTCGCCATGACCGCCACCTAGTGGTGTGATTCAGGCAGATGGGGCCTTATCCGCGAGACATCGGCGCCGGTCGCAAGGCGGGTCGCCGCAGGCATATTGGTGGCTACGGCGAGGACGACCCAACGCTGCGAGCGGCGCTGAGGGCCGTGGATAAGGGCCAGATTCCTGAATCACACCACTAGCGGCCCTCCTTCTTCGCTCGTCGGACCAAGCGCTCGAGCGCGGCGAGATCCACGTCGTAATCCCCGCGCCGTGACAGGTCGAGCAACGCCTGCATCGTGCGTTCCGGCGAGCCATCGAAGAACGTCTCCAAGACCTGCGCCAAGGCCGACCGCGACTCGGCGTCGCGCGACACCGTCGGCCGATAGACATACTTCGCGCCACGCTGCTCGTGCTCGGCCCGCCCTTGCTCAACCAGACCGCGCAGAATCGAACGCGCCGCCGAGTAGCTGGGGATGTCGCCATCCGAGGCGTCGATGACCTCTTGCACGGTCGCTTCGCCCAAGCGGTACAGCAGCTCGAGCACCTGCCGGGCGCGGCCGCTGAGCCGCTTCTCGTCGGGATGCTCATTTTTGCGCATACTGCTCAAAAATGAGCACTGCGAGAGCTTCACGTCAAGCCCCCAGCGACCGCTCGCGGACGGTCGTGGTGGCTTGGGGGCCGTTAGGCGGGTCGAGAGCCAAGAGCGCGGTGCCGACCTGGCGTGTGCTCGCCAAGTAGCGCGGACGGCGCGATGAGGCTGGGCGTCATTGACGCTCGGCCAGGCCACGCCAATCCCTATCGACCGCCCCTATCGCCTCCCTGGGCCTGGCGCAGCAGCGCGCGCGCCTCCTCGTCCTCGGGCAAAGTGCGCACGGCCTTCTCCAACTCCGCGATCGCCGCGTCGACTCGGCCCATGCGCAGCAGCGCCCGGCCCCAGTAGAGAAAGCGCCGCGGCGTGTTGGGATCGCTCTGCGCCGCGAGCGCGCGGTGGCGCTGCGCGGCCTCGGCCTGCCCCAGTCGGTCGAGCAGCTGCGCCAACCGCTCGTGCGCGGTAACGAGTTCGGGGTGGATCGCCAGCGCTTGGCGGTAATGCTCCAGCGCCTCCTGCGGCCGCCCCTGCGCCACCCGCAAGTCCGCCAACAACTCGTGGCTCAGCTCGTGCGCTGGATCGAGCTCGAGCGCGGTGCGCAGGTGCTGCTCGGCCTTGTCGTAGTGCCCAAACCGCGTGAGCCCGCCGGCCCAGTAGTAGTGGCTCGTCTGCGGCTTGGGGTCGCGCTCGACCGCTTGCTCGTAGAACGCGACGATCTCCTCGAGCGGCTGCGTGCGCGAGAAGCGCGCGCCGAAGTAGTAGGCCCAGCCCTCCTGCCCGGGCTCGATCTCCAAGGCGGCGGCAAAGTGGTCCAGCGCGGCGTTCAGGTCGCCGCCTCGCTCTTGCCGCAGCCCTTCCTCCCAGAACGCCGCGGCGCGGCTGCCGGGCGCCGTCCCGGCCGCGCCCGAGGCGGCGACCGGCGTCGTCGCCGCGTCCGAGCAGCCCATCGACCAGAGCCCGGCCACCGCGGTGGCGGCCGCCGCGGCCATCAGCGCCGGCCGCACCTCAGTTCCCCCCGGTGAGCTCCTTCACCCGATCGAGGTCCAGCGGCGCGGCCGCCGGCTCCGGTCCCAGCACCTCGGCCAACGCGCCCGTGAACGTCGCCGGATCGAAGCGCGTCACGTGGAAGAGGCTCGCCACCAGGTCGCCGTCGTCGCCGGCGCGATAGGGGCTCTGATAGTCCCAGACCACGTCGAGCTCGGGCGTGACCTCAAAGGCGCGCCCAGCCGTGGACTCGGTGATCAGCGCGTTGCCGTTGCCCAAGCGCTGCACCGCGCCGAGGATCTTGGAAGCGAACTCGCGCTCGGGCGTGCTCTTGAACTCCCAGCTCACGTGCTCGGTCCGCGGGTCGAAGACCAGCACGCGCGACCGCGCGCCGTCGCCGAGGTTGTCAAAGACCATGATGCTGCCGTCGTCGAGCACGCTCGGGTCGTGCTGGTAGCAGCAGAGGCCGGTTGCCGCCCACACCACCGTTTTCGCTTCCAGATTGAGCACGGCCAACGTGCTCAACGTCGGCAACGACACCAGAACCTGGCCCTTGGCGTAGAGCGGATGGCGGTCGGCGAACCGCCCGTCCATCACCTCGATGGCGTTGGCGTGCAGCAAGTCACCGGCACGCTCGCGCAGCAGATTGAGCAGACCCGAGAAGCGCGAGTTCAGCAGGCATTCGACCACCGAGACCGACTGCTCCACCTCGCCGTCCGGGGACAGAACCGTCACGTAGTCCTCGATCACGCGACGGCGCACCTCGAGCGGCCAGGTCCGCCACGATTCGGGTGGCTCGAGGACACTCTTGCGCGTCAGCGTGAAGATGCGGCCGTCCGGCTCCACCCAGGTGTCGTGGTGCGTGCGGATTTTCTGATGCCACAACACCTCCGACTGGGCGTCGAGCTTGACGATGCCGATCCCTTCGAAGACCGCGAGCAAGTCGCCGTTGGGGTAGAGGTAGGCGTGACGCCAAAACTGCTTGTGCACGTCCCACTCGTCGAAACCGAGAGGGCCAGGCCACACGTCCTCGAGCGCGCGGCCCCACTTGTGCAGCACCTGCCCCTTGAGGTCCGTCAGCACGGCCTCGGGGGCGTGGCCCGACACGACCAGGTTGACCCCCGGCTGCGCGGCGTCCGGGTCGACAAAGAGGACCGTCTCCTGGCTCTCCGGCGCGACCTCGGTGCCGGACAGGTACGGCACGTTGGCCAAGTCGGCGACGCTGCTGCCGTCCTCCGCACCCGTGCCAAGCTCACGCATCGGGTGCCAGACCCCGTGCCAACGCTTCTCCTCGTCGCTCAGCGCGCGCAGCTTGCCACGGTGGCCAAACAGCTTGACCTTGACGCTGCGCAGCTGCTCGTAGGGTGGGATCTTGTAGACGCCAAAGGCCATGCCGGCGGCAAACGCCAGCAGGGCAACGAGGAGAGAACGCTTCATGGATGCTCCGCGAGAGCCTCGCGAGCCGGGCGGTGGCTGGCAGGACAGGGTCCGCGGGGCAGCCTGCCACAAGCCCTCAACCGCCACAAGTCCTTGGCGCACCGATCGCTCCATCGACGCGACCGGCGCGCGCCGGCTTGAGCCCCGCCCGGCCGCGCGTATGCTCCGCGCGAGCCATGCCCGACCCGCCTCCACCGCCGCGCCCGGCACCGCGGCCATGGCGATCGCCTGGGGCGCTATGGCGGTCGCCTTGGCTGGTGTGGGCAGTGGTCGCCCTGGTGACCCTCGTGACCCACCGCGACTACGGCGCGACGTGGGACGAGGGGCTACAGGCTCGGTACGGCGAGCTCGCGCTGCGCTACTTCGCCAGCGGTGGAACGGACACAGCCTGCAACACCTTCGAAGACCTGCGTTTCTACAACCCGCTAGTCGAGATGGTGCCGGCCCTGTTCTACGACGCCCAGGACCCCGAGCGCTTTCGCATCCGCCACCTCTACCTCGGGCTGCTCGCGTCGCTGTGCATTCCCCTGGTCTGGGGCTTTGCGCGCCGCCTCGGCGATCCGCTCGCGGCCCTGTGCGGCGTGCTCAGCCTCGCCACGTTGCCGCGCTTCTACGGCCACTGGCACAACAACTCCAAAGACCTGCCGTTCGCGGTCGCGTTCGCTGGCTTCCTGTGGGCCGCGACCCGCTGGCTCGGTCACGACCGCCTGCCCTGGCAACGCGCGCTCGTCGGTGGCCTCGCCGGCGGCGCCGTGCTCGCGGTGCGGCCCGGCGGTCTGCCGTTGCTCGTCGCGTTCGCGGGTCTTGCCGCGGTCGTGGGCCGGCTCAGCGCCGACCGCCGCGAGACGGCGATGCCGCTCGGCACGGCCGGCCGCCGGCTCGCCGCGCAGATCCCGGTGGCGCTGGCGATCGCCTGGGTGCTCATGGTGCTGCCGTGGCCCTGGGCGCACGAGCAACCACTGCGCCACCCGCTGCAGGCGATGCAGGTCGCCACGGATTTCACCACCACGGTGCCCGTGCTATTCGATGGCGCGACCATCGCCAGCGACAAGCTGCCGCGGTCCTACATGGCTCGGTACGTCCTGATCGGCACGCCGCTCACGGTGCTCGTGCTCGCCGCGCTGGGCGTGCTTCGCGGTTTGGCGACCCAACGACCGCCGTGGCGCGGCGCGAGCGGCGGGGCCTTCGTCATGACAACGGCCTGGTTGCTGGTGCCGCTGCTGCTGTTCGCGGTGCTCCGCCCCAACGTGTATGGCGGGATGCGGCACTTCCTGTTCGTGCTCCCGGCGCTGGCGATCCTCGCCGGCTACGGCGCGTCCTGGCTGCCACGCGTGGCGGCCGGCCGCCTCAGCCGCGGCGCCCTGACCGCCGCCGCCCTCGCGCTCGTGGCGCTACCCGCGACGACCGCCGTCCGTCTCCATCCATACCAGATGACGTACTACAACGCGCTGGTCGGCGGCGTGGCGGGGGCCAGTCGCGACTACTGGACCGACTATTGGCTGGCGAGCTACCGCGAGGCGATCCACTGGGTCAACGCCCGCGCCGCCGAGCACCCCGAGCGTCTCACGATCGCCGTCCTCGGCATCGGCGACCCCGGCATGCTGTGGGCGCAAACCTACGCCGCCGAGAACGTCCAGCTGGTGCGCCTCGCCGAGGCCCGCCAACAGCGCCCCTCGCTCGCCCCCGCCGACTACTACATCGGCTCGACGCGGAACGGTCTCGACCGGCACTATCCCGACGCAGCGGTGGCGCATTCCATCGGCCGCGACGGCGCGGTGTTCACCGTGATCCGACAGGCTCCGACCGCCAACGAAGGCGACGCTCCCAACGGGGACGGGCGCTGATGCAGCTCTCGATCGTCATCCCCGCCTACAACGAAGCGGGCGTGATCACGGCGCACCTAGAGCGCATCATCGCTTACTGCCGCGACCGGTCGCTCGACGCCGAGATCATCGTGGCCGACGACGGCAGCACCGACGCGACCGCGGCGTGCGTCGAGGCATACCGCCAACGCGCCCCCGAAGTGCGCCTGCTGCCGCTCAAACCCAACCGCGGCAAGGGGCACGCCGTCCGTCAGGGACTCGCCGCCGCCCGGGGCGACATCCGCGGCTTCACCGACGCCGACGGCGCCACGCCGATCGAGGAGCTCGACCGTGTGCTGCCGGCCCTCGAAGCCGGCGCCGACCTCGCGATCGGCTCGCGCGCCAAGCGCGACGACCACACCACCGTCACGGCGCACCTCCACCGCCGCATCATCGGGCGCACGTTCAACTCGATCTTGCGACTGCTGGTCGGCCTCCGCGACCGCGACGGCCGTACGCTGCTCGACACGCAGTGCGGCTTCAAATGGTTTCGCCAGGCGGCGTGCGAGGCCGTCCTCGAGCACGCCACGGTCGACGGCTTCGCGTTTGATGTGGAGCTCCTCTTCCTCGCGCGGCGCCTTGGCTTCGGTATCGTCGAGATCCCGGTCAACTGGACCGAGCAGGGCAACAGCAGCGTGCACCTGGTGTCGGACTCGCTCAAGATGTTCCGCACGGCGGCGACGCTGCGGCGGCGCCACCGCGACGTGCATCCACCCTAGTGTCCTGGATCCGAAGTTCCTGCACAGATGGCACCCGTCCGGCCACCGCTCGCTGCGTCGCACCTCCTCGACGTATCCACCAATATGCCTGCGTCGGTGCTTCTTGCGAGCAGCGTCCGGTCACGCACCCTCT
>JBCCGH010000117.1:0-31182 GCA_039029375.1 Planctomycetota bacterium
CAGATGGCACCCGTCCGGCCACCGCTCGCTGCGTCGCACCTCCTCGACGTATCCACCAATATGCCTGCGTCGGTGCTTCTTGCGAGCAGCGTCCGGTCACGCACCCTCTGCACAGGAATTTCTGATCCAGGACACTAGGCCCTAGGGTCTAGTGGTGGGCCTCCGCCGGGCCCGCCTGGCCCGGCAAGAACCGCCGGACTTCTTGGGTGCCGGGGGTTGCCAAGCGCACGTGGTGCGCTACTACTGCGCGTGATGAACTCGAACCCGAACTCCCCGCGCAGCAGCTGGCGCTGGTGGTGGACCGCCGCACGCGGGCGACCGGGTTCGTAGTACCCCCACCAAGGGACCAGCACCACGAACGAGGCGACCCGCAGAGGTCGCCTCGTTGCGTTTGGTGCGCGACGTGGCGGCCCGGCGAGCCCAAGAGCTACTTGCCGACCCGCCATGTCCATTGCGCGAACATCCCCTGACACGGGCCCCTTTGGGCCACCGCTGTGCGAAGCCGAAGCGCAACGCACCGAGGTGGCGGCACGGGGTTTCGATCCCGCGGCGCTGGTCGCCGCACTCAGCAGGCGCGACCGAGGCGCCGCCGGCGCCGCGTTGCTGGAGAGCGCCGGGCTCGGTGGGCACCGCGCCCACCGCACGGTCGCCGTGCTGCGGGCATGGTGCCGCGTCGAGCTGCGTGAGGGCCGCGCTCAGCTGACGCCCCTCGTCCCGGAGGCCAGCCCCCTGGTCGAACAGCTGCTGGGCCGCCTGCGGGAACCGTCGCTGGAAACGCGGCGGCCGGGCACCGGCCTGGAGGATCGCGAACGGCTGCGCGCGCCGTCGATCCTCGACGCACTCCGCACCTGCGCCGGCGCCGTCACCGATCGCCGCGCCGGGGCCGCGCTGCCGCCGGGGTTGTTCGGCGCGCTCGGCTACGAGCTCGTCGACCACTTCGAGGACCTGCCCCCACGGCGCCCCGAGCCGTTCGACGATCCCGATGCGTCGTTTGTGCTCGCCGGCGACATCGCCGTGTTCGACCACGACGCGGGGCGGCTACAGGTCGTGACGCGCGGGCTCCCATGGGAAGACGCGCGGGCGCTGCGGACGCGGCACCGCGAGAACGTGGACCTCGCCCAGCAACACGCCGGGGTCCCGCCGAGCGACGCGGCCGTCGACGCCAACCGGCCGCCGCCACCCTCGGCGGCCGTCGCCGATGTCGACGACGCCGCGTTTGTCGACCAGGTCCGCGCCTTTCGCGCCGCGATCGGCGCCGGCGAGATCTTCCAAGGGGTGCTCTCCCGCGGCCTCACCATGCGCAGCGACGCATCGCCGATCGACGTCTACCGGGCGCTGCGCCAACGCAACCCGTCGCCCTACATGTTCTTCTTCGACCTCGGCGACGGCGAGCTGCTCGGCGCGTCGCCCGAGACGTTCCTGCGGGTCGAGCAGGGCACCGTGGAGATCCGGCCGATCGCCGGGACCGCGCCGCGCGGGTTTGGCGCCGATGGCGCGATCGACCACGACCTCGACGCGCGCCTCGCCCTGCGACTGCAGCTTGACCGCAAAGAGCTCGCCGAGCACTCGATGCTGCTCGATCTGGCGCGCAATGACATCGCCCGCGTCGCCCGACCCGGTACCACCCGCGTCGTCGAGCAGCTCGCGGTCGAAAAGTACAGTCACGTGCAGCACCTGGTCAGCCGGGTGCGCGGCGTGCTGGCGCCCGAGCTCGACGCGCTGCACGCCTACCGGGCAGCCGCGAACATGGGCACGCTCTCGGGTGCGCCCAAGGTGCGCGCGATGGAGCTCATCCGGGCCGCCGAACCACACGGCCGCGGGTTCTACGGCGGCGCCGCCGGCTATCTCCTCAGCGATGGCCGCTTCGACAGCTGCATCGTGATCCGGGCCCTGCGGCACCGCACCGGCATCTACCACACGCGCGCCGGCGCCGGTGTCGTGTGGCACAGCGACCCCGCACGAGAGCTCGCGGAGACCGAGCACAAATCCCTGGCGTGCCGGGTGGCCATAGCTGTCGCAGCGGCCCAGGCCGGGCCGACGACCGCCGGGAGGTGCGCATGAGCCGCGTCCTGGTCATCGACCACAAAGACAGCTTTGTGTTCATCCTCGCCGAGCAGCTCCACCGCCTCGGCGCCACCATCGCGACGTATCGCAGCGACGAGCTCGACGTCCCGACCCTCGACGCGCTCGTCGCCGAGCGCGGCGCCGACCTCGTGGTGCTGTCACCGGGCCCGGGGCGATCGGAGACGGCCGGGGTCACGGTCCCCTGGCTACGCACGGCGCCGGTCGTGCCGGTGCTCGGTGTGTGCCTCGGCCACCAGGCGATGGTCTGCGCGGCCGGCGGCACGATCGAACGCGCTCCGACGCCCGCCCATGGCGTGGCCGCGACCATCGCGCTCGAGCCAGACCCGCTGTTTGGCGACGCGCGCCACATGACGGTCGCGCGCTACCACAGCCTCGCCGCCACCCGGCTCCCCGATGCGCTGCGCGCGCTGGCGACGCTCGACGTCGCCGCCGACGCGCCGCCGTTGGTGATGGCGCTGCGCCACACCACGTTGCCCTGGGTCGGCCTGCAGTTCCACCCGGAGTCGGTCCTCACGCCCGACGGTCCCCCCTTGCTCGCGCGCATCCTCGATGCCGCCGTCGCCCATCGCGCCCAACCCTCACCCCTCCCAACCACGCCATGATCCAGTCACTCCTCCGTCAAGTCGTCGCCGGCGACGCCATCCCGCCGGCCGCGCTCGAAGACGCCCTTCACGCCATCATGCAAGGCGACGTCGACCCGGTGCCCGTCGCCGGCTTGCTGGTCGGTCTCGCCACACGGCCCCTCGAGCCGCAGCTGCTCGCCGCCGCCGCCCGCGCCCTGCGGGCGCACCGTGTCGCCATCCAGCCCAACGTGCGCCCGCTCGTCGACACCTGCGGCACCGGTGGCGACGGTGCCGGCACGTTCAACATCTCCACGTCGGCGGCGCTCGTCGTGGCCGGCGCCGGTGCGGCCGTCGCCAAGCACGGCAACCGTGGCGTGTCGTCGCCAGCCGGCAGCGCCGACGTGCTCGAGGCCGCGGGCTGCGCGCTGCAGCTGTCCGCCCCCGAGCAGGCCCGCGACCTCCTCGACGCCACTGGCTTCGCGTTCTTGTTCGCGCCGGCGTTTCACCCGGCGATGGCGCACGTCGCGCCCGTGCGGCGCGCCCTCGGCGTGCGGACGCTGTTCAACGTGCTCGGACCACTCGCCAACCCGGCCTTGGCGGAACGGCAGCTCATCGGCGTCTACGACCCAGATCTGACGGCGATCATGGCAGCGGCGCTGCAAGAGCTCGGCAGCCAGGCGGCGTGGGTGGTTCATTGCGACGGGCTCGACGAGATCGGCCTGCACGCGATCACCCACGGGCACCAGCTGCGCGAGGGGCGCATCGAGCCGCTGACGATCGACCCGCGGGAGCTCGGCTTGGCCACCGCACCCATCACCGCACTCGCCGGAGCCGGTGATGCAGGCGGCAACGCCGAGCTCCTCCGTCGGGCGATCGCCGGCGAGACCGGCCCCCGTGGCGATGTCGTCGCGCTCAACGCCGCCGCCGCCCTCGTCGTTGCCGGCATGGCGCCGGCGTTGCCCGAAGGCCTAGAAATGGCGCGCCGCAGCATGAGCACCGGCCGCGCTGAACGCGTACTCGACCGCTACGTCGCGTCGAGCCAGCGCGCCGCCGCCGCCATGACCGGAGCGGCTCGATGACCGCGGGCACGCTCGACGATCTGCTCGCGGCCGCGCGTTCACGCGCCCGCGCGCTGCACCCGTCGCCACCGGCGACACCCAGCACGCGGGCGAGCTTCGCCGCGGCGCTGCGCGGCCGCGACCGACTTGCGGTCATCGCCGAGTTCAAGCGCGCCAGCCCGACCGAAGGCGGCATCGCGCCGCACGCCGACATCATGACGCAGGTCCGCCGCTATGCCGCGGCGGGCGCCGCGGCGATCAGCGTGCTCACCGAACCCACTCGCTTCGGCGGCGGGATCGACGACCTGACCGCCGCCGCCGAGGCGGTCGACCTGCCCCTGCTGCTGAAGGACTTCGTCGTCGACCCACGACAGGTCGCCCAGGCCTGCGCCCACGGCGCGTCGGCGTGCCTGCTCATCGTGCGCTGCCTCGAGCCGTCACGGCTCCACGAGCTGGTCCACGCCTGCCGGGACCTCGCGCTCACACCGGTGATCGAATGCCACAGCGCCGCTGAGCTCGAGATGGCGGTGACGGCGACGCGGGACGTGCCGGACGCCGTGATCGGCATCAACAACCGCGACCTCGACAACCTGCGGGTCGACGTGAGCCGCGCGCCCGCACTGCTCCGCCACGTGCCGACCAGCCGCGTCGCCGTCGCCGAGAGCGGCTACGCGACGCCGGCGGCGACCGCGACCGTTCGCGGTCGCGCCGATGCCGTGCTCATCGGTACCGGCCTGATGCGCGCGCCAGACCCGGCGGCGTTCATCGCGGAGGTCCGTCGATGAAGCCCGTCCTCAAGGTCTGCGGCGTTCGCCGTGCGGCCGACGCCGACCTCGCCGTCGCGCTGGGCGCGCGCTTTGTCGGTTGTGTGCTCGCCGCCGACTCGCCACGCTGCGCGACCCACACCGAAGTCGAGCGCATCCGCGACGCCGTGCGCGGGCGCGCCGAGGTCGTGCTGGTTTTTCGCGACGCCGACCCGACGACGATCGGCGCCTCCTGCGAACGCACCGGCGTACGCCGGGTCCAACCGGTCGGCGCCGACGCGGCCAGCCTGACCGCACTCTACGCGGCGGGGCTCGTGGTCCACCGCGTGGTCGCGGTCGCCCCCGAGACGACGGCGCTGCCGGCCTTTGCCCCGCCCGCTGGCCACCACGCGCCGGCCGTGCTCGACGTCGGCCGCGGCGGCACGGGACGGTCGTTTGACTGGACCCTCCTGGCGGACGGTGCGCCACCCGCGACGCTGATCGCCGGCGGAATCGATCCCCACAACGTAACCACGCTGCTGCGCTACGAGCCGTACGGCATCGACGTCTCGAGCGGCATCGAAACCGCACCCGGGGTCAAAGACGCCGGCGCGTTGCGGCAGCTCTGCGCCGCTCTGGAGGCCACATCATGATCCGACCCACGACGCCGCCGATGCCGCCGGCGGCCCACGACATCCGCCCGCAGCTGGGGCAGTTTGGCGCGTTCGGCGGTCGCTACGTCTCCGAGCTCCTGTGGCCGGCACTCGTCGAGCTCGCCGACGCCTACCAGACCCTGCTGCCCGACGCCCAGTTCCAGGCGCGCCTGGCCCACGAGCTGCGCAGCTGGGCGGGTCGCCCCACACCGCTCACCGAGGTGCCGAGCTTCGCCGCCGCGTGCGGTCTCCGCGTCTTCCTCAAACGCGAGGACCTCCTGCACGGCGGCGCCCACAAGACCAACAACGTGATCGGTCAGGCTCTGCTCGCCAAGGCCATGGGCAAGACGCGCCTCATCGCCGAGACCGGGGCCGGCCAGCACGGTGTGGCCACGGCGATGGCCGGCGCGCGTTACGGCCTCGACGTCGACGTGTACATGGGCGCCGTCGACGCCGCCCGACAACGGCAAAACGTGCTGCGCATGGAGCTGTGCGGCGCCTGCGTAATCCGGATCGACGCCGGCACCGGGACGTTGAAGGACGCCATCAACGAGGCACTGCGCGACTGGGCCCAGAGCCTCGAGACCACGCACTACCTGCTCGGCACCGCGTGCGGACCAGACCCGTTCCCGTCGCTGGTGCGCGACCTGCATCGGCCGATCGGCGACGAGGCCCGCGCGCAGATCGTGGCCGCGACCGGCACGTTGCCCGACGCCGTCGCGGCGTGCGTCGGTGGTGGCAGCAACGCGATCGGGATCTTCCAATCGTTCCTCGCCGACCGCGGCGTCGCGCTGTTCGGCGTCGAGCCGGCAGGCCAAGGGCTGCACACCGGCCGCCACGGCGCCACCCTCGCGCGCGGGCGCCCCGGCCTCCTCCACGGCGCCCGCACCTACGTCATGCAGGACCCCGACGGGCAGATCGAAGCGAGCCACAGCGTCGCCGCCGGCCTCGACTATCCAGGGGTTGGTCCCCAGCACGCGGCACTGCTCGAGAGCGGTCGCGCCCGCTACGTGTCGGCGACCGACGCGGAGATGCTCGGGGCGTTCGCGCGGCTCTCGCGGTGCGAAGGGATCACGCCGGCGTTCGAAAGCGCCCACGCCCTGGCCTTTGCGCAGAGCGCGGTCGCACGTGGCGCCCTCACCAGGGGCGCGACCCTGCTCATCAACCTGTCCGGCCGCGGCGACAAGGACCTGGACAGCTATCTCGGCCTGCAGGCCGACCGAGGCGCGCCATGACCCTCGCCACGCTCGATGCCGCGTTCGCCGCGCAGCCGCGACACGTCAGTCCGTTCCTCGTCCTCGGCGACCCAACGCCCGAGCTGTCGATCGAGCTCGCCGTCGCGGCCGTCGCCCACGGGGCCACGATGCTCGAGCTCGGCATGCCCTACCGCGACCCCTGTGCGGACGGTCCGGCCATCCAAGCCGCGGGCGACCGCGCGCTGGCCGCCGGCGTTTCAACTGACGTCGCACTCGGGGTCTTGGCATGCATCCACGAACGCTGCCCGACCGTGCCAAAGAACCTGCTGATCTACGGCAACCTCGTGCACGCCCGCGGGCCCGACCGCTTTTGTCGCGACGCGGCCGAAGCCGGCGCGGCGTCGCTGCTAGCGCCGGACATTCCCCTCGACGAAGGCGCCGGGCTGCGCGGGGCGTGCGCCGCGCACGGCTTGGGCCACGTGCTCCTCGTCGCGCCCACCACGCCGGAGCCGCGCCTGCAACAGCTGGACGCCGCGGCGACGGGCTTCCTGTACCTGGCTGCGTACCAGGGCGTCACCGGCGCGACGGCGCCGGGTGGTTCAACACGGGGCGCCGCCACTCAGACCACGCCCGTCGGTCATATCGCGGCACAGGTCCAGCGGCCCGTCTGTCTCGGGTTCGGACTCTCGAGCGCCACCGACCTGCAGCGCGCGTTTGCCGCCGGAGCACGCTTGTGCGTCGTCGGCAGCCACCTGGCCCGAGCCATCGGCGGCGCCTGGCGCAACGGCGACGGCGCGGCCGACGTCCCGCGCGCCTTTCTCGACGCGTGGTGCCCGCTCGCGCGCGTCCTCACTCCCGAATCCTGTCCTCCTGAAGAAGGTTGAGCGCAACCAATGTTGGTCATCATGAAGAAGGGCTGCACGGTGGAGCAGTGCAGCCACGTCGAGGAAGCGATCCGTCGCCTCGGCTTTGCCCCCCTGCCCGTCCCCGGTGCCGACCGCACCGCCATCTGCATCACCGGCAACCAAGGCCCGGTGGATCCGGGATCACTGTCGCGCCTCCCCGGCGTGCTCGAGTGCATCCCGGTGACCAAGGCCTACAAGCTGGTGAGTCGTGAGGTCCACGCCACCGACACCACGGTGCGGGTCGGCGACGTCATCATCGGCGGGCCCGACCCGGTGATCATTGCCGGCCCTTGCTCGGTCGAAACCGAGGCGCGGACGCTGAACGTCGCCGAGGAATGCCGCGAAGCCGGAGCGCGCCTATTTCGCGCCGGGGCCTTCAAGCCGCGCACGTCGCCCTACACGTTCCAGGGTCTCGGCCACGAAGCGCTGCTGACGCTGCGCCGGGTGCGCGAAGAGCTCGACATGCCGGTTGTGTCCGAAGTGCTCGACGTCGACGGCATCGAGCCCATGCTGGAGCACGTCGACATGCTGCAGGTGGGGACGCGCAACATGCAGAACTTCTCACTGCTGAAGCGCCTCGGCGAGATCGAGAAGCCCATCTTGCTGAAGCGCGGGCTGGCCGCGACGGTCGAGGAGTGGCTGATGGCGGCGGAATACCTGCTGGCCGGCGGCAACGACCAGGTCGTGTTGTGTGAGCGGGGCATGCGCACGTTCGACACCCATGCCCGCAACACGCTCGACCTCAACGTGGTACCGCTCATCCGACGCGTGAGCCACCTGCCGATCCTCGTCGACCCTTCCCACGGCGTTGGCAGCCGCGAGCGGGTGCGCCCGATGGCGCGCGCGGCCATGGCATGTGGCGCGCAGGGCCTGTTGATCGAAGCCCACACCGCTCCCGACACGAGCTACACCGACGCCGACCAGGCAATCGACGTCGCGGCGCTGCGCGGCATCATGGCCGACTTGGCCATCCTGCGGCAGCTCGAGGACGTCACCAGCCCGAGTGTGGCCTGAAGCTGGAACGCGGCAACCGACTCAACGCCCCAGCGTCCAGTACGACCCACCCGTGAGGTCGACGCCCGGGGGCAACGTGGCGCCCGCAAGGAGCGCTTGCACTGCGGCGCGAAGGCCGAGGAGTGCCGCATCGCTCGGCAATGGGATCGCGGTCCGCCATCTGCCTGTGGGCGCTTGTGGGGGCCACGATCACCGCCATGGTCGCGGTGTTCACCACGAGCAAACACGGCCCGCCGCCCACCGGCGTCGGCGGAGCGATGGCCGAGAGCAGCAGTGCCCCCATGGCCCCGGCGGCGCCGTTCCGGTGACCTCGACGGCGCTCCCCAGGACCGGGTCCGGGGAGGCGAGCGTCGCCCCGCAGCCGAAGCCCAGGTTCTGCGCCGTGGCGCCGCCGGGGTCGACCTTCCACAGCTCGCGCCCACGCAGCCCGTCGTCGGCCGCGAACAAGACCTCGCCGCGACTGAGCTCGACCGCGGGGGTGCGGTTGGTTTGCGTCCACGTTTCGGCAAAGCCGGACGCGACGCGGATCGTGCCGGCCGCCGTGCCATCCGAGCGCCACACCTCGCTGGGCGTATTGAATCCGGCGGCTCGCGTGCCGGATGGCGAACCGTCGGTCACCCACAACCCGTCGCTCGTCCCGTCATCGGCGGTGAAGAACAGCCAGGGAGCGGCCGCAGCGAGGTCGCTGGGGTCTGAACCCGTGGGCCGGGGTTGAGGTCGGCGACGAGGCTCGTCGAAACTGGCGTGCCGAGCGTCCGGAACAGCTCCCGACCGCGGCCGTCCTAGGCCGTGAAGAACACGCTCCCCAACGCCGGCGTCAAGAATCTCGGGTCGGAACCTGGTGAGCTTTGGCTGACGTTGACGTCGGCCACCAGCTGCGCGCCCGTTGGTGCCGGAGCGGAGATCGCGCTGAGGAAGACCGCCGCCAGGACGAGCTCTCGCTTCATCGGGCCATCGTGACGTGGCTCGCGCGCCACCACAAACCCACCCCCCGGGTGCCTCTGGCAACCACCTGCGCATGAGGTCGCGCTCTACTCGTCGCGCCTCAGCTCCAACGGATAGGCCAACGTGTAGTGTCCGTCCGCGACGGCCAGCAGCACGCCGTAGAGCGAGTTCTCGTCGAGCTCCAGGTGAACACGCCAGGAAGGCGCGCCTGCTGCGGAGCGGCCGGGAATCGGGGCGTCCCCATCGAAACGGCCACTGAACCCGCTCAGCCCACCTCCCCACTCCTGCCACTCTGCGATCACGGCCTCGCGCGCACCGAGGCGAATCCGAGCGGCGGCGCTCGGCTCCTCGGGCACTACGAGTTGCGCGGCCTCGCCATCGATCCGCCAGGTGCCCGCCCAATGCCCTGCCGCCGCGGGCCGACCGGGCACACCGCCACCCAACCCGACGGCCGTATTCCATCGATCGGGCTCGAGGGCGGACCGGAACGCATCCCACACCTGGTCCAGCAGCGGACCCGCCGCGCTGTTGGTGAGCACAGCCAGACCCGCGCGGTGTTCGGGGTAGGCCACCAGCAGCGCGCTCCCGCCGGGCATGGACCCGCACTTGCGGAGCGAAGTGCGCTCGTCAACCGGTACGAGACTGCGCAGTTGCTGGGCCGTCGCCCGGAGCGAGGCGCTGAGCGGTGTCCGCGCCGGAGCATCCGAAGGCCCGCGCGCCGGCAACGCCGCGCGCAGGAGCTGCGCCAGATCGCGCACGCTGCTGCGCAGCGACGCCGCGCCCGGGATCGCACTCTTAATCGCGGGGAGGGGGGTGTACTCCTCGTCGTCGACCCGATAGTGCATCGCGAGATCGTTGAGCACGCTGCCTACGCCCACCACGCCCGTGCGCTCCATGCCCATCGGCCCAAAGACCTCACGCACGAGGAACTGGTCCCACGAGGCATCGGCCACTCGGGCCACGACATGGGCGAGGAGACCGACGCCGAGCGTCGGGTCGTCGCGCGTCCATGCACTCGGGCGCCGGCGCGCGGTGAGGCTCGCGGCACTGATCGCAAAGCCGTGCGATCGGAGCACCGCCGCAAACGACGTCACTTCAGCCGTATCGAACCGGTAGCTCCAATGCTCTGGCAGGCCGGCACGACGCTCGAGCACGTGCCGCACGGTCACCCGATCGGCGGCGCCGTGGAGCCGCTGCAACGGCGTCTCGCCGAGATACTCGTTCACCGCGGCGCCGAGCCGCACCAGCCCCTGCTCGGTGGCCACGCGCACGCCGATCTCGACGCAGGCTTCCGCCACCGCCCAACCGACGCGATACACCGTGTCGGGAGTCGCGGGTCGGCCGCGCTCTCGGTCCGCCTCGCCAAACCCCTCGGCCCAGACCAGCTCCCCGTCGGCCACGACGGCGATCGACAGCCCCGGCGTGACGCCCCGCCCGACCGCGTCCGCGACGACCGCGCGCACGTCAGCGAAACGACGCGGGACCGACACTTGGCACCGAGGCGCGCCGGCAAATGACACCAAACCGAGGAGCAAAACACTGTTGGCGAGGAGCGCGGGCTGGATGGGACGCATCGCATGTCAACGTAACCGCGAGCGGCCCTGGGAGGGCAAGCCGCTGCAGGCGAAGGCACGTCGCACGAGAAGCCGACGAGGCCCTGCACCCGAGGGCTCTGGGCGCCCCACGGGATTTCGGGGGCCCGGTGCACTCATAGCCCATGCCGCCATCCCCCGGTGGCCGCCGACCCGCGACGCGCCGTCGTCGCGTGCCGGGGCCCTATGAGATCGGCTTCGAGGGCGTCGGCACCCAGCGCTTCCTCCCGATCCCCTCTCGCCGGCTCGAAGAGCGTGCGGGCGAGTCGGCAGAGGTGATCGTCGATCTACGGCGCAAGTAGGCGTCCCGGCTCTGCACGGTCGTTCGCCTCGGGCTGCATTGGTGCCGCCGAGCCCGACGCCGCGCGCTCACGAACCAGGCGGAATCTGACCGACGAAGACGGCCCCCGCCGCCGCGAGGCTACCGAGAGACTCCCCGGGTGCGCCAATCGCCGCCTCTGCCGGGCCCGTTCCGTTGAAATCCCCCACCGCCACGGCGGCCCCAAACAGGTCGAGGTTCTCGTTGGTCGCGCCGAAGGGCGTGGCCGACTGCAGGAACCAATTGGTCAGGGCGCGGAACGGGCCGGCCGTGGGATCGATGAGACCGCTGGCTCTGCCGTGACAGCTCATCATCGCGCCGCAGTCGGTCGCGCCGCCGAAGTCCCGTCCAGGAATCCCGATCAGCAGATCGTCATACGGATTCCCGTCGAGGCGCCCGCTGGCGAGCGCCAACCCGGCGTAGTCCCGCACCTGGGGCGTCACCATGGCATCCAGCTCCGAGAGCACATCGCTGTCCGCCGTGGATAGCCCGCCCGACGAGCCGTAGACGACCGCAATCAACCCATTGTCGGCACTCGCCAGGTCGTCGAACGGCGCCCCAATCGCCAAGTCGGCGAACCCATCATTGTCGTAGTTCGCTGTCCATCCCAACGACCGACTCCTGCGAGATGGCTTGGCGAAAGGTCAGGCCGGTCGGACTGCCCGTCTGCGGCGTGATGGAGAACCACACGTCGTTGGCCAGGCCGCCGCAGGGGGCGGTGGCGGCACTCGACGTCGCGCCGACGTTCGAGCCAAAAACTCGGCCAGGCCCGATCGGCACCGCGCCACTGCACTCGTCGTTGGGCACGTCCGCCCGCGGCGCCGCGCGGACCTGCGCACCGCGCGCGGCGGCGTCGGGTGGCGTCACCGGGGCCACCGCGGGTCGATCGGCGACGCGGAGCCGCCTGCCTTGCGCAACGAGCATCGGACCGGTGGCGCTGGCGGCGAGCAGTGGCGCAGCGACGACGGCGAGATGCCATCGCCGGCATCGGTCGCCAAGACGGGGCAGAATCCAACGCCGAACGGGGTCACAGCGTTTCACTTGGCTCTCCTTCTGAGGGTCGGGCCGGGGGCCCTTGGCACCGCGCTCGATTCTGGGCCGAGCCAAGCGCGACCGCCACCGCTTCATCGACACCGACGGGCCTGCGACACCAACGGGGGTGCGTCGCACGGCGATCTTCGCCCCCGCGGTGACGCCGCCGCCTGGATCTTCGCTGGAGCCGACGTTCTTTCAGCGGCGCACTCGGCCGGGGAGACCGCGGCGCTCCCCCTCGCCGCCCTCAACCTCCGCGCGCCACCAGCGAGCCGGGGCTCGTCGGCGGCGTCTGCAGCTCCGACAGAACGTCCTCGTCCGAGAGCGCACCCAGGAACGCCTCGAGGGCCTGCAGTTCTTCCGGCGAGAGACCCAGCGGGGCGAGGACGCTCTCGGCCGCGTGGTGCCGGCGCACCGCGCCCTCCAGCGTGTTGTAGTACTGCAGCACTTCGGCCAGGGTCCCGAATTGACCTTGGTGCATGTATGGCGCGGTCCTCGCCACGTTGCGAAGCGAAGGCGTCTTGAACTCGCTCCAGCTGTGGTTCGTCTTCACCAGGTAGCCGACCTTGTCGCGGGCCGCGCCGGTGGACGCATCGGAGAAGGCGCCGACGCCGTTGAACGGATCGGCCAGCACTCGATCGATCCCCGCCTGCCGCCCCGGGTCGACACGTTTGCCGCCTTTCCGAGGTGGCACCCGCGTGTCGTGAAACTCGCGGTCGGAGAACAGGGGGCCGGAGTGGCAGGTCATGCACTTGGCTTTGCCCACGAACAGCTGCAGCCCGCGTTGCTCCGCAGCGGTCATTGCCGCGAGCTTCTGCGGGTCGCCCTCGGCGACGCCTTCCGCCCAAATATCGAAGCGTGACCGCCGGCTGACAATCCGACGCTGAAAGGCGGCAAGCGCCTTGCCGACGTTGGCGAACACCACGTCCACCGCGTGCCGGTCCGTGGGGTCCATGGCGGCATAGGCCCGAGCGTCGGGATGCCGCGGCTCGTTCGGAATCGGCCGACCGCGGGCGGGGAAGCGGGCGACCTCCCCGAGCGGCGGCAACGACCCGAAGAGGTCCTCGTAGGCGGCGCGTAGCGCCGGGTCCGACGCTAATAAGTGCGCGATCTCCAGCCGCGTCGAACCGTGCTCGGCCGGCTCCTCCAGCGGCCCGAGGGCTTGAGACCAGAGCGAATCGGCGCGTCCATCCCAAAAGAACCACCGGTTGTAGGCGACGTTCCAAAGCGTCATCGCGTGGCGCGTGACCTGGCCCTCCCCCACCGCCAACGCGCGGCCGTCGCCCCAGCCCTGTTTCGGATCGTGGCAGCTGGCGCACGCCACCGTGCCGCTGCGAGAGAGCCGCTCATCGAAGAACAACCAACGACCTAGCCGTGCGGCTCGCGGATCGGCGGCGTAGCGATTGGTCGGGTCGTCCGGCGGCGCGGGCAGCGGCGACAGCCCGAGGACGGCACCGAGCTCCGCGGGAGAGAACCCAGCCGGCACGGCGACGGGCGCGGCGGTGGGTACGCCCGGCACGGCCGGCGGCGCGCAGCCTCCGATCGTAACCGCCACGAGCACGACGACCAGCCACCGAGCCGCGCGGTGGTGGTGAACGAGCACGGTCACGGCAACTCCAAGTCGAACCGAACACGCTCGAGCTCGCCGTCCAGGATGACGTCGACGAAGAGCTGCCACGTCCCCCCCATGTGGAACAGCATGCCGCGCACGCGGTAGTCGCCGTCGCGGCTGGCGGGCGTGGCCACTGGCCGCCGCAGCATGCCGTGCCGGTGATCCGGCATCCACGCGTGCACGAACACCTCCGCGTCCGCGATCGGCTCGCCGTGCGGGGCGGCCGTCGTGTCCCCGCGTTCGATGCGAAGGTCGAGCTCGAACGGCTCGTTCACCGGAATCGGATCGGGCACGGGACGCCAGCGGGCGGTGAAGCCGCCGCGCTCGCTGCACGCGACCGACCAACTCAGGGCCGCGGCCGACGGCGCTCCCGCCAACGCGAGCGCCGCCCCGCGGAGCGGGGCAGCGCTCGGACCGCAGGCCGCCAGCGCGCCGAAGCCGCAGAGAAGAACGGGCAGGGTCACCCGCGGCGGCCGAACCGCCAACCCGTCGCGCCTCATCGGATGGTCCCCGCGACCCCGGCCGGTGACGCACAGGTCTGGAAGTCGAGGGCGTCGAACCACAGCGAGAGACCGCGGAAGGCTGCCGACAGCACCGGCAACGTGAGCGCGACGCGACCGCTCGCGTCGGCCTGGCGCAGGCCCAGCAGCACCGGAGCGTCGAGCTCGAGCTGAGCAGCTCCGCAGCTGAGCTGCAGGGGCAGCGGCCCGGCGCCAAGCACCGAGAGCGCCAGGGCGACCAGGTTGCCGGGCGGAAGCCCCTGCACCGTCAGCGTGGCGCCACTGCCTCCGACGGTCAGACCATCCAACGCGAGCAGCGGTCCTGCCGGCGGAGCCGCCGGCCCGATCCGAATCCACTTGGCGATCGACGGGACCCCATCCGCGCTCATCAAGAACGCCATGTAGTAGCCCGCCGGCAGCGCGTTGGGGTTGTTGGGCACGGTGAACGCGAGGCTCGTGCCGCTGTTGGCGTCAAGCGCAACCGGGACGCTGATCTGGTTGTAGTTGAAGGAATGCGTGCCGCTGCCCGCGCGATGCAACACGACTTGCGCCACCAGCACCGACGACGCGTAGCGCAGCGACAGCTGCTGGCCGTAGCCGGCGACGGCGGGAGCCGACTGAATCACCGGCCGCGGCGTCCGGAACAGATACGGCGGACTCCAAATCTCGAACTGATCCGACTCGCCGTAGAGGCCAGGTCCGCCATTGCCCTCGCCGCCAGCGCAAAGGACCCGCGCGTCGGGCAACAGGATCGCAGTGGAGTGGTAGCCCCGGCGGATCGCGTGGCGCGCCATGCGGGACCAGGTGTTGGTGGACGGGTCAAAGAGCTCGGGCGTCGTGTCCAAGCTGCCGCTGCTCTCATCGCCGCCGATTGCGAGGACCTTGCCGTCCGGCAGCAACACTGCCGTCAAGAACGCAACTTGAGTCCGAAGGTTGGGCAGCGCGGTCCAGCGCGGGCTGGGGGCACTGAGATCGATGATCTCTGCAGTGTTGGTGACGTCGACGGTGTCGTGGCCGCCGATCAGCATGATGCGACCGTCTTGCAGCCGCACTGCGGCGCCGTCGCCCCGCGCCTTGCCCAAGACGGTTCGGGCCACAAACGTCCAGGTGCGCTGGATGGGGTCGTAGAGGTAGGTGTCCGGCAGGTGCCCCGACTGGAAGACCCGCCCGTCGGGCAGCAGGTGCAGGCGGTTGTAGGCTTCCTCAAACTGACCGGGAAGGTTCTGTCCCCCGACCAACGTCCATCGATCGGCGCCTGCGTCATAGACCTCGATCGTGTGGTCGGGATCATCCTCGCCGGGCTCACGCATACCGCCGAACGCCCAGACCCGGCCGTCGCCGAGCTGCAGCGCGGACGCATACCAACGTCGCTTCTTCAAGAGCGCGTGCAGCTGCCAGCTCTCGGCGACGGGGTCGTACGAGCCGGTGGCTCGCAGCGACGCCCCGGCGCGGTTCGTCTCACCGCCGACGAACAGCACGCGCCCGTCGGGAAGCTGCGCGTTGCCACCGCAGAAGAAGTTCTGCGGCACCGTTTGGTACTTCACGCCGCCGGGGGCGGTCGGGTCGAACAACGCCGACGTCGTGAGGCCCGAGGGGCTGTCGCGGTGCGGGATCAAGAGCACCTTGCCGGTGTGGAACAGCGTCGCGTGGACGCCGTCGATCTGCAGTCGGACGGGCGGGCTCCATGCACCCACGCGGCTCGCCTGAGCGGGCGGCGACGCGCCCGTGACGACGACGAGTGCCGCGGCCGGCGTGACGACGGCAACTCGGCGAACGGCGTTGGTGATGGCGGAGATCGATCGGCACATACGGTTGGGCTCCCTACCAATGGGCAACAACAACGGGGCGCTTTCATCGCGCAGCGCAGGCGGCGCAACGACACGACCCTTGCGAGAATCTGCGCGTGCGGTGGTCACAGCGTCCGGACCTGCACCGCGTCGGACGCGGCGAGCCCCCCAACGGCCGCCGCGTCCGCGATCAACCACTGCAGCCACACATCGATGCCGGACGCGACGCCAGCGGCGGCGAGGTCGAACGACAGCGTCCCGTGGCCCGTCCCCGCAACCCCGACCACCAGGGGCCCGGCGGGGATGAAGGTGAGCGCGGGCGTCCAGCCGAGATGGAACTGCGCGCCCAGCAGAGGAATCGGGCTGGCGGCCGACGCGGCATCGATCGCGAGCAACGCCAACGCTCCCGGCGCCGCACGGCGCACGCCGAGGGAGTACTCACGACTCGTCGTCAGCGCTGGCTCGACGACGATCGCGCCCGGCGTGAATCCCCCCCAGCCGGCCGAGCCAGCGCCCGCGGGCTGGGGTGCGAAGGTCGACTCTGTGAACAGCTTCGGCCGGTCGAAGGGGGGCGCGCCCGCGGCGACGCGCGGATCCGTCAGCGCCTGCATGAACGCGACGAGCGCCAGCCGCTGGGACGGACTCAGGCGCAGCCGCTGGATCAACGGGTCGGCTTCGAAATCGCCGCCGTCGTCATAGAAGCTCACCACGTCGCCAAGCGTGTCGAAGCGCCCGGTGTGAAAGTACGGCGCCCGCAACGCCACATTGCGCAGGCTCGGCGTACGAAAGCGGCCGAAGTCTTCGGCCCGCCCCGTCACCGCGCCGCGCCCGAGGTCCTCGCCGTCGGGCCGAATCCCGAGGTCGTGGAACTTGCCGTCGGAGAGCAACTGCCCGTGGTGGCATTGGCTACAGCGCCCGACCCCGAAGAACACGTCGCGGCCGCGCTGCTCGACCGCGCTCAACTCCGTCGTGCTGCCGGCGAGGTAGTCATCCCAGCGCGACTGGTCCGAGATCAACGTGCGCTGGTAGGTCGCCAACGCGAACAGGATGCGGGCCGGCGTCACCGCCGGCGTGCCAAAGGCATCGCCGAACAGGTCTGGGTAGGAGCGGCCGGCGGTGAATGCCGCGAGGTTCGTCGGCACGTCCCAAGCCAGCGCCAGGGGCGAGGCGCGCGCGATCCGCGCCGCGACTCCGATCCAGTCTTCCTGCGCGTGAGCCATCTCGAGCGACGACACCGGGGGCTCGGCCGCCTGGATCTCCAGCGCCGCGTGCTTTGAGGCGAGCACGGCACCGCTCACGGGATCGAGCAACACTCCTTCGGCGCGGCCGTCCCAGAAGAGACTCGAAGCAAACGCCGCGTTGAGCACCGACGGCGCCCGACGCCGCGTGACCTGGGGCAGCAGGCCGAAGACCGGCGCCGGTGCGTAGGAGCCGTTGCGCAGCTGGCGGATCACACCGAGCGACCCGCGGAGGTCGTCGGCCGTGCCGAAGGCGCCGTCGGGGCCCGGGTGGGTACTCGCCGTGGGCTGCGCCGCCGTCCGCGGATCGCTGCCGCCCGCCTCTGGCAAGTGACAGGTCCCGCAGGCCATCGTCCCGGAGGCGGAGAGCTGTTCATCCCAGAACAGCACCTTCCCGAGCAGGGCTTTGGCGGTCGAATGCGGATTCTCGACCGGCGCGTGCACCACAGGAACGCCGGGCGGGATCACATCGCGCGCTTGGCCCGCGGCCTGGGAACGCAAGACGAGAACAGCGGCGAGGGTGATGGCGACGAACATCGATCGGCGCATGCGGAATTCACCTACCGAAATGGGCTCTGGCGGAAACGGCTGTCAGGAGTCGCGCGAGGCGCGCGGCCCAGCGACACCGCTCCTGCAGTTTTCTTGTCCCCGAGCGCCCGCCGGCCGAACGGCGCAACCGCAAGACGGGCGCCGCGAGCTCGGGGGCTGGCGCGCCCTGCGTTCGGCCGCTATCGCGACACCCGCCACCAGGGCCCGGCGGCCGGGGCGTCGGCACCCTGCGCGCGAAGCAGCCCCATCAGGGTAGCCAGCGCGGGGCGATCGAAGTCATCGGTCAGCCTCGGGGCGTCGGGCCCCGCCGAGCTCGCCATCGCGGCGACCAGCTCGACGAGGCCCGAGCCCTCTCCGCAGGCCTCCCGCGCCGCTGCCTCGGCCGCGCCGCGGAACGACACGGCCGCGGCGGCGCCCTGCGCCCGGTGGATCGCCGCGGCGTGCAGCGCCTGCAAGCGCGCCTCCAAGTCCCGCGGCGCCCATACCGATTGCTCGACCCGCGCCAGCCCGGCCGCCGCGAGCGCCACCGCGCGCGACGGATCCCGGCCCAGCGTGCCGCGAATCCGCAGCTGGCGCGCCCAACACCAGGCCCGAATCGGCAAGAGCTCGGGCGCCTCCTCGTGGCGATGGCCAATCTCGAGCTCGACGTCGCGCAAGAACGCGTCGCTCAGCGGGCCTGACTGCCCAGCATCCAACAGGCGCGCGTGCAGCTCGAGCAACGCGCCAAGCTCGGACGTCGGGCACTCGAGCGGCAGGGTCGCCTCGTCCCGCTGCCGCACCTCGAACCAGGTGGCGACGAGCTCGGGGGCCCCGCGGGCCAGCAGCAGCAGGCCGAGGCAAAGCGCCGGCTCGCCACCATGCAGCGAGAGCTCGTCGTCCACCAGGTGGACGTCATGCCGTGGTTCGAGTAGCTCGTCGCTCAGCTCGTCCCAGTCTTCCGCCAACGCCGAGAGCCCAGCGAAGGCCCCCCACTCGCCGGCGCGACTGCGGTTGAGCCCGCGCAGGAGCATCACGTCCATTTGCTGGTCGTACGGCAACAGCTCGCTGTGCACGCCATCGACCGCTTCCAGCGCGGCTGAACACCGCCCCATCCGGGTCGCGAGCTCGGCCAGCTCAATGCTGCGGACCAACGGCAGGTCAACACCCTGCGCGAGGGTGGCCAGCGCCGTCTTTCGCGCGAAATCGACCTCGCCGCTCTCGGCCCCAGCCAGGGCGGCGGCCACCCGCAACCCCGGCGCATCACGCTGCTCGGCGATCGCCGCAAGCGTCTTGTAATCGATGTGGATATCAGCGGCCGGCACCTCCGCCAGCGCGTCGGCCAACGTGGCAACCAAGCGCCCGTCGGGGCCCTGCGCCGCGCTCGAGCGGCCCCACCACCACGGTCCGGTGGCGGCACCAAGCGCGAAGACGCCGATCAAGAGCGCCGCGCCCACGGCCCGCATCACGCTTGCTCGACCAACGGCCGGGGCCGGCCGGATCACGCCGCGCAGGGCGGCGGCGAGCTCACCGGCGGAGGCAAAGCGGCGGCTCGGCTCCGGATCGAGAGCCCGCTCCAGTACTCGCTCAGCCGCGCGACGCGTCTTCGCGGAGGCATCGTGCAGCGGCGCCGCAAGGGCGACACGGGCCAACGCGCCCAGACCGTAGACATCGGATGCCACCGTCGCTTCCTCTTCTCGCTCTTGCTCGGGGCTGGCGAACCCCGGAGTGCGCGGTGCGTGCGTGACGGTGACCGCGCTGGCGACGATGGCCGCAGTCTCGGTGACGCGGGCGGCGCCAAAGTCGACCAAGACCGGCCAGTCCTGCTCGCTGACGAGGACGTTGCTCGGCTTGACGTCGCGATGGACGAAGCCCCGCTCGTGGACGTGGTCCAGCGCGGCGGCGAGCGACACCAGGAGCTCGACGATGCTCTCGACATCGAGGCGTCGCTGCCGCACGAACTCGTCGAACGCTCGGCCTCGGACCGCGCGAAGCACGCAGTAGGGCAAGCCCGCCTCGGTCTCGCCGGCGTCGACCAAGGCGACGATGTTTGGATGATCGAGACAGGCGAGCACGCGGCCCTCCTGCACGAGGCGCGCGTGGGTATCGGCCGCCTCGGGTGACCCCAGCGCCGGGAACTTGATCGCGACCGAGACCGTTGGCGCGGTCCGCGACGTGGCGAGCCACACCGATCCCATGCCGCCATCGCCGATCGGCGCGATCAGCTGGTAGGCGCCGACCGGATCGCCGGGCCACGGGAACGCCCGCCGGGCTCCCTCAGAATCCATGGGCGCGCCGTCGACCTCCGTCGCCAGCATCGCGCGCAGCCGCTCACGTACGCGAGTGCCTTCGTCGAGCGTTGCCAAGTGCGCTTCTCGGGCCGCGGGAGCGAGATCGACAAGATCGTGAAACAGGGTCCAAAGCCGTTCGCTGCCACTCATGTGCCACCCCGCTGCTGCCAGGGATCGCCGCACAGCTCCGACACCAGCCAAGCGCGGGCAAAGCGCCAGCGCCGCTCGATGCTGCGGACGGAGACGCCGAGCGCGCGCGCGCAGTCCGCGTTGTCGAGCCCACCGAACAGCCGCAGCTCCGCGACGCCGGCGGACGCGGGATGTTCGGTCGCTAGCTGGTGGAGCGCCTCCTCGAGCTCGAGGGTGTCGAAGCTTCGGCCCTGCACGACCAGCCGATCGAGCCCGGCCACGCGGACGCGGTCGCCACCGCGCTTGGCCGCGCGCCGGCGCCGCAGGTGATCCACGAGAGCCCGGCGCATCGCCACCGCCGCGGCAACCATCAGATTGGCGCGATCGCTCCACCCTTTCTGCTCGCGCGACAGCCGGACGTAGGCCTCGTGGAGCAAGTCGGTGGGCTGGATGGACAACGGGCCGGACGACTCCAGCGTCTGCCGAGCGAGCTCGCGGAGCTCGCGATAGACCAGCGGCAGAATCGCATGGAGTGCTCCGCGCGCGTCCGTGGCGCCCCGGATGGCGCGATCCACCTCCGCTGGCTCTGGGTTGGAACGCGATGACCAACCGGACGGATCAACGTGCGGTCGGGGCGGGAGATAGGGCATCTGGCTTCCACAAAGGGTGCCGCGGCTCGGGTCGCCGTCTCCCCGATGGGACGACACCAGACCGCGGTCTGTTCCACACTAGAGCCACCAAGCGCTTCGCCGGTAACCCGGCGTCGCCGGCCGCGCCGCCCCACGGTCGACGTCGCCACACTGCGTGGCATCATGGCAGACTACGCCCTCCGGCTCTGCCCGAAGACGTCAACCGCTCGCGCGCGGCACGAGCCCGGCCTGCGCCGCGGCAGCGCGCAGCTCGGCTTCGACGATTGGGGCGCCGGTGAGCCACGCCATCTGCGCGGCGCCTTGGGCAAACCACATCGCCAAGGGCTCGATCGTCCGCGCCCCTTCGGCCGCCGCCCGCGCCAGCAGCGTCGACGGCACGCCGGCCAGCGCCAAGTCAAACACGATCGCCTTGGCGAGCGGGACGTCGACGGGCCACGGTGAGTCCACGCCGCCGAGCGAGGTCGCGTTGATGAGGACATCCGCCGCCGCCGCCGCTCGATCCTCCCACGCCACGACCGCGCCTGCGTCGCCCAGGCAGCGTCGCGCCTCGTCCTGGCGCCGCGCCGCGACCGCCACGTCCAGACCGAGCGCCCGGCACGCATGCACCGCCGCCACGGCGGCACCACCCGCCCCCAGCACCAACGCGGCCCGGGGCACGGTCGTCGCTCCAGCAACCGCGGCCAACGCCCGGGCGAGTGGCTGCTCGACACCCGCGACATCGGTGTTCGTCGCGCGGCGTGCCTCGCCGTCGAAGCGCAGCGTGTTGCATGCCCCCAACGCGCTCGCCAACGCATCGGGCTCCGCGCCGGCGAGCGCCGCGCCCTTGTGCGGCATGGTGACGCTGACGCCAAGCACGCCCAGGTCGGCCAACAGCGCCAGACTGTCCGCCGGCCGCTCGGTGACCGCCAACAGGTAGCTCCAGGGCAAACCCCGGGCGCGAAAGCAGCGGTTGTAGACCGGCACGCCGGGCGAGTGGGCCGACTGCGCTCCGCCCAACAGGCAAAGCCACGGCGCCGCCGCCGAGGCGGGCAAACCCAGGAGCTCCGCATCGGCGAACGAAAGCTGGCCCGGCGCGGTCGCCCCGCCGGCGCCGACGTAGGTCCACGGGGCGCCGAACGCCGGATAGCGGCAGCGACTCAGCTGGCCGGCGACGCCCATACCGATCAACAGGCTCGGTCGGTCGAGCTCCGTCGCCAGGGTGCGCAGCGACGTGAGCTCGGCCGCGTCCTGCACCGTGACCGCAAGCTTGATCAAATCCCCACCGGCCGCCATCGCCCGCGCGCGAGCCGCCAGGTCTGCCGGCATGCCGATGAAGTCGTGCCAGGATACGAGCAGCTGCCCGCCCGCTTGCTGGGCCGCGGTGCGGAGGGCGGCGCGCGCCGCGGGCGCCACGTCGGCCTCGACGTCCACGTAAGCAACGCCCGCCGACGCCGCCCGCCTCAGGAGCTCGAGGCGCTCGCGTTCGGCGCCGGCAAACGCACCGCCCTGCCGAGTCGGACGACAGGTGACGACCAGAGCCCGCGGCCGCGCGGCCAGAACGGCGAGCACGCTCTCATCCCAGACTGTGAGGGCATCGAGGCGCACCTCGTGCAGATCTCCATCGCGCGCGCTCGCCAGTCGCGCCGCCAACGCGCCGACGGTGGGCTCGGCTCCAGTCACGCACAGCATGGCAGCATCAATCGGCGGGCCGCGACCAAGCCCGTTCGAAGGCGGCCACGTCCACCGCGCGCGTCCAGCGCCCGGCCTCGGCAGCGCAGCTCCCCAACCGGACCGGCAGCGCGACGTGGATGGCCCCTGCGAGGTTCTTCTTGTCACGACTCAGAAAGGGCAGCGCCGCGGCAAAGCCGCACTGCGGCGCCGTCGGCAGCCCCACCTTGGCGAGCAGCGCCTCGAGGCGATCGCCCACTTCGCCCGAAAGCAGCCCCAACGCCTCGGCGAGCCGGATCTCGACCACCATGCCGGCGGCGACCGCGGGCCCGTGCGCCACCGCGTGGTCGGTGGCCGCCTCGATCCCGTGCGCGGCCGTATGGCCGAAGTTGAGAACGGCGCGGCGGCCTTGCTCGAGCTCATCCGCAGCGACGACCATCGCCTTCAGCTCGGCAGCGCGCGCCACCACCGCGTCGGGCAACCGCGCCGCACCCGAATCCGCCCAGCGTTCGAGCGCGGCGAACAGCTCGGCGTCGGCGATCATCGCGTGCTTGATCACTTCGGCGACCCCACCCAGGTACTCCGCCGGCGGCAGTGACGCCAGAGCCTCGGTGTCGAGCAGCACGGCGCGGGGCGCGTGAAACGCGCCCACCAGGTTCTTGCCGCGGCTGGTGTTGACGCCGGTCTTGCCGCCGATCGCGGCGTCCACTTGCGCCAGCAGCGACGTCGCGACGTTGATGTGCGGCACACCCCGCAGGTAGGTCGCGGCGACGAACCCGGCGAGATCCAAGACCACGCCGCCGCCGACGGCGACGATGCAGCCAGAGCGATCGATCCCGCCGTCCGCCAGCGCGTCTTCCAGCTCCTCCTTGGTGGCGCGCGTCTTCGACGCCTCGCCCGCCGCAAACGTCAGCGTCAGCACGCGATCGGCGCACGACTGCAGGACTTCCTGGAGGGGCGCGGCAAACCGTGGCACGGTGTTGCTGTCGCCGACGAGCACGGCCTGCCGCCACGCCGGCTGCCACAGCGCGGCGAGCGCTCCCGCTACCCCGGCGCCGCAGAGCAACGGGTAACTGCCGCCCCCACCCGTGGGCACCGTGCACACGCGCCGCATCGCGCACCTGCCGTATCCGAAGCCCACCGCCGGCGCAAGCGGACCCGTCCGTCCCGTCGCCACATCGGCGCGCCGACCGACGTTCCCCCGGTGCAGTTCTTGCTGAGCCAAGGACCTTGCCAAGGACCATTCCGGCGTGCGACCCCAGGGTGCCGCACGCCCCAGGTCCGGATATGCTCCATCACCCACCCTTCTCTAGGCAGAACCGAATCCATGGCATTCCCCACCTCACTTTCGTCGACGCTGGCCAAGGGCGCGCTGGGCCTCGCTGCAGCGACCCTCTCCGTTGGGCTGGCCGCGCAAGCGACCACCTACGGCACTTCTTGCGGTGGCCTCGCAATGGGCTCCAGTGGCTCCCCAACCATCGGCAGCACCAGCTTTACGATCGACCTGAGTGGCGCTCCCGCGGGCACCGTCGCCTACCCATCGGTCGGCACTGACGCGTCGTTCTGGCGCGGCGTGCCGCTGCCACTGTCGCTGGCGGTGCTGCAGGCGCCGGGCTGCTTCCTCAACGCCTCTCTCGACGGCCTGCTACCGCCGGTCCTGACGACCCCGGGCGGCACGGCATCGACGCCGCTGCCGCTGCCGACGATGCCAGCGCTGATCGGCGGCACCGTCTACTTCCAGTGGATCGTGGTCGACCTGCCGGCCAACCCGCTCGGCCTGACATTCTCGGATGGCCTCCGCGTCGATATCCAGGCACCGCCGACTTTTGAGGATCGACTCTACGCGTTCTTCCAGCGGCAGCTCGTGCCGAGCACCGGGCTGCTGGAGTCCTATGTGTCGAACCCCGGGCTGCCGACCTCGTTTGCCAACTATCTGTCCAGCTCGCGCCCGGCGTTCATCTACGACAACGCCCTCGCCGTGCTGGCGTTGCTCGACCGCGCCTCGGCCAGCGACCGCGCCTTGGCTGCAGGGATTCTGGACGCCATTGTCGGGATTCAGAACGCCAACGGCTCACTGCCAGACGAGGTCCACGCGGCGACGCTCGCCGCCAGCACGACTGGCGACACCGGCAACCAGAGTTGGGCCATCCTCGCGCTCGTGCGCGGCTTCGAGGTCCTGGGCAACGCCAGCTACCTGACCGCCGCCACGGCCGCCGCCGACTACGTGGTCAACAACTCGGAGAACACGATGGGCTTTGGCGGGTTCTTCCTGAACCCATCGAGCGATGTCGTTAGCACCGAGCACAACCTCGACCTCTACGCCGCCCTCGAGCGCCTGGCGGTGCACCTGCCGACGATGGGTGCTGGGCTCACCAGTGGTGACGCGCTCGACGCCGCGACCCACGCCCGCATCTTCGCCGAGTCGCGCTACGACCCGGCTGGCGGCTTCTCCTACACCGGGACCACGATGGGTGGCGTGCAGACCAACCCCAGCCCGGTCCCCGCCGACGTGCAGACTTGGGGCGCGCTCGCCTTGGGCCGCAACAAGTGGCTGTCGGGCTACAACTGGCTGCGCAGCAGCAGCCTGTGGACCTCGTCGAGCAGCTGCCCGACGCTGTCCGGCACCGCGATCAACGGCCCGTCGTTCTCCGACGCGGACACCGGCGAAGTCTGGTTTGAGGGCCTCGCCCACGCCCACGTCGCGGCGCAGTTTGCCGGCGATGCGGCGACCGTCAGCGCCGCCGAAGCGGTGCTCCAAGCGGTGCAGAGCGGCGGCGCCCAAGCCGACCAACTCGGCCTGATGGCGACGTGCGGCACGCTCGATACCGGCTTCGGCTTCAACTACTACAGCGCGCTCGGCCTCGCGCCCACCGCCTGGGCGCTCCTGGGCATGCGCGACGTCAACCCGTTCTGGAACGTCGCGGCCAGCGGCGGCAGCGGCAGCCACCCGGCGGGCTCGCTCCCGTCCGTGTCGATCAACGCGCCGGCCGGCGGGACCTACACTTGCGCCGGCGGCGTCTTCGGCCCGTGCTCGTTCGGCGTCAGCGGCAGCAGCACCAACGTCGCCGGCTCGGGGTTCGACATCTACATCCTGGTCGAGCCCAAGGTGTCGTCGCCCGGCGTCTACTTCACCCAGTACCCGGCCGTGACGGTCAACCCCGGCGGCACCTGGAGCGGCACCGGCCGCCTGGGCGACCTGTACTACCCGGCGTCGCCGGGCGAACCGCTGTGCGTCTTCGCGATCGTCTGGGACCGCTCCATGGGGTTGCCGCCGCCGATCTCCCTGGCGGTCACCAAGTCGATGATGATGGGCCTCCGCTCGGTCACCGGCCTGGTCAACTCGACCGTGCAATGAGCACCACGCAGCCTGGCCCCCTGGTCAAGCTGCGCCCCCCTGACGCGCCGCTGAGCTTCGGCACACCGCGCGCGGGCCCGGGCCCCGGCGCCCGGGCAACCACGGCGCCCCCGCCGCGCCACAGCCCAGCACCCGGCCTCGTCCCGCTCGGCTCCAGAGCTGAGCGGAGGGAGGACGCGGTTGGCCCCGAAGGGCCCCGCCGGCCGCTCTCCCTTCACCCTCGAGCAGGCGTGAGCCGGCTCGAGCAACACCCCACTAGAAGCTCCAGTCGAACCAAAACGCGACGGCGTGGCTCTGGAACCGGTCGTAGTCGCCGACCACGCGCCCCGTGCTCGGACTGAACTGCACGTTCAGAGCGTTGCTGCCCAGGTCGGCGAACGTGTAGTTCAGCCCCATGCGCGCGGACGGGTTCACCGTCCACTCGGCGCCGGCCGAGAAGCGCCACTGGCGATCCAGCGGCAGATCGGGTGTCCGCTGGCGGTCGTTGGCCGCCGCGCTGTCGAAAGCGAAGCCGGCTTGCAAGAGCCAGCGCTCGACCGGCCGGTAGTGGAGGCCCACGCCGACACGCCAGGTGTCGGCCAGCCGTCGCGGGATCGCCCCGACCACGGCCGGGTTGATCTCGACGTGCAGCGGCGCCTTGTCGAAGGCGCTCCACTCCGACCAACCCACATCGGCGAGCACGCTCCAACGGTCGCTGAGCGCGTGATAACCACCAAACCCGACCAGCTGCGGTAGCTTCAGATCGGAGTTGGTCGCCGCGGTCAGGCCAGCGGCCGCGGGCCGGCTGCCTGACAGGTCGTGGCTCACCGGCGAGCGATAGTGGATGCCGAAGCGGGTGCGCTCGGTCACCTCCCACAGCGCGCCCAGGCTCAGGCCGGCGTCGAACCCGTCCTGGTCCAGCTCGAGCTCCGCGTCCGGGAGGGACATCGCCGAACGATCGACGGCCACCTTCTGGCGCAGGGCCGCGTACTGAAGATGCACCCCGAGGCCGACCGACCAGCCGCTGTCGCCCAGCCGCGTCGCGAACGCCGGCTGCAGATCGAGAACCGCGAGCCCGGTCTCACGCGCAAACGTGCGGCCGACCCAGTCGTCGCCGTAGTCCAGAGCGACGGCGTAGGGGACGGTCAGACTCACGCCCAACCGCGCATCCTCCGACAGGCTGTGACTCAAGAAGACCGGACCGCCGAAGAGCAAGCCACCGGCATTGCCACCGCCGCCGCCCAGGTTCGTGGTGCCCGGCCCGGGGGAGAACTCGATGGTCGAGTACATGGCGCTGATGCCGGACTGAAAGTGCGTGCGCGACAGGCGGGTCATACCCGCCGGGTTGAGGTAGACGGTGGATGCGTCCAGAGCAGCGGCCGGCCAGCCCGCCAGCGCCGTTGCGTTACCGGGTACGCCGAGCTCGGTCACCGCGACGCCGCCTCCCTGGGCCGCCGCCACGCCCAAGAGCGCGCCCAACGCCGACACCGTACGGGCGACCGAGGACACGATGGAAGCGGCGCTCCTGGAGGAAGGCACGCCGCAACCATAGCCCCGGAGTGCCGCATCTCCGGCATTTGCGCAGACCTACCGATTACGCTCACCCGCACCTCGCGGCGCAGGTTTGCCAGGAACATCACCCGAACCGCGCACCCCTATGGCCTTTCGCGCGACTAACTCATCGACGCCCCCATACCGGTTGCACCGCGGACGAGGAATCCGCGGAAGACGGCACCGGGCGCCGCGTCAGTGCGGCGTGGATCGACGCAAGCTTGAGGAGGAACCAAGGGTGAGAAGGCACAAAGCGACGACGGGGAACGGGTTCGGTCGAGTTTGGCAGGTCGGCGCACTGCTCGCGGCGAGCATGGGCATGGTCACCGCGGTGGCGGCTCAGGAAGTAAGCGCCCGTGGACCGGTTCGGCCGGTGGATGCCGCGGCGTCGGGGCGCTTCGCAAACCTGAGCGAGGCGCGCCAGACCGAGCTGGTGGAGCAACTCGAGGCTCAGGCGCGCGACCTCAAAGCGCCGCTGGCCCAGCGCATCTTCGCGATGGGGACCGTCGACGAGACCCCGCCCGTGGCTCCGCCCCGGCCACTCCACGACCCCAAGAAGTACGCCCGGGGCGCGCCCAAGCGGAAGCTCTATGCCGCGGGCACGCCTGAGCACGACCTGGCGATGCAGACCGCGACGCCGCCGCCGTTCCTCCGCGACCTCCACAAGCAGGTCTACTACTGCTGGCGCACCGGCGAGGTGGTGCGCCGCGCCAAGCCTCTGTCGGTGCGGGAACGCTTCGAGAACCTGCTGCACGGGTTCCCGCCCGGCTCGGACGTCGCCGTCGCGACCATTCTCGCGGCGCTCGACCAAAACGACGACCAGCGCGCTGCCGCCGAGTTCTTCTGTCACGGCTATGCCGATCGAGATGGACGCGCCTTCGCCGGACTCACGCTGTACGACGCGTGGAACACCGGCGACGTCATCGAGGTCCCCGACGTCGACGCCATCGCGTTCGAACGGAAGGTGTTGGGCACCCGGAAGTTCAGATCACCCATCCCGGGCGGCGCGAAGCGCACGTGGCTCTATGAGCAGATCAAGAGCTCCATGTTCGACTTCCGCGTCTACCGCTCGCTGCGCGAAGCGGCGGCCGCCGCGTTCGTCGCTGGTGAGCCCGATCTCGACCCGCAGTACGCCAAGCTCGTGCCCCGCTTTCACTACCTCTTTGCGCACCACGACCACGATCTTGCGGCGATTCGCGATCTGCTGAGCACAACGAGCCGCGATCAGCTGCTGGCGGACACCGACGAGAAGGTCGAGCAGAACAGCGACGAGTGGCTGAAGCGCCAAGATCGGCAGTGGAGCCTGCAGGCCATCGCCAAGAAGCTCCGCCGCGCGGCGCTGCGCGGCCTGGACGCCGCCGAGGCGCAGGACCCACGGACCAACGCCAAGTAGGACCGTCGGCCCCGCCGGGGGCCGCGGACCCAGGACCGTGATGCGGTCCACAAGAAACAAGGCGTCGCACCGAGTTGGCTGCACGGGCGTGCAGCCACTATCCTGCGGGGGTCTCTCGCGCCGACCCTGTCTCTCCACCGCGACGCGTCACCGCGCCGCTATGCCCGATGCGCCACCCGACCCCCACCACGTCCGGCCGCCGTGCGTCCTCTCGCCTGCTGGCCACCCTTGCCGGGCTCGCCCTGGCCGCAATGCCGCCCGCGCAGGCCGATCAGCTCGACCTCAAGACCAAAGCGCCCCAGTCCGAGGGCCTCGAGCCGGCTCCAGGCTGGACGATCGAGCTCACGACGACCGGCCGCCGGGTCATCGTGCGTGACCTTCAGGGCCAGCTCGTCAAGGTCTGGTCCAACCCGCTGCCCGGCTGGGCCTTCGCCGAGCTGGTGAAGCCGCTGTCCGATGGGCGTCTGCTGGCGCTCATCTTCGATCTCTCGACCCTCGGCTCGCCGCCGCACCGCAAGCGCCTCGTCGAGATCGACTGGGACAACAACATCCTCTGGCAGTACGACCCGCCGCCGGGGACGTCGCTGCACCACGACTTCCAGCGCTTGCCGAACGGCAACACACTGGTGCTGCTACAGCGCCGCGTGACGATCCCGGCGATCTCCGCGGCGGAGATCTGGGACGACGTGATTGTCGAGGTCGACCGCGGTGGCAACGCGGTGTGGGAATGGTCGTGCGGCCAGAACTACGACAAGTTCCCGCTCAGCACCGCGCAGCGCAACTACCTCGCGACCAAGCCCGGCCGCTCGCCAAAAGTCATCTTCCACCTCAACTCGGTGCAGGCGATGCCGGACAACCCGTGGTGGCCGCAGGATCCGTCCTTCACGCCGGGCAACTTGCTCGTGAGCTTCCGCGAGCTCAACCTGGTCATGACCATCGACAAGGGCACCGGTGATGTGGGCTGGTTCCTGATGAACCAGGTGATCGGCCCGCACCATCCGCGGCTCATTCCGATGGGCACGCCCGGGGCTGGCAACATCCTGGTGTTCGACAACGGCGGCAGCGCCGGGGCCCCGCCGCAATCCCGCAGCTTCTCGCGTGTCATCGAGGTCGACCCCATCGCGGTCCAAGTCGTGTGGTTCTACGCCTGCGTCCCGTCGCTCCACGGCTGGTGCAGCGAGAAGTTCTACACGCAGTTCCAGGGCGGCGCGCAGCGCCTCGCGAACGGCAACACGCTAATCACCGACTCGGACTCGGGCCGCGTGTTTGAAGTCAACCGGCAACGCTGGCTGGTGTGGGAGAATCGCACGCCCGGCGAGCAGGTGTACCGCGCCTATCGCTTCCATCCGCGCTGGCCCAACGGGTCGATTCCCGAGTTCATCTGGTAGAGCGCGCACCGGCGCTCGCACCGCTCGTTCGCGACGGCCCCCAAGTCGCCGACGGCCGCCAGCCGATGGCATGCGGCACCAGGAAGGTCGATGAGGCTCGACGATCCGATCGCGCAGTCAGGGCTGGGACTGACGACGCCCGGGGGCATGACCCCGCCACCGGCGCTCGTGGATCCGGCGCGCCCACGGGCGCCAACAGAGCCGAGCGGCCGCCGGCCAGATCCTCTCGGCAACGGCGACTCGGTCGAGTTGTCGGCGGCGGCCCGCCGCGCGGCGCGGCGCCCCAACGAGCTCACCGAGGAAGAGCAGCAGGTCGTCGAAGAGCTGCAGGCGCGGGACCGCGAAGTGCGCGCCCACGAGCAGGCCCACAAGGCGGCGGCCGGCGAGCTGGCGGTCAGCGGGCCGTCCTACGACTACCAGCGCGGCCCTGATGGTCGGCAGTATGCCATCGGCGGCCACGTCGACATCCGGATCCCCGAAGGCCGCACACCCGAGGAGAAGTTGCGCCTAGCGCAGAAGGCCGAGGCCGCGGCGACCGCGCCGGCTGAGCCCTCGTCCCAGGATCGCCGGGTCGCGGCGCGGGCGGCGGCCCAGGCCTCCGAAGCCGAGCGCGAGATACGCGACCACCGCCTCGCCGACCGATCCGGCCCCATTGCGACCACGACGCGCGACGACGCCGACCAAAGCGGCCCGCGACACGACGGCGCGGCGCGGTCGATCGACCTGCTGGTCTAGTGTGCTGCATCAGACAAATGGAGCATCCTCCGCGGCCAAGAACGGCCGTCGCGGGGTTGCTGCGTCCTCGACGTATTCACCAATATGCCTGCGGCGCAACGCCGTGCGACGACCGCCCCCGCCTCACGGATAGCACCCCATCTGTGAGACGCAGCACACTAGTGGTGTGATTCAGGCAGATGGGGCCTTATCCGCGAGACATCGGCGCCGGTCGCAAGGCGGGTCGCCGCAGGCATATTGGTGGATACGGCGAGGACGACCCAACGCTGCGAGCGGCGCTGAGGGCCGTGGATAAGG
>JBCCGH010000118.1:0-30692 GCA_039029375.1 Planctomycetota bacterium
ACCAAAAGCTTGATTTCGGTACGACGGGACGGCTGAGAAGGCGGGCCAAACGGCGAAGCGGGGGTCGGATCGGCACCCTGCCCACCGGTGACGGACGAGCGCAGCAAGATCAGCTCGCTGTTGTCGACGACGAGGGCGCCCGGAGCCCCCGGGGTGCCGGGTGCGGTCCCGCGCACGCAGCACTGGGCGCCGCGGCCTCCCGTCAAGCTCGAACGAACCGCGATCGCCCGCGACCGGATCAGCCAGACGGCGGGGTTCGCGGCGGTCGCGCCGATGAGCCCCAGCGCGGCCGGCGGTCCCACGACCGCGGAGTCACGCACGTGGAGGACCGCGTCGGTCGCGAGCACCCGCGGCGTGCTCGCTGGACCGGTGTCGTCAAACACGCAACGGTGCAGCTGCACGTTGTCGCTCGACGTGGCGACGAAGAACACGGCGCTCGTGCCGGACCGGGCGTCGAACGCCTCGAAGACCACCGGCCCCCGGCAATCAGCGATCACAATCGCGTTGCCCAAGACGAACGTCGAATCAAACGCCAGGTTCTTGATGAGCACGAGCTGGCTCGGGTCCGTATTGAGAACTCGGAGCCCGACGCCGACCTTGCTCAACCGGGCCGTGCCCCGCGCGTCACCGACGATGCTGAGACCCTTGCCGTCAATCGCAAACGTCGTGTAGGCCCCGGCCCGCACGCGCAAGGTGGCGCGGTCGGGCACCGCAGCGACGGCTTCGGGCAGGTCGGCGAAGTCGGCGCCGGGGCCCATGGCCTCGTCGACGATGAACACCTGGCAAGGGAGCGCGGCGCTCAACAGAACCGCGCCGACAAGGGAACAGACGCGTGCGTGCATGTGGAACCTCGAAAACCGGGACGGTGGTGCGAGAGCGATGACCCGTGTGGGTCTCTCTTGTCTTGTAGCGCCTCGGGCGTTGCACGGTTGCGGCGCGGGACGGCTTTTTGCGTTTGCGTCATCCCGGCCGCGGGGGGACCCTCCGCCCGTGCCGCCGTCGCCCCCACGGCGGTGACGGCACGCGGGCACTTTTCTGTCACGATGGCGCCCCTCAAGGCACCAGGTCCCCGCTTTGCGACCCGATCACGATCGCCCCGATGTGCAAACCCTGTTGGCGCAAGCCCCGTGGCTACGCCGGCTCGCGGCCGCGTTGGTCGGCGATGCGCATCAGGCCGAGGACCTGACGCAGGACACCCTCGTCGCCGCGATCGCCGCGCCGCCGAACGCGGCGGGTGTCGCTGCCGCGCGAGCATGGCTGCGACGAGTCGCCCAGCGGACGCTGTGGAAGGCGCGCACTCGCGAACGGCAGCGCGACGAAGTCGAGCGCGCCGCGGCGAAGCCCGAGTCGACCCGCGTCGACGTGCAACTCGAGTATGGCCGCTGGCTCGCCGACGCGGTTGATGCGTTGCCCGAGCCGTATCGGAGTGCGGTCACGCTGCGCTACTTCGAAGAGCTGCCGCCCCGGCAACTCGCGCGCCGACTCGGCATCACCGCGCAAGCCGCGCGCCAACGCGTCGCGCGCGGTGTGGCCATGCTGCGTCAGCGCCTCGACCGCAAGGCCGGGGGCCGTGGTCCATGGACCGCAGCACTGCTCGCTCTCGCGCCACCCGCGCGCCCGGCCGGCGCCGCCACCGCGGCCGTGACCGCCACCTTGGTGACCCTCATGCCCTACAAGCTCACCGTCGCGGCGCTCGGCCTCGGCGCCGCCGCCACCGCTCTCCTCGTCACCTGGTGGCCCGGCCCGGCCACGGGCGTCGAGCCGCGGCCCAACGCCGAACGCCCCGCCGCCGCCGTTTCGGCGACGCCGCGGGCCACGCCACCGAGCTCCGCCAACGCGGACGCCGTGCCCTCCCCGCGCACCCTGGTGCCACCGAACCCGAGCGCCGACGCCGTGCAGCTCCGAGTGGTGACACCCGACGGTGCTCCGGCACGCGGTGCCCAAGCCGTCTGGGTCGGTCGAGACGGCCGCGTGCGCGAGCTTGCCCTGACGGCGGACGCGACCGCCCTCTTGCCAGCCGCGTCGGGCGGCTGCCGGTTCTACGCCGTCGCCCCGGGGTTCGCCGGCGCACAGGGCATCGCCGCGGCCGAACCGACGCCGCTGGCCCTGCAGCTGGGCCGGGCGGCAACGCTGCGCGGCCGGGTCCTCGAACACGGTGGCCGACCGGCGATCGGTCTACGCCTGCGAATCACCGCCGCACCGCCCGACGGGATCGCCGCCGCCCAGGTCAGCGACCCGACCATCGAGCGCGCCCTCGAGGAGTGGGGCTGGCGGGCCAACCCGACGGTCGTCGACACCGATGACGACGGCCGCTTCGCGATCGCCGACCTGCCGGTGGATTGGCACGGGCACCTCACCGTCGCCAACACGCACGTGCTCTTCCGGGTCGACGGCGTGCCCCTCCAAGGCCTCGAGGCAGACACGCTGCGGGCCAAGGCCAAGGTGATGGCCGGTCACGAGCACCTGATCGAGACGCTGCAGCGGCCGACGGTGCGCGGGACCGTCATCCACGCCAGCACGGGCGAACCGGTGGCCAGCCGTTTCGTCGCCCGCTTGCGCGACCGTAGCGCCGGGGGCGACATGCTCTGGTTCGAGGAAACCGATGCCGAGGGCCGGTTCACGTTCGGCTTGCCGGTGCCGTTCGCCGAGCTCGTCGCGGCGGCACACCCCCACCAGGTGCAGTCACGGTTCGACGCCGTCTCCCTCGACTTCCGCGACGTGGCGAGTTCCCCGGCGCGGTTTGACCTCCGCGATCGCACCCCGCCGTTCGACCTCGGCGTGCTGCGCATTGGCGGCGACGAACGCGTGGTCATCGTACACGGCGCCGACGGCGCGCCACTGAGCGGGGCGGTGCTCGTCAGCGAGCACGCGACGGCGACCACCGACGGCGACGGGTCGGTGCGCCTCGCCATTGGCGCACCCACCACCATCGACATCATCGCCGTCGCCCATGCGTGGCATCGCGCCCTCGTGCCCCCCGGGCCCGAGCCCTTCGCGGTGCAGCTCCGCGCCGGCCCGACCTTGCGCTTTGCGGGCTTGGCGCCGGAACAGCGCGTCCGGGTGGACTGGGCCACGCCGCCGTTCGCCGCGACCGAGGCCGAGCCGCCGCCACATCGCGCCCACGTGGCCTTCGCCAGCCAGCGCGACGTCATCGCGGAGCTTCGCAGGAGCTCGGGCGGACGAGATGGCAGCCTGACGATCACGGCGGACCCAACCGGCATCGTCCTGCTGCCCGGTCTGCGGCCGGGCGCAGTGCTGGAGGTCGGCGCCGCGGATTGGCTCGGCGCCGCGGTCTCGACCCACACCATTGCGGTCCCCGGCCAACCCGGCATCCACGACGTCCAGCTCGCCACCGCCGCCGCGCCGGCGAGCCAGCTCACCATCGAGTGCGTCGATCACTTGGCCGAGCCCGTGCCGCGCGCCACCGTCATGATCACCAACGGCACGCGCGGCCGCTCCGCTCGAACCGATGACCAGGGCTGCGTGACCTTCCCGCCGCTGACCGCCGGGCGCTACTCGGTGTATGTGCAAGCCGAGGGCTTCGTCCACGAGCGCCACGAACCCACGCTGCCCGCGATCGATGTCCTGCGCTGTGAGCTCGAGCCATCGCGATCCCTGCGCGTGAGGATCCGCGACGTCTTGGGCACCACGCTCGCCGCCGCCAGCGTCGAGGCGCAGAGCGACGACGGCCATCGCGCCACCGCATCCGCAGCGACGCACGACGCCACGCTCCACGGCCTGCCACAACGTCCCGTGACGGCCACCATCACGGTGGGTAGCCGCACTTACGAACAGCACGCCGGGGCGCGCGCGCAAGAGGTGGTATTCACGCTGCCGGTGCACGGCGCTCTGCGCGTCACAGCCGACGGCGACGATCTTGCGGGCACGCTTTCGGCGCGCATCGTCGACGCTCGAGGCGAGACCACGGAGGTCGCCGCCAGCACCGAGGGGACCGTGCAGACGCCACTGTTGCCGGACACGTATCGCGTCTTCATCGAAAGCGTGCGCGGGGGGTCGATGGGCACGCCGCGGCAAGTGCAGCGGCTCGGCGAACACGTCGTCACCATCGAGCCCGGCAAGACGCAGGCGCTCGAGGCCTCGAGCCCGCCGAAGTAGGCGCCGTCGGGATCGGGCGCCCCTTTTTCTCGGAATCCTGCGTCCGCCCGGGCGCTTGCGGTCTCTTGGCCACGTGACCGTGCCCAAGCCAGAGCCCCATCGCGGGCCCGACGCGCTGACCGCGTTCGTGCGCCAGCACCAGGGCTGGGTGTGGCGCTACCTCCGCTTCCTCGGGAGCGACGCGGCCACGGCCGACGACCTCACGCAGGAGACGTTCGTCGCGGTGCTCCGCCGGCACGAGCACATCGAGCCACGCGCGCAACGCACCTACCTCCGACGCACCGCGCACAGCCTCTTCCTCCGCGCCGCGCGGCTCCGGCGTGTGACACCGTTGGTCGAAGAGCCCGCCGCCGAAGTCGCCTTCGATCTCTTCTCCGGCAGCGACGACGGCGACGGCTATCTACAGGCCTTGCGCGAGTGCGTCGCTCTCCTGGAGCCACGCCAACGCCAAGCCCTCGACGGTCTTTACCGCGAAGGTATCCCGCGGCGTGACCTCGCGGCCCGGCTCGGGCTGTCGGAGGGCGGCATCAAGAGTCTGCTGCACCGGACCTACTCACGGCTGCGGCACTGTGTCGAGAGGCGACTGGTATGAACGCATCGCGACAACACGCTTTGGAGCGCGGGCTCACCGAGCTGCTCGGGGGCGAGACACCACCGGACCGCACCCTGGCGATCCTCGCCGCGGTCCAGCGCGCCCGCGCCGGCGCCGGCCCCGCAAACCCCCGACGCGCCCGGCGGTGGCGCTGGCTCGGTGCGGCGGCTGGCGTTGCCGCCGCCACATTGGCCGCCGTGTGGCTCGCGCCCGCCGCCGCCGAGCCCGACCCGCCCGGCCGGCAGCCCAGGGTGTCGGTCCGCGTGGCGGACGGCGCGGTCGAGTGGCGGGGCGCGGTGGCGCGAACAGCCACCGCCGGAACCACGTTCGAAGTGCAGCCGTGCGTCGGCGACCGGGTCGTAGCGGCGCCAGCGGCGCGCACGCGACTCTGGCTCAACGCGTCCGGTTGCTTGGCCATGTCCGCAGGAACCACGTTGGAGATTGAAGAGATGAAGTGGCAGGAGTTCGGGATCGGGTTCGGCTCGGGAACCATCACCGTCGCAGTGCTCGTCGGCAGCTTCACCTGGCTCAACGGCGGCACACCAGTCGATGCGGGCGCCGGCGAACGCCGGGAGCTGACGCTGCGCTCGGCGCAACTCGCGGGCGGGCTTGGCGCGACGCCCGAAACTGAGCAGTTGCAGCGCGACCTCGCCGCCGCGCAGGCCGAGGTCGAGCGGCTCAAAGCCGAACGGTCCCGCCGTCCCGTCGCCGAGCCCATGGCCGAGCCTCTCGCGGCGGAGGTCGCCGAGGTGGAACCTGACGCGGCGACCACGACGCCACTGCTTGAACTGACGCCGGCGCTCGACGACGTGCTCGCGACGATCGATTGGCGCGACGTCAGCGAGCAGTCGCTGACGCTCTGTGACACGCTGCGGCAGGTCATGGAGCTGCTCGCCGCCGAAGAAGAGATCCCGCACAGTCTGCTGGGCGAGCTCGAACGCCTGAAGGGGACGATGCACGAGTATGGCGCCACGGTGCTGCAGTGCGAGCTCCTCAAGGGCGCGGACTTCGACACCCAGGTCCGCCACCCGCTCATGGGCGCCCAGTGGATGACGGCCATGCTGGCCCATGCCGACACGCCGCTCGACGAAGCCCAGAGATTGGCCATCACCGATCTGGCGCGGCGCTACACGGCCGAGGACGACCAACGGCGCCTGGGCTACGGGCCGCAAACGAGCAAGCTGCAACAGTACGTCGACGAGCTCGAGCTGCAGGAGCGCTTCTACGGCGACGTCGACTTGATGCTCAGCGAGGGCCAGCGCGCCCTGTTCGACGTCGGCGCCCTCCAGGGGCGCGTGGGCGCGAAGCTGGTGGGAACAGCGTCGATGGCCTGGGGCGAGTGGGCCAAGCCGGTTGCCGTGCGAACCCGCGCCGAGTTCGCCGAAGGGTTGGTCACCGGCTTTGGCAACACGCTGGGCCTGGACGCGGCGCAGCGCAACGCCATGCGCGCAGCGGCCCAACAGTGGGCGAACAACGTCCCCGACGAGTGGTGGGACCAGGCGATCACCGTCTTGGATCGGCGCGGCGGCCACCACGTCGATCGGTTGCGCGCCGCCGCCGCGGCGCAGATGCGCTTCTACGAGCGGCTGGCGGCGAGCGGCGCCCTGACTCCCGAGCAGGTCGACCGCTTGCGCCAAGTCGAGACGCTGATCGTGCCCTATCGACGCGAGTGAGCGGGCGCGGCGCCGGCGCTACCGCTGTCGCGGGGCCAGCTTCTCCAGCGTTCGCGCCGCCTCGCGCCGGACGCCGTGATCCGGATCGTTCGCCGCGGCATAGCGAAGGGCCTGCTCGACCACGGACTGATCGCCGTAATTCTCCAGCGTTTCCGCCGCCTCCTCGCGGACCTTCGCCTCGGTGTCGCTCGCCAACGCGGTGAGCATGGGCTGCACGACCGCGGGATGTTTCGCGTCCCCGTCCATTTGCCGCCAGACGTCGGCGCGGATCACGGCGTCGGGCGACGTCTGGGCGATCCGCAGCATCTCCGCCACGACCGGGTCGGTCCAAGCGTCGGCGCCCTGGTTGCGCAGCGCGCCGAGCGCCTTGCACTTGGCCGCCTCGGTCGCGTTGGGGTCGAGAATCACGGCCCGAGCCTCGTCCCGCTTGAGCGGCTCCCCGCCGAGGTGGCTCTGGAGCACCGAGAGCTCACTGAGCAGGGCGCGCTCGCCCACGGCGGGCGCCGCCCCGCGGCGTTGCTGCTGCCGTTCGAGCTGCTCGATCCGCTCCAGGAGCGCCGCCATCGCGCCGACGTCGGCGGCCGGCGATGCGCCGATCTCCTCACGCCCCGCGGTGACGACTGCCGACTCGGCCACGAGGCGCGCGGCCTCCAGCTGACGGATGCGCTCCTCCAGCGCGCCGACCTGCGCGTGCCACTCGGCGGCGCGGCCGGTGGCGTTAAGCATCACCGGCACCGGAGGCGGCGACGCCCACCCGCTCCACAGCGCCGCGCCACCCGCGCCGGCCGCAATCGCCACAAGAACGGTGAGTAGGACACTAGCGGTTTTGCTCTCAGCCATCACGGTCTCCAAGGATGCCAATTTGTGCCGCGCCAAGGACGCGGATATTCGCGGAGATCGGCCTGGTCTCAACGCTTCCGCAGCAGTCAACACGCACGGAACGACTTGACCATTGAGCTACTGTACCGCCGATGATCCCCGAGCTCGCCAAGGCCGCGGCCCTCGCCGCGGACTATCTACAGCGCTTGCCCGACGCCCGCGTCGCCGGACCGGCGACGCTCGACGCGTTGCGCCAGACACTCGACGTACCGCTCACCGACGTAGGCGTCAGCGGCGAGCACGCCCTCGACGAGCTTGCGCGAGACATCGCGCCGGGCCTACTGACCACGGCCGGCGGCCGCTTCTTCGGTTGGGTCATCGGCAGCAGCACGCCGGCGACGATCGGCGCCGACTGGCTCTGCAGCGCCTGGGATCAGAACACCGCCGCCTTCGCCTGCTCGCCGGGCGCATCTGTCGTTGAAGACGTCGCCGGGCGCTGGCTCAAGGAGATCCTGGGACTGCCGGAGGCGGCGTCGTTCTCGTTCGTGACCGGCTGTCAAATGGCGCACTTCGTCGGCCTCGCCGCGGCGCGGCACCAGCTCCTGGCGCAGGCCGACTGGAACGTCGAGGAGCGCGGGCTGTGCGGGGCGCCGCGGCTGCGCGTGCTGGTCGGCGAGTACCACGAGACCCTCGTCCGCGCCGTCCGCTACCTGGGGCTCGGCAGCGACGCGATCGTCCCGGTCGGGTGCGACGATCGTGGCGCCATCGATTTGGCGCGCCTGGCCCAGGCGCTCACCGCCGACGACGGCGCTCCTACGATCGTCAGCCTGGCCGCCGGCGACCTCAACCGCGGCGTCTTTGACGACTTCGATCGTGCCTGCGATGTGGCGCACGAGCACCAGGCGTGGGTGCACGTCGACGGCGCCTTTGGTCTCTGGGTCGGCGCCAGCCCCACGCATCGGCACCTGGTGCGCGGGATCGAGAAGGCCGACTCGTGGGCGACGGACGCGCACAAGTGGCTCAACGTGCCGTACGAGAACGGCATGGCCTTCGTCGCGCATCCGGACGCGCACCGCCGCGCGATGAGCGTCCACGCGGACTACGTGATCGACGCCGCCGGCGGACGCGACCAGATGAACTGGAACCCCGAGTGGTCGCGCCGCGCGCGCGCCATTCCGATCTACGTCGCGCTGCGCACCATGGGCCGCAAGGGGGTCGCCGACCTCGTAGATGCATGCTGCGCGCTGACCGTGCGGATGGTCGACGGGCTCGCCGCCGTGCCCGGCGTCGAGGTCCTGGCCCGACCGATCATCAATCAAGCGCTGGTGCGGTTTCCGGCGGCCGGCGATGTGTCGGACGAGGCGCACAATGAACGCACGGACCGCGTCATCCAACAAATCCAACGCGATGGCCACGCGTGGTTCGGCCCGACAACCTGGCGTGGCATGCGGGTCATGCGGATCTCGGTGTCCAGCTGGCGCACCACGGCCGAGGACGTCGACTGCGCGGTCGCGGCCGTCGGCGCGGCGCTGCGCGCAGTGCGCTGACCTTGGGGGTCATCGCCGCCGCACCGCTGCGCCGATCCGCAACACCAAGCCGAGCGCGCCCTTCTCCCCCACCCGGACGCGCGGCGGGACGGCTTCGTACAGCTGGCGGTCGCGCCCCATCATGCGGAGGCGATACTCGCCGGGCTCTACGGCAAAGGAGAACGCAGCGCTCTCGCCCACATACTTGAGCTGCGACCGACCACCACCGACCGCCTCGATGGAGACGTACTTCACCACGGCGGTCGCGTCCGGCGCGATCTTGCCGGTGATCATTCCCGCTCCCGACAGCTGCAGCCGTGCGGTCGCCGCAACCGTCCCCGCCCGCACGACCAAAGCCTCGCGCCGGGCCGCGCCGCGCGAGCCCTGGACGCGCACGGTGCAGGTCCCGGTCGGCGCCCGGCACAACAGCACGCCGGCGGCGTCGGTGGTTCCGGTGACCACGATCTCGCGCCCGTCCGCGGCCTGCGCCAGCGTGACGCGATGGCCGGCCGCTGGGGCGCCCTTCGAGTCGACGACGTCGAGACGCACCGGACCACTGTGCAGGTCCAGCTCGATCGCGTGGCCTGCCGCCGCGCGCAGCTCGACCTCGGGCAGGGCGACGGTCCAGCGCCTGACGCGATCTTCGAGCCAGACGCGCAACCGCTGCGGCCGGATCTCGGCGGCGAAACGACCGGCGCCGTCGGTGATGGCGACCTGCTTCGGGGCCGCCGCCCAGTCGCCCGACCGCTGGCCCATCACCACGCAGCCCGACCGCGGCACCCCGTCGACCGTCAGACCTCCATGGACGATCGCCGGCGCGGTGCCGAGCGGCAGCGCATCCGGATCGAGATCGAGGGACCACTCGCGCTCTTGACCGGGAGCGAGCGTCACGGTTTCGCGCCGCCGCAGGTCGAGCAGCTCGAGCGGGCCGCCGCGACGCGACGCCTTGAGCAAGGCCCCCAGCGACGTCGCCGCGTCACTGGCGGAGGTCTCAGGCATCGGCGCCGCCGTGCCGTCGCGGAGTACGGCCCCGGCCTGGGCGCGATGGGCGGCCCGCGGCTCGACCTCGACGTCATACGTGCCGGGCGGCAAAGCATGAAAGGCGAAGCGCCCCTCGGCCCCCACCCGCGCCCGCCGGGGCACCCGCCGCGCGTCGTCGCGCGGGACCGCGACGACGTCGACCGCGCCGGCGGCAACGGGGACGCCGTGGTCGAAGATCGTGCCGGACAGGTGCGCCGGCGTTTGGAGGACCATGGCGAGTGGAGCCGGCACCTCCGGCGCCTGGGCCACCGCCTCGCCAAAACGCGGATGGCGCGCGACGATCTCGCACCCACCGCCGGGCAGTGCATCGATGCGCAGCCGCCCGTCGGCATCGGTTGTTCCCGCACGCCGAGCGAGACGGCCCGGACTCGTCAGGCGCCCCACGCCTTCCAACAAGCGGTGCGCCCACGGCTGCGCCACGCCGCCGCGGATCACGATCTCCGCGCCGTGCACCGGCTGGCCGAGATCGTCGATCACACGCACGTCCAGCGGCGTTGCCCGCCGCAGGTCGAACTCGAGCGGGCGCGGGCTCGGCGCCTCGAACACGCGCCAAGCCGGCGCCGCGCCCGGCGCTGCCACCGCCACCGTATAGACGCCCGGCAGCACGCCGCGCAGGCGCAGCCGCCGCGCCATCTGCGACGTTGTTTGCGCGGTCAGCCGATCCGCAAGCGGCAGATCGCCGTGCGCACCCGAGAGGTTGAACTCGCCCAAGGGGGCGCGGTGCCAAAGGGAGATCACGAGCTCGTCGAGAGCGACCGTGGCATCCGGCGCGCGCACGGTGAGCTCCACGTCAATCAGCGCCGGCAGCTCGAGCGTGGCACGATCGCCCGGGTCCAGCGGCTCGCTCACGGTCCACGCCATGGCGGCATTGGCGCGGTACGCCACGACGGCGCTATCCCGGCGCAGCACGCCCGCCAAGCGAGCCCGCCCCGCGGCGTCGGCGCGTTGCTGGGGGCCGCCAAACAGAATGCCCGTCAGCCCCTGCACCGGCCGCACCGCCCAGCAATACTCTGCGCCGGGCACCGGGCGCCCATCGGCGCCGACGATCTGGATCACCACCGGCTCAGTGGCCGCGAGCTGCAGCTCGCCCAGCTCCCGTGTGGCGTTGCCGCGTACGGCGACGCCCGGTCGCTGCAGCCCGGCGCCGTCCGCGACGCTGACAATGACGGTGTTCAGGCCCGGCTGCACGCCGCCCAGCGTGAAGCGTCCGTCGCCATCCGTCCGGGTCCGCGCCGTCGGCAGCTCGGCGACCGCGCGCCGCAGCGCCGCGGGCGGGGTGAGCACCACGTAGTCGGCGCCCTCCGGCGCGGTCACGACGTTGCGCTGGAGCATGGCTTGAAACGCCCGCGCCTGCGTCGCCGCATCTAGCGGATCCGCGTCTTCGGGCACGGCGATGAACACCGCCCCATCCGGCCGCAGCCGCTCGATCGGCGCCAGGCTCGACAGCACCGCCGGGACGTCGGCCGCCCAAACGACGGCACCACTGACTGGCGCGCCATCGGCATCCACGACGCGGCCAGTGACCCGGCCCTTGGCCTCGAGCTGCACCGTGCCGAGGTCGACGATCTCGCCGGGACCGGGGCCGACATCCACGGACCGCAGCGTGGGATGGTCGCCGCCCACGCCGGCGTACATCGCATACTGTTGCGACGGCGGCACGTCGTGGATCTCGAACTGCCCATCCACGTCCGCCGTCGCGGTCGCGCCACCCGGACCGAGCTCGGTCGGATCACCCAACGGATCGCCGATGCTGGCCAAGCTGTCGACCGCATCCATCCACCAGATCCGCACCCGCTGACCGGCGGCCGGGGCACCGGTCGGCAGTAGGACGCGACCGCGAAAGCCCCCCATCGCCGCGCGGACCGACGGCGCGCGTGGATCGTTCGCCACGGCGCCACCAACCTCGACGGACGCGCGTCCCGGAAGGGCGGGCACCGCGGCAGCCTCACTCAACGGCGTCGCGCCCTCCGGAGCAGGCTCGGCGCCGGCGGCCACATCGACCGACCCGGCGGGCTCGCCGCGGAACAGCGACGGCGGCAAGGCGAAGAGCAGGGCGGCCACCGCCACCGCGCCAGCGGCCAGTACCCACTTCACGCTCAGCAGCCACCCCGCGGCGGTCCCGAGCTTGGCCGCGAGCGCACCCAACCCGGCGCGCGGGGGCAGCGCCAACGGCACCATCGCCAGCTGCCACTGGCGCCGAGACCCGCCGCTCGCCTCATCGAGCCGCTCGCGCAACGCCGCGGTCGCCCGCTTGAGCCGCGTCTTCACGGTGGCCACCGGGACCCCGAGCCGTTGCGCGATGCGGCGCGGGGGCTCGTCCTCGTAGTGGCGCAGGAGCAAGACCACGCGCTGGGTCTCGGGCAGAGCGGTCACGGCCGCGACGACGCGGCGGCGCAGCTCCTCGCGTTCCAAGAGCTCGGCCGCCGAGGGCACGGCCTCGACCGCCGCGGCCTCGCGGTCGCGCCGCTGCTGCCGACGGCGGGCCCGCACCGCGTTGGCGGCCCGCGACCGCACCACGCTGGCGAGCCAGCCCCGCACCGAGGCCGGCTCCTGCCGCCCCTCGCGGGTCCGGCGTAGGGCCTCGAGCCAAGTCTGCTGCACGACTTCGTCGGCGGCGTGCTCATCGAAGAGGAGGCTGTGCGCCAGGCTGCGCACGAAGGGCTCCTCGGCGAGGAAACGCCCCAAGTCGTCGAACGGAAGGGAGGTGCTGCTCATGTCACGAGGCGGGACACCGCACCCTCCGGATCGGGGTCACCGATTTCTGCCGCGGTCTTCCAGCGCCCGAGCGTAGGGCCATGGGACGGGGCCGGCGAGGCGGCGCCCGAACGGTCAGCGCCCGCCGGACTCCGACTCCTGCGGCGCCGCGGTCGCCGACGCCTCGCTGACCCCGTTCGCGAGCTCCTGGCGGATCCCACGCAACATGCGTTTCATGTGCCGCAAGCGCGGATCCTGCCGCGCCTCGGCCTGGGCGACGAGAAGCTCGGTGAGGCGCAGCGCCTCCGTCCAGTCACCGGCGAGCACCGTGGCCTGGGCCAGGTTCGACAAACTGTTGAAGGTGCGCGGGTGCTCGTCGCCAAACAGGCGCCGGCACGCCTCCCAGATCTCCCGCGAAATCGGCAACGCCTCCGCGGTGCGTTCCTCGGACAGGTAGGTCATGGCGATGACCTCGAGACAGGAGACGGTCGACGCGTGATCGTCGCCTACGACTTCCTGCAAAGCCGCGTGGGCCTCACGGGCCGTCCGCCGCGCCTCGTCATAGCGGCCGAGGAAGGCCAGGTCTTCGGCCACGCCCGACAGCGTCGTCAGGGTATTGAGATGTCGATCGCCCGACAACCGGACGTAGCCCTCGTACGCTTGCTGGCGCACGGCCAGAGCTTCCTCCACCCGGTCTTCCCGGGTCAAACACGTGGCGAGCAGCCCCAGCGCACTCAGCGTCACGCGGTCGTGTTGCTCGACCCCCTCGAGGGCCTCTCGCAGCATCGCCGATGCCGTCGTCTGATCGCCCTGCCGACTGAGGACGGACGCGACCTCGACCTGGGCCCGCCGCCACTCCGCCGAGCCGATGCCAAACGCCGCTTCGGCCTCGGCCAGGTTCTCCCGTTGCAGGACATCCGCCTCGTCCATGCGGTCCAGCCGTCGCATCGTCACCCCGAGGTCGATCCGCGCCGCAAAGCGCGTGGCCCTCTTCGCCGGATCGTCGGCGCAGCCCTCGACGACGCGCCGGAAGATCTCGCTGGCCGGCCGCACCAACCCGAAGTCGAACAGCGTGCTGCCGAGACTCTGCAGCACCCGCATCTTCAAATGTGAGTCCGGCTCGAAGCGCTCCTCGATGGCCTGGCGCGCGCGGTCAAAGAGCACGCGCTGCAGGGTCTGCCTGGCCACCTCGGTCGGGTTCACGCGTGCCAAGCTGCCGTCGAGGTCCGCCAGTGCCGCGGTCACGTCCTGGTCCTCGACTCGCCCGCGCTGCAGCTCGCGCTCCAAGCTGCCGCGCAGATCGGCGACAAGATCGAGCCCCATCTGCCGGAGATCGATGCCGCTGACCAACGAATCTTGATACGCCGCGATGCGCGTCATCTCTTCGGCGCGTTGTTCGGCCTGCTTCTGCAACCGCGCGGCTTCGGCGGCCTTATCGTCGGCGACCTGCCGCAGACCGATCTGCGCCGCGGCCAGGTCGGCGTTGCGGATCGCGTAGTGCACGGCCACCCCGGCGCCCACGACGATCGCCAAGAGCGTCGCGGCGGCGCCCGCGACGACCGCGCGGTGCCGCCGGGCAAATCGACGCATCTGGTAAACGACGCTGGTCGGCCGCGCCTCGATCGGCTGGTAGTGCAGGTGGCGCTCCCAGTCCTCGGCCAAGCTAGCCGCGGACTGGTAGCGACGCTCGGGCTCCTTCGCCATCGCCTTGGCAACGATGAGCTCGAGATCGCCGCGGCACGACGGTTCCAACGCACCGAGCCGGTCCGGCTCGATTTCGTTGATGATGCGCGCGATCTCCGTCACGGGGCGACCGCTCACGTCGTGCGGCAGCTGCCCCGACAGCAGCTCGTACGCCATGACACCCAGCGCGTAGACGTCGGTACGCGCGTCGAAGCCGGCCACGTCGCCGCGCGCCTGCTCCGGGCTCATGTAGGAGAGCGTACCGATCACCTGGCCCGTCATGGTCGGCTGGGTTGCCTGCGCTGCGTCCAGCGGCCGCGCGATCCCAAAGTCGATGACCTTGACGACCCCCTGGTCCGTCACCAGCACGTTGCTCGGCTTCAGGTCGCGGTGGAGCACGCCCCGGACGTGCGCGTGATGCACCGCTTGGGCGAGCGAGACCAGAAGACGCACGCGGGCCGTCTGCCCCAAGCTCCGGCGTCGCACGAACTCCGTGATGGGCACCCCCGCCACGAACTCCATCGCGATGTAGGTGACTCCGCCTTCCTCGCGGGGCGTCGTCCCAGCCTCGAAGATCTGTGCGATCCCCGGGTGCTGCAAGCGGCCGAGCAGCTCGGCCTCGCGCTCAAACCGTCGCAATCCACCGACCCCGAGGCCCATGTGCCGCAGCAGCTTGACGGCCACGAGCCGCTGCGGCGACAGTTGCTCGGCGAGGTAGACGACGCCCATGCCGCCTTCGCCGACCGGCCGCACGACGCGATACGGCCCAATCGTCCGCGGCATCGTTGGACCGGGCACCGCCGCGTCGAGCAGCGCCTCGTTGGCTTGGCAGAGGTCGCCTTCGGCGAATCCAGCCTGGGTCAAGTCGTCGAGCAGATACTCGACCTCAGCCCGAACCTCGGGGCTCGGCGCTGCGCGTTGGAGAATCTCCGCGCGCTCCGCCGGCGACCGCTCGTACAGCTCGTGAAAGAGCGCGCGGACACGCTTGTGGTCTTCCGGGCTCAACGCCACCCGCGCGATTGTTCGCTCGACGGCGGCTGGCGCAAGCAACTCGTGGCGGTGCGGCGCGTCGAGCCCTTGCGTCCGCCCCTGGCCTACAGCGAGTCGATGACCCCCTGGGCGCCGTCGGTCAGGGTCTCGACCGCCGCGCGGTAGTTGATGTTGGCGGCCAGATCGGCGTTCCACGGTAGCAACTGGCGCTCGGCCACTCCGCCCAGGGCCGTGGCCGCCAAGGCGCGGGCCATCGGCGTCACGCTCTCGTCCTCCAAGAGGTCGAGGAGTGGCGGCACCGTGCGCCGATCACCAATCCAACCCAGCGCGCGAGCGATGGCGGTGAGCCGGGGCAGACTGCCGCGCGGCTGGCGCAGCTGCTCGACAAGGTCGGCCGCCATGCGCTTGTCGCCCAGCTTGCCGAGCGCGCTCGTGCCACGCTCGAACAACGCGGGCCGGTGCTCGGCATCCTCAACCACGCTCCGAATCAGCTCCGTCGAGCCACGGTGCCCAAGCAATGCCAGCGCACTGCACAGCCACCCAGCTTCGCGGTCCCGCTGCCGGTAGCGGCGCAGCAACGCGGCGATCGGCTCGGCCGCGTCGCGATGACCACAGAGTCCCAACGCGATCGCCATCGCGCCCTGGGCATCGCCGTTGCGGTTCGCCTGCAGCTGCTCGAGGATCGCGTCAGTGACCAAAGCGGTGTCCGAGGCGCGCAACGTGCCGTCGACCTGCGCCTGGCGCGTCAAGATGCCGAGGCCCAACGCCGCCCAGGGCCGCACCAGGACTTTGCTACCGCGGTCGAGCAACCGCAGCAACGCGCTGCGGTTGGCGTCGCCGCCGATCTGCCCGAGCGCGATGAGGCAAAACCGCTTCGCCTGCTGGTCCTTACCCTCTTGGGCGTAGCGGAGCAGCGCCGCGGAGTAGCGGGCATCCGCTTCCGCCTCTTCACGCGGCTCGCACAGCAACCCTAACGCCAGCGCCGCGGACCGCTCTAGGTCATTGCTCCGCGACCCATCGCGGCCAGTCAGGTCGGCCAGAAACGCGTCCTTGTAGTCGCCGGCGGTGTCGCCGCCGCGCCCCAGCAGTCGCGCAATGGCCGGCGGCACGTGCGACTGCACGATCTGGTGTCCCTGGCCAGCGGCGCGCTCGTAGAAGCGCCACAGCGCGTCCAGACTGGCCTCGTGCAGGCGACGATGCCGCGCGCCGCGCTCCGGGTCGGGCTTTAGAAGGCGCATCGCTTGGATGGCCGCGACCGGCACGTCGCGGTCCGGCGTGTCTTGCTCGAGGACCGTCTGCAGTGCGTCAAAGCACGCTTCCATTACCTCGCTGCGCGTCGTGGCGCCGCCGACCAAGCCCAGGCCGTAGCAGGCGAACGCCCGAGTGCGCCGATCGACGCTGCTGCGCCGGCAGAGGCGGCGGCCCGCCGCGGTGTCACAGGCGAGGTCCACCAAGTCTGGCACTGCGCCCGGCTGTTGCGCCACGCCCAGCGCCAACGCCGCGGTCTCGCGCACCAGCTGATCTTGGGCCGGCAGATAGTGGCGCAGCCGTTGCAACAGTGGACGCACGTCGGCGCGCTCCGGCCAAACCCGCGCCATCGCCAAGAGGTTGGCCGCGACCACTTCCCGCTCGTTCGTCTGGGCCGCGCGCGCCAGCGCCGGGAGGATGCGCGTGGCGACGGTCGCCTCCGAGGGGCGAAGCGTCCCGACCTCGTCCAAACGACGGCCGGGACCCATGAAGAAGTCGTCCGAACCCGTCAACGCCGCCGGTGCTCGCACCGTTCGGCGAAGATCCAGGAAACGGTGGCGGTTGTAGCGCCACCACAGCTCCCAATCGGTGGCGTCCGGGCCGATGGGTACGCCCCGCGGACCCGTGCGGGGTCCTGCTGGCGCGGCCCCCACACCGCGCGGGGCGCCAGTACGCGGGGCCAGCAACCGCGGCGTCATCGGGCGCGCCCCGGGCGACGGCGTGGTCGGCCCCGGCACGCGCCCGGCGGTGCGAGCCCGCGCCGCCGGCGTCGTCGGGGCCGGCATCACGGCCTCGGGGTTCCCCGCCGCCGGTGGGGTGAGCGGCCCCAGGACGATCGGCGGAGGGGGGGGAGGTAGGGAGGAGCACTGGGCCGCTGCGGGGCCGTGCAAACACAAGCCAGCAGCAGCAGTCGTCAACAAGAACCGGCGCATGACTCTCCGGGGCAAGCGTTGGATGGGGCTTTGCTTGCTCTAGCGCCGCAGCGAGGGCCGGTCACCGGTAGATGACCCCAACGCCAACGTCGCGAACTCGCGATGACGATGATGCCACAGACGAAGGGGTTGGGCGATCCCCACCGCGCTCTCGCCCCGCCCACGACTTCGGTCCGAAACCCTAGTTTATTGGGACACTTCGCGCCCACAAAGCAATCAGGGCGAGCCGCTCCGTGCACCTGGCTCCCACCCGGCCTCTTGCCCCGATCCATCATGCTACGCCCGCTCGCACTCCTCGCTCTCTCGTCGTGCCTCGCGGGGCAGCCCGGCACCCAGGGTTGGATCGAGCCGCAGCCGTTCGGGCCCGCCGCACTCAATGCCGCCGGCCCCGTCTTTGACGCCGACGGCCGACTGATGCTCTACACCGAGAATCTACTCATCTGGCGCTGGGACGGCCACAGCTGGCACCGCAGCGACACGACCGGGCCGTGGACCGGCGGCTCCGTCGAAGCACAGCGCTTGGTCTTCGATGCGCGGCGCGGCTGCTCAGTGTTGTTCACCGAGTTGGGCGAGACCTGGGAGCTGCCGGCGGGCGCGCCCGCGTGGGTGCAGCGCCCCACCTCGGTCGCGCCGCCGGCGGGCCCGGGCTGCGCCATGGCGTTCGACGACCAACGCGGCGTCGTGCTGCTGTTTGGCGGGTCGAGGTCCTACGGCGTTTGGCACAACGAAACCTGGGAGTGGGACGGAACGGCATGGACCCAACGAACGCCTGCTGCCAGCCCGAGCCCGCGAGGCAACCACGCCATGGCGTTCGACTCCCAGCGCGGCCGCATCTTGCTGTTTGGCGGCCAAGACGCCGCATTCAGCGACAACGACGAGACCTGGGCGTGGGACGGCGCGACCTGGACCCGCCTGACTTCGCCACAGACGCCGTCGCCACGGGCCCATCACGCGATGGCCTACGACCGCGCCCGCGATCGAGTCGTGCTCTATGCGGGCCAGACCGCAATTCCGGGCTTCCCCCTTTGGGGCACCCTTCGCGACCTTTGGGAGTGGGACGGAACGGCTTGGACGCAGGCGCCGCTCACCACCGAGCCCGGCAACCGATCGCGGCACGGCATGACCTACGATGCGGCCCGCCAGCGCGTCGTGCTCTTTGGCGGACTGTTGCTGTCGCTGAGCACCGCGCTGTGGGAGTGGGATGGCACGACGTGGGTGCAGACCTATGACATCCCCGACAAGCCAGGCCCGCGCACGGGTGTGGCGATGGCGGCGGATCCGGTGCGGCAGCGACTCGTCATGTACGGCGGCCTCACCTTCTCGACGTTCACGCCGTTCGTCGCCTACGACACGTTGGAGTGGGACGGCACAACGTGGGTGGACCGGCAGCGGTCCGCGCCCGGGCCGCGCCGTCGCCACGCCATGGCGTGGGACCCAGCCGGGGGCGGCGTGCTGCTGCACGGCGGCCTGCGGACCGTGCTCTCCACCGCGCGCCTTCGCGACACCTGGCGCTGGGACGGCGCGCGCTGGACCCAGGCGGACACCGCCGGACCGCGGACCGAAGGCCACGCGATGGTTGCCGACGAAGCGCGCCAACGCGTCGTGCTGTTTGGCGGCGGACCGGACACGATGGCGCGAGACGAGACCTGGCTGTGGGACGGCGCCCGGTGGGAGCAGCGCACGCCCGCCACGTCACCGCCGGCGCGCACCGACCACGTCATGGGCTACGACCGCGCCCGGAGCCGCGTCGTCGTCTTCGGCGGCCGCACCGACGTCGTATCCCTCGCCGACACGTGGGAATGGGACGGCACCAACTGGGAGCTCCGCGACGTCGCCTCAGGGCCACCGCCGCTGGCCGAAGGCATGGTCTTTGACGAAGCGCGGCAGCGGCTGCTCATGACCGCCCATCCTCCCGCAGGCCATCAGACCTGGGAATGGGACGGCAGCACCTGGACGGAGCTGCAGCCTTGGCCCCGCCCGACCGCGTTGACGAACGCCATCCTGGGGTACGACCCGCGACGACAAACCGCAGTGATGCTCCGGGGCACCGGTGAGACTCACGTGTGGACCGAGGCACGGACCCGCACGACGGGCCCCGCCTGCGCCGCGTCGACGGGCATCGTCCCGGCGCTCGAGGCCTTTGGCCTGCCCTGGCTCGGCAACCCAAGCCTCGCGGTGGACGTGACCGCGGACGCGAGCACGCCACTCGTGTACCTGATCGGCGCGCGTGAGATCGCCGCGCCAATCGGCGGCTGCACGCTCAGCGTCGACCCGACACCGCCCATCGCCGCCATCGCCGCGGGCACCAATGCCTACGGCCGCGGCACGCTGCGGCTCCCGCTGCAAATCCAGCCGCTGCTGGTCGGCGCGTCACTCCACCTGCAGGCCTTGCTGCTCGACCGCGGCGCGCCGTTCGGCTTCGCCGCCTCGAACGGCCTGGCGTTCGACATCGGCCGTTGACGCCGGGCGGCGCAACGCCCCCGACGAGAGCTCCTGGACGCGCCCCCCTCCGGAGGTAGGGTGCGGCTCGGTGCGTTCGGGGCCGGGTCCAGCTACTTCGCGTCGGCGATTGGGCTCGACATCACGACCGATCTCGTCGGGACGCGCGACGTCGCCGGGTGGCCGGCATTTGAGCGGTGGACAGCCCATCCCGAAGTAGGCCGCAATGAGCACGGGCACGAAGGCGGCGAATACCGCTAGAGGTCCGGCGCGGCAAGCGTCACACCGCCACCGGCGCATCGATCGCCGCGTGGGCGCCCGCGAGCCACTTCGCCATCCAACCCCGCGGCACCGCGGCCAACCTCGTCAGCGTCGGATGGACCTGGATGCTCAACCCCAGCCGACCCTGGAACGTCATTGCCGCGGCACCGACCGGTTGGCACCGCAGCACCGTCGCCATGAGCACCCACGCCCCGCCGACCTCGGCGTGGCGGATCGCGTGCGCCGCGTCCCACTCGCCAAGGTTCGAAAACAGGCCGAAGTGCCAGGGCGTGATGACGCGGTCGGCCCGGACGATCCGGCGTTTGAGCCACTGCGGGAGCCACTGCGTCGCCGCATAGGTCTTCCACGGCCCCCAATGAGCGCCGCCCGCCAGGCCCTGCTGCACGTCAGCGTGGACCTCCCGCAGCGACGACTGCGGCGACACGCGCACCGACAGGAAACTCGAGTGGTTGGACGTGTCGTCGGCGCGGTGGATGCGGCCACGCAGGTTGACCGGCACCATCCAGGGAATCGTCGCGGCCGAGTCCGCCAGATCGCCGCGAACCGCGACGTCGAGGTGCTTCAAGAGGAACGTATTGAGCGTCACCCCGGCGCTCCGGCTCGCGGCGCGCAGCGCGTCGGTCTCCGCCTGCGAACACACGTGCCACGCCGCGGCCGGGTCGGGCAACGCCCCAGCTTCGGGCGCGGCGCCCACCCGCAGCCCAGCCCGCCACGCCAAGCCGCGCCGCGGCGCGAGGAACGCCGGTAGCCCGCGTAGGAACGGCCACCACGATGGGCGCGGCCCGCGGCTCAGCCCGCGGGGCAACACCGGGTCGATGCCCTTGGCGCGCAACAGGTGCACAAAGCCGCCGATGCCATCGTGCCGCTTGTGCGACACGCGATGCCACTCGACCCGGTCGTCCGGAGTCACCCGACAGAAACGAAACGTGTGGTAGTCGCCCTCCGCTTCGATCGCTTCATACCAGGGTCGGATCGGGTCGCGCTCGCGCGCCGCCCACCTCACGACGCCATCCTGGGCGCCGCCTTGCGCATCTCGAGCAGCCAGTTCACGCCGGTCACATCGGCGTGCAGCCGCGCGTCGCCCAACGCGCGGCTCACCGGGATCAACGCCTCCATCTCGGCGCGACTGCGATGGGCCAGGTTCCATTCCAGCACCCACTCCATCCAAGCGCGGTCCGGGTTGGCGTCGCTCACATTGGTGGCGATCGCCAGCCCCGCCGGTGCCAGCAGCGTCACCATGGCGCGGCACAGGCGCCGACAGATTTTCGGCGACAGGTAGTCGAACAGCCCGGCGCAGTAGGCCAGATCGTACGACCCTGGCGCGAAATCGCCGCCCCCGGCGTGGAGCTGCCGCAGCAGCTCCTGCACCGAGCGTTCCACGTAGCGGATCTCGACGCCCGGCCGGCCGTGCGCACCCAGCTCGACCAGCCGCCCCCGCGCCGCATCCAGGGTCTCGCGGTTGAAGTCGACCAGCGTGATCTCGATCGGCCCGCGGAGCCAACCGCGCGCCAAGGCGTGCTGCACCTCCTGCGCGGGGCCGCACCCCAAGCTCAGAACACGCAACGGCGGACCGGCGGCGCCGGCCCCCTTGTCGGCCGACGCGTCGACCGCCGCCCGCAGGTGCATGGCCAACGCCGCGACGCGGTTGCGGTGCGCGACGACGGGCGCCGTCTGCAGAAAGGCGTGATTGAGCAGCTGCGCGCCGACGCCGCGCCCCTCGAGCGACTCGCGAAACATCATGTTCACCATCGCGTAGTCGCCGGCGTAGCCGAGCGGCTTGGCGAACGTGCGGAACGAGAACGGCGAGCGCAGAACTATGGGGTGGAGCCGGCGTTGCAGCTGCATCCGCTCCTCGGGGTGCTCGGCCGCGGCGACCGCGCCGAGACGCTCGTCGAGGAACGCCATCGCCGCGTGCACCTCGGCCGCGAACGACGCCGCCATGCCCCGCCCGACCGCGCGCTCGGCGGCCGCCCGCGGCCCCGGCGCAGCAGCGCGCAGGGCGGCTTCGATCGGGGCGATCCGCCGGTCGAGGTCGAGGAACCGCTCACGCAGCTCGCCCACCGTCTCGCGCCACGCCACGCCGAGGGGCGAGCCCGACCACGAGGGGCGGATCCGTGGCAGCGGGCGGAGGATCGCGGCGTCCGGAGATGGGCAGAGCAGAGATTGGCGCGACATGGTCGAGGGCTCCTGCCTCCCTCACGAGGGAGGCCCACCCGCTGCGCAACGGATTTGGGACAAGTTTTCCCCGGGGCCGAGCCACGGTCTTTGGGCAGACTGGGCCCACGGCGTTCGCCCCACCCGACCTGCCATGGATCCGGCCCCCTCGCGCCCCCCGCACACGTTCGAGTTCACCTTCGACGAGGCCTTCGTCCACCGCGGCTTGCGGCGGTCGCTCGGCAAGGCCACCCTGCGCGGCGTCATCGGGCTCACCGCGATCGGCGCGGGCCTCTGCCTCATCACGGACTACGACGCGGGGTCCATTCTGCGAGGGATCGGCATCGCCATTCCCGTCGTGGTGGTGCTGCTGGCGTTCAAAAAGGCGCCGCGCCGGCAAGGTGATCTTCGACCTGTGGAAGACCCAGTCACCCGCGCGGACCCTGCGCTACGAGATCGGTGACGAGAGCTTCACCGTGCACACCGGCCAGGGCTCCCAGACCTATCGCTGGGACGGCATCCACGCCCTCGTCCAAGGCGCGGCGATCTGGCACGTCGAGGTGAGCAAAGGGGCCACCGTGTTCTTTCCGGTGGAGGCTTGCCCGCCAGAGCTGCGGGCGTTCATCCGCCAGGCCTGCACGAAGGGCCGCGCCGCGTAGGCGTCAGCGGCCGGTGCTGGCGGCCGGGCTCGCCTCGAGCTCGGCCATCTTCTGCAACGCCCGCGCGTCCTTCGGATTGATCGACAATGCCACGCGCAGCATGTCCTGCGCCCGGTCGTTGCGCTTGGACATCACCTCCATGCGGGCCAGAAAGCGCAGCGCGCTGGTTCCGTCGACGCCGATCTCCGCGAGCCACGCATGGAGCGCCTTGGCGTCGTCGAGCCGCTCGGTCGCCGCGAGGTCGTAGAGCACCGAGCCCCAGAGCATCGTGCTGTCGTAGACCGGGCTTTGCGGCTCCCGGTCCCGATGGGACTCGAGGCTCGCGATCAGCCCTTCGACCCCGCGTTGGGCCATGACCTGGCGGAGCTGGCGCGGTGACGGCGGCCCGCCCGCGCTCGGGTCGTAGGGTGCGGGCCCGGCCTGGCCGGCCGGCGCCAGCGCCACGCGCGGCGCGGCGCCGCCCAACGCGTTCTTCGCCCACGCCGCCCAACGCGCGTCACACGGCCCGCGCGCGCCGCACAGCTCCGCGTCCAAGAACAAGCGCGCCGCCTCGCACGTCTCGACAAAGAGGCGCACGACGTCGGGCTCGCGCGCGACGTCACGCGCGCGAGCCTCGGCGCCTTCGCTGTCGGACCGTGCCTCTTGCAACCAGCCCTGCACGCGCAGGCGCAGCACGCCCTGCAGGATGAACTCGTTGTGCCCGAGCTCGGGCACCGTCAGGTAGGTCCGATCCGCGGCCGTCAGCTGGTCGCACATCTCGAACGTCGCTTCGGGCCCGGCGATCACGAGCATCGGCCGCACGTACGCACCGGGCTGCTGCAGGGCCGGCTCCGTCAGGTAGCGGAAGTTTGGGATGCGCAAGCTGTAGTAGTCGGCGGTCGAGTCGAACAACACCAGCGCATCGGCCGGGCAGTCAGGACGGAGCATCGCCCGCATCGAGGCTTGCGCACCCGCGCTGTGGCCGGCGAACGCGATGTGCCGCCAGTCCACGTAGGGAAGCTCGCCGACATACCGGGCCAGGAACTCCATGTCGCGCACCGAGCCGTCCCCCGCGTCCACCCCGAAGCGACGCCCGTTGGCCGCCGGGTAGGCGCTGCCGACGACCACGTAGCCGTGGCTGGCGAGGTACTCACAGAACGCCGAGTTGTCCTCGAACGAAGAGCCGGCGCCCGAGTGGTACACCACGCACGGGAACGGGCCCGGCCGCGGCGCGGCGTCCGGGTGCGCGCGGGTCGACAAGTCGAGAAAGCGCCGCCACAGCGCGCCCTCGACGTCGTCGAGATCGGCGACCGCCTTGCCCAGCATCTCGGTGGCGGACACGTCGGCGGCATACGCCGAGATCGCTTGGGCGAAGCGGTCGACGTCCGGGTCGTCGGAGCCGATGTCGAAGTAAGCTCGATACGGCATGGGCGGCGTGTCGCTCGGTACCGCCGGATACCAGAGGTTCACGAGGATCGGGCGCGCGGCCTTGCCGCTGCCACCGTACGTGGCGCCATCGTCGAGCTCGGTGCGATAGCGGCGCCCGCGGTCGAGCCGGATCTCGGTGCGAAAGCCGACGGTGTCAGGCCCGGCCGGCAACGGGCCCCACGAATCTTGGGCGGGTATGGCGAGGGACAACAGCAGCACGCTCGCGCCGATGCCTCTGACTCTGACGCATCTCGTCATGTGGGTCGAGGGTACCAGGCGCGCCAACCATCCCTCGCGGGCACTTCGCCTGATCCGCCGGCGCGGTGACGGCCTCGCAGCGGCGCATGGGGGAATGGGAGGTCAGAATGCCGCTAGCGTATGGGCGAGCAGAGTACCCAACGTAGCGAGAGGTGTCTGGACAATGACGACCATCAAAACGATGTGCGCCAGCGACACCGGGTAACCAGTGCATCGGGTAGCCTCCGCCATCACAGACGCGAGCCGCGCGTGGGCGCTCAGATCCCCAACGTGACGATCAAGACGCCATCTTCGATCGCGAGGCCCTGGAGCAACAGCTTCGCCGTGGCCGTCTTGAGATCCCTCGCACGCAAGGTGTAGATCGGATGTCGCTCGAGCACTTCCGCCGCCGCCTTGCGCAGGAGCTCGGGCACCTTGTCGACGAACTCCGCTGGAATGCCATTGATCTCCACGGTGTGGAGCACGCTGTCCACGAGGAAGAACTCGCCGGTCTCGGCGTGGAAGGCAATGCCGGCATCCAGATCCACCCGCCCCGTCAGCCGCTTCTTCTCGCCTGCCCCGCGGAGCTCGACCGACGCCTCGAGACCCAGGCGCACCCGGTCGGTGCCGTCGATGAGCTCGACCAAGGGCTTCTTGTAGCCAAGGCCAAAGATCAGGAAGTACGTCTTCTCGAACGGGAACCGCTGATCGAGCCGTTCCTGAATCTGCTCATTCGTGATGCGGACGACAAAGCGCTCGCCCTTGAACGCGAAGATCGCGACGCCGACGGCGACGAGGAGGACAACGACGGTGCCGATAGCGAGGTTGCGCATGGTGTGGGGCCCGGTTCGTTCTGGCCGCACCGGCCTCAGGGCAAATCGAAGTCCTCGATGAGGTTCAGATCGCTCTCGCCCTCCGACACCGTGGCCACGAGCAACCGGGAACGATCGGCGGACAGACTCAAGCTCGGCGCGTGGAGCCGACCGGGGCACCGCAGCAGCAGTTCTTCGGCGCGCGTGTCGAGCGCGCGGCGCAGCACTTCGGACTGGCCGCCACGCATGCGGAGGAGCAGCACGTGGTCGCCGGCCAACCGCCAGCTCCACGTCGCGCGCGGCACAAAGTCGCGCACCACGCACTCGCCGGCCTCTGCACCACCGCCGACGAGAACGTCGGCCAACGGCCGCCGCCACACGCCGCGACGCCCGGCGTACGAGGAGTAGAGCCACCGACCATCGGCCGACTCGGCGGCCTGCGTCACACCCGACAGCACCGGCTGGGCCGGCCCGCCGGCGAGCGGCAGCCGCTGCAGCTGCCATTCTCCGGCCCGCACCGACGCGAACCACAGGGCCTCACCGTCCGCCGTCCAGCCGCAGAGGCGGGCCCGGGCCAGGTCCGCGAGCACGCAACGATGCGTACCCTTTGCCACATCCACGAGCCAAAGACCCGTGCGCCCGGCGGCGCTGGCCTGATACGCGATGTGACGCGCGTCGGGCGACCATCGCGGCAACTGCACGTCGTCGTGCTCCCCGCGCGTCAGGCGTCGGGGCGCGCTCCCCGCGGTCTCGGCCAACCACAGGTCCGCGCCACCACTGCGATCGGACACCCAGGCGATCGCCGCGCCGACTGGCGCGTAGGTGCCCTCGCGCTCGCTATGCGTGGTCGCCATCATCCGCCGCGGCTTGCCCTTGGCATGGAGCTGCACTTCCCACAGGTGATCGCGCGGCTGCGCGTCCTCGTAGACGAGCGTGCGCGCGTCGCGCGACAGCGACGGGTGGCTGGCCCGCTCTTCGCGCAGCGGAATCTCTCGCAGCGCACCACTGCGGAGATCCAAGCGATACAGCCGACTCTGGCCATGGTCTTCGCCGCCCACCACAAGCGAATCGTCGTCGCGCGCCCACGCCAGCCCGCGCAGCTTGCGGCAACCCGTGGCCATCATGCGCATCCCGATCCCGTCGCGCCCCATGACGCACACCCGGTCTACTCCGCCCGCCGTATCCGTGCGCACAAAAGCCACGCGCGCCCCATCGGGTGCGAAGACCGCCGAGTGATCCGACTCGAGCGCGCCCGGATCACTCAACCACACCGGATCCCCACCGGCCGCCGGCAGCGCCCCGAGCCGCAAACCGTGCGCGCGACCTTGCGTGCTGGCAAAGAGCAGGTGGGCGCCGTCGGGCGACCAGTCCAACCCGGTCGCGTAGCCCGCGGTGCCCCCCAGACGCAGCACGACGCCACCACCCGCAGCGGCGACGGCGCACACGTGGGTCCGCCCCCCCTCGTGGCGCAGGAATGCGATCCGCGCACCGTCGGGCGACCACGTGGGGTGCGTGTCGGAGGCCGCGTCGTCGGTGATCTGCACCACGGCGTCGCCGCGTGGTGCCTTCACGTAGATGTCGTACTGCCGATCGTCAGCGCCACCCCAGGCAAACGCGACCCGCCGCCCGTCAGGGGAGACGGCCGGATCGGTCTCGCGACCGGGGAACACCGTGAATGGCACCGGACGCGCCGGCGCCAGGACGCGCGGCCCCTCGTGGGCATCGGCGCGGCCGGCGGGCAGGCACAACCAGGCCAACACCAAACCGGCCGCCACGATCAGTGCGACCGCGCGCCGCCGGATCGACGCCGGCTCCGAAGTTGGTCCAGCGGGCGCCGCCAACTCTGGGGTGGCCCGCTCGACCGTCGGCCCCGCCGCACGCGCTGGCCGGCGCACCACGGGCGACGCGACGAGGCGGTAGCCACCCTTGCGAATCGTCTCGATGTACTGCGGCGCGTGCCGATCATCCCCCAGCAGACGCCGCAGCTCCGAGATTCCGCGCGTCACCGCGTCATCGGTGACGACGATCGTCCCCCACACGCGCAGCAGGAGCTCGTCGCGGGTGAGCACTTGGCCGGCGTCTTCGACCAAGGCAAGCAGCAGATCCACGAGCTTCGCGCGCAGCACGACCTGTCGCTCGCCCTGGCACAACGTGTGCAGCGCCGGCGTAAACAGCCACTCACCGATCTGAAACGACTCGTGCACGGCGACCTCGTCGATGGTTCTGAGCCTCGGCACCGAGGCCACCGACAAGATAGCGCAATGGCGCCTCGCTCACCTTCAGCGCTCACGCACGAACACGGTCCGACCAACGCCGGATTCGTAGACCAGCGCCGTCACGGCGCCTTTGTCATCCCGTTCAAACACCGCCTCGCAGGCATAGGCCAGCGAGAAGAAGCGATCGCCGGACCGATGGTAGAAGCGTCCACCGCTGTCGGTGCGCAAGACGCCGTTGCGCAGGCAGATCGTCAACCGGGCGGTCTTGCGCGTATAGCTGCCCAAGTAGGGCCCGGCCTGCTCGGGTGTCAGCGGGTCTTGGATCAGCTCAAACGGGTGCCCGCGGGCGAGCCGCGGGCCCGCATACCGCAAGACCCCGGCGCTGCCCATGCCGGCGTTGCCGACGAAGGCGACGACGACCTGGTCCCGTCCGTGCAGGTCGAGGAACGCGCCGTAGCCGCTGGTCTGGCCGTTCCAGCGGACGTTCTCGCGCCGCCCCCAACCCAGGTCATCGGCGAGGACCGCCCACACACCGGCGGGAAGACCGCTGCGTTCCTGGCAGGCGATGCCAAAGCGCAGCACGTCGCCGATCGTCGCGTAGAGCGAGCCGCCACCGACCAGAAACGACAGATCCTGGAGGGGTGAGTTCTCGTAGCCACCGTCCACGCCGTGGTGATAGGGTGCGGCGCGTTGTGGCAGGAGCTCGCGGCTCTGCACGTGCCGCGTCGCGGTCATCCCCAGCGGCGCAAAGACGAGGTCACGCATCGCGCGGTCGTAGTCCGCACCGGTGGCGATCTCGATGATGCGGGCCACGACGCTGTAGCCGGCGGAGCTGTATTGCCGGTCGGTGCCGGGCTCGAACAGCAGGTCGCTCGCCTTCGCCAGCTCGACCATGTCCGCGGCGGTGCGGGGCACGCACTCTTGCTCCGGCCGCGTCACGCGGTGCGGGATCCCGGCCAGGTGACCGAGCAAGTGGCGCACCGTGATGACGTCGCCACGCGGAAAGTCCTCGAGCCAGCGGCTGACCGGGGCGTCGACGTCGAGCCGGCCCTGATGCACCAGATGAGCCACCGCCACCGCGGTCATCGGCTTGCTGAGGGACGCGATGCAAAAGCGCGTGTCGGGCCCGTTGGGCACTCCGAGCTCATAGTGCGCCTGCCCGAAACAGCCTTGAGCCAGCAGCTGACCGCCGCGCGCGAGGGCAAAGTTGCCGGACAGGAGCCCCTCCTCCTCCAGGGGCCCGGTGAGCGAGGCGACCCGCTGCGCGACCTGTTGGGCGGTGGGCCGTTGAATAGGGGGCGGTTGAATAGGGGGCGGTTGCTTAGGGGGCAGCGGCGAGCCGGCCGCCGGGGGCTGCGCCGCGAGCGGCGTCCAGAGCGGCCAGAGAATCCAGAGCTGAGCAGCCCAGCGGCGGCGAGCGTTCATGCGGCCGATCCTGGAGCAGGCGCCGGGCCAACGCCTCCAATCCAGCTCCAATCCGCGTCCAATCGCGCGGAGGAACGCGTAACCCTCTATAGAAATGAGCTCTAGGGCACCGCCGCCCACTCCGCCGAGCGCCCGCGACCGACCCTGCCCGACCTTTTCTCGGGGAACTGTGCGGCCGTACGGCGACCTCGGGCACTTGGGACCCGTGGGCATCGCGCGCGCCTCCGACCCCGACCGCGACACGAGCTCGATCACCGCTCTGGTCACCAACCACGCGGCGGCGCCCCGCGCCTACCTGGTCTCGTGCGGCTGCCCCCACGAGCAGCTCGACGACGTCCTCCATCACCGCGGGCGACGCGTTGCGACTGTTCCGCGTCGCCGACCTCGACGCGGCGATCCGGCGGCTCCGCGCCGCGGGCCTGGCCGTCGGTTCGGTCAAGGCCGCGGCCGATGGCGCCCGCACGGTGACCACTCAAGACCCCAAAGGCCATCCACTCCAGCTCTGGGCCCCGGCCCGACGCAAGTAGGCGTCTAGCCGGCGCGTGGGACGCGGCCGATCAAGGTATCGGCGAGCGCCTCCGCGATCGGCAAGCCCGGCGCTCGCTGCAGCCAAAACCACTCACCGCCGGCATTGATCTCGAGAAAGACATGCCGGCCGTCGGGCGCGACGATGAAGTCGGCGGCGGCGTAGTTCAGGCCAAAGGCCTCGGTGAGCGCCAGCAGCTTGGCTTCGACGTCCGCCGGCAAATCGTAGGGCTGCCAGTCGCCGATGAGGCCCACGCCGTCACGGCGCCAATCGACCTCGGTCGACTTCGAACGTTGCGAGTCGATCGACGCGGTGAACACCTGCCGCCCCACCACGGTCGCGCGCAGCTCCATCATCTTGTCGACCTTGGATTGGAAGATCATCGGCGCGTAGCGGATGTTCTCGAGCTCGGCCAGATCGTCGCGGGAAACCTGGTTGGTGAAGACCACCTGCTCCTCGCCACCGCGGTAGATCGCAAACGACGACTGCATCTTGGTCACCACCTTGCCGTCATGCTCATCAAAGAACCGGCGCACTTCCGCGGCGTCATTGGTGAACAGCGTGTCCGGGACATCGAGGCCCAGGGTCGCGGCGCGCCCGATCTGCAGCTCCTTGTGATCGCAGTTGCGCACCACGCTCAGCGGATCGAGCTCAAAACACCCGAGCGACGCGATCACGCCGTAGAGCGTCCGGCGGGATTCGTTGACGCAGGCCTCGCGGGTATCGCCGAGCGACTTGGGCAGACGCCCGCCGGCAAAGAACCGCCGATACCACACGGCGGTGGTGTCGCTCAGGTCGACACGCTCACTCTCGGTGGCGAGCACCTTCTCCCAAGCGCCACCCACCAACCGCGTCGACACACGCAGCTGCTGCGGGTAGCGATCGGTGTCGAGGCGGGTCGAGGCGACGCCGCGCTCGGCGAGGGCGCGCTGCACCATCCCGATGCAGGCGTTGTCGTCGCTGCGGGTCACAATCAAGACGCTCATTAAGTTGCTCCTGCCGGCGGGCGATGCCCGCCGAGGCTAGGCTGCTCTAGCCCTCGAACAAGCGCGGCTTGGGGCGCTCCGTTTCTTAAATCACTCGAAACCCCCTTCTCCTAGCATCGTACGTCGGTTTGCGACAACTGACCACAACGCCAGGGAGGGGGGTTTCGAGTGATTTAAGAAACGGAGCGCCCCAAGCCGCGCTTGTTCGAGGGCTAGAGCAGCCTAGCCTCGGCGG
>JBCCGH010000119.1:0-30637 GCA_039029375.1 Planctomycetota bacterium
CCGGCGCTTGCGCGCTGCTGGAGCAGCTCCGCCAGCCATTGCCGGCTGTGCAGCTCCTTGTGGACGCGAACCGCCTCGCGCCGCTCCCGACTCGGCGCCTGGGCGAGCAGGCGCAGGAAGCGCTCCTTGCTATCGGCCTCGGCGAGGTCGAACTCGAGCGGCAGAGTCCACAGGTTGAGGATGCGTGGCTCCGATCCCTCCTGGCGCACGCGCAGCAGTCCGTCCGTTCCCAGCGGGTCGCATTCGAAATCGTGGGGAAGCAGGCGGTCGAGCTCGCGCATGAAGTCGACCTGGCGCCGCAGGATCTTGGCGCCGACGAGGTTGTGCAGCTGGGCTTGCTCGCCGAGGCTGTGTCCCTGGTCGACCGCGCAGTGAAGCACCTCGCCGGCATCGAAGGACAGCGACAGCCCGAGCTCGTTGGTGATCTCGACCTTGAGGTCGCTCTCGGGCACCGGCATCCGGGCGCGCGCCAGCTGGATCTTCGCCACGAGCGCATCGGTGACGCCCACGGTCCGGGCGATGCGGCCGTAGTGGCTTCGCAACACGTCCCCGACCGGTTCGATGTCCGAGAACTCGATCCCGAGGTCTTCGCGGTAGTTCGGGGGCTGGTCGGGCCCACCCCACGGTGTGGCGCTCAAGCATAGAACCGCAACACAGGACGCGACCGCTGCACGGAGAATGACCATCTCGCCACTCTACCGGTTGCCTTGCCCTGCGGCGGGCGCCGCGGCGCCGCTACGGATCGATGGTCACTTGGATCGCCGCTGAGACCAGGGCACACCGCGAGGGCGCGACCTCCAGGCACTGGAAGCATGCGCTGAGTCCGACCAGTCCTGGGTCATTGGGGATCGGCAGCACGGCCGGCTGGCGGCCGTCCACGACGACCGAGCCCAGCAGGTCGACGGCAAAACCGCAAGTCGTGGGCGCGGGTGGGCAGGTGAGCGGTCCGCCGATCGGCAACAGTGCCGCCGCGCAGGCCCCCATGAACAGGGTCATCGGATTGCCTCGCCCCGAGTCGAGGCACGTGATCGTCAACGTCTGGCCGATCGACTTCGACCCGGCGCACTGCGGCGCCGGCGCACCCGGGCAGCCGCTGCCTGGGACGGTGGGGCAAGGGGATTGGCCGTGGGCCTGGGCCAACGGCAACACGAGGGCGGCGAGGCCAAACAGAAGGGCCGGGATTTGATTGCGCATGAGCTGCTCCGGTGCAGGAACGCTGAAGAAAGCCGGCTCGAGGATCGTGTCGCCGATCGATTTCGTCAACCGCAGGCACGGTCCCGCGCGCGGGTCACGGTCTCAAGGTGAGCTGGAGCCCCTCGGACGACTCCACCGCCGCGCCGGAGACGGCGAATGCCTGCACAAAGACCATGCCCCGCTTGGAACGACCCCGTTTGTGCGGAATCCTCGGCTGCCAACTAGATCCACGCCACAGGCTCTGATCCCTCCTCCTGGCGCCACTCCGCTGCGCGGAGAGCGCGGGACCTTGAACGAGTCACAGGCCCTCTGTCGCGGCTTTCGCCCGCCACCTGGCAGCCGTCGTGGCGTCGCCACTGCGCTCAAACACCTCGGCGGCGATGAGCGCGGCACGCCGTGTGCTCGAGGCCCGCGCGCCCAGCTGCTCCTCCAGGCCACGCGCCGAGAGAACCGCATGGTGTTGGGCGTCCTCAAAGCGCTGCAGCTGACTGAGCGTCCCGGCCAGATTGCTGTGCGTGATCAGCGTGCGCGCATCGAGCTCGCCGAGCGCTGCTCGCTGCTGCTCGAGCACTGCACGAAAGATCGGCTCGGCCGCCGCCGGAGAACCGCCGTCGCGATAGGACGCGGCGAGATTGCTCTGGCAGCTGAGCGTGGTTGGATGTGTCTTCCCAAACACCTCCTGCAGGCGGGACAGCACGTCCCGCAGAAGGGGCTGAGAGATGTCATACTGACCGCGTTCGTCGTGGACGAGGGCGAGGTTGTTGAGAGCGGCCAAGGTCTGGAGATGGTCTTCGCCCACAGACTGCTGAAGACCCTTGTAGGCGCGCTCCAACAGCTCGGCCGCCTCTTCCAGTTGGCCGGACTCCTTGAGCAGCAACCCGAGCGAGTTGACCAGTGTCAAAGTCGTCGGGCTCGACGGGCCAGACACGCGCTCGCGGATGCGCAGCGTGGCACGGTGGAGTTGCTCGGCGAGATCTCGCTCACCCAGCCGAGTCAGGATCGTGCCCAAGCGCTGGCGCAAGAGCAATACGTCCGGGCGTTCTTCGTCGGGGTCCAAAGGATCGGCGAGATGCTCCTCGATGAGCTGCCGCGCGGCTGTCAGGTCCCCCCGACGCGCGACGACCGAAGCCAGAACCCCGGCGGTGCGCCGGCGATCCTCATGGTCTGGCGCGAGCTCAAGTCGCTGGAGCGGTAGCACGGACTGCAACTCTTCCAAGGCGTCCGCTTCCCGCCCCATGAGATCGAGCAGCGACGCTCGATAGCTACGCAGGCGCAACACATCGCGATGCTCGCTACTCAGCTGCTGCCGACGCAGTGCGATCGCCCGTTCGACGTGCGTCAGGGCCAGCGCGTGCTCGCCGTAGGTTCCGAGCACAACCGCCGCCGCCTCGCGCGCCGCCGCTTCCGACTGCGGGCGGTGCGCAAAGACCTCATCGATGCTCTCGAGGACCCGGTCGAATGCCTCGCGTAGCGTGCCCTCGCGCCCAGCCTCGTTCGCCGCGCCCTGCATGATGACGTTGCGCAGGAACCGATTGACGGTATCCGTGTCATCACGCGCGGCGACGGCCGCGGTGCGTTCCTCGCGCGCAGCATGCTCGGCGTGCGTGGCGCGCGCCAACAGAATGGCCGTCACGATCGAACTCGCGACGAGCAGTAGGGCGACACCGCCGAGGGCAGCCGTCAGCGCCGGGTTGCGCCGCACGAACTTCGCCATCTGGTACGAAGCGGACAGCGGCCGCGCCGCGATTGGGTGGTGCTGCAGGTAGCGCCGGAGGTCCTCGGCGAACGCCGCCGCCGACGCGTAGCGCTGATCCGGTTCCTTGGCCAGTGCCTTGCTCAAGATCGTGTCGACGTCACCGCGAAGCGCGGGGTCATGCCGCGAGGCCGGCGCGGGCACTTCGTCAAGGACCCGCGCGAGCGCAACGGTGATCGTCTCACCGTGCACGTCGATGGGCAGCGCCCCCGTCGCGAGCTGGTACGCCATCACGCCCAGTGCGTACACGTCGGCGCGGGTGTCTACCATCGCCGAGGCACCGGAGGCCTGCTCCGGCGCCATATAGGCGAGCGTGCCGACGACCTGGCCGATCCCTGTGCGCAGCGTAGATAACTGCGCATCGGTCTCGATCACCTTGGAAACACCGAAGTCGAGCACCTTCGACTGGCCTTCGCGCGTCACCATGACGTTGTCGGGTTTCAGGTCCCGATGGATCACGCCTTGCTGGTGCGCGTGCTGGACCGCGTCGGCGACCTGTGCAATCAGCTCGAGCCGCGCCTCGAGGGCGAGGCCCTCGGCGGTGACGAAGTCGTGCAAGGTCCGTCCCTCGACGAGCTCCATCGCAAAGTAGGGCAGAGTCGCGTCCCCGACATCCACTACACCGGCCGCGTAAATCTGGGCGATCCCGACGTGGTTGAGCCGGCCGAGGACCTGCGCCTCCAACTGAAATCGTCGGCGGCCTTCCGCCGAGGCAAACGCGTCGGGCAGGAACTTGATCGCCGCTTTGCGCCGCGGTTCCGATTGCTCGGCGGCAAAAACGCGGCCCATGCCGCCGCGGCCAATCTCCCCACCGATCGTAAACCCCGGGATGTCGAGATCGCCCAAGTCGGCGGCGGCCTGCAGCGAGATCACCGCGCCGCCGGTGGGTAGCGCGGCGTCATCGAACGCGCGCAGCAAGGCGGCCACACGGCGGCGAAGCTCGGGATCGTCGCAGGCAGTCAGCAAGAACGCGGCACGCTCGCCCGCGGACACTCCAAGCGCCCGATGAAACAGCTCTCGCTCGTGGGGGAACAACCTGTTGGGTCGCCAAGGGCGCCCGGCCGAGGCAGCCGGGCCCCACCATCCTAAGAGAACGTACGGTGCCGCGACAAAATCCACCGCACTGGGAACACCGCACTGGGAACACCGCCGCAACGCGCGGAACACCGCCGCAGCGCGGGGCAACGGCTCGCGCCCAACCTCGTCTTCACCCCGACGAGCGGCTACAGGCCAGGGACTGCCGCCATGGCGTTGGTCGTGGTGAGGCCTAGAGGATTGCTCGGCGCCAGGGGGTCGGCCACCAACCACGAGTAGAACACCGAGCGCTCGACCAGGGCGGGCATGGCGGGCACCGCGATCGCGGCCGTCGCCCCGCCACTGGTATCGGTCATCGCCGGAGTCGCCTCGTCGATCGAGTGAAACAGGAAGCAGCCCGGCCCGCCGCCAAGCGTGGTGAGCGCCAAGGGCAACGACAGTGCGCCGTGACGTTGATACGACGTCCCAATGAGCAGACTGCACGGCTGCGACGGCGGGCCATTGCTGAGTTGCACGGTAAAGGCCTGGCCAATCTTCGCGCTGCCATCTGCACTCAGGATCGGCGTGCCGTTGGAGCCGACACAAAGAGTAGAGCCGAACGTCGCCAGCCGTGCCTCCGGTCGACGCGTCGTCGTCAGCTCGGTCGAAAGCGCGTCAAACCGGATCTGCTCGGCGGCCGTGAGGGTCTGCAGAAGGAGGTCTGTCTGCTCGAAGGGATCACTCTGCAGGTCGTAGAACTCGTCGGTGGAGCCCGCAGCGGAGTAGTACCGGACCACCTTGTAGCGATCATCGCGCACGGCGGCGAACATGTTGGTGCCGACCGCGCCGAAGTGGTCACCGTCGAACTGCTCGGCGAACACCATGTCGCGCACCGGCGGCGCCCCCGCCTGCTGCAAGTGCGAGGCGAAGCTAATGGAATCCAGCGCAATCCACGGCGGCACGGTGGCGGCGACGTCGATCCCCGCCAGTTCGCCTAGCGTGGCGAATAGATCGACCGCCGACACCAACGCGGTCTCCTCACGCGCGCCCCCGGCCACGGCGGGCCCAGCCACGATCAGAGGCACGTTGCAGCCTCCCTCATATGGGCTCCACTTCCCGTGACTGGGAATGAACGGCGGCACGGTCACCTTTGGCTCCGAACCGTTGTCACCGATGAAAACCACGTTGGTGTTGTTGATCGCCGTGCCGAGCCCCAACAGCAAGCGGCCGATCTCGGTATCCATCGCCTCGACCATGGCGCGGTGGTAGGGGATCGGGTTGTAGGGCGGCGGGCCGGCGCCGGCGAAGCTCTGCGTGTGGAGATGCCCCGGGGGCTCGTGTTTGGGATCGTGGGGCGCCGTGAACGCCACGTACGCGAGCCAGGGGCTCGTTTGAGCTTGGATCCACGCCAGCGCGTCATCGACGATCTGGGTGGTGATGTAGGCCGTCGATGTCGTTGTGCGACCGTTCACCGTGCGCTGCCACCGAGAGTACCGCGTCTCGCCGCCGAGAAAGCCAGCGTAGTGGGACCAGCCGGCGACGTTGGGCGCGGACGGGCCGCCCACGGCTTCGGTTTGGCCCAGGTGCCACTTTCCGAAGGCACCGTGTGCGTAGCCCGAACCGCCGGCGTCAAAGAGCTCGGGCAGCGTGAACTCGGCCGGCAACAGCTCGCCCGCGTTGCGACAGCAGCCCACCGCGTAGCCGACCGACGTGCGCAGCGAGTAGCGCCCCGTCATGATGCACGCGCGCGTCGGCGAGCAAATCGGATTCGCCCAAGCGTTGCGAAACAACACGCCGCGCGCCGCGAGCGCGTCGAGGTTGGGCGTCGGCGGCACGTCGGTTCCCTCACCGTACGCACTCACGTAGTCCACGCCGAGGTCATCGGCGACGAGCACGAGGAGATTCTCCTGCGCCGGGGCGAGGGACAGACATACAAACAGCGCGGCCCAGGGGGCCGCCGAAAGGGCGAGACGGGGCATAGCGCCCGGTATTCTAGGGAGCCTCGCACGCGATGCCGAGCCGGTGCGCCCGACGATTGGAGTGCGGGCGAATCCGGGGCTGGGTCGCGGTGAGCCGGAGCGGCGCCGGCAGGTCCGGGCGTCAGGGGACACCCCAGGACGCGCGAGACCGCGGTCACTTCCAACCCCTCGCGTCACGGCGCGCGCCGACTCGCCGGTCGGAGGGCCTCGTTGATCGAGGTCGGACCCCTAGGGCGTGAAGGTGCTGAACTCCAACCCCTGCGTCGCCGACCAGTCGAACGGCGCAGAGCTGTCGATGAACACCATCTGTGCGTTGAGCGTCGCGCCGGCGACTGCGGCCATGGCCGGGACCGGCAGCGGCACCTTGACCGTGCCCGCGCCGTCGCTCGTCATCGGGATGATCACGGGCTGCGGCACGACGAGCGGGACATGGAACGCCACACCAGCCACCGTCACGCTGGTGCGCCCGCTGCCGACAATGAGCGCGCCCACACGAGCCGGTGGCGCTGCCTCCGCCTCAAGCGCGAAGTTACCGTTGCCGACGAACGCGGCACCGAACGCGTGGATCACGGGAGTCGCGCCGGCGCTGCCCGTGGTCGCGTCCCCGTAGCGCTCGGCACTGGACGCCGGCTTGAAGATGAAGAGGCCGCTCTGCACGTCGCTGATGTAGATCACGCCTGACGGCTGTAGGTGGTAGCAGCCCCAGGCGCCGTCGTACCCCCCCGATGCCCCCGAATACGTGTCGTAGTACCCAACCTCCACGGGATTGGCAGGGTCGCTCAGATCGACCGTGCGGTAGCCCTCGGTGTAGTACGAGATGTGCGCGACGCGGTCCCGGATGAACACGTTGTGCGGGATCGCGTTCGACGGACCCGCCGTGTAGGTCGTCAGCAGGCGGGGCAGACGCTTGTTGGTCACGTCCCAAATTGACACGGGGCCGCCACTCGACTCGTTGGCGCCGAGGCAATAGTCGTTGTCGCGCGTCGGCCACGTCGCATGCGCAGTGCTGCCCCCTGGCATGCGCACCGAGGACAGACGGGGCATGGACGCTGGCATCTGCGTCACGTCGTAGATCTGCAGGTTGTTGCCGTTCTGGTCGGCGAAGTAGCCGTAACCACGGTGCACCGACAGGTCATGAATGTACGGGTTGCGCAGTCGATAGAGCTGCGTTGGGTTGACCGGGTCACTGGCGACATCGATAGCGTACGTCCCGCGGCCGGTACCGCAGACGTAGACGATTCCGGTCTCGGCGTCGACGCCGATGTTGTGGGCGTTGCTCCAAGAACCCCACGTCTTGACCTTCACCGGGTTGTCGGCATCGCGCAGGTCGATGATCTGCATGCCGCCGTGTGCCTCGGAGACCACGTACGCGTAGCTGCCGTAGGTCTTGATGTCGCGCCAGAAGTTGCCGCTGCTGAACGAGCTGTCGCTCGGAATCATGCCGCGCTCGACCGGGTTGGCCGGGTCGCTGCAATCGATGACGTGGGTGCCGTCCTCGCTGCCGAGGAGGCAATACTCTTTGCCCGTCGCGGGATCGACGTAGCCCCAGACGTCGTTGTATTCGGAGAATCGCGGGGCCGGGTCGAGCGTGCCCAGGAGCTGCACGTTGCGGCTGACCTGCGCAGTGGTCGAAGGGGCGGCGACGATCGCCGGGATGGAGACCAAGAGAGAGAAAAGGGGGATGCGTGGCATCGGCGAAGCAGGGAACGAGGAAGGGGGGGACGATGCGGCGCAGGCACGGCGTCCTTGCCACGGGTGCATGGATCACCGCCGGAACAGTGACGTTGCCGTCGTCCTGGGCGTTCCTCAGTTTTTGGGTTGAGCTCGCCCGGCTCATCGTCCCCAACGACGACGCGCTGCCGGCGGGACGACCGCCGACGCGACTACAAGTAGGTGTAGGTCGTCGTCGCCGAGCAACCTCCAGGCGTCGTGATGGTCACCACAACGGGGCCGGCCGCGCCTCCCGGCGTGAGTATGGCGACCCCGACCGGACTGGCGCCAATCACGGGTGCTCGGACGCCGCCGAAGGACACGGTCGTGTCCGGAGCCGTGACCGAGGACGATGAACGCGGCGCCCCCGTCCGCCGGACCGCTCGCCCCATTCGTCGCGGTAATGCGCGGCTGCGGGTTGAGCCCAATGAACGCCACTTGGCCGTCGGGGTTCGTGGCAGACAGGATCGAGCGGCACGCAACGTTGGCCGGGAACGGGAACACGATCTGGTTGTGTGTCACCGCGAACACGGGGATCGGCACGCCATTCAGGGCCAGCCCAAGACCCGGAGCGAAGTTGACGCCGGTGATCGTGATGGCCCGCCCCGCGGGTGCACTCAACGCGCTGATGCCGGTGATCACCGGTGACCCGATCGACCGATCCCCCGGCACGGTTGGCGTGGCGGACATGATGCAGACCAGGACAAGTAGCCAAGCGGATCGCGGTGTGACCATCCCTTATCCAGCGCCGGGGCTAGGCCCCGGCCGCCGCGGTGATCCGCGCCAGCGCGGTCGCGCGATCGATGCGCCCGTCGAGATAGGCGATCCAGTGTTCTCGCAGCCAGGGCCACTGGTCACCCCAAGGATCTCGGCGGTAGAGCCCGGTGCGTTCGCCGTAGTGGGTGTAGCCGGCATCCCCGCTGGCGGCCAACGCGCGCTGCACGGCATCGCCGGCCGTGACAAAGATGAACAGATGCCACAAATCGCGCGGCGGCTCGGTGTCCCGTGCCGCAAAGGCAGCGCCGAGCTCCCCCTGAAGCACCGAGAACATGACGTCGGTGTGGGAAACCTCGTGAAAGAGCGTCTCGAGGGCGGCGTCGCCGCGGTTGTTCGCATCGAGACTGGACACCGTGATGTGCGCGGGCTCATCCGACGTGTAGGCGCCCGCCCAGTTGGCGTAGGCGCAGACATCGACCCGCACCGGGCCGTCGGGCCAAGTACCGCCGTACGCCACCGTCATCGCCCGCACCAGAGTCTCCTCGTGGTCATCGAGGCGCGCGACCACCGCCTTGACCCAACCCTCGTTGGCCTTGCGGTGGGCCGGCCAGAAGCGCGAGCGGTACACCGGCCACGCCTGCCGCAAGGCCGCCGCGTAATCCGGGTCGAGGGTGCCCGGCCATTTCCCCGCCACGTCTTCGACGCCGCTGAGCTGCCCCTTCAGGGTGTGCAATCTGCCATTGAAGAGCAGAGAGCGCGGCAACGCATCCCGACGATAGAAGTCGAGCGCCGCCTGCCACGCGGCACGTTCGCCACCGTCGAGCGCGTCGGCCGCGGCCATCTCCGCCACGTTCACCTTGCGCCAGCGCACTCGCTCCCCGTCGCGGCGCGCCGAGTTGGCCGCGCACTGGTAGAGAAAGTGATGCAGGTTGAGCAGTGGATTGCTGTGAAAGACGAAGTGCTCTGTGCGCGCAACCTCCGTGCTAGCGCGAAGCGGCACGGGGACAACGTCGGTCGCCGAGGCTGGCGATGGCGCCGGCGCCACGGCCGAGAGCAGACCGGTCATGGCGACCAACAACAGCGCATCTCTAGGCATTGACACCTCCAAAGACGGTGGGGAGGCGCGCACCATGCCGCCCCGCGAGGACGCGGTCTTGGAGAATCCGGAACCGGTGACGGGACTACACCCCCTCGCGATTGGCGCGGGCGACAAACGCCTGCGGCGCATCGCCGAACAGCGCGCGAAACTCGTGCACGAGGTGCGACTGGTCGGCAAAGCCACTGTCGAGCGCCAGCGCGGCCCAGTTGCGCGACGGGCGGGCCCCCTGCACGGCGGCGCGCAGGGCGCCGCGAACCCGGGCGATGCGTGCCAACCGTTTGGGGCCGAGACCAATCTCCTCGACCATCACCCGGCGCAGATAGCGATCGGAGACGCCGAGCTGCGCCGCAAGAGTACGCGGGCCAATGCGACCGTCGGCCGCCTCGATCCGCCCGGCCGCCACGGCCGCGGCGCGGGGCCCCTTCGCGCGATGACCCTTCGCGCGATGACCCAGCGGGCGGCCGAGAGCGCGCGACCGAGCCGCACAAGGCAACCATCGGTCAAACATGGCACAAGCCGCGGCCGCACTGATGCCGGCCGAGGCCCGCTCCACGATCGCGTCCGCGGCCGCACCGACCACCTCGCGCAGCGGGATCGCGCGATCGACCAACTCGGCGGGCGCGAGGCCGAACATGGTCCAGATGCCGTCGGCCTGGAGCGTCGCGATGACCGTGAACCGACGCCCTGACCGATCGATATCGGCATACACCGAGCGCGGCCCCACTAACGCCAGGCGGGCCTCGCGCCCGTCGGCGTACACGTGCAGGAGGACATGGCCGCGACCTTCGGGCAAGACGCGCCACGGTCGCGGCCCGCTCACTTCGCGCGCGGTCAGGGTGGCGTAGATCGCCACGCGATCCCGCAGGGCCGGGTGCGGCGCGCGGTAGCGTTCGACGAAGCACGGCGCGGGGCGTTTCGTCATATCCCGCACCATATCCTGGCGTGGGAAGCGGTCACCCATGCGCACACGGGGGCGGGACCAATGCCGTCACGATTCCTCAACGTGAGCCGCGACGTTCTGCGCCTGAAGGTCCCAACCTTCAATGTTCGAGCGCAGTACATCCAGCCGCTTGGATTCTGGAAACTGCAGAAAGCCGGTCTCAGTGATGGTGAGGCGCGTGCCCGTTGCGGTCGGCTCCAGGCGGAACTCGACCCGTACTTTCGCCTCCGCGTCGTACTCCGTGTCGGGGTCAATGGCACTGGGAGGCCAGGAGAACGCAAACAAGCGCTCGTGATCCATGGCCTCGGTCAACGACACCCACTTCACGTGTTCGTGGCCGGGGTAGGTGATGTGTCCGGTGGCCGTCGCACCAACCTCGAATGGGTGATCGAGGCGAACGCGAAACCACTCGCCGAACTCCTTGTGGTCCGTGAGGGCCCGCCAGACCCGCGACACACTCGCCGCAAGATCGACGACCTTCTCGATGCGGTCCTGGTCTTTGTCGATGCTCATTACGCAACCTCCAAGTTGCGCGTACGCTAGGCGGAACGTGGCTGTGGCGCAACCAACTAGTTGCTCGTCCGTGCGCCTCCCGACATGAGGAGCAGCGACTGATGTCTGGCCGTGGGCCACGCCGACCTCGGCGGTCGGATCAACAACCGCGTCGCCGAGGAGGCGGTCAAGGTTACGCGCGCACGCGCATCGGCCCATGCCCGCGGCACCATGCTGGTCGCCTTCCAGGGGCGTGCCGCTGCGCTTCGCTTCCGTCGCCTGCATGGAGGGCCTGCTACGGCTGGTCGATGCCGCGCGCGGTCTTGTGGTCGAAACCCAGTCCGCCCCCAGTCCGGTCTTCAACATCGCCGTGCACGGGCCGCGCGTGGCCATCGCGTCGCACCTGCTGCACGTGACCGGCGGCACGCTGCCTGCTGCGCCGTGGTCCGCCCACGGCGGCTCCACATTTTGCGTCGCGTTCTCACCCGACGGCCGACGCATCGCGTCGGGCGGGGCCGACCACTTGATCCGCCTATGGACCTTAGGCGGCACCGAGCTCGTGGTCCTCGAAGGCGGCCTCAGACCGATCATCCAAAGTCCGGTTCGCGGTGCTCGTTCACGAAGCGGCCCCCTTGGCGCACGTACCCACGGTCTTGACGGCTGGGGTCGTGTTGACCCCCGCAATTCCCGCCCGCCGCACCCGGCTCTTGCTGGCGGTGGCCGCCACGCTCGCCGCGACCGTGGCGCCGCTTTGCTGCGCTCGCGTTTCAGAGGGCGTGTTCCAGGGGCACCTGGACCGGCGAGCCGCCGACTTCCCGTCGCACAAGTTCACACGGCGCGTCGCGACCAGGCGTTCGCGCGCGTCGTCGACTTGCCGCACTGGGCCTTGGCTTGCACGCTGTGTTTCCTCTTTCTGGGGCCGCTCGGCGTGACTTCAATCCTGGAGAGCCGACTGGCCCTCTGCCGCTAGTAGGCCTCTGCCGCTGGTAGGGGCCGGGGTCACCAACCCCGAGATCACCACGCTGCCGGGCCTCTGACGGCGGGCCAGCACCGAGCCGCGACCCCGGCGAAAAACCACGAAGGTTTCTCGCCGGGGCTCGCAGGAGCAGCGGCGCGATGATCCGATGCAAGACCAGCGCGCCCGGCGCTCCACCCCAATCTCAGAGCTTTCCTATGCATCGATCTCGGTTCGGCTTCCCCGCTCTTTCGGTCGCACTTCTCGTCGCCAGCGTGGCGACCGCGGCCCCGCGCCTCGCGCACGACCCCGTCCCCGGGCGCGGCGACGCGACACCCGTGCGGGCTTTGCCGGCGTCGAGCTGGGGCTGCGTCTCCTTCGCCGGCATGGCCGCCTGCCGCGGCGCCGCGGACCAGACCAAGCTGGCGGGGCTGTTGCGCCGCGGTTTCGGGATGCTCGGGGATGATCACCGCGGCATGGTCATGGGTCGGCTCGAGGAGGGGATCCGCAGGTTGCGGGGCGGACTCAAGCGCGCGGGCCTGGAGGCCGCGACCGTGCGCGCGGTGCTCGATCGCCCCTGGGCCGTCGGCATCGGCCGCCCGACGTTCTTCGACGACAACTTCATTCCGTCGATCGCGCTGGTGGTCGACATTCGCGGCGCCACCGCCGAGGCCAAATCGCTGATCCAGGCGATGGAAGGCCTCATGCTGCGCGACGGATCGCCGATCGAGCAGGCCAGCCGCCAGCGCGACGGACTCCCGGTGGGGATCCTGACGTCGCGGCACGGCAGTGGCTCTATCCTCTACACGCACACGGACGAGGTGTTCCTGATCAGCAACAGCCCGGGCTACTTCGACGAGTGCGTCGCGGCCTGGCGCGGCCAAGCGCCCAACCTGGCACGGCGCGAGGAGTATCGCACCGACATCGCCCGCCTCGGTAGCGCGCCGCTGCTTGCGACCTGGCTCGACCTCTCGCTGTTTGCCGATCTGATCGCGCCACTGATCCCGTACGAGATCGCCGACATCGGCGCCGCGCTTGGCGTCACGCGCGTGCGCAGCGTCTGCATGGCGAGCACGTTGCACGACGAAGCCTCGGTGGACCTGTTCCACCTGGGGATCCAGGGGCCGCAAGAGGGCCTCCTGCGGCGCGCGCTCGGCCGCAATGCCAGTCACGCGGCGGCCGCACTCTGCCCCGACGACACGATGCTCTACCTGACCGCCCCCTGCGACGCGGCCGGCGTCGTGGAAACGCTCGAGCACATCATGGCGGCGCTGCCCGAGGAGCTGCGGCGCGATCTTCATCATGAGCTCCGGCACGAGCTCGACATGGGCGACGACGTGAGTCCCGAGCACTTGCTGGACTTCGTCGCCGCATTCGGCCCGGAGATGACCGTCGCGATGGGTACCCCGCTGCGCCAGAGCGCCATCCCCGACGCCGTGATGCTGCTGGATGTCGTCGATCAGTCCAAGGCCAACCGCGTCCTTGGCTGGTTCCTCGAGCAGGCAGACGGCGGCAAAGAGATTTCCCAGGCAACGTACGGCGACGCCACCATCCACTACGTCTCGCTGGACATGAACCGGGTGCAGCTCAGCCCGGCCCTCACTCTGCACGACGGCCGCCTCATCGCCGGCAGCACCGTCGGTGCCGTCAAGAGCGCGCTCGCCCGGGCTCAGGGCAAGAAGAAGGGCCTCGATCCCGCGGCCATCAAGGCCCAAGTGCCCAGCGAAGCCGCCGGCGTGCTCTGGGTCCGCATCCGCGACAGCCTGCCGTTGTTCTGGCGCTCCGTCGAGAACCTCGCCGAGGCCCCGCTCGACCGCATGGGCATCGACCCAGAGATCCTGCCAACCGACGAGGAACTCGTGGAGGCGCTGCGCGACGCGCTCATCACGGCCCACGTCGACGGCGAGGGCCTCACTCTCAAGGCCAAGCAGTCCGTGGGGATCAGCAGCTTCCTCGGCGCCCTCGCCGTCGCGGTCGACCACGCCCTCGCGGCGCCGGGTGGCGACGCGCCTGCGGGTCAGGCCGCCACCAGCCGCCCGACCAAGCGGGCGCACTGATCTGGGAGCGTGGACGGCGTTTCGGATCGAGCAAACGGCGACGCCACGCGGACCTGCGGACCTACCGAACGGACTCCACCTGCTTCTGCAGGTCGCGCGCCAAGCCGAGCAGCACCTCGCTCACGGTGGGGTGGTACCAGGGCATCTCGAGCAGGTCGGCAGCGGTGCCGCGGTAGTACATCACCGCGGCCACAGTATGGATCAGGTCGTCGGCACGCGGCCCCAGGATCTGCGAGCCGAGGATCTCGCCGCTCGGTGCCGCGACGATCTTCCAGGCGCCGTGCGTGACGTCCTGGGTGATGGCGCGGCCGGTCTCGGCAAAGCGCGCAGACGCGGTGATGACCGGCAAGTCGCGTTCCTTCGCGGCCGCCTCGGTCAGCCCCACCGAGGCCATCGGTGGGTCGATGAAGATGACGTCCACGTCCAGGCGTTCATCTAGCGCGTGGGTGGCGCCGGGCTCGGCCGCGTTGAGCCCCGCGACCCGACCCTCCCAGTTGGCGACGTGGAGCAAGAGCCGCTTGCCGCGCGCGTCGCCGGCCACGAAGACCCGAGGATTGGTGGTGCGAAGATCGTCGCCGGCGACCGGGCCGTTCGCGTCCACCGCGATGCCCGCCGTTTCGAGGCCGAGCCCGTCGAGCGCGGGCTCGCGACCGATGGCCTGGAGCAGCACCGCGGCGCGCACCGACCGTCCCACCTCCGGGCCGTCGAGCTCGAGTACCACCTCATCGCCGTCCCGAAGCGCCCGTACGGGCCGGTAGGGGCAAAGCAGCTCGAGGTTGGGCTCCGCGTCGACAGCCTTGTGCGCCTCTTCGCTCAGCAACGGGTCGATGCGTGCCAACAGCGGCCGCCGGCTCACCAGCGTGGTTGGCGTGCCCAGCCGCGCGAAGAATTGGGCCAGCTCGAGACCGATCGCGCCGGTGCCCACGACGATGACCGACGGCGGCTGCTCTTCGAGGCGCATCGCATCGTCGCTGGTGAACTGGGGCACCTCATCGATGCCCGGGATCTCCAGGTGGCTGGCTACCGACCCGGTCGCGAGGACCGCGCCGGACTTGAACCGGTAGGTCTGACCGCCCGCCTCCACGGTATCAGGGCCGGAGAAACGCGCGCGGGCGTCGATCACGTCGTAGCCGCCGTTCTCGATCCCGGCGACCTTCGCGCGCTTGAACCGCGCGACTTTCTCGTCCTTGTTGGCCATCACTTCGGCGAAGTCCACCGACACCGCGGCCCGCCCGACCCCTCGGGTGTGGTGGTGCCGCGCTTCGTGCACCAGGTGAGCGGCGTGGAGCATCGTCTTGGTGGGCATGCAGCCGCGGAGGATGCAGAGCCCGCCGAGCTCCCCGTCGTTGAACATCGCGGTGCGCGCGCCGCGTTCGGCAGCGGTTTGCGCGGCGCGGGTGCCCGCCGACCCGCCGCCGAGGACTAACACGTCGTATTCGATGGCCGAGGTCAAGGTGCGCCCTCTCTAAGCGAAAGTCGGGTCGCGCTCAACGCGGCAGCTCGCGGCCGGCGGAAGTCGCGAGCACGACTTCCAGCATGGCCTCCGCCAAAGCCTGATGCCCGGCCGCGTTGGGGTGAATCACGTCTGGCATGAGCATCAGCTCCGGCCACGGGCAAACATTGAGAAGCGCCTGCAGCTCGAAGCTCGGCCCCACTGGCGCGGCGTCCTCAGGGCCGGGTTGCTGGAGGTGGACGCCGTTGAGCAGCAACCCGGGGTCGCGCATCTGCGGCACCGTCTCGGCGAGACCGCCGAGCCGCACCGCGAGCTCGGGGCGGTTCCCCGCGGCGAGCGAGACCCAACCCGACCAACGGCTGTCGCCAGCCACGAGGTCGGCGCCTTCGCCGTCATCGGTGAGCGCCAGCCGCACGTAGGCCGGCCGTTCCGCCGCGTCCCGCAGCACGACCAACTCGACCGGGCTGCTCCCATCGGGCGACGCCGGCGGGGTCACCCCCTGGGTCGGCAGCACGACGCGCACCCTTCGCGCCGCCGGCCAGACGCCCTCGGGCGACAGCCCGCGCCGTTCGCGCAGCTCGTCACGGAACGACACCGCCGGCACGCCGTGCGCGGCGGCGGTGGTCTCGATGGCGCGCCGCGCGTAGCAGTGGGGGAGGCAGGAGTCGATCAAGACCACATCGATCCCCTCGCGCACGCCGGTGGCGGCGACCAACTCGAGGTTCCCGAGCAGGTGGGGATAGCTCACCCGCGGGGTGCGCGGCGCCAGCTCCCCGGGGTCCGTGAGCCAGGCCACCAGCCGACTGTGCGCGGCCAGCCAACCAACGAGGCGACCGGGCCAGGACTCGTGGCGGAAGCGTTCACCCGCCAACGTGGCTCGATCGTCCTGCGGTCGCAGGTAGCCGTCGTTGAAGCCGAAGGCGAACAGCACCACGTGCGGATCGAAGGGGCCCGCGTCCTCGCCGTCCTCGCCGGCGGCGAGTACGTGGCGCTCGAAGAGCAGCCGCCCTTGCGTCGTCGTGTAGCCGGGCACCGCGTAGTTGCGCAGCTGCACTGGCCGCGTCCCGGCCTTCGCTGCCAGTAGCTCGCGGAGCCGTGCCGGCCAGGCCTCGTCGTCAGCGACCCCAAACCCAAAGCTCACCGAGTCCCCAAAGACCGCGATCCGCAGCGCCTCGGGGTCGGCCGGGACAAAGGCCGGGCCGCGGAACCCCGCGGGGTTGATCGTGACGGTGGCGCCGAGGTCGGGACGGATGGCGCGAAAGTCGTGCTGCACCTCGGGGCGCAGCCGTACGACCAGGTCGCGGTCGTACTCGTAGAAGATGTCATTGAAGCGCTGCGTGCGCGCTTGCGCCGAGTCCGGCGGGGCCGGTCGATAGAGCCAGCGACCGAGCCCTTCGAGGGCGGCGCCGAGCAAAACCAGCGGCAACAGGACCAGGAGCAGGAGCTTCTTCGCGATGGTCACGGCTACCCCAGCTCGAACTGGCGCTTGGCGTCGACGACGTCGCGATTGATCGCGACGACCGCTTCGGCGAGCCGATCCATCAAGCCGTAGCCCTCACTCAGGATCGAGCGCAGCTGCCGCATCATCTGGATCGCCATGCGCATCGTGCGCACCGCGTCGCCGCCATCGTTGCCGGTGATGCGTTGGATCGCCTCAATGGGCGCGCCACGACTCCAGGCGTCAACGACGGGCGCGATGCCAAACGCCGGCTCTTTGATCGTCTCGGTGGTGCCGTGCATCAGCTCCACCGCCACGAAACGGCGCACCGCCTGCTCGATCCGCGGCGCGTGCTCACCCAGCGTAGCGCGCCCGATCCCGCTACTGTCCTCGCCGCGCCGCTCGGCGTGGACCAGCGAAGCAAAGGCCGCTCCCAGCTGGTGGATGTCGAGATCGTCGAGAATGCCTTGAAAGAGCAGCTCGGTGACCTGGACCTCATAGCCGTTGATCTGTTGCGCGATGCGGCCGCGCGGCAGCAGCCCGTCCTGGTCGAGGTAGCTCGCCGCCTGCAGCACGGCGATGCGCGCGCGCAACGCCGCCCGCGCCTGCGCCCTCTTGCGCTCGCGGTTGCGGGTGCTGCCGGTCTGCGCCTGAAACGCCGCAAAGGACCGGTCGTACGCGTCGAGCAAGTCCATCCCGAGGCGCTCGTACAGATTCAGGATCGTCGAGTAGGACAGGTTGAAACGCGAGGTGATCGGCTCGACCTTGCCGCCGAACAACGCCGCGAGCGGTGCGTCCGACAGGTCCTCGTCCTCCATGACGCAAATCACCAGCCCCTCGGCGTCCATGCCCTGACGCCCGGCACGCCCCGCCATCTGCATGTAGTCGCGGCTCCGCATGTAGTCGAACGCGACCCCGTCGAACTTCTTCAGCGAATCGAACACGACCGTGCGCGCCGGCATGTTGATCCCCAATGCGAAGGTCTCGGTGGTAAAGAGGAGCTTGAGCAGGCCAGAGGTAAACAGCCGCTCGACCACCTCTTTGTGGATCGGCAGCATGCCGGCATGGTGGTAGCCGACGCCGCGGAGCGCCCGGTCGTGGATGCCGCGGAGGCCGGCGTCGTCGTCCGCGTCCAGCTCGAACTTGCGGCAGATCTCGGCGAAGAGCGAGGCGACCTTGCGGCGCTCCTCCGGTTGCAGCAGCCGCCGATGGCGGTTGCGGTCCGCTTTGATTTCACACTCCTTGCGGCTGAAGCAAAAGAACAGCACGGGCAGGAGCTCTTCGCGCTGCAGCCGGTCCAACAGCATCGGTGCGGCGCGAAACGGTGATCGCTCGAGCCGTCCCTCGCCGCGCCGGGTTCGCCTGGGGGCCTCCCGCCGGCCGTCGCGCCGCCGGCCGCGCGCCCCACCGTGCCGTTGCTCGTGGCGCTGCGACTCCTGCGCCACCGTGCGCAACGCCTTCTTACGCTGCGAAAGATCAAAGACGCCGACCGCCGGATGAAACAGCTTGTGGTGGAGCGGTACCGGCCGGCGCTCGCTGTGCACGATCTCCAACTCGTGCTCGCGTAGCGAGCGGATCCACTTCCCGAACTGGTGCAGGTTCGCAATGGTCGCGGACAGGCCAATGAAGCGGACGTGCGGCGGAGCGAAGATCAAACTCTCCTCCCACACCGTGCCGCGCTCCGGATCGTCGAGGAAGTGGATCTCGTCGAAGATGGCGAAGTCGACATCGTCGAACCGCTCGGGGTCCTCAAACACGGCATTGCGAAAGATCTCGGTCGTCATGATGACGACCGGGGCGCTCGGATTGAGCGTGAGATCGCCGGTCATGAGACCGACGTCCAAACCCTCCTCGCGAAAGTCGCGGTACTTCTGATTGCTCAGCGCTTTGATGGGGCTGGTGTAGATCGTGCGCCGCCGGTCCTCGACGGCTTGCGCAATCGCGTACTCGGCGACGAGTGTCTTGCCCGCGCCGGTCGGCGCGGACAACAGCACGTTGCTCCCGGCGCCAATCGCGCGCGCCGCTTGCACCTGAAACGCGTTGAGCGTGTAGCCCTTGAAGTGCATCAGAGGGTCGGCGCGCCAGCGCTAACTTTGCACACGGTTCGCCGAAGATGCACCACTGGTTGTGGAGAGAAGTTCGGTTGCAACCAAGCAGATGTGTAGGTATGGTGCCCCTCGCTCAAGTTGACCGGGCGGGCGCCATCAGGCGTCGGGCTCGGTAACGCGAGCCATCGGTCGTTCCTTCGTGTTGGGCGCGACGGCGCCCTTCTGCAACAGAGACCCAATAGGGAGGTGGTCATGGTCAGGCAGTCTGAGCAGGGCGTGGACTCGTTCGTGCAGCGACATCTGTCGCAGCTGAAGATCCTCGGTCGGGTGTTGGAGCACGAGCTCAACGCCGCCAAGTCGGGACCGAGTCTGGCGCTGGAGCGTGAGCTCGTCGAGAACCTGCTCGATCTCGTTGACATCTTCGTCGACGACCTAGAGTCCGCCGTCGGCGGGCAGCGTCGAGAACGCGACCTAAAGCCGACGGCCAGTGAAGGCAAGGCCACTGTCACCCGGCTGAACTGAGCGAGCGCCGCGCAGCGGACGCTCGCCTGTCGCCTAGATGGTCGGAGGCTCGCCCTGGCTCGTCCGCGCCGCCATTCTGGGGGCGCTGGCGCTGACCTTGACGCTCGCCGGTCCCCGTGCGTACACGGTGCTGGCCCGTCGGGTGCGTGGCGCCGCGGTCGAGGCCTCCGCGCCGCGTGCGGCCGTCGACCGGCTGGGGTTTCGCTCCACCCCTGGGTGGCTGCGCGGCCCGCTGCTGCTGGCGGTCTTGGCGGACCTGGAGCCGCGGCTCCAGGGCCGGATCGTCGGGTTATTGGATGAGGCGGAGGCGGGCGCCCTGCGCGCCGCGGTCGAAGCCTCGCCGTGGGTGGCGCGCGTGCGCCTGGAGCGCTTGTTCCCGGACCGCTTCGTCGCCGCCCTGCAGCTGCGCCGGCCCGTGCTTCAGGTCCTGGACGCGGGTGGTGACGAGCCGCTGGCGCTGCTCGACAGCGACGGCGTGTGCCTGCCGCCAGTCGCCGGCACCGGCCTGCCGCGGGCTTTGCTGTGGCGCGATGATCGCGCGGCCCCGACCGAGCCGGGGGCCGCTCACCCCGACCGCCGGGCCCGTGTCGCGGCCCGTGTGGCGGTGGAGTGGCGCGACCAGCTGGTCCCCGCGTGCCCGCGCGCACCGCGCCTGCTTGAGGTCGACACCTCCAACCTCGACTATGCCTTCCTCGCCGACGGCCGCTGGAGTGAGGTCCTGGTGGGAGTGGAGTCCGAGCCCGGCCGGACGGTGTATCTGGCGTATGGGCACCCGCCCGGCTCACCCCTCCCCCGGGTCCCGGTCGCCGACAAGGCCATGGTGCTGGACTCGATTCTGGCCGAGCACCCAAAGTTGGCCGGGCTTCGGGCCGGGGATTTGCGCTTCGTCAACCGCTGGAGAGACTGGTTATTGCCGAGGCAGCCGCCGTCCGTGGCCGGCGCGCGCTGAGCGACGCCCGCCCGCGGTCGGCATTGCCTCTGCCGCCGCCCCCGCGCGCTCATGAAGATCTGCCTGGTCTGCGAAGGCATCTCGGACACCGAGCAGGAGCGGTGCGCCTCCTGCGAACTGCCGCTCGTCGATCACGGCGAAGTGCACTTCCCGGTGCGCCGCGGCGAGGCGGATGCGGCGCACCCGCTCCAGGGCGCGGTGATCGACAGCAAGTACCGCATCACCGGCGTGGTCGGTAAGGGTGGCATGGGCACCGTGTTTGCGGCGGTCCACGAAGTGTCATTGATGCCGGTGGCGCTGAAGATCCTCCACGCGCGCCACGCCACCCGCTCGGAGCTGAAGCGCTCGTTCCTCGAGGAAGGACGCAAGGCCGGTCGCGTGAACCACGAGCACTCGGCCCGGGTGCTCGACGTCGGTGAAGATCGCGACGGGACCATCTACATCGCCATGGAGCTCGTCGAGGGCGTCACGCTCGACGAGTGGATCCACACCGGCGAAGGGATGAGCGCCGGTGAGGTGGTGGAGATCCTGCTGCAAATCTCGCAGGCCTTGGCGGCCGCCCACGGGGCGGGCGTCGTGCACCGCGATCTCTCGCCACGCAACGTGCTGTGTGTAGTGCGCGGCGGCCGCCCCGCGGTGAAGATCCTCGATTTCGGCATCTCCAAAGAGCCCGTGATGCACGACCGCGAGGCCGCACGAATGACCAGCGCCTTCGCGAACCCGCCCTACAGCGCGCCCGAGCACCTCACCGGTCAAGACGTCGACGGTCGCGCCGATCTCTACAGCCTCGGCGTCGTGGCCTACGAGGCGCTGAGTGGCGAGATTCCGGTGACGGGACAGACGCGACAAGAGCTCGGCAAAGCCACGGTGGAAGGGCGTGTGCGGCCATTGCGCCCGCCGCCTGGTACCCCGCGCCGCCTCGTGCGCCTAGTACAGCGAATGCTCGCGCTCGACCCGGCCGACCGCCCGCCGAATGCCGAAGAGGTGATCCGCGAGCTGCATCGCATCCGCAACCCGCGCGGCCTCCTGCTGCGCACCGCGGCCGTCTCGTCGCTGGCCTTGGCCCTGCCTGGCTTCATCTTGGCGCACACCGACGCGCCGCCGGAGCCAGACCTTGAAGCCGCCGAATCGGCACTGGTGCTGCTGAAGACGCGCCCCGGCCCGGACGACCCCGCCCAAGAGCGCACCACGTTCGCGCTCGACACTCTGAGCCTGCGGTACTTCGGCTTTGATGGCGGGGCGCTTCGGCTCACGGCGTACGCGGAGGATCTGCGCGGCGAGCCCCTCGCCGTGGCCACGCCCGCGTTGGACCCGGTCAGCGACACGGTGCGCTTCGAGCGCGCGAAGAACACTTCGTACTCCGAGCTGTTGCGGGCCCTGGCCGAGCGGGCGGCACCCGCGGTCCTGGTCTTCGAAGCCGAGGGCATCCCCCGGCTGCGCTACGCCAAGGTGCTGGTCGACGACACACCGCCGGAGATCGCGCTCACCGTCGAGCGCGACGGGGCACCGCTGCCCGACGGCGGCGTGATCCACGGCGAGACGCGCCTGCGCTACGCCGTGCGCGACTTGGGCGCCAGCACCGCGGAACTCCTCGTCCGCTGGGACGGCTCCGGCGACATCGAGCTCCCCGTGGAGGTCGACGTCGACGGCGAGCAGCGCACCGGGACTTGGTTTGCCGACCACGTCCCCGACCATCTGCCGGTCCATAACGTCGAGTTGGAGCTGCAGGCGCGCGACGCCGCAGGTAATAGAGCGACGTCAGTCGTGCATCGCTTCGCGACCATGGATCTCGCCGCGCCGGCGGTGGAGAGCGTGACCGGCCGCCGCAGCCGCAGCGTGCTCACTTGGTCCGCCGGCGGCGTGCCGCCGATGGCCAGAGCCCGAATGCAAGTCGAGCTCGACCGCGACCCGGAGGCCGACCTGCAGCTCCTGGTCCGCGGCGATGCTGGCGTGCAGTGGGATCTGCCATGGACGGCCGACCCCGCCTTGGAGGCGGCAGTGACGCCAGGGGCCGACCCCTTTGGCGATGGGCGCTACACCTTCTCAATGCGCGACGCCGCCGGCAATGAAAGCGAGCCGCTCGTGGTGCGGCTGCTGTTTCGCAACGAACTCCCCGAAGTGGCCTTTCGCGTTCGCACCAACGGCGACGGCGGCGCGGCACCCGCCGCCGTGCTCGAGCTGCCCAACGGCCCGGCTCTAGTGATCGCCGAGCACCAGGTCGACGTCGATCTCCAGTTCACCGAGGTCTACCGCCTGACTCGCGCGACGCTACGGCCGACGGGGGGCGCAACCACACCTGCCGACGTCGACATCGCAGCGCCCGCCAACGGCGCGGCCTCGGTCACCTTGCCGGCCGACCTGCCGGCCGGACGCCACCAGCTCGAGCTCGTGCTCCTCGACGAGCAGGACGACGAACGCCGCGAGACCTTCCCCCTGCACGTCCTGCGCGAGCCCATGCGGGTCCGGGTCGGCGCTGGCCGCGCCGAGCGCCGGTTCCTCCTCGAGTTGATCGAATCGGACGTCCTAGCCCGGGTAGGCGCCGGCCGCAGCCTGCGGCCCGGTCCGGCGTGGAGCGTGACGGGTGGGGCCCCCGAGCTGCTGCAGGGCAACGTGTGGTTCGGCCGCGAGACTCAGGAAAGCCAACGCCCTTGGGAGTCGCGCGGCGGCGGCGACCAGCCGTGGTTCGAGCTCGGCGAGGTGCTCAACGGCTGGAACGTGCTGGCCCTGGACCTGCGCGACGCGCTGGGACGCCCGGTGGAAGTGCTGCTCGAAGGCCGGGCGGCGCTGACGGTGCGGCTCGGCACCGAGGGCCAGTCCGCTCAGTTGGTCGCGCGTTTCTTCCACACGGACCGCCCGCCGGCGCTCACGACGGAGTCCATCGCCGTGGAGCCGGACCAACCGCCCCGAGTCATCCTCCGGACGAGCTGGCCATTCCGCCCCCAGGACGAGCTGTCGTTGGCCGCGCGCTCGTCGCTGCGCGCGGTGCAGGTCGATACGCAGGGCGCTGAGGTCGTGCTGAGCGCGACGCTCGACTACCGGTCCACGATCGAGGCGATGGGGCTGTTGGATCGGTTCGAGGAGAACCGGCGGGACACTCTGGCGGCAAAGCTCCGCACGCCCGCGGGCACCTTCGACTACGAGCTGCCACTGCTGACGATCCGCAGCACGCTCCGCGTCCGGCGCCTGGACCAGCTGGCTCCGGCGGCCGCGCTGCCGCCCACGTTGCACCAGCTGATCATGGTGCCGGTGCTCGGGCCGCCCGACGGCAAGTTTCCGGATCCCGTGCCCAGCGATGCCCCGCGGCGCGGCGCGTTTCGCACGCAGCCGCATCTCGATGAGGTGCGTAGCGTGGCCGATGTGTACCTCCAGGATCGCGAGCTCTCCCGCGCGCAGTACGCGGCACTCGCGACCGCGCTCCAACAGGACCCACCGAGCGACGAGGTCAAGGCAACACTGGTGCACACGTGGGACCCGATGGGGGTCGCCCGCCTCGACGCATTGTTGCCCCCACACGCGTATGCCGACGCGGACGCGGCCTGGCACAAGGGCCTGGCGGCGGCGCCGGAGCGGCCGGTGACAGGCGTCAGCTTCTTTCAGGCGTACACCGCCTGTCGCATTGCCGGCCACCTGTACGGCGGCGATCCCGAGCTGTTCCGGCTGCCGACCGGAGTCGAGCTCGAGCTGGCCGCCCTGGGCCCGCGGCCGAGCAGCGCCACGCGCAACGGCGCCGCGGCCACGGGAACGCCCCCCGGACCGCGGTTGCTCGAGCTGGCGCGGCTGCAGGGTCGCCTCGGGCAATGGCCGCCGACGCATGAGGAGGCCTTGAGCCTGGGCGATGGAGTGCTGGCGGAGGCGCACGACGGCGGCTCCCAGCACGCGATCAGCGGCCTCGACTTCGGCGCCTTGGAGTGGGTCCTCGACCTACCCTGCGGCGCGCCGGGCAGCCCGGGACGCGAGGTGATCCTCACCTGGCTCCGCGACCACGAAGATCTGCTGGAGCGAGCGCTCGGCCAGCGGCAGGTCACCGGGATGGCTGCGCTCGAGGTCGCACCCAAGGGGGTCGTGCGCGGCGCCACGGCGCTCGACGTGGGGCGCTGGCTCGGCCCCGCCAAGAGCGCCGGGCCACTGCCCACGTCGGTCCCCGGCGTCGTACGCAGCCTCGTCCTGCTGCGCACCGGCAACGGCCTCGATGCCGTGGACTGGCGGCTGCCGCACGTGGGCTTCCGCCTGGCCGGCGGGGCGCGCTTCATCCGCGAGGTGCGCCGATGAGCGCCGTGACCCGCCACGGCCGGGCCGCCGTCGCGATGGCGCTCCTGGCCACCGCCAGCTGTCGCAGCACCAGCGTCGGCGACTTGCGAGACCTGGCCGCCGAGCCGCCACTGCCGTACTCGGTGCTCGTCACCGGTGGCGCGTTCCTGGAGTTCGCCGTGGGCGCGGCCGAGCCGCCGCCCCTGGGGCGCACCTATCGGCCTGAGGAAGGTCTCGCCGAAGCCGTCTCCCTCGAACAGGTGCGCGACGTGCTGGCGACGGCCAACGTGTTCGTGCAGGCCGCCGGGCACGAGGTTGGTTCGCCGCTGCGGCAGGCGATGGCCGACCTCGAGGGTCCGGTCGGGGCCGACGACACCGAACTCCAGCGTCTGTTGAGCTCGGCGCGCAGCGCCGGCCACGATCTTCTCGTGGTGGTGGAGGGGCTCCGCGACGCGCCGATCGTGCGCCGCGGGGTCAACGGCCAGTGGCCGATCACCGCGTCGGTCTGGCTCCTCATGGGGCTGGGCATGCTGATCCCCGACCACACGTACGAGTCGGGCGCCGAGCTCGACCTCGCCGTGCGCGACGTGTATTCGGGGCGCGAGCTCTACACCGGGTTCATTCGGCCGGGCGAGGTGGACCTAGCGCTGATCGATCGCACCGATGTGTGGGGCCTGATCTCTTCCATCATCGTACCGCCATTCTGGGTCGGCGACGATGTGGGCGCGGTGGAGACCAAGGTGCGTGACACCACGACCGGCCGGCTGTTGGTGTCGGTCGCCCGCTCGCTGAAGTCGCGCGACGTGCGGCGCCAGATCGAGGCCCAGCTGCCCGCGGTGTTGAGCTTCACCACTGATGGCGAAGACGCGCTGGTCGAGGTGGATGCCGCGGAGAGCCTGAGCGCCGTGCGGGTCCGCAGCGACGGCACAGTGCTCGACACGACCGCGGCGGAGAACTTCATGCGCGAGCTGCTGGGCTCCGAGCAGCAGGAGACCACACGGCGGCGCTGGGCCTACCGGGGCCGCCTGCCGCTCGCCGAGGTCGGCTCCCGCCTGCAGGTGTCGGTGCAGACCGTGTTCGGTCGCGCGGCCTCGGCCACGGTGCTGCTGCGATGAAGATCTTCACCGACGTGCAGATCGGCGCCGCGTCACACACCGGCCGCGTGCGCCGCAGCAACGAGGACGACTACCTCCTGTGGATGCCGGCCGAACGCGAGCGTGGCCGCCTGATGGTGCTCGCCGACGGCATGGGTGGCGTCACCGGCGGCGCGGAGGCTAGCCGCGCGGCGGTACGGGCCGTCGCCGCCACGTTCCTGGAGCCGGGCGGGGACCGGCCCGAGGCGGCCAAGGCACGCATGGGGGACGCGTTTGCCAACGCCTGCCGGACAGTGTTCGGGCGGTCGCGCGAGAATCCGGGGCTCCGCAGCATGGGAACCACACTCACGGCGCTCTATCTGCGGGGCGACCGAGCCTTGCTCGGCCACGTCGGCGACAGCCGCTGCTATCGTTGGCGCGACGGTCGCCTGGAGCAACTGACGACCGATCACGCCGTGCGCAACGAGAACCGGCTGACCCGTTGCGTCGGTGGGGGCCGCGACACTGAGGAGATTGACCTGCTCGAATCCGAGGCGCGCGTCGACGACCGTTGGCTCCTGGTCAGCGACGGCGTTTGGGAGAGTGTCCGTGCCGATGAGGTCGCTCACCTCCTCGAGCGCCGCGCGCCGCAGGAGGCGGCCGAGGCGCTGGTGCGGCTCAGCCACGCGCGGGGCGGCACCGACAACGCCACCGCCGTCGTGCTGCAAGTCGTCGGTGATCCGACGGCACCGGCGGAGCGCCGGGAAACGGAGATGTCGGCCGACGAGCCGACCATGACGTCCGATCTCGAGCGACGGCAGGTCTCGCTCCGGCGCCCGCGCTGGCCGTGGGCCGTCCTGGCGCTGAGCGTCGTCCTCGGCGGCTTGGCCGTGGCGCGCTGGGTCTTTGGGTTCGACCTGCTCGGTCGCGGCTAGAGGAACCGCCGAGCGGTTGGGCGGCTCTGGTGATTCGCCCGTCGCCGCCGAGGATCCCGCGCTGCACGCTTGCACGTTTGGCTCGCGCTCGGTTCGCTCAAGCGCCACATGCCACGAAAGCTGCAGCGCCAGGTCGCGGCCGCGCGACCCAAGCAAACTCCCGCGGCCCGGGACCGCAAGGACGGCCCGCGCTTGCCGGCGTTGGGTGGCCGTCGCGTCTCGCCAAAGCTGCTCGCCGAGTTCACCAATCAGCTCGCGGTCCTGCTGGATGCGGGCATCCCGGTTACGAAGTGCCTGCGCATTCTCGAAGGCCAGATCCCGCCGGGCGCGATGCGCCGAACTCTGGAAGCGGTCGTCGAGGAAGTCGAGAGTGGCACGTCGCTGTCGGAGGCGATGGCCAAACACCCGGCGGTGTTCGATCGGCTATACACCAACATGGTGCGGGCTGGCGAGGCCGGTGGTGTGCAGGAGGAGATTCTCAATCGACTCGCGCTGTTCATGGAGAAGTCGGAGTCGATCAAGAGCCGGGTGAAGGGGGCGCTCGCCTACCCTGTCGCGGTCCTCGGCGTGGCCGTCTTGGTGCTGGCGCTGGTCTTCATCTACGTCATCCCCAAGTTCAAAGACATCTTCCGCAACCAGTTCGGCGAGGACGAGATGCCGCCTCTCACGCAGGGGCTGATCAACTTCGCCGAGCACCTCGAGGTGTATTGGTGGGCCTATCTGGTCGGGATCGTGGCGATCTACTCCCTGCACCGCCTGCTGATTGCCAAGGTCGACGGCTACCGCGCCGCGCGAGACCGGTTGATGCTGCGCATCCCGGTGTTTGGAGCGCTGCTCAACAAGTCGCTCGTCGCCCGCTTTAGCCGCACGTTTGGCACGCTGATCCAAAGCGGTGTGCCGCACCTCGAAGCGCTGGAAATCGTCGGCGGCTCGGTGAACAACGTCCGCCTGGTGGACGCCGTCGACCAAATCCACGGCAGTATTCGGGAGGGAGCCGGCATTGCGGTGCCCATGGGCGAGAGCGGCATCTTCGACGACGTGGTCGTCAACATGGTCGACGTGGGCGAGCAAACGGGCGAGCTGGACCGCATGCTCTCGAAGATCGCCGACCGATACGAGACCGAGGTCGACCGCTCCATCGAGACGACCTTCAAGGTGATCGAGCCGATTCTGCTGGTGGTGCTGGCCGTGATTGTCGGCGTCATCGTGCTGGCGCTGTTCACCCCGCTGCTCAAGATCATGGACAAGCTGTCCTAGGGCCCCGTGTCGCTGCGCGGCCGGCTGCTCCTCACCATCGTCGTCGCCAACCTCGCGGTCGCGGGCGTGGTGCAGCTCGCCACGCACTGGTGGCACCTCCAGCAAGCCGATCGGGATCGCGCGGTCTACACGCATCTGCTGCAGGCGCTGATGGCGGACGTCGCGCCGGACCGGCCGGATCGCGCCGACGCCCGCTGGGTCCGCAAGCTGCTGACCGGCGACAGCATGCGGCGCGTGTTTCGCGACATCGTCGTCAACACCGGCGACGCCGCCGGGGCCGTCGACCTCAACCCAATGGGCGCGGCGCACCGCGACCCGCGCACCTTTCCGATGGCGCGGATCCGCGACGGCATCCGCCAAGCGATCGAGGAGCAGGAGTCGGTGCCGGTCGCCGGCGGCCTGTGCGTGGCGGCTTGGGGACGGGCCGCCGCCGGCGCCTGGTGCCTGCCGATTGAGCAGCCGGGGCTCCTGCCGTTCGCTTTCTTCGCGGTGCCGCTGCTCGTGAGCACTGTGCTCGTCGGCCTCCTGGCTTTCATCCGGCTCAATCGCTCCGTCGTCCTCCCCCTGCAAGAGCTGGGCGCGGCGGCGACGCGCGTCGGCGCGGGGGAGGCCGGGGTGCGCGTGGTGCCACCGGCGGCGGCGCCCGAGCTCAACGAGATGGTCGCCGCGTTCAACCAGATGGCAGCGCGCGTCGCCGGGCACACCGAGGAACTAGAGCGCGAAGTGGAGCGGGCCACCGAGGAAGCAGCGCGTCGCGAACGAGCCCTCGTGGTCTCCTCGCGCTTGGCCGCGATGGGGACGCTCGCCGCGGGGATCGCCCACGAGATCAACAATCCCCTCGGCGGCATGCTCAACGCCGTGCACCGCCTGCGCCAACGCGAGGACCTCGATCCGCGGGCGGCGCGGTATCTCGAGCTCGTGCACGACGGGCTCGAGCGGGTCGGCGCCATCGCCCGCCGCGTGCTCGACTTCTCGCCGCGGGCCATCGAGGCGGCGCCCTTCCGCCTGCGGGACGCGGTCGATTCGGCGCGGGCGTTGGTGGAGCACCGCTGCCGTCACGAAGGTGTCGATCTCGCGGTCGACGTGGCGGCCGACCTCCCCGAGGTGGCTGGAGAACGCCACGAGATCCAGCAGGTGATCCTCAACTGCCTCATCAACGCCCTCGACGCGCTCAGCGATCAGTCGACGGCGCGCCGGATCGATGTGCAAGCGACGCGCGAAACCCCGTGGGTGCGGCTGACCATTGCCGACAACGGCCCGGGCGCCAGTTCCGACACCTTGGCACGCGCGTTCGATCCGTTCTTCACCAGCAAGGGGCCGCAGTCCAGTGGGCTCGGGCTCTTCATCAGCTTCTCGATTGTCCGCAACCACGGCGGCGAGTTGTCCGTCGAGTCGGCGCCCGGCGCCGGCTTTCGGGTCGAGATCCGGCTGCCCGAGGCCGGACCCGGCGAGGCCCGGCCGGAGGGCCCGCGTCGACTTCCCGAGGATCCGCCGCTATAACGCCGCGATGCATCTGTCCTGCGGTCGCCTGCTCTCCGTCGCGTTGCTGGTCGCGGGCGCCTTTGGCGCTGGACTCCTCTGCGCGCCCGGCGGTGGCCTGCTGGCGGCGAAGCGGAGCGAGGAGCTGCGCTTCGCCCCGTCCCAACGCGGTACCGGTCCCGCGCAACAAGGCCGCGGTACCCGCGACCCGATTGGCTCCACCGAGACAGCCCCGGAGGAGGCCCCCCCTACGAACCCCGGCGCGCCGCTGGTCTACGGCGGTGACGGCAACGGCGGCGGCGCGGCCAACGGCTTCATCGCCGTCACCGGCAGCTACGGGGTCGGCACTTCCGTGCTGTACGTGCTGGACACCGAGCAGCGGCAGCTGGCGGTGTACGAGGCCCGCGGCGGGTCGACGAACTCGCGCCGCCTAGTGTTCGTCGGCGCCCGCCGCGTTGACCTGGATCTGCGGCTCGAGGCCTACAACGACGACTCGGAGTACCAGTATCGCGACCTGTTGGACGAGTTCGCGCGCCGGGGCAACGCTCCTGCGGCCGGTCCCACCGGCAGCGTGGCGCCGGGCGAACCGAGCGCCGCGGGCAGCGCGACATCGAGCGGCGGATGACGTAGACTTTGGTTGTTCCCTGTTGCCCCTAGACCCTGACGAAACCCTGACTTCGGTCCCCCGGGGGACCTGAGCCACGGAGGACTGAGTTGGCCGAGCCAGACGAAGAGTTCATTTCCTTCGAGAAAGCCCTGCGCGACCTCGAGATGAAGAGTGAGCAGCTCAAGAAGCTGGTGTCCGAAGGCGAGATTCGCGCGTTTCGCGACGGCTCGTCGATGAAGTTCCGCCGCGAGGACGTGCGGCACCTGTCGGGCCAGGACGCGGACGAAGAGCTGTTCTTCCCCGACGACCTCGAGGACGACACCGGCATGGTCACCGAGGAACTCACCGAGGACGAAACTCTGTTGGCGGAGGACGACCTCATCGAGGACGAGGAAGAGGAGACCAAGGCTCCGGCTCGCCGGGCGCCCCGCGCCAGCTCGGCCCGCCCCGCGCGCGCGGCGCCGGTCGAGGAGGCCGAGGCCGAGCCCATCTGGGTCACCGGCGTCGCCATCCTGGGCGCCGTGGTTGCCCTCTACGGCTTCATGGTGATGTACTCGATCGCCACCGAGGCCAGCAGCGACCTGTTCGGCCTGTTCGCCAAGGTCTGAGCAGACCGACCCCCGGCCGCCCCAACGTGGGAGGGCCGGGAGACCGCCGCTCCCCGGCCGGGAGGAGGCGCGCGACGTCGCGCGGCGGCGGCGCGGCCGCTGCCGCGGCC
>JBCCGH010000120.1:0-30301 GCA_039029375.1 Planctomycetota bacterium
TGGCGGCGTCAGACAGGCGCCAGATGCGCCTGCCGGCTGGTACCGGCGAACGACAGACTGCTCGGCGGGGCGTCACCCCGCCTCCGCGGTCTGTCGCTCGTCTTCCTTGCCACAGCGGCCCTTGCACGCACTGGACGCAAAACCTCCGTGCATGATCCGGGCTAATGCAAATCCGCGTGCTCTCCGCCGCCGACGTGTGGCGCGCCCTTCCCATAGCGGACGCCATCACCGCGACCCGTCGCGCGTTCCTGGCGTTGGCGGCGGGCGCCGTGCAGGCGCCGCCGCGGGTGCCGCTGGTGGACGGCGACACGACAACCTTGCTCATGGCGGCGAGCGGCGAGCCCGGCCGTATCGCCAAGGTCGTCAACGTCTGGCCCGCCAACGCCGCCCGGGGCCTGGCCACGACCACGGGCGTGGTGACGGTGCTCGATCCGGCGACGGGTCACGTCCGCGGGATCTGTGACGGCGGCGCACTGACCGCGCTGCGTACCGGGGCGGTCGCCGGTCTAGCTACGGATTTGCTGGCCCGCCCCGACGCCGCCATCGGCGCGGTCGTGGGCGCGGGCGGGCAGGCCGAGACTCAGGTGCTCGCCATCGACCGTGTGCGAGGGCTGCGCGAGATTCGGGTCGCCGCGCGTTCGATCGAGCGGGCGCACGCCTTCGTCGAACGGCTGCGGCCGACCGTCAGGGCGGATCTCGTGGTCGCCGCTTCCACCGACGAGGCTGTCGCCGGCGCCGACGTGGTGTGTGCGGCGACGAGCTCGGCGCGTCCGGTGTTTGACGGCGAGCGCCTGCGCCTTGGCGCGCACGTCAACGGGATCGGGAGCTTTCGGTTGGCTATGCGCGAGCTCGACCAACGCACCATTGCCCGCGCGGCGCGCATCGTCGTGGACCTGCGGGCGTCGGCGTTGCACGAGGCCGGCGAGCTCGTGGCGGCGCAAGAGGCCGGTGTCACGAGCGCCGCGGACTGGTTGGAGCTCGGCGAGCTGTTGGCTGACCCCGCGCGGGGACGCCAAAGCCCGGACGAGGTCACACTGTTCAAGTCCGTCGGTCACGCGGTGCAGGATCTCTTCGCGGCGTGCCTGGCGATCGAGCGGGCCGAGCGCGAAGGCCTCGGTCATGTCACCGAGATCTGATCGCTCATGAAGATCACCACGATCGACGCGCATACGGCGGGCGAGCCCCTGCGCATCGTTACCTCCGGCTACCCCGAGCTACCGGGGAACACCATGCTCGAGCGCCGGGTGGCAGCGCGCGACCAGTTTGACCACTTGCGGCGCCTCTTGATGCTCGAGCCACGGGGTCACGCGGACATGTACGGTGCCGTGTTGACCCCGCCAGCCAGCGGCGACGGCGACGTCGGCGTGCTGTTCTTGCACAACGAGGGCTACAGCACGATGTGCGGCCACGGGATCATCGCTTTGGTCAAGGTCGGCTTGGAGAACGACTTGTTCGCGGCCGATCCTGGCGCCGTGCGGATCGACACTCCCGCCGGTCGTATCGTCGCGCGCGCGACCATGCGCGGCGACGAGGTGACCGACGTCGCGTTTACGAACGTGCCCTCGTTTGTCGTCGGCGCGCTGACGGTGACGGTTGCGGGACTAGGCGCGGTCCCGTGCACGGTCGCCTACGGCGGCGCGTTCTACGCCTACGTCGACGCCGAGCCCCTCGGTCTGACTTTGGCCCCCGTGCACGCTCGAGCACTCATCGACGCGGGCATGGCGATCAAGCGGGCGGTCGCCGCGGCGATCGAACTGCGTCACCCGGAGGGCAGGGCCGAGCTCAACTTCCTCTACGGCACGATCTTCGTCGCGCCGCAGACGGGGGCGCACAGTCGCAACGTCTGCATCTTTGCCGACGGGGAGGTCGACCGATCGCCGACCGGGACGGGCGTCAGTGGCCGCGCCGCCATCCTCCATGCGCGCGGCGAGCTGGGTGAGGCGTGGATCGCGATCGAGAGCATTCTCGGCACTCGGTTCGACGTGCGGGTTGCCGGCACCACGGCGGTGGGGGCGCAGCCGGCGATTGTGCCGGAGGTGCGCGGGCGGGCCTTTGTCACGGGCCGAAGCGAGTACTGCCTCGATCCAGAGGACCCGTTGGGCGACGGCTTCATGATCCGTTGAGGGCAAGGGCGCGGAGTTCACCAAGCGCGCTCCTCGAGGAGGGTCTCGACGTCGCCGTCCCGCAGCCGCTTGACCAGCCGGGTGAGCTTCGGCAGCGCGCGGTCGAAGCGTTTTCGCACCGCCTCGCGCGAGGTCCCGAGCTCGGTGCCGATCACACCGAACGCCTTCCCGTCCAGCAGCCGGGCAATGATGACGTCGCGGTCCTGGCCGCCGAGGAGCTCTAGCGCGAGGCGCATGAGGTCGCTCACCTCGGCGCGGTCGGCGGCACCCGGCGGTGGCACGCCACGACTCGCCCCCAGTGCCAGCCCGACGCCCGGGCCGTCCGGCAGACCGCGTTCGCGGTGCATGTCACGCCGCAGGCGAGTGAACCAGGAGCGCCGGTCGCTCAGCACGTTGCGCACGATCCGCGCGAGGAGGCCCCGGAAGTGGGCGTCGCTCTGCACGCGGAAGCGCGGACCGTACTTCAGTACCTCCAGCATCGCCAATTGCACGATGTCTTGCGTCTCGTCCTTGCGGCGTAGCGGCCCGCGCAGCCGGGGGCGCACGTAGGTGTGCACCCAGTCCAAATGCCGCGCCATCAGCTCGCCGATCGCCGTCTGGTCCCCGCGGTGCCAGCGGTCCACGAGTGCGCCGGTGTCGTCCGGCGCCGACATGAGGTGGCGTCGCATGCCCGTCTCATGACCCGGGCGGCGCGTGAGCGGAGAAAACAAAAAGCCCGGGGCCGCATCTTTCGGCCCCGGGCATCCAAGCGCGTTCGATCAGCAGTCGGAGTCGATCCAGAAGCCGCCGTCGTGGCCGGTGATGCCGGTCCCGACCGTGACTTCCATCGTGATGCTGTCGCCGTCCACATTGCATACGAACCCCGGGATGCGCGGCGCCAGGGAGGCGGTGAGCCAAGAGCAGGCCCAGATCGCGCAGAGGTTGCCGGGCATGTCGGCGGGGATCGTCAACGTCTTGCCCACGTAGCTGCCGTCTTCGGTGAAGTAGACGTCGTGGCAGTTGCCGTTCTCGTAGATGCGCATCCAGACGCGCAGGCAGTCGTCCTTCTTGCAGCCTTCATCGAAGTCGTGGGTGATGGCCCCGCCGGTCGTCGAGCTCGAGCTGCCCAGCCGCGTGAAGCCTGGGGTCGGCGTGATCCGGACGGTTTGCCGGCTCGAGCTCATGGTGGCGGGCAGCGGGGAACCGGAGAACACGGTCATCGCCGACGGCGACGGGGCCCCTGGGATGGGGATGAAGGAGCTGGCCGGCAGCTGATCGCGCTCGCCTTCCAGGATGTCGAGGGGGCCACTCCCGCCGGCGCTGGGCTGCACCTCGACCACGAGCTGCGTGGCCGTGCCGCTTTCGATCACGCCGAGTCCGAAGGGCGGGGCGACGCAGTAGTCGAAGTAAGCCTGATCGAACGAGCCGCTCAGCACCAGGCGCGTGCCGAACGCCCCGGAGCTGGCGCTGACGCCGGTGATCGACGGTGGGGTTGCGTCGACGGTGACCGTCAACCGATCGCTGCCGCCGAGAATGCCGCTGGTGCCGAGATCGATCGATTGGAACTCCAGGTCGACATTGGTGAGGATCGTGGCGGGGACACCGAGCGACAACGAGCCCTGCCCGGTCACAGGGTCGACGGGGACGATCAGGCTCGCGAGCGGGAGCACGTGAATCAGGCAGCCGCCGTAGGGCAACGGCGGCTCGAACTTGCTCGTGCCGATCAGTACGATCGACGCCGGGGCCGTGGGGACGCTCGACTGTAGGTCGAGATGGACCGAGCCGCCCGGATAGGCCGCGCCGGCTTGCGTCAGCGTGGGCTGGGTGCCGCAGGGTTGGCCGGAGTGGGTGCCATAGGTGCGCTGTCCGTGCGCGAGTCCACTGAGGGTCAGGGCGAGTGCCGCGGAGACGGCCGTCATCGTGGAGTTGGTTTGCATCTTCATCGTCCTTGGTCTCGGCCGCGGTGTTGCGGCCACGACGCCCAGTGGGGTAGAGCCCTCGCGAAGCGGACAGATTTTCGAGAAGCGCCTCCGCGTGGTGGGCGTGCGACGACGGCGTCAAGACCGCGGCGTGCTTGCGGGCGCCGTTGTGCACCCGCGGCCGCGCGCCTTGCCGGTCAGAACTTGCCGCTGTCGCCGGTGTCGGTGAGCACGACTTCGGCGGTGGTCCAGCGCCCGGCGCTGCGCCGGGTTGGCAACGCGGTAGAGGTCGAAGACGGCGTGTGGTTCGCCACGCGCTAGCCGCCGACCTGCACCGCGAGCCCGGGTGTGAGGTCGAGCCCGCCGAACCCGCTCGTGGTGTCGGGGCCCACGCCCTGGAGAACGACCGTCTGTCCGGCGAGCGACGCTCGCATTGAGATCGGCAGGGGCAGACTGACGAACCCCAAGGGGCTGGTCAGGGCCGGGAGGGTGACGGCCCAGGCTGCCGGGTCCAGCTCGAGCGCGCAGCCGCCGGAGAGCGGCAACGTGCGCGCCGCGGCCCCGAGCATCAGCGCCGCCGGCGCACTTCGCGCCAGCCCGCCGAAGTCGACGGCAAAGACGCGCGATCCCCGCACTGGGGCACCGAACGCGTCGATCCAGGTGCCGCGACCACAACCGGCGCCGAGCGTGCGTGCGGATGGCGTGGCGCCGAGCAGCCACGTGTCGTCCAACCAGCTGAGGTAGAACTCGGTGCCATAGCCACCATAGAGCACCGTGCGGCCGGAGCTGGCGTGATGCGCGACCATAGCGCCGCCCCGGGCTGGCGTGGGGGCAAAGCCGGCGGCCAGCGGCTGCCAATCGCTGCCGTCCCAAGCCCACGTGGCCGAGCTGCCATCCTCGATCAGCAGCACGCGGCCGAGCCGTTGATCGTAGGTCATTGGCCCCGTGGCGGCTGGCGACCGCGTCGGCGAGCGTGGCGACCACGCGATGCCGTCGTACTCCCATGTTTCGGCCCCGGCGCCGCCATGCGTGAACGCCACCGTCCGCGCCCGCGAGGGATCGTAGGTGATGGCGCCGTCCTGCGTCGGTGAGGAGGACAGCGCGGTTGGTGTCCAGTTGACGCCGTCGTACTCCCACGTCTTGCGTACGGGGGTCGAGGTGGCGACCGCCTTCTCCAAGAGCACGATGCGATCGCGCGCGCCGTCGTAGGTCATCGTGTGAGCGCCGGGCGACGGTGACTGTGCCGTCGTGATCCGGTGCCAGCGCATCGCGGCCCCGTCCCACTCCCAGGTGTCGTCGAACATGGCCGCCCAATCGCCCTGGCCGCCAAACATCACCACGCGCCCACGAGTGCTGTCGTAGGCCATCGCGTGGAGTCCGCGCTCGCCGGGACCACCCGACGCTGCTGTGCCGTAGGGCAGACCGGTCCACGCCGCGCCGTCCCACAGCGCCATCGAAGCGGTGGCGGTGCCGGCAAAGCGCCCGTCGAAGACGGAGCCGCCATAGCGCATCAAGACGTCGTTCGCTTCGTCGAAGACCATGGCGCCCAGTGAGATTCCGAACGGGTAGTAGCCGGTGGGTTTGGCAATCGACCGCCAGCGGTTGGCGCCCCATCCGAACAGGCCCCCGTCGTTGATGCCGACCAGCTGCGCCCGCGCTGGGTCATAGAGAACACCATTGTGCTCGGGCCCACTGGTGCGGGAGACCCGGGTCCACGTGCCGCCGCGGTAGGCCCAGGTGTCATCGGTCGGGTTCACGCCGCAGCGAGTGCAGCCGACCCCGCCGACCAGCACCATCTGCCCGGCCACGGGGTCGTGTGCCAGCGAGGCGAGCGACCGGGCGCGTGGTCGCTGTGTCGCGTCCACCTGTTGCCAGCGCACGCCGTCCCACTCCCAGAATTGATCGCTGAACGCAAAGCCCCGCACCGGGTCGCGGTCGCCGCCAAAGAGCAGGACGGTCCCGCGTACCGGGTCGAACCCCATCGCCGCGCCGGTCACCGCGATGGGCGCGCCGGTCGCCGCTCGTTGCGTCCAGGCAGTCCCATCCCACTCCCAGGTGTCGCCCAACGCGCCGCGCGCATCCTCGCCGCCAAAGAGCACGACGCGCTGACGCCGCGGGTCGTAGGCGTAGCCAGGATTGGCTCGAGGCGACGGTGCGATGGCGGGATCGGACGCGAGCCACTGCCTGCCGTCCCACTGCCACGTGTCGCCGAGGTACGCGCCCCCGAGCGTGTCAAACCCACCAAACAAGAGGGTTCGCTCGCGCGCAGGGTCGCCGGCGAGGAGGTGTCCCCGCCGCGCGGGCGGCACGACGGCCGGGGTGCGGCGGACCCACACGTCGCCGGCGTAGGCTCCTTGGTCGGCGCTGGACGGATAGCCGCCGCCGAACGTCGACAGCCGCCGGCTGACGGGGTCGAGGAAGAGCCGGCCTGAGTCATGGAACTCGGTCGGCTGCAGCGGGACCCACGCCTCCTGTGCGGGAGCGCGACCGGCGAGCAGTGGGCTCAGCGCAAGGAGGACATAGAACGTTCGATCCATCGACATCTCGACTTCACTCCCGATTGGTGGAAGCCACATCCTAACCGTCCGCCGGCCATCCGCGCGGGGGGTGCCCGCGCCCAGAAAACCGACCGAAGCCCAGTCGGTCGACGTGTGGAGGCCGCCGCCCAGGCGGTAGCGAAAGAGCATGTTCTCCTGCGGGTTGGCGAGCGCCGCGAGCTCGGCGTGGCCGCCGATCTCTTGCACATGGGCGCCTTCGCCCTCCGCAGTGCGCTGACCGGCCACAATGAAGACGCGCACCGTCTCACCGCTCGTCGTCGCCGGAAAGCCACAGCAGAACGCCGGCGATGCATGCGGGGTTTGGAGGCCGACGGCGGTGAGGTGGGCAGCGGCGAACGCGTCGCCGAGCTGCAGGGTGCCTTCGGTCCCGTAGTGGTAGTGCGGCTGCGTGCCGTTCATCGCGAACGCCAGGTGGCTGCCGGGGACGAAGTGCACCCGTGGGGCGGCGGCGGCGACGGCTTGCTGCTGTTGCTGGAGCAGCTGCATGTTGCCGCGGAAGTGGATCCCCCAGATGCCCTTGTGGCTGACGGCGCCGACATACCAGGCGAGGTCGGGCGCCCCGAGGTCGGCGCGCAGGCGAGCGATCAGGGCGGTGAGGTTGGCACCGTATTGGGCGACGTAGCCGCTGTTCAGCATGTCGTTGCTGCCCTGCTGCCAGACGACACCTCCTACACATCCGCTTCACCAAGCCGCGCCAGGCAGAGCGCTTCCTCGCCGACTTGCCGCCCGGCGTTCCCGTCGGTCGCGCGCGTGGTCGCGTCGGTTGAGCTGAATCGCCCGGCGCCGGGCGATCGCGGTCACACGCGCTTCTCGCTGGTGCCGGTGACCAGGAGCACCATGCCACCCGCTAGGTGCAGGCAAACGGTGTAGAACGACCGGCTGGCCCCGGCGCGCCGCAGCGCATCCCGGCCGACGACGTCGGTGGTCTCGACCTGGTAGCTCCACTCCACCCCGCCGCCGTTGTTGGGCTGGATGCCGTCGGGCCGCCCCAGCTCGACGAGAACCTCACGCGCGGTTAGGAAGCGAAAGCGCTCGGTCAACGGCGAGTCGTCGTAGAGGTCCTCGGCGCCGAACTCGCGAAAGAGCGCGAGCAGCCGATCGATCCGCTTCGGTGCCGTCCGGATCCGGCGGCGCAAGTCGCGCGTTGCGGCCCCGGCGGCCGTAGCGTCGCCCCGGTTCTCGACCAGCATGGCGAGCGTCTCCTCGATCTGGGCCAGTCGCGCGTCGATCGCGCTGGTGGCATCGGGGATCGCGCTGCGCGCCGCGGGGGCGGGGGGCGGCGTGGCGATGCGCTCGAGATCTCGCCGCAGCTCTTCGATGGCGGTCGCCAGGGCGGTGACGTCGTGGTCGATCGTCGCCGGTGGGGGCGCGGGGACGGTGGGCCGCGACCCGCGGCCGAGGACAAACCCGACCGCCGCGGCGCCCAGCGCCAACGCCAGGACGATGGCTCTCCGTTCCATGACCGGACCCTACGAGGACCCGACGCGGCGTCAACCTGGCGCGGCTGTGGCGCGGGCCTGCGATCAGTGCGGCTCGAGCGCGGTCACCGCTGGGTTGGACAGCGCCAGCGCGCCGCCGCGCAGCACCAGTCCTTGCATGCGCAGGACGCTGCCGGCGGCGACGCTGGGCAGTGGCGTGCGGACGTTCCAAAGGGTGCTGCCGGGGACGATCCCCGCGGCGAGGACCAGCGGCGGCAACGTCCAGAGGCTGACCGACGCGATCGGCAGCGACACCGGTGGGGAGAACGGACTCACCAGCAATGCGACATTGGCTCCTGCGAACGTGTTCAAGCGAACGGCGAGCTCGCGGCCTTCGACGTCGGCGCGGAGATACGGGATGCGCTCACGCACGACCCTCGCCGGTCCAGAGATCCGCGGTGCGCCGATCGGCGCCACCAACACCGGGTCGGGGTCCAGCACGAGTTCGCCGCCGTGGGTGCGGATCGCGGCCGTCGGCGGGCCGTAGATGCCGCCAGCGGCGATGCGCGTCGACGTGTTGCCGGTCACCACGACGCGACCGGAGTAGAGCTCGATGGCCGGTTGGTCCAGGAGCTGTCCCTCGCCGCCTTGTACCTCGCCTCCGGCGATCGTGACCGTGCTCTCGGTGACCACCACGGCCGGCACCGACGAGTAGGCGTAGTAGGACGAGCAGCCGTAGTAGCAGCCATAGACCAAGACGATTTCGGCGTGTCCTTCGGTCCGCGAGTCGACCAGAGCGACGTGGCTTTGGCCCCGCGCGTCCACCCCACCGATCGTCGAGCGTTGAACCGACAAGACCGAGCCGCTGACGCGCGTCCAGCCCGTGTACGTGCAGTCCTCGACGTGGACCGTGCCGCCGTCGATGTCCAGCGCTTCGACCGGCGGTTGATAGGCGGGATAGGTGCTGGTGAAGCCGCGTAGGAGCACGAAGTCGCTGGGCGCGAGGCCTTCGACGGTGACGCGCAGCCGGTCCACGGTCGTACCGGGCTCGGCGACGAGCCGCACGGGTCGGTCGATCGTCAGCGCGCCGGAGTAGGCGGCTCGGGCCACCAGGATGACGGAGTCGGGGGCGGCCGCTGCCAGTGCGGCCTGGATGGTGGAGAACGGCTCACCCGGACCGACGCGCAGCACGGGCTGCGCGACGGCCGGGGCCGCGAGGGCGGCGGTGACGAGCCACGGGATCAGGCGCGGTGACATAGGGCGGTCGCTGGTCGGGATGGGTGTCTCGTTGCGGCGGGCCGGGGCGGTTGGGCGGCGCCCCCGACCCGTCGCGACGACCGGGGACGGGAACGCGGGGGGCCACTCTCGTGTTGCGTCCATTTCAGCCGCCCGCGACTCAGCCTGGGAATTCTTGGGACGATGGGCCGGGCGCGTGCGAACTGCCCAGCCGTGGTCCCCTCGCGAACCCCAAGGAGCAGGCGGACGCGAACGCGGTCACTTGGGCGCGAGCGGCCGTCAGGCGGCCACTGAACGTACGTCTATGCTGACCACGGCGCGACCCTGGTGCCAACGTGGAGGACTTCGATGCCGACTTGGTCATGCATGCGACTGGTGCCCGCGGCTGCCTGTCTGGTGGCGCTTCCCGCGCTGATCGCCCAGCAACCCGTGCTCGTCCAAGACATCAACCGGACTTCGGCCGCCGACTCGCCGTCCGATCCCACGGAGTTCGTCGAGTTCAACGGCGACATCTACTTCGCGGCAACCCGTCCCGACGTCGGGACCGAGCTGTTCAAGACCACTCGGCAGCCCGGCACCGTCGAGTTGGTCAAGGACATCCGTGCCGGCGCTCCATCATCCGAGCCACAGGGCCTCACCGTCTTCCGCGGCGAGTTGTTCTTTCAGGCCAATGACTCGGCGCTTCGCTTGTGGAAGACGGATGGCACCGAAGCTGGCACGGTCCGCGTGACCGCCGCAGACCCTGCTTCGACTCCCAGTGTTTGGCGCACGGACGGCACTGCCGCGGGCACCATCATCCTGTCGCAGCCGATCCTCCTGTGGGAGGCCGCTGCCTACCAGGGCGCTTTCTTCTTCGCGGGTCAGACGGCCGGGGTGCGCCAGCTTTGGCGTTCCGACGGTTCTCCAGCGGGCACCGGACCGGTCAAGCAGGTGGAGGTGCACGACCTTCTGGTCGTGGGTGGCGACTTGTGGTTTGCGGGGGAGGAGGCGGGGACGCGGGATCTTTGGATCTCGGATGGCACGGCCGCCGGGACGCAGCGGGTCGCGCCCAGCGTCGGTTTGACGAACGTGGGGAGCCTCGTGGCCGTCCGTGGCGACGTCTGCTTCAGCGCCAGCACGTCGCTGTACGGGGCCGAGCTGTGGACCTCGGATGGCACGGCCGCCGGGACGCGTCTGATGAGTGACATCCTGCCCGGTGCCCGCGGCTCGCTGCCGCGCGCGTTGACGCCACTCGGTGCCGACCTGTTCTTCGCCGCCGATCAGGGGCCCACGGGCCACGAACCGTTCCGCAGTGATGGCACCGCGGCCGGCACCGTGCTGCTCGAGAACGTGTCGGCATCGCCGACGGCCGCACCCAACGTGGGCTCGTCGCCGGGCGAGTTCGTCGAGCTCTACGGCACAACGCTCTTTGCGGCCGACGACGGCGTAGCCGGTCGCGAGCTGTGGCGAACGGACGGGACGGAGAGGGGGACCGCGCGGGTGGCGGACCTGTTGCCCGGACCGCTTGGCGCGGACCCTCGGGGGTTGATCCGCGCCGGTAACACCGTGTTCTTCACCGCGACCGACACTCCGACCCGCACCAGGCTTTGGCAGACCGATGGCTCGACGGCAGGCACGACGCCGGTCAAGGACATCGTCCCAAGCCCGACGCGGGGGGCCGCGGCCGTCGGCGAGATCTTGTTCTTCGTGGCCTCGGACGCCAGTGCCGGCCGCGAGCTTTGGCAGTCCGACGGTACCCCGGGCGGCACGAGGTTGGTGAAGGACATCACGCCGGGGGCGGCGGGGACCGACCTGTGCGTCCTGGAGTCGGTCGCCGGCCGTGTGTTCTTCGTCGTGAACGCTGCGCCACGGGTGCACGACTTGTGGAGCTCGGATGGGACGGCCACGGGTACCCAAGTCGTAGCGTCCACCGTCGCCGGGGCGCCCCACGCCGCGTATCGGGGCAAGCTGTTCTTTGCCGGCAGCGATCCGGCGACGGGCGCCGAGCTGTGGGCCTCGGACGGCACGGTTGCAGGAACCGCGTTGGTCGCCGACATGTACGTCGGGGTCCGCAGCTCGAACCCCGACCACCTGACGGTGGCCGGCGAGCAGCTGTTCTTCACGGCGCAGGACTTGGTCGCTGGCATCGAGCTGTGGAAGTCCGACGGCACGGCAGCCGGCACGGCGTTGGTGCGCGATCTTCAGGTGGGCGGCACGAGCAGCGATCCAGAGGATCTGACGGCTTGGGGTGACGTGGTGATGTTCGAGGCGACGAACGCGCTTCGGCGGGCACTTTGGCGTTCCGACGGGACGGCGGCCGGCACTCAGCTGCTCGCCAACGCGTTCTCGGCACCGCTCGGCGAGACCGGGCTCGACGCGCTGACTCCGGGAGGCAGTCGCCGTCTTTACTTCGCTGGTCGCACGCCGACGTCTGGCCAGGAACTTTGGCGCACGGACGGTACGGCGGCCGGCACCCAACTGGTGGCCGACTTACTCAGAGGCACAGCGAGCTCGACGCCGCGGGGACTGACCCTCTCCAACGGCCGCGTGCTCTTTGCCGCGACGGACAACGTGGTCGGCCGAGAGCTTTGGGCAGTGCATCCCGGCGCCACGGCGCAGCCGGTGGGCGAGAGCTGCGCTGACCCCGCGCAGCTGCTCCGCCTGGCCGCCGGGGACCCGGCGCTCGGGGCTTTGGTACAGATCAGGGTGCTTGGCGCGTTACCGGGCACCGCCGGGGCGCTTTTGCTCGGCCCGCCGAGTTCGGCAGTGGCGGTTGGGTCGGGCTGCTCTCTGTATCTGAATCCCGCGGGGCTCGCGACTCTCGCGCCGATCGTAGCGAGCAGCTCGGCGTGGGCCGTGAGTGTGCGGTTACCGACGACGCCGGAGCTCACCGGGGTGCGCACGTCGTTGCAGGCGATCCTCGGGCCGACGCCGGCGCCGCTGGGCGCCGATTTGACGAACGCGGTCTTCTGGACTTTGGGGCGCTGACGGGGGAGATACCCGCCGCGTCGGCACCTGCCCGTCGGGGGCCGCTGCTGCGGAGCTCGGGCGGGGCACCCTCGCGGGGACGCTCGGCGGCCGCGGCCGCGAGGTCTCTGCCGCCGCGCCACTTTTTTGAACCATGACGGCCGGCGGCGGCATCTGTGGTCGCGCTCCCTGTGAGAATCCGTCGCCCGTGAGCCTCCACCGCGTTCTGCCGCCCGACCTGCGCACCGAGTTCCTGCGCCACCAGCCGTTCCTCAGCGCGCTGGCGCGGCGCCTGGTCGCCGACGACGAGGCCGACGATTTGGCGCAGGAGGCATGGGTCAACGCCCTGAGCCGCGAACCCGCGACGGTCACATCGCCGCGCGGTTGGTTGGCCAAAGTGCTGCGCACGACCGCGCTCGAGCGCGGTCGTGCCAACCGTCGTCGGGCGCGCCGCGAGGCGGCGGTGGCCGCGGTTGGCGAGGCGCCGGCGGCGGCGGACGTCGCGGCCTCCCTCGAGGTGCAACGCGCGGTCGCCAACGCGGCGGCCGATCTGTCCGAGCCGTATCGCACCGTCGTGTACCTGCGTTTCTACCGGGGTCACAGCGCGGCTGACATCGCCACCGACTTGCGGGTCCCGGTCGAGACCGTGCGCACTCGGCTCAAGCGAGCGGCCGCGCTGCTGCGCGACCAATTGGACCGCGACCTCGGCCAGCGCCGGCGCTGGGTCGCCTTGCTCACGCCGCTGGCGCGGGCGGGCGCGCTCGCGCCCGCGATCGGAGTCACCGTGACGAACACGAGCAAACTTACGGCCCTGGCGGCTGCGATCCTTCTCACCGCTTCGGGTCTCGGCGTTTGGTGGGGTGCGGCCATCGCGGACCCGGATCCGCCGACCGCGCCGGCCGGAACCCTCGCGGCGCCGGTTGCCGTGGCCCCGGAGGGCGCGGCAGCCACGCCCCGTGCCAGGCAGTCCGTGCCGCTGGCCGAGGCTGAGCCCGTCCCGCCGCCAGCGCGCACCGTCCGCGGCCGACTGCTGGTCACCGATGAGCACGGCGTGGTTTGGCCACGCACGTCCGGGCAGTTTCGGCTGGCGGTGGTGAGTGGGGAGGACGCGGTGAGTCGCGCGGTCGAGGTGCGTGATGGCCAATGGTCGATCTCGGTTCCGCCGCAAGCGCGGCTGCGCGCGTACTCATTCCAGGTGCAGGACCGTCTTGCGGTGTTGGACGAGCCCGAGTCGTTCGCAGCCAGCGACGAACCCATCGATTTTCACGCGCGGTTTCTCGGCGCCGTCTTGCTGCGGGTCGTCGACGCTGCAAGCGGCGCCGAGTTGCCGGTCGTCGAGGTGCGGTCGCGCGCCCGGTGGCGGGCCTTCGGCGCCGACCTACATCCCGGCGACCACCGCGCGGTGGCGTCCGTCGCCCGCGACGTACCTTCGCCGGTGGTGTTGCCGCCGGCAGGACGACCGGTGGCCTACTGGGCGCGGGCGCCCGGCTACGCCTGGGGACGCATCGACGTGCAACACGACCGCCCGGGAGAGCGCACGGTCACGCTCGACCCGGGGGGAGACGTCACCGTCACGCCGACCGGCACGATGCCCGAGGAAGCGTTCGTGCGCTTGACGCGGCTTGATCCGGTGCCGGCCGAGATCCGCGCCCGCATGCCGTTGGGGGTCCATTCACCAACCCCTCACGCCGTCGAGGTGCGCGCGCGCGGCCAGCGGCCGGTCACGATCACCGGTTTCCTGCCGGGCAGGTACACGGCACGGGTCCAGGTGGGTTCGTTTGAGGCCGCCCGGACGGCGGGCGAGGCCGAATGCGAGGTGGTTGCCGGTGGCACGGCTGCGGTCGCGGTGCCGGTGGTCGACGAAGCGGTGGCGAAGGCGCCGCTGCGCGGCAGCCTCTTCGTGCCGCCCGAGCTTGTCGACGTGCCGCTGGGGCTCTCTCTGACGCGGCTCGATGACGGCGAAGAGCACGGCCAAGAAGCGCTGCACTTGTCGAGCCGCCGGATGCGCGAAGATCCCAGCGACGCGCGCCGTCTGCTCTGGGAGGCCCCGCCGGTCGTGCCCGGCCGCTACGTCGCCTATGTTAGCCCAGTCCAACACCGGCTGCTGTTTACGGTCACGCCGCACGGAGCTGACCTCGCCGTCGAGCTGCCTGCCGTGGGGGTCGCCGAGCTCGCTCTTCGCGACGCGGCGACCGGGCGCGCCGTCAGTGCCAGTGTGGCGCGGTGGTCAGATGGCGAGCTCCCGGGTCTGCGGCGCAACCTGAGCCTCGATGCGGCCATCGACCGGCGCGCCGGCACCGTGAGCTTTCAGGCGGTGGCGGGACCAGTGACGGTGCACGTCGAGGCGGCCGGCTACCTGCCGGTGTCGTTGGAGTGGGACCTGCAGCCAGGCACCAATCAACGGACCGTCGAGCTGACCGCGACCTTGGGGATGGTGTTCGAGGCTCGCCACCGTGGCTCGCTGGTGCCAATGCCGTTCGACTTCTGGTCGGGGATCCAGGTGACCTCGCCGCCCGGGGCGCCGCCGCCCGCCGGCGGTCGCGCGAGCACCAAGCGAGCGACGCGTTACTTCTCCCAGCCCGGCACGTACCACGTCCGGTTCCCCGACCTGGCCGGCTACGCGCCGCTGCCGCCGCGTGAAGTCGTGCTCACCGCCGGCATGACCGAGGTCGTCATCGAGCTCACCGAGCAGTGAGCCGGCAGCGCGTTAGCGCGACCAGAGGCGCCACAGGGCTCGCCAGGCCGGGCCTAGCCCTTGGGGGCGCTGCCGGCGAGAGGTCGCGGCCGCCGCGACGATGCGGTAGATCTGGCCGTCGGCTTGTTGCGCGTAGCACAGCTCGCCGGCGCCGTCTTCGCCAAACGAGCTCACCCGCGGCAGGCGCCCGGCCACCCCGAGCTCCTCCGAGCGATCGACCCTCTCGCGCACGCCGGCGCCGGGGACATAGCGAAACGATGAGATCCCGCCGCAGTAGTCGGCGTAGAAGTAGGTGCCGCGCAAGGCAGGGATCGCGGCGCCGCGATAGACCGAGCCGCCGATCACGCAGCACCGATCGGGGGCGTGGTCATACTCGACCACCGGTGCGACCACGGCTGGCGTCGAGCCGCAACCCGTGGGTGAGAACGTCAGGCTGCCTTCGAACAGGGGCCAGCCGAAGTTCAAGCCACCGGCAGGTACCACGCTGACCTCCTCGCGGGTTAGCGCGCCCACGTCGGCGACATAGAGATCGCCGGTATTGTCATCGAAGCCGATGCGCCAGGGATTGCGGAAACCCATGGCCCAGATCTCTTCCAGGACGGTCGGGCTGCCAGCGAACGGGTTGTCCGGTGGGATCGCGTAGGGTGTCGCGGCGTCGACGTCGAGGCGCAGGATCTTGCCGAGCATGGTGGATCCATCCTGGGCCACGCAGCCGCTCACCGAATCGCCGAGCGAGATGTAGAGGTAGCGATCCCAGCCAAACCGCAGCGCGCCGCCATTGTGCTGGGTCGAGGTCTGGGCGACGGTCAAAATCTCCAGCGCACTCGATGGATCCGCGACATCCGGGTTGCTGGGCGACGCGGTGAAGCGCAGGACCGTGAGGGCGTTGTCCGGGCGCCGCGTGAAGCTCACGAACACGTGCGGCTTGGCGTTGTAGTGCGGGTGGAACGCCAGGCCGAGCAATCCTTGCTCAGCGCCGTTTGCTTCGACTTGGCTGCGCAGATCCAAGAAGGGCACCGCGAGTTGCTGGCCGTCTTTGATCACCCAGACTCGCCCCCTACCCTCGGCGACAAAGAGACGCCGCAGGTCGTGGCGTGGCGCGGCGAGATCGGTCGGCGCATCCACGGTCGCGACCCATTGGCGGGCGACTTGCACCTGGGCGGAGGCTACGGCGGCGAGTCCGGCTGCCGCGATGGTCGCGCCGGCGAGCCGGCTTCGTCGTTGCGTCATCAATGATGCTCCTTGCTGCCGGCATGCTATCCGGCCCTGCCGTCACAACAGTGCGCGGCCGCTGTTTTGCCGCCCGGTTGGCGGGCGAGGGCGTCGCGGCGGCGCGAGAAAAGCGCCGCCGGCCCTCGGGGCGTCGATCATTGCCTCACCCGGACCAGGCGCGGTTCGCTGTCCTCTGGGAAAGGCTGGAACTGCCAGCGCTGGTAGAACGCAATCATGTCCGGCCGGCAGCTGAGGCTAATGCGGCGCACGTTGATGAGCGCGGGGTGGCCAACGATCCGATCGAGCAACGCGCGACCGAGGCCGCGACCGCGATGGGATGGCTTGACGATGACGTCGTAGACCCAAGCGTGGAAGGCGCCGTCCGACAAACTCCGGACAAAGCCTACGAGCTCGGCGGATGATGGCTCGACGAGGCCGACAATCACCGACGGGCCCTGCAGCATACGCTCGACGTCCTGCAATGTGCGGCCCGCGCTCCACCATTCGCCGTCGTAGAGGGCGAGGAGCTGGGCGCGTTGGGCGGGGTCGAGACGATGCACGACGTCGAAGCCGGCAAGCCCGTCAGATGTCATCGCGCACCGTCCAGCAACGTCGATACGCAGTCGGGGACTGCAATGTCGGCGGCGAGTTTGGGGTCGGGGTCCAGAGCGGTCGGCGTCTCACGGTAGTGGACCACCCCAGCCCAATAGGGGCCTTGGTAGTCCTTGGCGTCGTCGATCGGCGGGCCGCTGCGTCGCTTGGCGGATGCTGCGTGCAGAGTGACGCTGGCGACCGCCGTCGCCGCGAGCTCTTTCGCTGACGGCGGCCGTGCCGTCGGCCAACGATCTGGCACTACGCGGTCGCTGAAGAGGCGTAGAGCCGCGAGCTTCTCGTCGTCGCTGGTCACCGCCTGGCCTGTGCCGAAGCCAACGACCGAGCGGTAGTTCATCGAGTGATGGAACATCGACCGCGCGATGACGAGGCCGTCGAACAACGTCGCCGCCACCGAGATCTCGGCGCCTGAGCTCAGCTGTTGCAGCGCCCGGCTCTTTGGACTGCCGTGGAACAGAAGCTGGTCGCCATCGCGGCCGTGCACCATCGGGATCACGAACGGCCGGCCCTCCTCGATGAACCCAACGTGACAGAACCACGCTCGGTCGAGGATCTCGTGGATGGTCGGGCGGTCGTAGGAAGCTCGCTTGGGGACGCGACGGACGCGGGTGAGGTCCGTCGGCGCAAACTGGTCGGGGTTGCTCACGCGGGCAGCCTCAGGCCTAATTGGTATCTTGAAAAGATCCACTTTGGCGATCTTGACCAGACCATTGATAGGAGCCTGCTGAGTGGCCCGCGCCTCCTCCACCCTCGACCTCGGTTTCGTCAGCCTGGACCCCTGCGCCCCCGCGACTCTGAGCCAACAGCTGTATGGCGCGTTGCGGAGTGCGATCTTGACGGGGCCGCTGACTCGGGGCGACCGCCTGCCGTCGACGCGGGAGCTGTCTAGTGACCTTGGGATCTCGCGAACGACGGTCATCAATGCGTTCGAACAGCTCAGAGCGGAGGGGTACATCGAGAGCTCCGTCGGCCGCGGCACTCACGTCCGCGACACGTTGCCGGAAGATGCGGAGCTCGCCGTGTGCCCGACCAAGAAGCCGCCCGCGCCACGGCGCAGAGCGACCAGTCGCCGCAACCGACGATGCCTGATCAGTGCGGCTTCACCGGTCTTCGACGCGATCGCGCCGGTGCGTCTGTTTCGGGCTGGTGTCCCTGCTGTCGAGGAGTTTCCGATCCCGATCTGGTCCCGGCTGATGCGCTCGCGCTGGCGTTCCTCCTCGGCCGCCGATCTCGCGTACGGCGCCGTCGAGGGTTACCGGCCCCTGCGGCACGCCATCGTCGACTACCTCCGTGTCTTTCGCGGCGTGCGATGCAGCGTCGAGCAGGTGCTGGTCGTGCACGGCACGCAACAGGCGATCGACCTCGTCAGCCGCCTCCTCATTCGGCCGAACGACCGAGTCCTCGTCGAGAACCCGGGCTACCGCCGCGCCCATCTTGCCTTTGATGCGGCCGGCGCCGAGCTCGTGCCGGTCCCCGTCGACGCCTTGGGCATGCGCGTCGACTTGCGGTCGCAGTGGCCCAGCGCGCGATTGGCGTACGTCACCCCGTCGCATCAGTTTCCAATGGGAGTGACATTGCCATTGGAGCGGCGCCTACACCTCCTCGATTGGGCCGCCCGAGCTGGCGCCTTCGTCATGGAAGACGACTACGACAGCGAGTATCGCTACGTCCAGCGCCCACTGGCCGCGCTGCAGGGATTGGACACGCAAGAGCGGGTGATCTACGTCGGGAGCTTCAGCAAGACGGTTTTCCCGGCGTGCGGTGTGGCCTACGTCGTCGTGCCGCCAGCGATGATCGAGCCGGCAACCCGGACACTCGCGCTTTGCGGTCGGCCACCGTCGACCATCGAGCAGATGGTGTTGCGCGATTTTCTCAGCGAAGGCCACTTCGCCCGGCACTTGCGGCGCATGCGCAAGATCTACGCGGAGCGCCGGACGGCATTTGTTGAAAGCGCCCAGAGGCACCTCTCCGAGTGGCTAGAGATCGTGGGCTCGGACGCGGGTCTGCACTGCACGGCACGGCTGGCCGAAGGGCTCGAGCAGGCCGAGACCTGCGCGGCGCTGGTCGGTGCTGGCATCCAGGTGGTGTCGCTCGCGGACTACACCATTCCTTGTGCCAAGGAGCACACGCCGCCCCACGGCCTGGTCTTCGGTTTCGCGTGCGGCAACGTCGCGAAGATTCGCCGGGCGGTCGGCGACACTCGGGACGTGCTCGAACGGCTCTATTGAAGCGCTAGAGACTAGGCCCGCCCACGGATCGCTTCCAACTTGGCCAGGACCGCCTTGGCGCTCATCACGCCCTTGTAGACGTAGAGCGCGGCTGGCACGGCGTCATCGAGAACCGCTTCGCTCACCCGCAGGCGCTGCGACACGCAGAAGACGATCGGCTCACCGAGCCCCGCTTCGACCAACTCAACGCGCCGCCACACGGCATCGCGACTCCAGTAGCCCATCACTTCGAGGTGCACGTGGGCCCCGCTGCCGTGGACGAAGGTGAGGTCGGGGACGCACAGGCCCACGCCCTGTAGATCGAGGAGGCACGTAGCCGGTGCCGCGCGCCAGTCCGACCGCAGCCGCTCGAATTGCTGGACCAGGGTCGCCACCTCGTCGGGCAAGCGGACGGGACACGCCTCGGCCTGGTCCCGCCCACCATCGATCGCGAAGGTGACGGGTCGCCTCTGGGGCCCCCAAAGGACGTCGGCTCTCAGCTCGAAGCGGCGACAGCGTTCGAGCGACGGAAGGAGGAGCGCGAGTTGGAGCCCGTACTTGGTCACTGACCGAAACAGACTGAACGGGCCATCGATCGCGATGCGGTAGCCGCCGTCTTCCTGCGCGGCCAGGTGGTACATCAGACGCAGGAACTTGAGCTTGTGGAACAGGGCGCGGTAGGCGGATGGCTCGTCGTTGTGGACCATCACCTCGACCCCGGTCGCGCGAAGCAGCACGGCTTGTGCTTGACCGCGCCGCCAGTCCGCGACGACCTGGTCGGGTGGGGTCGGTGTGAACGCGACGAGTCGATGCGCGTCCTTGAGGTCGCTGTAGAGCAGGGCGTCGAGCCGCTCGGGATCGCATCCCTGCGCCGGCCCGAGTTCGGCCAGCACCTCTTCGCGCGCGAGCTCCGCCTCGGCGCCGAGGCCTCGTCGCATTTCGGCGGCCCGCGCAAACACGGTCCGCCGTAGCGCCGGCGGGTCGACGTCGGCTTCGGGTTCGAACTTGCAGCGATCGGTCACGAGCTTCTCGAGCCCGAGCGCGACGCGGCGCTCTTGCGGCTCGACATCGATTTCGGCACAGCGGGCGCGAAACTCGGCCCGCGTTGCCCCGGCGCAGGCGCGTGCGGCGTCGCAGTAGCCTCGCGCGATCTCCGCAGCCCGCGTCAGCATGCGGGGGTGCAGCTTGGTCAACGCGAGCTTGCCCTCGCGGACCCGCGCCAGCACGTGGTCAACGGTAAGCAACGTGGTCGCGCCTCCGCTCGCTGGTGAATGCCTCGCTCGTGTCGGCGGCCACCAGCTCGTACAGTACTGCTCGTTTGCCGCCGAGCTTGCGTAGGACGCGACCGAGTCGCTGCACGTGCTCACGTACCGAGCCGCTGCCCGAAACGATGATCGCGACGTTGGCCGCGGGGATGTCAACGCCTTCGTTCAGCACCTTGGACGTCGCCACGGCGTTGAACGTGCCGTCGCCCAGGCCTTGGAGGATCTCTGCGCGCTCGGTCACCTTGGTCTGATGGCTGATGACGGGAATGAGAAAGCGTCGACTGATCTCGTATGCCGTCTTGTTGTCTTCGGTGAAGACCAAGGCACGATCGTCGCGGTGGCGGTGCAGCAGCCCGCCGAGGACGTCGATCTTGGATGGGGCGGCGAACGCGAGTCGACGCTGCTCTTGGTAAGCCAGCATCGCCGCACGGCCGGCGCGGCTCTGTGACGAGAGCATGACAAAGCGTTGCCAACCGTCGCGTGCGCTCATCCGGATGCGGTAGTCGGACACGAACCCGCGGTACGTCGCGCGGGCCCGGTCGTACTGCTCGCGCTCGGCGGCGGACAGCTCGACGTGCACGCGCTGCACCTCGTACTCGGCGAGGTATTCGCCGGTCATCTCCACGATGTCGCGCCGGTAGACGACATCGCCGATCAGCTCGCCCAGCAGAACCTCGCGGCCATCGGCGCGTTCTGGCGTCGCGGTCAACCCGAGCCGCCACGGCGCCAAAGCCCCTTGCGCGGCCAGCGCGTACGAGCCACTCGGCAGATGGTGGCACTCGTCAAAGATGACCAAGCCGAAGCGATCGCCCAGGTGGTCCATGTGCAGATAGGCGGAGTCGTAGGTCGTGACGGTGATCGGCTCCACGACGTAGTCACCACCGCCGACGACGCCGACCGGCGCAGCGAACGCCAGCCGCAGAAGCTCGTACCACTGGTGCACGAGGTCGAGCGTGGGCGCGACCACCAGCGTGCTGTGCCGCACGGCGTCAATGGCGAGGACGCCGACGTGACTCTTGCCCGCGCCGGTGGGTAGCACCACGACCCCACGGCCTTGCGCCGAGTGCCATGCCGCGAGCGCTTCGGTCTGAAAGGCGCGGGGCTCACGCTCGACACGCACGCCGTGCGGTAGCTCCGCAAACGCCGCGGCCCCGTCGGAGCACGCGCCATCGAGACTGCGCTTGACGTCGGCGTAGGCGTGCGCGGGTGCGCGCCAGCACCGGCTGCGCTGGTCCCAAGTCATGCGCGGCGGGGCGGCATCCTCGGGCGCTCCACGGAGCTCGATGGTGCCCTGCGCGAACGCCAGCTGGGGAACATCAGGGGCGGGCTCGGTGGCGCTCACGACCCTGCTGTCATATCCGGATTGCGGCGAATCTCGCGCTGCGATTCCACCGCACGGTGCCGATTCACGGCGCCGAACGGCGCGTCACTACTTCTTTGACTCGCTCAGCGCGCGGACCGCGTCCAACGGCAGGGGACCGCGGTCCCCGGCGTCGGCGAGTGCCGGCAGGGCGGCGGCGTAGGGGCTGGGGTCGAGACGCACGCAGTCGAACAGGCTGGCGATGAACTCGCCCTCCTCGCCGGCGCGGTGCGGGTTGAGGTACTCCCACACGATGTCGCCGGCACGGTTCACCTCAAAGGCGCGGCCACCGGTGGTCTCGACGATCATCGTGTTCCCGCCGGGCAGGCGTTGGCTCGCGCCGCACACTTCACTGAGGAACGGCGCTTTTGGCGAGCCGCGATACGTCCATGTGACCTCCTGGGTCAGTGGGTCGACCTCGACGATGCGCGACTGCATGGTGTCGCCCAAATTGTCGAACACCAGGAGGCGGCCGGCCTCGACGACGCTGGGATCGTGCGGGTAGGTCCACAGCCCCTGCAGCGCCCAGACCACCCGCTCGGTGCGCGGGTCGATGACGCCGACCGTGTTGCTGTTGCGCACGCACACGAGCAAGTTGCCTTGCCGATAAAGCGGATGGCGATCGGCGAAGCGGCCGTCCATCACGGACACGGTATTGGGATGGAAGAAGTCGCCTTGCCGCGCCAGCAGCGCCAACGTCGAGCCGTACTGTGAGTCGACGAACGCCTGCAGCACCGAGATCTCGCGTCGCACTTCGCCGCTGGCTGACAGCTCGACCACCACGTCCTCGAAGTACGGGGCCTGCAGAAAGGCGGGGTGGCCGGCCAGCCGGGCTGGCACCTCGGTGCGGAGCCGGTACGCCAGTGTGTGGATCGTGCCGTCCTCGCCAACGTGGAGGTCGTGGTGGCAGCCGCCGCGGTAGGCCCAGCGGACGTTGGAGTCCTTGTCGAGACAAATCAGGCCGATGTACTCGTACACCACCAATAGATCGCCGTTCGGCAGCAGGTGGGCCCGGCGAAAGAACGTCGTGTGGTCCTCGGGGAAGCCGTGCTGGATCTCGTAGTCCGGCCACACGTCGTGCACCGACTTGCGCCACTCGTGCAGCACGGCGCCCTTCATGTCGATGAGCTGCGCGACGGGCGCGTGGCCGGAGAGCACGAGATTGACGCCGAGGTCGGCAGCGTCGGTCAACACCGTGACGCTGCGTCGCTCGGGCGCTTCGTTGGACCCGGCCGCGTAGGGCAGCTGCGCCAGTTCGCGCAGAGTGTCGCTGTCCTCGTTCGGGTGGTCGGCGGCGTCGTTGCGCACGGCGTGCCACCGACCGGCGGGCAGCGCCGCCGCCGCGCCGGCGCCTGGGCCGGCCGGCGGCGTCGCGGTCGCGTTCCCACTCGCCGCTGCCGTGAGCGGCGCCGCCGCGTCGGTATCGTTGGCTCCCGCCCGCGTTGGTCCCGCCGACCAGCGGCCGACGGCAAACGCCGCGCCGAGCGCTAGAGCGGCGCCGAGCAGGCGGCCCGCGGTCCTCATCGGGGAGTGTCCTGCACCAGCCCGCGGGCTTCGTCCAGCTGGATCGGCCCGGGCGCGGCGACCTCGGGAAAGCCTTCGGTCAGGGTCTGTGGATCGAGCCGCACGCAATCAAAGATGCTGGCGATCAGCTGGTCGTTGCCGCCAGCCCGGAACGGGTTGAAGAACTCCCAGACGATCGCGCGATCGGCGCCGACTTCGAAGGCCCGGCCGCCAGTGGTCTCGACGATCAGCGTGTTGCCGTTCGCCAGGCGTTGGTTGGAGCCACAGATCGAGCTGTGGAAGGGGTGCTTCTGATTCCCGTAATAGTCCCAGACGATCTCGCGAGTGAGGGGGTTGATCTCTAGCACGCGGGACACGTCGGCCGACCGGTGGTTGTCGAACACTAGGATGTTGCCGTTGTCGATGACGGTCGGCTCGTGGGGTAGCCCGAACATCCCCTGGAGCGCCCACACCACGTCTTGCTTCTCGAGGTCGAGCACCGCCAGGAGGTTGCAGTTGCGCACGCAAACGAGGACGTTGCCCTTGCGATAGAGCGGGTGGCGGTCGTCGAAGCGGCCGTCCATGACCTCGATCGTGTTGGTGTGGAGGAAGTCGCCCTCGCGTTGCGACATCGAGATCGCCGCGGCGTAGTCCGAACGGAGCAGGCAGTGCAGGATCGACGAGCGGTGCTTCAGCTCGCCGTCGGCCGACAGCACGAGCACCGTGTCTTCGATGAAGTCCCCCGTGAGGTAGGTGGGAAAGCGAGACAGAGCCTCCGGCCGATCGGTGCGTTGGATGCGACCGAGCGTGTAGATCAACCCGTCCTCCGTCACCGACAGATCGTGGTGGCACTGACCGTCGTACGCCCACTTCAGGTTGGAGTCCTTGTCGAGCAGGATCATCCCGGTGCCTTCGAAGATGGCGAGGAGGTCCCCGTTGCCGAACAGGTGCGCCCGGCGCCAGAAATACCGCGCGGTGGGGGAGCCGATCGTGTAGACGCCGTCAGGCCAGACCTCGTCGAACGTCTTGTGCCACTCGTGCAGCACGTTGCCCTTCATGTCGATGAGGTGAGCGGAGGGCGAGTGGCCGGACAGGACGAGGTTGACGCCCGGCTGGGCCCGCGCGCCATTGAACTGGGCGACGGACTGGACCTCGGGCGCCGTGCGCGAGCCGCGTGTGTAGGGCAGGTCGGCCAACGCGTGTAGCGGGTCTTGACCGCCCCGCCGCGCTGGCACCGAAGACAGGCTGCTCGCCGCCGCCCGGGCCTGCTGCCAATGGCCCGCCGGCGGCCGGGCGCCACTCACGCCGTGCCGTGATGTGGCACCGACCAGCGGCAGGACGTCCGTACTGGCGGCGAGGGCGCCGAGGACCATGCCGAGAATCCCGGCGACGAAGGCCAAACCGTAGCTGGGAGAGCGAGAGGTCATGGCGGTCGAGTCGAGTTCCCGGTGGCGGACCCGCGAAGGAGTCAGGACGCCGTTGCCGTTCCACCAGCCGCGGGGGCGCGGACCGATGTGGTACGGGCGTCGGGAATCGTGCCGTTGGCGATCACAGAGGCGGAAGCGGGGCTCGACGCGCGAAGGCGCCATACGAGGCTACCTCACGAAACCGCGTCCGGCAAACACGCCCGCGCGGTGCGGCCCCGCAAACAGCCCTTCGAACGTGGGTTGCGGTGCCCCGAGGCGGCTCGTAGCTTGCGGCGCCGCGCGGCCAGGCCGCCGCCGATCGCCCTGAGGATCTCTATGACGACCACGCCTGCCGCCGACGCCGCAGTTGCCCAGACGAGCCCCGATGAGACCGCCGAACGAGGGCTCGGCTTCGCACTCCTGGTGGGGCTTTGGTTTGGTGCCGTGGGGGGCCTCATCGAGGTGGCTGGCCTCCTCGCGCGCCGCGCTGTCGAGGGCGAGATGCAGTACATCAGCCACGACACCGTGTGGATGGCGCCGGTGGGCAACGCGGTGCTCTTCGCAGTGGTCGGCGTCCTGCTCTTCGCGGTGGGCGGCCTCGTCCGGCCCCTGCGGAGCGCGCGCGTGCTGGCGTTCCTCGGCACCGCCGCGGCGCTCTGGGGTGCGCTCCTGATCTTCGGGTTGGTGCATCCGCTGGCCTCGCTGGCGATCGCCGCCGGCGTGGGGTCGATCGTCGCCCGGCCCGCCGCCGCCAATCCGCGCGGGTTTACGCGCTTCCTGGCGATCAGCGGGTTGCTCGTCGTCCTCGCGGTCGGGGCGCTGGGCGCGAGCACCTGGTTCGAGCGGAGCTCGCGTCAGGGTGATGCCACGCCGGCCGCCGCGTCCGGGCCGAACGTGCTCCTGCTGGTGCTCGACACCGTGCGCGCGCAGAGCCTGAGCCTCTACGGGCACGAGCGGCAGACCACGCCGAAGCTCGATGCGCTAGCCACGTCCAGCGTCGTGTTTGAACGCGCGGTCTCCACTGCGCCGTGGACCCTGCCGAGCCACGCCAGCATGTTCACCGGCACGTTCCCGCACGAACAATCCACCGGCTGGGCCCTGCCCATGGACGACCGACACCAGACGCTCGCCGAAACGCTGGCGGCCAACGGCTACGCCACGGCAGGGTTCGCTAGCAACCTCAACTACTGCGCGCGGGAGTCGGGCATCGACCGCGGCTTCCAGCACTACGAGGACTACCCCGTCTCGGTGGGCCAGGTCGTGCTGAGCATGTCCTACGGCCGTGAGCTCAGCAACTTGCCGGCGGTGCGCAGCCTGATTGGCAATCACGACAACCTCAACCGCAAGACCGCCGACGATGTGCAGAGCGCGTTCTTGGATTGGCTCGACGGCCACGAGGATCGGCCGTTCTTCGCGTTCTTGAACTACTACGACGCGCACCAGCCCTACCTGCCGCCGGCCCCGTTCGATCGCTTTGCCGACACCGACGTGACGCGGGGCGAGTTCCGCTATGACACCAACCTGGTGGAGATCGGCGATTGGACTGCGCTCGACCAACCCCAGATCGATCTCGAGCAAGACCTCTATGAGGGCGCGATCGCCTATCTTGATGACCGGATCGGGCAGCTGCTCGAGGAGCTCAAGCTGCGCGGCCAGCTCGACAACACGCTGGTGATCGTGACCTCGGATCACGGCGAGCAGTTCGGCGCGCACGGGCTCTTCGATCATGGCAACAGCCTGTATGGCCAGTGCATCTTCGTGCCGCTGTTGCTGCGGTTGCCGGTGGCGCAGCGCGCCGCGCACCGCGTCACCGACCCCGTCAGCCTGCGCAACCTGCCGGCCACGGTGCTCGAGGTCGTCGGCCTGACCGCGGACCCGGCGTTCCCGGGACAGTCCATGGTCCCGCTGTGGACTGGCGAGGAACGAGCGGACCGCAAGCCCGAGGTACTGCTGTCCGAAGTTCAGGCCATCGAGGGCAAGCGTAGGGGCGACATGAAGTCGCTCGTGGTGGGGCCGTACCACTACATCCTCAACGGCGATGGGAAGTCGGAAGAGCTCTACGTGCTCGAGAACGACCCATTGGAGCGGCACGACCGCACCAACTACCCCGACGGCCGTGATGCGCTGCCGACCTTCCGGGACGCCCTGAAAGCAGTCCTCCCCGGGAACGAGTAAGCTCGAGGGCGCCGCGCCGCGGCCCCATGATCTGCGCCAAGCAGTCTGCCGCGAGTCGTCGCCGCTCACCGCGAGTGGCGCTGCAGCACCCTCCCCTTTGCTCGACACCCGGACGTCCGATGCTGCGTTTGCTCTGCTCTTGTGTGGTCGCCACGTCCGTCGCCGCGATCGGCGCGGCCCAGCCGCGCGGATTCGGCGCCCCGGCCCCGGCTGCCGGGGCTCTGGAGGCGGCCAAGCAGCGCGCCCGCGTCGCGGGACACGACGTCCTGCTGATCTTCACGGGCCCGGAGTGGTGTAGCTGGTCGCGCCGGCTCGCCGCCGAGGTGCTTGGGACGGCCGAGTTCCGCGACGCCCTGCCGGAGCGCTTCGTGCCGGTGATGCTGGAGTTCGCGCGCGACGCCACCAGCACTCCGGCCGAGCACGTGCGGTTGCGCCAGGAATACGCCGTGCAGGGCCTGCCGACCGTGGTGCTGGCCGACGCCGATGGCCGGCCGTACGCGCGCCTCGGCTACCGCCGGGGCGGCGCGGACGCCTATGTGCAGCACCTGGATCGTCTGCGCTTGCGGCGGGTGCGCCGGGATCGTGCCTGGGCTGCGGCCGCGGCGGCGCTCGGCCAGACGCGTGCCGGTCTCCTGGCCCAAGGGCTTGGTGAGATCGATGCGGCGGCGCGGTGCCACTACATCGACGTCATGCGCGAGATCGTGGCGCTTGCTGCCGTGGGATCGCCGCTGCATCCGCTGTGGCGGGGCCGGCTCGAGCAGGTCGAGAGCGACCTCGCCGTCGACCGCGAGAGGGAGCGCTTTCGGCAGCGCGCGGCGGCGGGCGAGTGGCGCGCCGCCGCGGCCGGGGTCGGCACGTTCTTGCGCGATGCGGGCCGACCGTCGCGCCGCGGCGAGCTGCATTACCTGCACGGGGTCGCGCTGGCCGAGATCGGTGCCTGGCGGCCTGCCGTGGCCGCGCTGCGGTCCGCGGTGACGGCCGACCCGACGCTCATCGCCCGGGTCCGCGCCGTTCTTGAACGGATCGAAGCGTCGACCGCGTCGGGCGGCGACGCTCTGGACTTTACTCTTCGTCCGTGAGCAGCTGGGCGCGGCGCGCGGCCGCGGTGGCCGGGCTGGCTTGCCCCTTGGCGACGCTCGCTAGCGCGACCTCGTAGGTGCGCAGCCGGCGCCGGTAGTCATCGCTGTTCTTCGCCTTCAGCGCGGTGCGCTGGAGCTTGACGGCGGCTTCGAGCTGACCGTTGAGGAAGCGGGCCAGGGCGATCGTGTCGAGGTGCTCATGACGGCGGGTGCGCTTCGCCTCCATGCGCTCGGCGAGCGCCAGAGCGACGTCGTCGTACTTGCCCGCGGTCTCGTCGTCGGTCATCAGGTTCCAGGCGACCGAGTTGAGGTTGTTCGGGTTGTCCCCAAACGACTTGAGCATGCGCGTCAGGAGCTTGGTCGCGCGTGTGTCGTGCCCGTGGGTCTTGAGCCACTGGAACTGCGTCATCAGTGAACGCCGGTTCGAGCGCGAGGGCGAGCAGTTGCGGTGCTCACGCTGCGGGGTGCTCGCCTCGAGCATGTCGAGGGATTCTTCGAGCTGGCTGCGCAAGTCTTGCACCTCTGCCCGCGCGGCCTTGGCGCGGCGTCGCAGCGATTCGAGCTCGCCGCGGAGGCGGGCCATGTCGGCGGCGCTGGCCTCGAGCTGCGCAGCAGACTCGCAGCAGCCGGTCGCGGCCGGGTCCTGCTGCGTGGCGGCCAAGAAAAGAGGGGTCGAAGCGAGGACCAAGCCGATGGCGGTGGCCTTGACGAGCATTGCGTTCTCCGGAGAACCAGCGAGGGGAATCGCGAAACCGCCGCGCACCGCGCGGCGCCCAAGGCCGCGTATTCTCCGAAACTCCAAAATGTTTGCGTGGCGGGAACATTTCCAACCCCGCCGAGCGGCACCTGGGTGACGGGGCTCGGCAGTCCTCGCTTGCCCCAAGCCATTCTGTGTCGGTATCTTGGTGTCTGGTCGGCGGTTGTCTTCGCCCGACGCCGCCCGCGGGAAGGACTCCGCGATCCAACGCTCGGCAATCCCGCCGTTAGCGTCGATCTGGGCGTCGCCGTTGCCGTCTGACGGCGTCCCTGGCTGCAGAAAGGACATTCATGAACAAGCGGATCTATCGTGCCCACACGGTCAAAGACATCGACGCCATCGCGGAGCGAGGTGGCCTCACCAAGGAGCAGGTGACGAGGATCCGGGCGATTGCTGCGGTCCTCCCTTTCCGCGTCAACAACTACGTGTTGGACGAGCTGATCCGCTGGCACCAGGTGCCGGACGACCCCATCTACCAGCTGACGTTTCCGCAGTCTGGCATGCTCGACGACGACGATCTGCAGACGATGGTCGAGCTGGTGCGGCGCGGCGCCGAGTCGAAGGAGCTGACCAGCGCTGCCCGCGGCATCCAGGCGCGTCTGAATCCGCATCCGGCCGGGCAGCTGGACCTCAACGTGCCGCGCGGCGAGGACGGCGAGCCCCTGCCTGGCATGCAGCACAAGTATCGCGAGACGGTGCTGTTCTTCCCGGCTCAGGGCCAGACCTGCCACGCGTATTGCTCCTACTGCTTTCGCTGGGCCCAGTTCGTCGGCGTGCAGGACCTGAAGTTCGCGAGTCGTGAGGCCGAGTCGCTGGCGCAGTACGTCCGCGCTCATCCGGAGGTGTCGGATGTGCTGATCACGGGTGGCGATCCGATGATCATGCGCACCGCCAAGCTCCGGGCGATTCTGGAGCCGCTGCTGGCGCCGGACCTCGAGCACCTGAAGACGATCCGCATCGGCAGCAAGGCGCTGGCCTGGTGGCCGTATCGGTTCACCACCGACGAGGACGCCGACGATTTGATGCGGCTCTTCGAGGAGGTCATCACCAGCGGCAAGCAGCTCGCGTTCATGGCGCACTACACGCATCCGCGGGAGCTCGAGCCCGACGTCGCGCGCGAGGCGCTGGCCCGAGTGCGCAGCACGGGCGTGATCGTGCGCTGCCAGGCACCGCTGGTGCGGCACGTCAACGACGACGCGGACGCGTGGGCGCAAATGTGGCGGACTCAGGTGCGTCTCGGCGCGGTGCCCTACTACATGTTCGTGGAGCGCGATACTGGCGCGCGGAACTACTTCGAGGTGCCGCTCGGCCGCGCCCACCGGATTTTCGCCAACGCCTATCGGCAGGTGTCCGGCCTGGCTCGCACCGTGCGCGGCCCGTCGATGTCGGCGACCCCCGGCAAAGTCGTCGTCCACGGCGAGGCCACGATTCGCGGCGAGCGCGTGTTCTGCCTGCAGTTCCTGCAGGCCCGAGACCCGAGCTGGGTGGGCCAGCCGTTCTTTGCGCGCTGGGATGCTCGGGCCACGTGGCTCGATCAGCTGCAGCCCGCGTTCGATGAGCCGGCCTTCTTCTTCGAGGGGCCGCGGGAACGTCGCGCGCGTCAGCTGGCGATGGGCCGGTCCGATCAGCCACCCGCGATCGCGGCCTCGACCGATTGGCCGACGTCGTCGATCTTGGGGCGCAACGCCTAGCTGAATCGACGGCCTGCTGGTGGTGTGATTTAGGAATCTGGGGCCTTATCCACGGCCCTCAGCGCCGCTCGCAGCGTTGGGTCGTCCTCGCCGTATCCACCAATATGCCTGCGGCGACCCGCCTTGCGACCGGCGCCGATGTCTCGCGGATAAGGCCCCA
>JBCCGH010000121.1:0-30229 GCA_039029375.1 Planctomycetota bacterium
AGTCGGCGAGCCATGTGTGCCGCTCGCAAGGCGCTGTCGACGCAGGGCTTGTTGGTGGACAAGTCGAGGAGACGCAACGCCGCGAGCGGCGCAGAGGGCCGTCGACATATGTGACGAACTTCCGACACGCAACACTAGTACTAACGGTCGCCGCCCGGGTTGCTGCCCGTGTCGCTGCCCGTGGTCGCCTTGCCCCAGTCGCCGTAGTCGACGTCAAATGGCGGCGGCTCCTGGGCGCGCCGATCGCCGGGCTTCAGGTAGTGGTCGAACCACCGCAGCGTGCGCAGCGCGTAGTCGTACTGGTACACGTTGGTGCGGTTACCGTGACCCTCGCCGGGGTACTGCACGTAGCGCACCGGGGTCGCGGTGGCGAACTTGACGGCCCGATACAGCATGAACGGCTGGCTCGGGTGCACCCGCGGGTCGGCCGTGCCGCCCAGCAGCAAGAGCGGGGTGCGGCAGTGCGCCGCCCACGACAGCGGACTGCGATCGGCCAGCAGGCCCGGCTGCTCGTGCGGCCACTTCTCCTGGTAGTGCACGTAGAAGAACTCGTAAGGGATGTCCGACGTGTACCACTTGGTGCGGATATCCACGAAGGGCACGAAGCTCACCGCGGCAGCAAAGTGGTCGCTCTGGCGCGTGGCAGCCCACGCCGCGGTGTAGCCACCGTACGACCCACCGCCGACGCCGACGCGCTTGGGATCGATCAACCCGCGCCCGTCGAAGTGGGCGATGGCGTCGAGGTGATCGGTGAACTCGGCGCCCATCGGGTCGCCGTGGTCGGCCTTGGCGAAGGCGACGCCGTAGCCGGTGCTGGCGCGGTAGTTGGGTAGCCAAGCGAAGTAGCCCCGGGCGGCGAGGAGTTGACCCCAGCTGCTGTAGCTGGTGTTCCAGCCGTCGCTGAAGTGCGACTCGGGGCCGCCGTGCGCGACGATCACCAGCGGAGCGCGGCCGTCGCTCTCGCTCCGGCCAACCGGGTGCATCAGCAGCCCTTCGATCTCGAGGCCATCGCGGGCGCGGAAGCGCACCACCTCCTGCTGGCCTAGCGCGACGCTACTGAGCCATGGGTTGGAGTCGGTGATACGGCGGAACTCGGACTCGCCCAGCCCGGCGACCCAGAGCTCGTTGGGATGTTGCGCGGTCGAGCCGGCAAAGAACCGGAGCGCCGGGCGCCGCGCTGCCGCGTGCAGCGATGTGAACGCCGGCGCGCCAGCGGCCGGGCTGCGTTCGTCGAGGATCTTCCCGTCGTCCGGATCGAGGGTCGCCAAGTGCGACTTCACGCCACGGCTGAGCACGCACTGGAGCTGCTCCCGATCGCCGTAGGTCAGCCAGTGCACGTCGCGGACCATGCCGCGCAGATCGGTGGTCAGGCAGCGTGCGTTGCGCTGGGCGAGGTCCACGACGAAGAGACTGCCAGCGTGCGGATCGTTGCGGTCGAACGCGCTGATGTACGCGACCCGTTGACCTGACGGCGACCAGGCGTAGGCGCCGAGCTTGCCGGGATTGTCGACGAGCTGAGTGCGCTCGCCGGTGGCGACGTCCACGACGTGCAGCCGAACGAACATGTAGCCGTCGTCGACGAGGTTGTGCGGCGCGATGCCGCAGGCGAGCTGCCTGCCGTCCGGCGACCAGTGCATCGAAGAGACCGACGGGCCCTCGGTGAGGCGCCGCGACTCGCCACTCGCCCGGTCCCAGACCCAGAGGCTGCGCTGCACGTAGTCTTCCTCGACGACGACCTGGCGAAAGCCCAGCGAGCGAGCCTGCGCCCGCGCCTCAGGCAACGGATCGCTGGTCACGTACGCGAGGCGGTCCCCGGTCGGGCTCCATTCGTAGCTGCCGACGCCGTGTGGTGTGGTCGTCACCTTTGTCGGCTCACCGCCCGCGGGATCGATGGACCACACTTCGGTGTGCGGGTCGTCCTCGCCCCGATGACGGAACGTGATGCGCCCCGACTGCGGATCCCACGCGACCCCGCCGACGCGCCGGCCGCCACCCAGGAGGAGGCGCTCTTGCCAGGCACCGTCGGCGCCGCGCGCCGCGGCAAACAGGTGCAGATAGGCCGACCCGGGGGTTTCGGTGCCGGGGCGCGGCTCGATGCGGGTGAACGCCACGATGTTGCCGTCGGGCGCTGGCGCGACCAAGGCCACGCTCCGCATCGCGAGCACCTGCTCCGGCGTGATGCCGGGAGTCTGCGCGAGAAGCGGGCCGAACGAGGCGAGCGCGGCGGCCGCCGCCAACGTGGGAGAGGTTCTCATGGCAGGATCATGATAGAACCCCGATTCGGCCTCCGACCTTTCACCTCCTGATGAATCATCCGCGTCTGTCGTCGTTCACCTCGCGTTGGCTGCTCGCGCTCGCGCTCGTCGCCGCGTGGCTCGCGTCACCGTTGGTCGCCCAGAAGGGTGACCCGGCGGCACCGACCGAGCACCCCTTTCTATGGCGGATCGCCCGAGAGCCGGCCTGCTGGCTCTACGGCACGATCCACGTGCCGCACGAACGCGTCACCAACATCCCCGATATGGTGATGGACGCGATCGAGGCGAGCGACGTCGTCCTGACGGAGATCCGCCTGGATCAGGTGGGCGGTCTGATGACCAAGATGCTGCTGCCGAAGGGCACTGAGCTCGCCGATGTCGTGCCGAAGGAGACGATGGCACGGCTGCGCGCCTACTTGGAGCGGAAGAACACGCCGGCGCTGCTGCGCCAGCAGATCGACCGGTTCAAAGTCTGGGCCGGCGTGATGACGCTGGTCCAACTGGAGATGCTCGAAGAGCTGCAGCGCAACAAGCCGCTCGACGTTGTGATCTGGAGCGAGGCTCGCACCGCCGACAAGGAAGTCGACGGGCTCGAGTCGGTCGAGGAGCAGCTCGGCGTCTTCGAGGCGTTTTCGACCGATGAGCAGGTCGAAATGCTCGACGGCACGCTCGACATGCTCGAGCAGCTGGCGGCGGACGGGCACAGCTTTGTCGACGAGCTGGTCGACGTCTATCTCGCCGGCGATGAGAAGAAGCTGCAGGAGACGCTCGAGAAGTACTCGGGCACGTCGGGGAACGAGGAGCTCGAGGCCCGGTTCGAGAAGCTGCTGCTCGACGACCGGAACGAGCGCATGGTCGAACGGATGATCAAGAAGATGCGCGCAGCGCCGAAGCGCGCGTTCTTCTTCGCCGTGGGCGCCGCGCATTACCCCGGTGAGAAGGGCATTCTGAAGCTCCTGCGCGACGCGGGCTTCGAGGTCGAGCGCCAGGTCCTCGCCACCGCTTCGGCGCGGTAGGGCCGAAACGACGCGCGGTCGCCGGCCCCGCCCCCTAGTGTAGTGCGTCAGGAATCTGTGCCATTCTCGCGGCGGAGAACGACCGTCGCAGCGTTGCTGCGTCCTTGACTCTACCCAATATGCCTGCGGCGCAGCCCTTGCGACGATCGCCCTCATCGCTCGGATCATGGCGCATCTGTCTGACGCACCACACTAGCGCGCGCAGCCGACCATCGCCTCGATGACCGCGCGCTCTTTCGGGATCGCGTCGGTGAGGACATTGGCACCGTCTTGGGTGCACACCACGTCGTCCTCGATACGAATGCCGCCAAACCCGCGCCGGCTGTGCATGGTGAGAAAGTGCTCGGCCTTGTCGTACGCGACCTGGTCCTTGAAGCGGCTCCGCAGGGCGTCGTCGCGCAGGATCCCCGGCACGAAGTAGATGCCGGGCTCGATGGTCACGACCATGCCCGGCTCCAGGTCGACGTCGAGCCGCAGTGCGGCGAGGCCAAACTGGTCCGAACGCGAGCGCCCGGGCCCGTAGCCGACGGCGTCGCCAAACGCCTCCATGTCGTGCACGTCGAGGCCAATGATGTGGCCGAGCCCATGGGGGAAGAACAGCGCATGCGCGCCGCTTGCCACGAGGTCGTCTGGCTCGCCGCGCAGGATGCCCATGCCGGCGAGACCGTCAGCGATCACGCGGCAGGCCAACAGATGCAGATCGCGATAGCGAGCTCCTGGGCGCACGGCCTCGATCGCCGCGAGTTGCGCGGCGAGCACGATGTCATAGATGTCCCGCCCCTCGGCGTCGAATCGGCCGCCGACTGGCCATGAGCGCGTGACGTCGGAGCAGTAGCCGGACGCGTTTTCGGCGCCTCCGTCCAGCAGCACGACGTCGTTCTCCTTAATGAGGTTGTCGTGACTGTGGTTGTGGAGGACTTCGCCGCGGACGCTGAGGATCGTGTTGTAGGCGGGTACGCAGCCGTGCCGCCAAAAGCAGCCGTCGACCATGCCGACGAGCTCCTGCTCGTAGATGCCTGGCCGCGTGCGAGTGATCGCTTCGAGGTGTGCCTCGCGGGTGATCGCCGCGGTGCGACGCATCTCCGCGATCTCGTCGTCGTCCTTGCGCATGCGCAGCCCGGCAATCGCCGAGATCACCTCAGGCCGACCCTGCTTGCCGGTGTCGCCGAAGTCCAGGTCTTGCCCAGTGAGTCGGCGGGCGATCTCCGTCGCCCGATGGTCGGCGACCGCGAGCGCATCCAGCGGTCGACCACCGACCAGGTCACGGACCCGATCCTCGAGCTCCTCGACCGGCTCGATGCTGTGGACGCCGTGGCGGTCACGCATCTCGCTGAACGAGGGGACCGCGCCATGCCACAGGGCGTCCTCTGGCGTGCGGCGCGGCAGGAACAGGGTCACGTGGCCGTCGGCGGGGTCGAGCAACGCGGCGCTGGTCGGCTCCGGAGCCTCGAAGAGAAACAGGACGTTGCTGTCGGCGCGAAACGGATACGGGTTCTGTGGGTAGTTCCGCGGCGCCCAGCCGCCGGCGAACAGAAGGAGTGGCTGCTCCAGCGCGTTGAGGAGCTGGCTCCGGCGCTTCTGGAAGTGGCTCAGGGACGGCATCCGGGCATTATCCGGACGTCCCCAGCCCTGGGCGAGCGAGGCGCAGCCGGGAATGAGACCCGACTCCGGAGGGATCGATCGATTCATTTCGTTTGCGGTGCCGATTCGGAAGGGATCGACCATGAATCTTCGCCCTCTTGGCCTGCTGGCCCTCGTTCTCCTCGTTCTCGCGGCGCTGGGCTGGTGGCTCGCCGTCGGCCAAAGTCCCGGTGACGCCCCAACGGGCGCCCGGATGGCCAGCGAGCCCGACACGCCGGCGGCTGCCCCCGCGGTACTCGACTCGGCACTAGCCGAGCCCTCGCGCCGGGCCGCGGCTCCCCCTGACGCGGGTGCGTTGGCCGCCGGCGATGAGGACGCGGCCGCCGACGCGGAGGCGATGATCGAGGTCCGGGGTCGCCTTGTGCGTCCGGGTGGCGCGCCCGCGGCCAACGAGCGGCTCCGCTTCATTGCCGATTTCGACGTCGGGCGGTTTCGCGTCTTGGAGCGGTCCGAGGAAGAAGCCGACGAGCCCGTCGAGACCGGGTCCGATGGTCGTTTTCGCCTGACCGCGCCGCGCGGCCGAGACGGCATGGTGCGCCTCGAGGCCACCGATTGGGTCTTCGAAGGTGATCGCGTGGATGTCGTCGTCGCCGCGAGCCAAGAAGACGTCGACCTGGGCGACCTGCTGTTGGCTCCAGCAGCGCAACTCGCCGGTGCGGTGCGTGACGAAGCTGGTCAGCCCGTCGCCGACGTCGCGGTGTCCTTGCAACGGGGTGGCCAGCTGTGGGCCGCCGACCGCGCGCAACAGTCCGACGCCGCGGGTCGCTTCGCGTTCCGCGGCCTGGTCGGCGGCCAGTACGAGCTGGTGACCGCCTCGCCGCGCTTTCTGCCAAGCCGCACCAAGGTGCGGGTGGAGAGCGGGGGGCAACAACGCCACGTGCTCGTCACGCTGAAGACCGGCCGGAGCATCGCCGGCCGCGTCGTGGATGACCTGGGCCAGCCGGTCGAGGGCATCCTCGTGGGGAGCTACCGTCACCGCGAGCTCGGGTCGGGCATGCAGGTCACTGCGTTGGCCGAGGACGAAGCGGTGAAGACGGCGGCCGATGGGACCTTCGTGCTCGGCGGGATTGGCGAGTTGGCGGTGACCGTGCGCGCGCGCGGTGCGGGCTATGCTGCCGCGCGCCAGGCCAACGTGCAGCCGGGCACGCGTGACGTGTCGTTGGTCTTGCAGCGGCTGGCCAACATTCGCGGCGTGCTGCGCGACACGACCGGCCGCGCCATCGTTGGGAGCCGAGTGAAGCTCGACGGTGCCGGCGGGCCGCAGATGATGGTCGGTGGGCGTGCCGAGGCCGTGACCGACGCGAGCGGGGCGTTCTTGCTCGAGGGTGTAATTCCCGGGCAGCTCACGGTGCGAGCGGAGGGGCGGGACCACGTCGCCGTCGAAACCGAGGTCGCGGTCCGAGCCGGCGAGACCGTCGAGGACGTCGAGCTCGTAGCGAGCCGTGGGGCGTCGTTGACGGCGCGCGTCCTGGACCACGAGGGGCAGCCGGTCGCCGGCGCCGAGGTCGTCGTGAAAGAAGGTCCGCCGCCGGCCGCCGGCCCGGTGCGCTCGTTCTCTCGCCGGGTAGAGCGCCGGATCGGTGACGGCGAGGACCATGTGCACGTGTTCGATGGATCGCCGCGCGAGCTGGGCAGCGGTCGCACCGGTGCCGACGGCACGGTGGTGATCGGCGGGCTGCCGGCGGGGACAGCATCGGCCACCGCCACGCACGATGAGCTGGCGCCGTCATTGTCGACCCAGATCGAGCTCACCGACGTTGGGGTCGAGACGACCTTGCGGTTGCGTCGCGGCGGCGGCGTCGAGCTCGTCGCGGTCGACGCCAACCAACAACCGTTGGCCGACGCGCCGGTGGAGTTGAAGGGTCCGTTGACCGCGGGCGTCGAACCGTCGTCGCAAGTCGTGCGCACCGACGCCGAGGGGCGGGCCCAGGTGCCCTCGCTCGTGGTGGGTTCGTATAGCGCCGCGCTGCAGCAGCCGCCCCGCGCGGTCCACGTCGGCAGTGCTTCCTTCGTCATGATGGGGGCGGACGGCGGCGGTACCTACGACGGGTCGCGGGTGACGTTTGACGTCGCCGCCGGTGAGACCGCGAACGTCACCCTGGTGCGACCGGTGCTGACCACGCTCGAGGGCACGCTGCGGGATGCCACCGGCCCGGTGGCCGGCGGGCGCATCGAGGTCAGCCCGCTGGACCAGCCGGCGGCACCCATGATGGGGGGCCCCGGAACAGCGACCAACCGCGACGGCCGCTACTCGATCGCCGACCTGGCGCCCGGCCGCTACCGCCTGCGCTACGGCCGCAAGGACCAGCTCGTGCTGTTCGAGGAGGAGATCGAGCTAGCCGGTCAGCGGCAGATGCAGGACCTGATGTTGCGCGGCGGGATTGTGCGCCTCACCGTGACCGACCATCGCGGTGAGCCGCTGGCCGGCGCGAAGGTGACCCTCGAGAAGCAGAGCAAGGCGCCGCAGCAGGCGCGCACCATGATGTTCGCGATCGCCACGGTCGACGGCAGTGGCGGCGACGAGCGGTCGCTTGAGATCGGCGGTGGGTCGCCGTTTGCGCGCACTGACAGTGACGGCGTTGCGGAGGTGGCCGATGTCCCCGAGGGCGAGTACACCATCGAGGTCTCGCACGCGCAGCACATCACGCAGAAGCTGCCCGACATCGAGGTGCGGCCGTCGGCGACTCGTGAGCTCGAGCCGATGCAGCTCGCGCGGGGTGGCAGCATCCAGGGGCGAGTGGTCGCCGACGGCGGTGGCCGGGTGGGCTTCGCGACCGTGGAGCTCACGCCGCTCGACGACCCCGACGGCGACCCCGAGACGACCCCCGCGATGCGCGGCGCGTTTCGATTCTCCGGGATCGCGCCGGGCCGGTACCAGCTGCGCGCTCGGGGCATGGGAGCGTCTGGCAGCGCGTCGTGGGGACCGGCCAGCGAGGTCCGGGTGGACCCAGGCGAGGTGGCCACGACGGAGCTGGCGCTGGAGCCCTAACAGGCCGTTGAACAAGTCACTCAGCCGACGCCGGCGGTCGGTCGCGCCGAGTCACCACCGCGGTCGCGCGGGCCTGGCGCAGGGCCGACTTGAACGCGGCGGTATCGTCCGGGAAGCGCTGCCGCAGCGTTGCGGCGTCGACCGACGCGCAGCTAGACCGCAGCCAATGGAGCAGCGCCGCCACGTCGCGGCGCACCGCGTCGCCCGCCGCCTCCAGCCCCAAGCGGCCGCCGCTGTCCGCGCCGACCGCCATGGCGAACAGCTCGACCGGGAAGTCGGCCGCGCGGAACCAACGGTCGTAGAGATCGACCAATGTGGCCGGGCGTAGCTCGTCGGCGCGGCGCACGACCTGATGCAATTGACACACGGCGAGCGCGAGGCGTTTCGTCGCGCTGTCTGCAAGCCCCGGCAGCCGAGCTAGCAGCGTTTCGATCAAAGGTGCGCCGGCCTCCTCGTGGCCGTGATGGCTGGGCAGATCGGCCGCCAGAGTCAGGCCCTTGCCGAGGTCGTGGCACAGGACCGCCAAGCCGACCGCGACGCGCTCGCCGGCCGCCAACCCCGTGGTGCGCGATGCGACCCACTCGAGCGCCAGCACCAGGTGCAGGGCCTGGCCGATCTCGGGGTGATGGCGAATCGGCCCGGCCGGCCGGCCGTCGAACTGCGGCGCGACCTCGGGCATCAGAGTTTGCAGGAGGCCAGCCTCGTACAGCTCCATCAGCCACCGCCCCGGCGAGGCGCATTGGTGGAGCACCGCACGCACTTCGGCGGCGAGCGCTTCGGGGGGGATGCGGCGCAGTCGCTCGGGGTCGGCCGGCAGCTTGCGAACCGACGTCGCCAGTGTGAACGACCACTGGTGCGCGCGTCGGTAGTAGCGCAGCCACCGAACCGGGTGCTCGCCGATGCGGGCGGCCGGATCGCCCACCGGGACGACGCGTCGCTCGCGCCAATCCTCGAGGCCGCCGCATGGGTCGCAGATGCGGTCTTCGCCGAGCCACCAGGCGAGCGCGCCCACGGTCATGTCGCGGGCGCGGAGGTCAGCGTCGATTCGATCGGCGATGACAGCGCTCGGCTTGCCGTTGCGCAGCGTCGTGATCTCGATCCGGTGACCGCCCAGCTTCCCCGCCACCGTGCCGCGCGCGCGGTTAGCGGTGGTGGTGGGGACAAAGACGTCGTGTCGTCGGAGACGCTCCTCCCCCTGCGTGTCGTCGAGCATCCATGACAGGTCGAGGTCGGCGACCGCGGGGCCTGGCAACCCGGCGCGCCGACAGGCCTCGGCCAGCGCCGCCGAGCCCACGACGCAGACGCCCAGCGCCGGCTCGAGTAGCCAGGGTGCGTGTTGCTCGAGGAAGCCCCGGGGATCCCGCAGCGGATCGACAGCTGCGGCACTCATCCGCGCCATACGGACCAGGCCATGAAGGCAACGTAGCCAGCGAAAAGGAGAGTCCCGGCGAGTCGGCCGATGCCGCGCGCCAGCCCCAAGAGTATCGCTAGCACGATCGTCACAGCGATGCCGACCACGATGAGCGGTCCTTCGGCTTGCCAGGTCATGTGGATCGGCGTGGCGACGGCGGCGGCCCCCAGCACCATGCAGATGTTGAACAGATTGCTGCCCAGGATGTTGCCCAACGCGATCTCGGAGTGGCCGCGTCGTGCGGCCGACCAGCTCGTGGCTAGCTCTGGGAGGCTCGTGCCGAGCGCCACCACCGTGAGGCCGATGACCTGATCGCGGAGTCCGGCGGCTTGGGCGAGGCCGCGCGCGCCAGTGACGAGCCAGTCGGCGCCAAAGGGCAGACCGGCGAGGCCGACGGTCAGTAAGGCGGTGTGGGCTGCGACCCCTTTGCCCGTGGGCCGGACTTCGGGATCGGCCTCCCGCTGGCGTCGGTCGCGGAGCTCGCGGCGCACCAGCGCCCTGCTGAACCAAATCAGGAAGGCGAGGAGCAGGGCGCCGTCCAAGCGCGTCACGGTGCCGCTGAGCAGCAGCGGCACCGGCGTCAGGAGTGTCACGGCCATTAGACAGCGGACCTCGAAGCGCGCCGATCCGGGGACGTGATCGATGGGGCGGTAGATCGAGACGAGCCCGACGATGAGCGCGACGTTGGCGATGTTGCTGCCAAAGACGGTCCCGGTGGCGATGCCGCCACTGTCCTCGAAGAGCGCGACGATGCTGGCCGCGAGCTCGGGGGCGGAAGTGCCGAACGCGACCACCGTGGCCCCGACCACCATCGGCCGGACCCCGCTCGCCATGGCGAGCCACGACGCGCCCCGCACCAGGGCCTCGCCGCTGGCGATCAGGGCGGTCAGGCCGATCGCGATCAGAATCCAGTCCGGCATGCCGCGCGATGGTAGACGCCATGCGGGCGAAAATTCAGCGCGCCGGTCGCTGCGGTCGAAACCACGAGCATGAGGTTCTCCGCCTGCTCCCTCCCCCTCCTGTTGGTGCTTGCGCTGCCGTCGTGCCTCGAGCTCGACGCTGTCGTCGTGCTGCGTCCGGATGGCTCTGGCCAGCAGACCGTGCGGCTCGGCATGAACGAGCAGGGCGTGGCGATCGTGCGCTCGATGGCGCGCGAGCGCAGCGCTGTACCGGGCATCGACAATGTGTTCGATCCCGCGCCAGTGCGTCGTGAGATCGAGGCCGCCGGGCTGGAAGACGTCGCCGTCCGCACGTTCGAGGAACGCCAGCGTCGCTATCTGGAGATCCAAGCGACGTTCGACGGGGTCGCGACGCTGCGCCGAAGCCCGCTCCTCGGCGGCGCGGCGGAGTGGCGGTTTGAGCGTGGGCCGCGCCCGGGCGTGGCGCGCTTGGTGCTTTATCCGCGCGGTGAGGCCGCGTGGCGCGAGGGCTGGGACCGGGCCCGACGCCTGGCCGAGGGGATCGGCGCACGCGAGCAGTCGTTCTTTGCGCGCGCCCGGCGCCAGGCCGAAGGCCTCGAGGTGTCGTGGACGTTGGAGTTGCCTGGCGAGGTGGTGGCGCACTCGCGCAACCTCGTCCGCGAGGCTCCACGGCGCGTCACAGCCGCGGTGCGGGCCGAACAGCTCACGACGCCGGGCGCCCTCGTCCGCCTGTTGGCGCCGCGCTACGAGGTGATGTTCGACGCTCGCGAATGCACGTTCGCGCTGGATCCGCCCGCGTCGGTTGCCGACGGTGGTTGAGCTGTGATCCTGCGATTCGTGCGCTGGTGGGTGGTGCTCGCGGGCGGTGTGCTGCTCGGCGCGGGCCTGTGCCTACACGGTCAGCTCGTCGTCGCCGGCGCGCTGCGTGAGGAGGTGCAGGGCACGTTCTTCCTCTGGCGCGGCGTCGGTCAACTGACGTTCATCTTTCAGGACGAGGTCACGCAAACGGCGCTGTGGATGAACGAGATCCCGCCGCCGGTCATGCGCGAGTCCAACGCCGCCTCCTGGGCGTTGATCGTCGTCGGGGCTCTTCTGGCGCTGGCGTCCCCGCTGCTGCGCCGCGGCGGTGGCGCACCGTCGCGACGATAGGCGCCCTGCCGATCAGCGCGGCCGGCGCGATCGATGCGGCCGCAGCCCACCTTCGCCGCGTGGGGTGGTTTGACTGCGATCGCCGTCGCTCGAGGTCTGGGACGGAGCTCCCGTCGGGAATCGCTGGACGCGGACCTGCAGCAGCAAGAAGGGCTGCCGGGTGCTGTTGGGGACCAGCGTGTCGACGGATGGGTTGCTGGCCAAGGTGGAGAACGAGAACACCTTGGCGGCCTCGGGCATGATCGTGACCAAGTCCTGCAGGTCGCAGACGAGGTCTGCGGCCGGCCGACAGCAGCGGATCTGAAAACGCTGCCGGCGAAGCCGCTCCAGCCCGACTTCGAGCAGGCTCTGCACGCCGGCCAGCCGCTCGGTGGGCGACGCGGCGCGATCGATCCGGCCGAAGGCGTGGTCCGCGGCGCCGAACGCCTTCTGCACCGGGTCGGGCAGGTCGACCATGCCGCGGCGCTCGAGCCAGCGCATGAGGTCAACGGCGGTCCGCAGCTCGGTGACCGTTGGCTCGACGTCGCGCCAAGGGTCGCCGGCTGTCTCGCGCTTGAGGCGCGAGACACGTCGCCGCAGCTCGCGGGCTTGACCCACGCAGTGCTCGGCGCTGGCTACCGCGAGGTCGTACTCGCTGACCTGGCGCAAATCCGTCACGCTGGTGGCCGGCGTGGCCTCCAGGCGCGGCTCGACGCGCGTTGCCCGCTCCACGGGCCGCTCGCTGCGTTCGACCGGCGGCGCGGCAGCCGTCATGGCGGAGGCGTCACCGGGTGCGTGGGCGAGGTCGGTGCCCGTCGCGGCCGGCGGAGCCAGCGTTGAGAAGTGGTAGATGGCGATCGCGAGCCCGGCCGCGGCGGCCCCGGCAACGAAGTGCTGCGTCCGCGACCACAGTGGGTTGGGTGCGCGGTAGATCGCCTCCGGCGCTCCCTCTCCCGACGCGATGCGCTGTTCGAGACCGGCGCGAAAGGCCGGCGAGAGCCGCCGTTGCGGCGCCGCATGCGCCAGCAGCTGCGCTTTCTGCGCGACGGCCCAGGCGCGGGCACAGGTCGGGCAGGACGCGACATGTCGTAGTAACGCCGCTTTGCGACCGGACGGCAAACGCCCGTCCAGCGACAACGACATCTCGAACTCACGGCTGCGGCAACCCATGGGGAAGATCAATCTCGTCAAACGTCAATCAGCGTGGATACAGCGGCGCGGAAACGTTGGCGCGCGCGAAACAAGCGGGTGGAAACCGTCTTGACTGGACACCCCAACACCTCGGCGGCGTCCTCGTAGCTCAGCCCTTGCATCTCACACAGCACAAACGCGTCGCGGAACTTCGGCGGCAGCTGGGAGATCGCGTCCTCGATGGCGTCCTGCGCTTCACGCGCCTCGGCAAGTTGGTCGGGGCGCCCTTCGGATTGGTCGACGGCGGTGGGCTCGTAGTCCTCGTCCCGTCCCACGTCGCGAAACAGCCGGAGCTTGAACTTCCGGCGGCGGAGCACGTCGAGACACAGGTTGCGGGTGACCCGGTAGAGCCAGGGGCGAAAGGCGTTGGGCGGCACCTGGTGGATGTGCCGGTAGAGCGCGAGGAACGCGTCCTGCGTCACGTCCTCGGCCTGGTCGGCGTCTCGGAGCATCCGCAGCGCGTAGTTCAGGAGCCCCTCACTGTGCTCGGCCACGGCCTGGTTGAAGGCCACCGAGGAGAGGGGATCCGTCTGCATGTCGAGCAGTGCTTTCATCCGAGCCGAACGAGGCGGGACATCATGGGACGTGGAACGGGCCCGAGGGACCCCTCGGCGCGGTCCCGGGGACGCCTGGAGTTCTGCGAAACTCCGCGGAAAAGCCGCGTCACCCATCCCATCGTTCACCAGACCGCCCCCGGGCTGGCGCCGAAACCTGGACAGGCGGGGGGCCGCCGGGTCAGCATGCAGAGTTCCCCGGGCTCTCCTCGCCCGCCCTCCTCGGTTTTCCTCCCCCCCTCCAACCTGATTTCGCAACGCCGCATGGCCATTCCCGCCTGGGCCCTGTCCCTTCCCATCGCGATCGCCACGCTGGCAGCGTGCAGCGGCGATCGCGTCCACGACGACCGCTTTGCGCAACAGCTGGAGATCCCTGCCGGCATCGAGACGGTGCGCGTCGAGGTCTCCGAGGGCTCGATCACTTTCGAGAACGGCGCCCCAGGCGTCGTTGCGATCGAGGCGATGACTCGCTGCGTCGCGCCCAGCGGGGCGGCGCTAGATCGGCTGAAGGCGCTTGATCTGCGGCTCCAGGCCGAGGTCGCGGCCCCCGGGGTGTGGGTGCTGCGCGGAGCGTTTCCCGAGGACCAGGCCCCGGCGGCGGCGGACGACAACCCGCGGCAGCGGGGGCGCGAGCGCCTGATCACCCGTTGCATGATCCGCGTGCCACCGGAGCTTGCGGTCGAGTGCCGGACCCGGCTGGGGCCCGTCAGCGCCATGGCTCGGCAGGGCCGGGTCCGCCTAGAGACGGGGACCGGGCCGGTGCGGTTGGACCAGTGTCGCGGCGATGCGGTATTGCGCATCGGCCGCGGTGCCGTGCTCGTCGACGGGCACGCGGGTTCGCTGGACATCGAGCTGGCGACGTGGCAGGGCGCGCCAGTGCGCGAGCGGGAGGGCGACACACTGCAGGTGTTCATGACGGCGCTCGGCCCCGATGGGGTTCGGATCGTGGCGCCTCACGCCAACGTGCAGTGTCACTTGCCCGACGAGACGGGCTTTGAGATGCAGGTGACGTCCGGCGCCGGCCGCGGGCGCAATGGGTTTGGGGTGCCGGTGACCCCGCTCGAGGGCAAGAAGTTCGGGATGGCGATGCGGGGCATCGTCGGTGCCGGGGGCCCGCCCCTGCAAATTGCGGTCGACCACGGGAACGTGTCGGTGCGACGGCGGCTTACCCCCGATGGGCCCGCGAAGGATCCGGCAAGTCCCGAGCGTGAGGGGTAGACTAACCCGGGCCATGTTCCTCACTTAGGGCAAGGTCCCGCAACTGTCCGTGGGGGCGTTCGTGTTCCACACGGGCACCCGCGTTCGCGGATGGAAAGATGGAAAACGGAAAAAGTCCCGCAACACCGGGGAACCCACACGTAGGTCGGAGCTAACCCCAGCCCCCACACTCGTCTGATCTGGAGACCCCGTCGAGAGCGCGCCATGGCAATAGGAAAGCGGCTTCTGGTTTTCTCGCAGCAAGACCCCAAAGCGACTCATCTCACCACCCAACTGTCGGATTGGGGCTATCTCGTGACCGCGTGTGAGACCCCCGAGGAACTCCGCGGCAAAGTTGAAGGAGGCGATCACGACGCTGTCCTGGTGGAAGAGCCCGAGGTTCTGCGTCGCCTGATCGGCGAAGCAGACCCAACCGGAGATCTACTGCGCACACCCCTCGCTGAGATCGAAAAGCGACACATCCTCCGGGTGTTGTCGTCGACCGGCGGCAACAAGACGCGTGCGGCCAAGATCCTCGGGATCGACACCAAGACGCTCTACAACAAGCTGAAGGCGTACGGCGCGGCGGCACAGTCGGCGCGACGACGACAGCAACAGCAGCAGAGCGCCACCGCCAACGGCGCCTGACGGCGGCGGTCGCACGGGGTAGGCGGCCGCACGCAACGCCACTACCCTGCTCGCGATGTCGCTGCCATTTCACGGGTGTCGGGCGGCCGGGCTCCTGGTCGCCCTGGCCTCGCTCGCCGCGCAGGATTCCCCGCTGCGCTACGCGATGCAAGTAGAGCTCCTGCCTGCAGAACGCGCACTGAGCGGTCGCCAGAGGATCCACTGGACCAACACCAGTCGATTCCCGGTGCAGGAGCTCCGGTTCCACCTCTACCTCAATGCGTTCGAGAGTCTCGAGACCACGCACATGCGCGAGGCGGGTGAGGAGTTCCAAGCGCAATGGCGGGCGTCGGACCTCGGCGGCATCCAGGTTGATTCGGTCAAGCTCGATGACGCCGAGAGCGAGGTCGATCTGACGCAGACGATGCGGTTCGAGCGACCCGAGGACGGCAACCCGGACGACCGCACGGTGCTTGTCGTGGAGCTTCCGGTCCCCGTCGCGCCAGGGGCCGCGATCGCGCTGCGCACCGCGTTCACCGCCAAGCTGCCCAAGGCCAATCGTCGCAGCGGTTGGGTGCCCGGCGACGGCTACTACTGCATGCACTGGTTTCCCAAGCTGGGCGTGCTCGAGGATCGCGGCGGCAAACCGGTGTGGAACTGTCACCAGTTCCATGCCCACACCGAGTTCTTCGCCGACTTCGCCAGCTACGACGTCGAGATCACGGTGCCGGAGTCGTTCGTGGTGGGCGCGACGGGCAGCCTGCAGCCGGAGCGGACGCGGCGTTCGGGCGCCACCAAGACGCTGGCGTACACCGCCGACCAAGTTCACGACTTCGCGTGGGTCGCGGACCCCGACTTCCGCGAGCACGTCGAGGTGTTTGGACCGCACAGCGCGGCGGACGATCCGCTGGCCGTCGCGGTCGCAGCCCGACAAGGGGTGCCGGTGTCCGAGTTCGACCTGCCGCGCACTGAGATCCGCTTGCTGCTGCGGCCGGAGCACGACACCGACGAGCAGCGACGCCGCCACATCGAGGCCGTGCGCTGCGCCATGATGTTCTACGGCTTGCGCTTTGGCCCCTATCCGTATCCGTCGATCACAGTGGTCGATCCTGGCCGTGATGTGACGGGACGGTCGCTTGGCGGCGGGATGGAGTACCCGACCCTGATCACGTGCGGCACCAAGCTGTTCCCGCACGGCCGCGAGATGCGCCCAGAGGGCGTGACCGTTCACGAGTTTGGCCACCAGTACTGGTATGGCCTGTCCGCGAACAACGAGTTCGAGGAGTCCTGGCTGGACGAGGGTCTGAACTCCTACGCCGAGGGGCGCGCGCAATGGCTGTGGTATCGCCTGCGCACGTTCCCCACCGAGACCCAGCAATTCGGACTGCTGACCCTCGGTAGCGTGGCTGGCCCGGTGCCGTTGGCCCAGCCGCGGCTGCGCGACAGCGTCGCGCACGTCTTGCCCGTGGACTGGGCCGCCTGGTTGCGCGAGGTCGACATGCCGGCCGCACTGGCGCCGGCGTCGCCGCTGCTGTCGCTCCTCGGCGACTTGCCCATGGCGACCTATCCGCGCGAAGTCCCGTTCGACGACTCCTTGCAGGATCGACGGCGATGGCTCGCCGCAGCGACTTCGGATCCGATGGTCCTCCCAGGTTGGGAGTATCTCAACCGCGCCAGCTACACCGCGAACAGCTATCACCGGCCGGCGACCATTCTGCGCACGTTGGAGCGTTTGGTCGGCCGCGAGATCTGGTGGGCCTTCATGCGCCGCTTTCACATGGAAGCGCGGTTCCGCCACCCGACCACCGAGGAGTTCACGCGCATGCTGGCGGAGATGTGCGGCCGCGAGGCGGCGGACTACTTCAACGGTGCGATCGCGGCCCAGGCGGTCCTCGACTACGGCGTCGAACGCGTGGAGCCGCCGGACGGACGTGGACCGGCCAAGACGATCGTGGTGCGCCGCTACGGCAGCCAGCCGGCTCGGGTCCGCATCCGCTTCAAGTTCGAGAACCGCGTGGCCTACCGCGAGACGCGGGCCAACGACACCGCGGCGACGTGGCGCTTTCGCTTTGAAGACCCTGCCGACGGCGAGGCGTTCGGCCGACTACTGGAGGTCTGGGTGGATCCCCCCGAGGGATCGCCGGACACACGCGAGTCGTTCGAGCAAGGCAGTTGGCCCGCCGGCGTGTATCTGACGGACGAGAACCTGCTGAACAACGCATGGCGCGCCGAGCCCGATCACGGGCCGGCGTTGCTGCGTGGCCTGCGGCTGCTGTTGCAGACCCAGGCGCGCTTGTCCTTTGCCGCCTTGGCGGGTTGAGAGGAACGGATCTACCGATGGAGCGCCAACAACGACAGCGGCGGCGTGGTGCGGCCCGGACCGTGGCTGCCGCCGTGATGACGGCTCTGAAGCACCCCCGAGTTTGGCTGACGGTCTGGCTCGTCGTGCTTCTCCCCTCGCTGCTGGCCGTGCTGCCGGCGGTGGCCAGCCTGGACCGCGCGCTCGCTCCGCATCCGGGTGCGAGCATGGTGGTGGAGCAGGCTCTCGATGTGGACTTCGTGCGGCAGCACCCCGAGGTGCAGGTGCCCTGGTTCGGCGCGGCTGTGTTCGTGGCGCTGGTGCTCTTGCTGTTTGGCGGCGGCGTCCTCGCGCACGTCGGCCGCGGGACGCCGCACTCCTACGGCACGCTCTGGGCCGACGGCGGCCGGCTGCTGCTGCGCAATCTGCGGGCGCTGCTGATCGGCGGCGTGCTGGCGTGGCTGCTGACCTGGGGCTGCGGGGCGTTCGAGTCGTGGGTGTTGAATGACTGGCTGCCCGAGGCGGACCCTGGCGCGATGCTGTTTGGTATCCGCCTCTTGTCGCTCGAGGTTGGCATCGAGGCGATGCGTTACGTCTTCGGCTTGGCGTTCCTCGGGTTGCTGTTGTTGACCAAGATGGCGATGGCGCGCATGGCGTTGTTCGAGGGGCGCTCGGCGTCGCTGGCCTGGCTGCGCGTCGTCCTCTGGATGTTGCGTCATCCGTTGCGGGTCGGCTTGGTCGTTGCCTCGTTTGCCCTGCTCTGGTTGGTGGTTGGTTATGTCACCGGCGAGATCACAGTGCGCGCGCTGGAGAGCTCGTCGATGATCTGGCTCGGTCTCGCCGCCGGCCAGCTGGGGATGATGGCGTTGGCGATCCTGGTGGTGGCGTCCCTGGTCGCTGCCCGCGAGATGCTGCCGCAGCCGGCGCCCGAGCGAAGTGATCCCCTGGCTGAGGAGGGCGCCTGATGGCCTGGCTCGCGACGAGCGGCTGCCTCGCTGCGTTGGCAGCCCTTGGTGGGGCGGATGACGAGCCGCCTCCCGCTCTGCCCAAGGAGTTCTTTGCGGATCGGCGGCGGGCGCTGTGCGCGCTCGTGGCAGGTCGAGTCGAGCGCGGCGAACGGCATCTCGTCGTGCTGCGCGGTGCCTCCGCCGTGGCCGACATGGCGCGGTTCTACCAGGACCAGAACTTCTACTACCTCACCGGGGTGAGCGAGCCAGACCTGGCCGTAATGCTGACGCCGGATGGTGCGACGGACCAGCTGCTCGTACCGCCATTCAGTCGCTTCACGTCCCAGTGGGAGGGCAAGCGGCTGGCGCCCGGGGAAGCGGCGGCGGCACAGGCTGGGTTCGCGACGGTCGGCAACGCACGCCGGTTGTCGGATCGGCTGACCAAGTGGGTTGGCGACGAGGGTGAGGGTGTCGTCCTGTGGACGTTCGAGCGGCCTCAGCCGAACCGCACCTCGACTTCCTCGTCGGTGAATGGTGCCGCCTCGCGCCAAAAGCGCGACACGTTTGACGGTCGTCGCACGCGCGAGGAGGCGTTCGTCGACGCTCTGAGCAAGCGGTTCCCCAACGCTGAGATTCGCGACGTCACGCCGCTGCTGCACGAGCTGCGCGGGGTCAAGACCGCGGCAGAGATCGCCCAGGTGCGCGCTGCCACCGTGATCGCGACGCATGGGATCGCCGAAGCGATGCGGAGCGTGCGACCGGGGGTCTATGAGTTTCAACTCGCGGCCGCGGCCCGCTACGTCTTCTCGCGCATGGGGGCAGGCCCCGATGCCTACGCCGCGATCGTGGGCGCCGGGCCCAACGGCTGTGTGCTGCATTACAGCGCCAACCAGCGGCGGATCCGCGAGGACGACCTCATCGTGATGGACTACGGCGCGACCGCGCACGGCTACTGCACCGACGTCACCCGCACGTTTCCGGCGAGCGGCCGTTTCAGCGCCGCGCAGCGCAAGCTCGTGACCGACGTCCACGAAGTGCAGCAGGAGATCCTGGCAGCGGTGAAGCCTGGTGCGCGAATCTCGAAGCTTGATGCCCTGTGCAGCAAAGCCCTCCGTGCGCGCGGCTACGTCCGGGCCCACGGGCCTTGCCATCACGTCGGGCTCGCCGTGCACGACGTCGGCGGCGATGTCCTCGAGCCGGGCATGGTCATCACCGTCGAGCCCGGCGCCTACCTGCGTGACGCGGGGATGGGTTGCCGCATTGAAGACGTCGTCTTGGTCACCGAAGACGGCTACGAGTGCCTATCTGCGGGTCTTCCCGCCGATCCCGACGGCATCGAGGAGTTGATGCGGGCCGCGGGAATCCACTCAGCGCCGGTTGGCTTGACCCGCGGCTGACAGCCGAACCGGCGCTGAGCAAAAAAAAGGCCGAGCTTCCTCCCTTCGCAGCGGCCCTGCCCTAGAGAGTCCCCTTCAGGGACTCAGGTGATCCGCGCCGCGGCCGACAAACTTGGTGATCCAAGGCTCGATGGAGCGCCTCACGGTTGCTGACTCGGGCCAGACGACACACGTCGGCCGCGACGGGTCAAGATTCGCCGACTTCGATCCTTTGCCTGCAGCGCCCGTCGCGGCCTTTTTTTCGCCGCCCTCGGTCGACGTGTCTTTCGCCGCCCTGATGCAGGCGGCATTGTCGTGGGTCTCGGTGCGCATGCGACGTCGATCCTGGAGCAAGCGTCTCGCGTTCGCCGCGCTGGCGATCCTCGCCGCGCTCGCGGTGCTCGAGGTCGGCGTCCGTGTCCTGTGGACGCCACCGGAAGGCGGCTACCCGCCCGGGATGTTCGCGACCGACGACTCGGTGGGCTTTCGTCTGGCCCGCTCGTTCTCGGCGCGACACACCACCGCCGACTACGACGTTGAGGTTCGCACCAACTCGGTCGGGCAGCGCGGCCCCGAGTTGAGACCGCACCCCGGCGCGGACCGGCGGATCGTCGTGTTGGGGGATTCGTTCGCCTTCGGCCACGGAGTCGACGTCGAGCAGGCGCTACCGGCGCAGCTGGGCAAGACGCTCGGCGGCCGCGGCATCAACTTGGAGGTGATCAACACCGCGGCGCCCGGCTACGGCACGCACAATCAGCACGCGCTACTGGTGGCCGACGGCGAGGGGTGGGCGCCCGACCTGGTGCTGCTGTGCTTGTACGTCGGTAACGACTTTCGGGATAACGACCACCGACGTTTTGGGCGCTTGGTCGCGCGGTCCGGCATTCTCGTGACGGTCCCCGATGGCGGCGCGGCGTGGCCGGTCGGTCTCAAGGCTGCCGCGGCGGTGCATTGGTGGTCGGCGCGCCTGTTGCTGACGGGGCTGCCCGCCGCCGCTCGTTCCGAGGAGCAGGTGGTACAGGACTACTGTGCGGCGATGTCGTGGGACGCGGGCTTCGGCACGGCCATGGTGCACCGTACCTGGGACCCCGATGCCGCGGCCGCGTTCAAGACGACGACGGCGTGGCTGGACCGCGTGCGCGAATGGTGCGCGGCGCAGGAGTGCGCGTTCGTCCTGGCGCTGCTACCGGGGCCTCAGCAGTACCACCCGGCGTTTTGGAACCTCGTTGTCGAGAAGTGCGGCCTGAACCCGGAGGAGTACGACCTTGCCCACCCCAACGACGCGCTGGTGGCATGGGGTCGTGAGCACGGCGTCGAAGTCGTCGACCTGCTGCCGCCGTTCCGGCAGGTCACCACCAGCGGCCCCGGCATCCGCCTCTATCTCGACGTGCACTTCAACGCCGAAGGGCACCAGCTGGCCGCCGCGACCCTGGCGCCGCGCCTGGCGCCCCACCTGGCGCCCTGACCCCCGTCACCGCCGGCCTGGTGCCCTGCTACACTCGGCGCCTTGGCTACTTTGCGCCCGCGTCTTGGGAGTCTGGCGGTGGGAGCCGCGCTGCTGGCTGGCTGCGGTGGATCCTCGGGATCGCCGCCGACCGCTGAGTTGATCCAAGCGTTCTCGGCGTCAGCCGGCGCCGTGACGCTTGGTGATGGCGTGTCGTTCTCCTGGACGATCGCGAGCGGCGGCGCCACCGGGTCGTGCGCGCTCGACGTGGACGGCGACGGTGCGATCGACTACTCCTTCGCCAACTGCGCTGGGGTGGTGCAGGAGCACCGCTACGAGAACGGCGGCCTCTATCGGGCGGAGCTGCAGTTGCTCGACAGCGCCGGATTCGTGTTGGAGACCAAGTCGGTCGACCTGACGGTGTCCGGGCCCCAGGTTCGCATCGTGGCGCCGGTTCGTGGCGCGACGGTGGGAGCGTCGTTGGCCGTCTCCGCGGAAGTGACCAGCGGCGCGCCGATCGCCGCGGTCACCGCGAGCGCCGGCGTCGTCGCCACCGATCTGGCGCCGGCGGCTGCGGCCGGCACGTGGACCGGGACGCTGCCGCTCGACGCCTTGGCGCAGGGTCCGGTCGAGCTGGTGGTGCGGGCTCGGCCCCAGGCGGGGGTCGATGCGGTCGCGCGGGTGCCGATGACGTTCGATCGGCCACCGCGCCTTGAGATCGTGCAACCGGCGCCGGCATCGGTCGCTCGGCCGACGGTGGCTCTGGACCTCGTATGCACCGACGACGGGGGAGGCCCTTGTGAGATCGAGGTCTACTTCGCTGGGCTGCGGCAGACGTCACCGCCGATTGCCACTGGGCAACAGCGCTTGGTCACGACTCTCGACCTGCGTGGCCGCACTGGTGTCGTCGTCGACTTCGAGATCGTGGCGCGCGACGCCGGTGACAATGAGGTGACGACGACCCTGCGGACGTTTGTCGAGCCTTCCATCAGCCTTCGTCCCGTCGTCACAGTGGACGGTCTCATTCGTGATACGACTGATGCGGGCGTGTTGTTCCAGCGCGGGCGATCGTCGCCGCAGGGTCTCGCTGTCCTCGACCGCGCGACCGGCGCCACGCGCGAGCTACCGGTGCCAACCGGCGCCACGGTCGATCCAGAGATCGCGTTTTTTGACGCCTACCGGTGCCGTGTACGTGGCGCGCGACGCCGGGGGGACGGCCGTGCTGTTCGAGGCGGGCGACGAGTTGATCGAGCTGGGCCGTCCCAATCACCCGCAGTCGCCGCGGTGGACCCGGGGCGGGCAGTTCCTGATCTGGAACGAGAACCGGCGGCTTTGGCTCCGGCAGGTGGTCACGCGACAGACGGTCGAAGTGTCGCGCCGGTCCGGCAACCGGAGCAACGAAGTCACAACGCTGGGCGACGTCGTCTACTGGAACCGCGACTTTCAGCTGTTTCGCTTCTCGACGCAGTTCCGCAAGGGGATCACTGCAACGACTCAGCTCACCGCTCCGTCGGTCAGCTGGTGGAATCAGTTTCCCCGGGCCGACGGCGCCGAGGTCGTGTATCGCAAGACCACGCCGTGTTGCGCCGATGAGCAACGCGCGATTGCGCGACGACGTCGTGGCGGCGGCGAGGAAATCCTGGCGGACTTCGGTGGTGAGGGCGTCGACGTGGATCGCGACTACCAAACCGCTGGTGGGTGGATCGCCTTCACCCGGCCCCGGCCCGGGGGCGGTCGTGACGTTTGGCGGCGAACCCCGGACGGCCTTGAGCAGCAGCTGACGATCTCGGGCGCTGGAGTGATCGACGCGCTGGCGCCCAACGGTGACGTCATGGTCCTCGAGGGTCGGAGCCGCGTGCTCTACGCCGTGTCGGGCACCTTCTCCGTCGTGGGTTCGGCGTTGGGCGAGAGCGTGTTTCTGGGTGGGGCCTGGTTTGTCCAGATCGGCAATACGCTGTTCGCGGTCGCCTAGGGCAGTCGCGCTGGGGTCAGCGACGCGCCGCTGCCAACGATCGGTAGACCGCGACGGTGCGCTCGACCGCCGCGCGCCACGTAAAGCCGCGGCCGTACTGGATGCCGGCCTCGCGCTGGACCGCGAGCGCACCCAGGTCGTCGAGCGCGGCGCCGATCACCTGCGTCATTTCGTCGAGGTCGCTGGGATCGAAGTAGCGCACGTGGTCGCGCCCGGCTTCAGGCATGGAGGTCGTGTTGCTCGTCACGACTGGCGTCCCCATCGACAGACTCTCGACGATCGGGATGCCCCAACCCTCGGCGAACGACGCGTAGATGGTGAGGTCGGCACCGGCATAGACGGCGGCAACGTCCTCGACGGTCAAATAGCCGTGTAGATCGACGTCCTCAAGCAGACCGTGCTCCTCCGCGAAGGCCGCGAACATCTGGCGGTCCGCCGGCTGCAAGCCCGTGATCACGGCTCGATGGCGCAGGTGCCCGGTCTGCTTCAGCCGGCCCAGCGCCCGGATGATCCCTCGCGTGTTCTTGCGCACGGTCGGGGAGCCGATGGTGAACACGTACGGCTGCCCTTGGGCAAAGCGCTGCCGCGCCTGCTCGGCCGTCCCCGGTGCGGGGTCACGCAGCAGCGCCGGGGGGATCCCGTTGTGGAACACCTCGACACGTTCTTCCTCGACCCCGAACCGCTGACAGATATCGCGCTTGCTGAACTCCGAGACGGTGAGGATCCGGTCCGCTTGCCGGCAGACTCGCGGGGTCACCCGCCGCATGTGCTCGCCGTAGATGCCGGGCGGGTCGCCGTCCCACCAGGTCATGACCACGTCGTGGAGGGTCACGAGCAGCGCTGGTGCCCGCCAGCGCACGAAGCGTGGCGGAATGGTGTTGTAGGTGCCGTGGTAGACGTCGATGCGGTCGGCGCGGATCTGCAGTGGGATGCGCACCTTCTCCCAGAGATGGAGGCGACTGCCTTTCATCTCCACGCGCTTGGGCTCGATGTTGGCCGCCAGCGGTGGCATGTCGGGGGGGATGGGCCGCTCGTGATAGGCCACCACGTGCAGCTCGTCGCCGTACTCGGCGAGCTCCCGCATCAGGTGGCGGCAGTACAAGCCAATGCCCCGGGGTGCGTCCCGAAACCCCTCCCTCGCATCCAGACCGATCCGCAGCGTCATGTCGAAAAGCCGGCCGTCCTGGCCATGGCGTGCGGACGGTAGATCCTCGGTGCGAGCGATACAAATGTGGACGGACCGGCCTAGGGGCTGCAAACTCCGCCACGTTGGCCCTACGCTCCCGGGCTAAATGGCTCTCGACGACTTCCGCGACTTTCTCCGCCAGGCCCAGACCCGGGTGCGCCAGCTCAAGGAGAGTCTTTGACTTCGAGCGACGGCGGCGCGAGCTAGGCAACATCGAGAACCAGATGACGCAGCCGGGCTTCTGGGACAACCAGGAGCAAGCGCAGGGCGCGGTGGCCCTCAAGAAGCAGTGCACGGCGGTGGTCGAGCCCATCGAGACCGTGGACAAGCTCTTGGAGGACGGCGACGTACTGCTCGAGATGGCGGCCGAGGATCCCAAAGCCGTGGCCGGCGACCTGGTGTCGTCGCGTGCCGACATGGAGCGCATCCTCGACCGGCTGGAGTTTCAGCTCATGCTCGGCGGCGAGCATGACAACACCAACGCGATCGTCACGTTGCAGGCGGGGGCGGGCGGTGTCGATGCGTCCGACTGGGCCGAGATGATGCTGCGCATGTACACCAAGTGGGCCAACGACGAGGGCTTTGACGTCGAGGCGCAGGACTTCCAGTCGGCCGAAGAAGCCGGGATTCGCAGCGCGACCATCGCGGTGCGCGGCCCCTACGCCTACGGCCACATGAAGGCCGAGCAGGGCGTGCATCGCTTGGTGCGTATCTCGCCGTTCGACGGCAACGCGCGGCGTCAGACTTCGTTTGCGTCCGTCGAAGTGGTGCCGGAGCTCGACGACGACATCGAAGTCGAGATCCTCGACAAGGAGCTGCGGATCGACACCTATCGGTCGAGCGGCGCCGGTGGCCAGCACGTCAACAAGACCGACTCGGCGGTGCGGATCACACACCTGCCGACCGGCATCGTGGTGTCGTGCCAGAACCAGCGCAGCCAGCACAAGAACAAGGCGCAGGCGATGAAGACGCTGCGCAGCAAGCTGTACCAGCTCGAAGAGGCGAAGCGGCGTGATGAGTTGGCGAAGTTCTACGGCGATCGCGGCTCGATCTCCTGGGGCAACCAGATTCGCAGCTACGTCCTGCAGCCGTACCAGATGGTGAAGGATCTGCGCACGGGGGTGGAGACGTCCAACGTCGACTCCGTGCTGGACGGCGAGCTCAACCCCTTCATCGAGGGCTACCTCAAGGCACAGCGACAGCCGGAGGACGCATGAAGCGCCGCGCGATTCTGTCGGTGACCGACAAGACCGGAGTCATCGAGTTGGCTCGCGGTCTCGACGCGGCTGGACTAGAGCTGCTCTCGACGGGTGGCACTGAGCGGGCGCTTCGCGAGGCCGGCGTGCCGGTCGAGGCGGTCGCCGACTACACCGGCTTCCCCGAGATCCTGGGCGGCCGGGTCAAGACGCTGCATCCCAAGGTGCACGGTGGCATCCTGGCGAGCCCCGACGACCCGACGGCAACGGTGACGCTCGAGGCGCATGGGATTGATCCCATCGACGTCGTCGTCGTCAACCTCTACCGCTTCCGCGAGGCGGCGGCGGCTGGGGGTAGCGACCCGGCCGTGGTCGAGCAGATCGATATCGGCGGCCCCTGCATGCTGCGCGCGGCGGCCAAGAACTGGTCGCGCGTGTGGGTTGTCGTGGACCCGGCCGACTACGGCCGGGTCGTTGCCGCCCTGCAAGCCAGCCCGGCCGAGCAGAGTACGCTGCGACGCGAGCTCGCCGCCAAGGCGTTTCGGCATACGGCCGACTACGACACCGCCGTGGCGGATTGGTTTGCCGGGCCGGCGGACCAAGCGATCGCCGCGGAGCACCGCGTCGCTGGCGCGAAGGTGCAGGATTTGCGCTACGGCGAGAACCCGCACCAGGTCGCGGCGCTGTTTGCCGATCCTTGCGTCGTGGGGCCGACCCTGGCGCGGGCGAGCCAGCTCGGCGGCAAAGAGCTGTCCTACAACAACCTGGTCGATCTCGATTCGGCGTTGGGTGTCGTGCTTGAGTTCGGCGAGCCGGCGTGCGCCATCGTCAAGCACAACAACCCATGCGGCGCGGCGGTCGCGCCGACGCTGCCCGCGGCGTTCGCCGCCGCGCTGGCGTCAGACCCGCAGAGCGCGTTCGGCGGGATCGCGGCGTTCAACCGCGACTTGGACGAAGCCACCGCCCGCGCCATCGCCGAGAGCGACGTGTTCGTCGAAGCGATCGTCGCGCCGGCTGTCGCGCCCGCGGCCGTCGACCTGCTGCGTGAGGGACGCGGTGGCAAGAGCCTGCGTCTGCTGTCGCTCGGTGGCGCCCCCGACGCCGCTCGGCCGCTGCACGTGCAGCCGATCAGCGGCGGGTTCCTGGTGCAGTCCCCGGACGCGCCGCGCCCCGAACCGGTGCCGATGGAGACCGTGACCGAGCGTGCCCCCACCGATGCGGAGCGCGCGTCGTTGGCGTTTGCTTGGCGGGTGGCAAAGCACGTGAAGAGCAACGCCATCGTGCTCGCTCGACCCGTCGACACCGCGGTGGCCACGGTGGGTGTCGGTGCCGGGCAGATGAGCCGCGTCGATTCAGTGCAGCTCGCGATCACCAAGGCGGAGCAGCGGGCCGCCGGTGCCGTGCTCGCTTCCGACGCGTTCTTTCCATTCGCTGATGGTCTGGAGGCGGCAGCGGCGGCCGGCGTCACGGCGGCGATTCAGCCGGGCGGTAGTCGGCGCGACGCCGAGGTCATCGAGGCGGCGAACCGCGCCGGCATGACCATGGTCTTGACCGGCATGCGCCACTTCCGTCACTGAGCTTTGCCCGCTGTCGAGATCTCGTCTTGAACGTCGCCGAAGGAGTGAAGCGGGTGCTGGACGGCGAGCCGATCCGGGTGCTCGCCGCGGGCTATCGCCAAGGCCTCCTGGTTGCGATGGGCCTCGACCCGGCCGAGGCGGACCGGCGCACGTTTGCCAAGGACACCAGCCTGTACGTGAACAAGGTCTGTCGCGAGCTGGGCGACCGGCACCCGGGCGATCATCGCGCCTTGGTCGCGCTGATGGACTGGGCCCGCGTCGCCGAGGACTACGAGGTGTGGGACGCGCTGCTGTCGTACTTCGACTTTGACGGCAAAGAGGCGTTCGTGCGGCGCGGCCGCGTGCTGTTCCCGGGGCCGATGACGTCGCATTGGGACGAATGAACATCGGCGAGCGGTTGGCCGCGATCGCTGCCCGCATCGCCGCGGCGTGTGCGGAGTGCGACCGCGACCCGGGGGACGTTCAGCTGCTGGCGGTCAGCAAGACCCGCTCCGTGGAGGACATTCGCAGCGCCTATGCCTCCGGCCAGCGTTGCTTCGGTGAGAACCGCGTCCAGGAGTTGTGCGCCAAGGCGCCGCAGCTCGAGGCGCTCGATGTGACGTGGCACATGATCGGCAGCGTGCAGACGAACAAGCTGCGCGATCTCCTTCGGGTGCCGCATGTGGCTTTGCTCCATAGCTTGGACCGGATGCGCCTCGCGGATCGGCTCCAGGTCGAGTGCGCCGCCCTGGGCCGGTCACTCTCGGTGCTGCTGCAGGTGAACGCGAGCCGCGAGCCCGCCAAGCACGGTGTGCTGCCGGAGGCGGCGGCCGAGCTCATGGCCGCAGTGGTCGCCGATCGACCGGCCGTCGACGTGCAGGGGTTGATGGCGATGGGGCCGCGCGAGGGGGATCCGGCCCGGGTCTTCGCCCAGGTCGCCGCTCTGGGCGAGAGCTTGCGGCAGCGGTTCGGCCGGCCGCTGCCGGTCCTGAGCCTCGGAATGACCGGCGACCTGGAGGCGGCGATCGCGGCGGGCGCCACGCTGGTTCGGGTGGGTACCGGAGTGTTCGGCCCCCGCGCCTAGAGCCGCTCGCGGTCCCCCCGAGCAGCGGCCGGCTCTCTGTGGTCGGAAAAACGGAGATTCTCCGACAGATTGTCGGAGTACTCCGACGACTTGTCGGAAACACACGATCCAGCGACGCGCCCATGCCTCGAGATCCCGATCGACCCCCCGTGACCGACGCCGAACAGGCCCTTCTCAAGGCGTTGTGGAACCGCGGCCCAAGCACGGTTCGCGCGCTGCGCTGCCACGGCGACAGCCGCACCTACAACACGGTGCAGACCCTCCTCCTGCGGCTAGAGCAAAAGGGCTACGTGCGCGTCGATCGGAGCCTCGCCACGCACGTGTACGAGCCAGCAGTCACCCGGGACGAGGTGCTCGACGGACGGCTCGAGGCACTGGCGCGGGATCTGTGTGACGGCTCAGCTGCGCCGCTGTTGCTCCGACTCGTGGCCCGCAGCGGCTTGGATGCGGCCGATGTGGCGCACTTCCGGGGCCTGCTCGACGCGCCCGCCGACGATCCCGACGGTCCAGATCCCGACAGGCCAGATCCCGACCGTCTGGGGGAGGAGGACGCATGAGCTGGCTGCTGGAGCATCTGGTGAGCGGGGCGCTCGTGGTGCTGGCCGTGGCCGTGCTCGTTCGCCTGGCGCGACCGCGGCCGGCGGTGGCCCACGTCCTCTGGGTCCTCGCCCTCGTCAAGCTCCTGGTCCCGGCCGTCGTGCCGCTGCGGGTGCTGCCGTCGCCGTGGTCCTCGCCCGAGGCGGCCGTCGCGGCCGGCGGTCCCGGCGCGACGAGCTCGCGCTTCAACCTGCCCGCGAGCCAGCGCTTGCTCCCGAAGCCGAACCTGCGTGTGGCCGTGCCGTTGGTGGCGCCGGTCGGCGGGAATGCCGGCGCCGACGACCGGATGCACGCACCCATCGCCGGCGCCACGGGCGAAGCCACACCATCGCCGGCGCTGGAGCTCGCTGGCACTGTCACACCCGCGGCGGCCAACCCCGCCATCCCGTGGCCGGCGCTGCTGCTCTTGGTTTGGGCCGCCGGTGCGGTGCGCGTGGGTCTTGGCGTGTGGCGGAGCGTGCGGTCGGTGCGCCGTCAGATGGCGCAGGCGTCAGATCCCACGCCGGCGCAACAGCGCGCGCTCGACGAGCTCGCCGCGGCGCTGGAAGTGGTGGCGCCGCGTATGCGCGTCGTGCCGGGGCGGGGTAGCCCGTTCATCTGGGCGTGGGGCCGTGCCGTGTTGGTGTGGCCTTCGCAATGGAGCGCGTGCGATTCGGCATCCCGGGCGATCCTCGCGCACGAGCTCGCCCATCTGCGGCGTCGCGACCACTGGATCGCGCGCTTCGAGGTGATCGCCAGTGCGCTGCTGTGGTGGCACCCGCTGTTTTGGTGGACCCGGTCGCGGTTGCGCCAAGAGGCCGAGTTGGCCTGCGACGCCTGGGCGCTGTGGGCCGTGCCGCGGGCGCGTCGCGCGTACGCGAGCGCCCTCATCGACACCCTTGAACAAGAAGTCCAGGCGATGCCGGTGGCTACCGCGCTCGGTGCGCGATCGCCGACTCGTCGAGCGTTTGAACGGAGACTGACCATGATCCTGAACCATCGCGTCCCGCGCCACTTCGCTTCGTGGGCGGCGCTTCCAGTGCTCGGCCTGTCCATGGCGTTCGTCGCCGGGCCGGCGTTCGCCCAAGACCCAGAGGAACGCGGCAAGAGCCGCTCGTTAGAGCGTCGAGTGGAGCGCGCGGTGCGCGCGGCGCTCGAGCAAGAAGAGGCGCGTGGCGGGTTGCCCAGCGGCCTGTCGGTTCGCGTGGAGATCGAGTCGGAGGACGAGGCGGACGCCAAGCACTCGGACGACGCCGAGGGTGCGGCGGACGCGATGCGTGCGGCACTGCGCGAAGCGCGGCGCGAGATCCGGAGCGACCCGGACCTGCGTGAGCTCGGGATCGCCGGCGACGTCGAGGGCCTGGTCGGCTCTCTGCTCGACGGCGATGGTGACTTCGGCGGTGCGCTGGAGTCGCTGATCGGCAAGGCGATGTCGCAAGGTCTGGCGGAAGCGAGGATGGAGATCCGGAGTGACTCGGACCTACGCGAGCTCGGGCTGACCGGAGACGTGGAGGAGCTGGTGGGCTCGCTGCTGGGCGACGGCGATGGTGACTTCGGCGGTGCGCTGGAGTCGCTGATCGGCAAGGCGATGTCGCAAGGTCTGGCGGAAGCGAGGATGGAGATCCGGAGTGACCCGGACCTACGCGAGCTCGGGCTGACCGGAG
>JBCCGH010000122.1:0-30216 GCA_039029375.1 Planctomycetota bacterium
TCGGCGTGGACTTCGCAGTGCTGCGTCGACACGGTCGGGTGGTCGATCCGAACGTCGTTGCCGGGGCCGCTACCGATCGTGAGGCTCTGGCCGGCCGTGAGCTGCAGCTCGGTGTCGCCGAGCCGCAGTACCAGGATGGGGTCGCTACCGCGCCGGCTGGCCACCCAGCAGCTCCTCTTGGAATGGTGCCAGCGTCCGGTCGAGCTGGCGTCGCACATCGTCGGTGGTCGAGCCCAGGGGCGGCCGAACGGCGGGGTCGATCCAGCCCGCGGCGGCCATGGCGAGCTTCACCGGGACCGGGTTGGTGTCGGCAAACAACGCCATCACCAACGGATAGAGCTGGTCATGTTGCTCCCGTGCGGTGGTCAGATCGCCGTCGCGAACGGCGTCGACTAGTTGCGTCACGCGTGGGGCCAGCACGTTGCTCAGGACCGAGATTACTCCGGAGCCGCCGAGGGCGAGGATGGGCAGGGTGACCGCATCGTCACCACTAAGGACCGCTAGGTTAGTGCACGAACGAATGCGAGTTACGTTCCCGATCGTCCCGGTCGCGTCTTTGATCGCCACGATGAGGGGGTGCTCGGCGAGTGCCGCGATGGTCTCTATCGGCAGCTCCAGGGCACAACGCCCTGGGACGTCGTACAGTACGACCGGTAGAGAGGTCGCGTCTGCGATCGAGCGGAAGTGGCGCAGCAGGCCCGTCGGTTGGGGTCGATTGTAGTACGGGGTCACACTGAGGATGGCGTCCGCGCCGGCCGAGGCGGCGGCGCGCGCCTGCCGCACGGCTTCGGTCGTGCAGTTGCTGCCTGCTCCGGCAATCACCGGAACGCGTCCCGCGACGCGCTCGACCACGGCTTCGATCACCTGCTGGTGCTCGTGCGCGGTCAGTGTCGGCGATTCTCCAGTGGTGCCGCACGGCGAGATTCCGTGCACGCCGCCAGCCAGAACTCGATCGACGTGAGCTCGCAGCGCCTCCGCGTCGACTGCACCGTTGCGGAACGGCGTGACGAGCGCGACGATGTTTCCCTCGAGCCGCATGTGGTTTCGCATTCTACCCTCGCCGCGCGGATGAGCCTTCGAGTCATTGCCGGACGTTTCCGCGGGCGACAGCTACAAGCCACCCGCGGCTCCTTGACGCGACCACTGCGCGCACCGGTACGAGAGGCGTTGTTCAACGTGCTCGGCGATCGGGTCGAGGACGCGCACGTCTGGGATCTGTTTGCGGGCACGGGGGCCACTGGAATCGAGGCGCTATCGCGCGGCGCCGCGGCGGTGACGTTTGTCGAGAAAAGCAACGCCGCCCTCTCCGTGCTGCGGTCGAACCTCGATCTCGTCGGTGTCGACGAGGAAGAGGCGATGGTGGTGAAAGGCGACGCCTGGCAGACGGATCTCCTGGCTGAGGACGAGTTCGTCGCCGACTTGGTCTTCGTCGACCCGCCTTACCGGGCGGTGGCGGAGGATCCGGTGCGGGCCGCGTGCTTTGCCGCCGAGCTGGCCGGTGTGATCGCGCCCGGTGGGTTGCTGTGCTTTCACTTCGAGGACGGGCTCCTCGACGAGGATGACTTCGACGACCACCTGGCGGTCGAGCTGCGCTCCTGGGGGCGCACGGCGATGGCGCTGATCGAAGCGGACGGCGCGGCTCGCGCCGGACGCTGACCGTCGCTTAGGGTCGCGCCGTCTTCGATCGCGTCGAGGTTTTGGACAGCCTGTGGCGATGGCTGGAGCACCACCGCGGGACTCGGGCCCGACCGGGCGTCAAGAGGGCTCGGCCCGGTGACCGATAGAAAGGGCGGGGTGGGGCTCCCGCAGGGTGTCCCGTCCCATCGGCATCCAGCAATGACGAGCATCCATGACCGCCGCGGATTCCCGAGTCGATCGGATCGTGAATCAGCTCCTCGAAAAGCCTCTCACTAAGGAAGAGCGCATCGGGCTGCTGAAAGAGCTGGTCGAGCAAGGCGCGGACCTTCCGGACGAAGTGGTGACGGCTGCGCTGCAGAAGCTGATGGAGAGGTTGACGGAATAGGTGCGAGCGAGGGCCGCACGAGGAAAAGGTGGAACATGAAGAGCCTGGTGACCTTTGGTTGTGTTGTCGCCGTGTGTGCGGCGCCGTGCCATGCGGGCGGCGACGACGAGTTGACTGAGGTGGTGGCGACGACGCTCACCTCGATTCGTGAGAACCCGAGCAGCTACAAGGGCGTGCGCGTCACCTTCAGCGCTCAGTTCTCGAACATCGGGCAGGTGCAGAACCCGTTCTTCACCCGCTTCGTGGCCTCGGACTTCGCGAACTTCCACGTCTGGGCGGACGATCAGCCGATCTGGCGCGAGCGGGAGTACGACAACGTCTACGGGTTGTGCTTCGTGGCGAAGACGGGCGATCTTCTCGACGAGGTCTTCCGGATGCGCACGTATCAGCGCCTGCGTATCGAGGGCGTCGTCCGCAATACGTTCCAGGGCCGCCCGTGGCTCGAGGTGACGCGCTTTGCGCCGTTGCCGGGTCGAGTGGATACCGCGACGCTGACGCACCTCTACCGCGGCGAGCAGCACATGGAGCGCCGGCAGTGGAGCCAGGCGATCGCCGAGCTATCGCTGGCGCCTTCTGGCGAAGCGCCCCGGCACGTGCAGGCCGCCGTCCACAAGAACATCGGTCTTTGCTACCTGCGCCTGGGTGAGCAGTCCGCCGCGCTCAGGCACTTGCACAGCTCGAAGGAGCTGAGTCGCACGCAGGATCACGAGACCGACGCGCTGATCATGACGGCTCAGGCGACGCCCGGAAGCGCCATCGACCGCGCCGTGTCCCAGCGGGTCGTGCCGGACTTCGAGCGCCCGCTGTGGGAGGCGTTCAACGAGTCCGGTCAAGTGACGGCGCCGACCAATGGCCGCATCGAGCTCGGCGCGCCGCCGAGCCCTCAGGGCCACTACAGTCAGCCGCAGTGACGGCGTGACGTGGAGTGCGTGAGCGTGCGCCAGCCAGTGTAGGCGGTGCTGCGCTCATCGAGCCGCCGCGCGGTTTCTAGCACGAGCTCGCGCGGCTCCAGGTCGACTCGCGTTCGCGGCAGCTTGACCGCGTCCTGCGTCCAGCCCTCTGACGCGGTTTGGAAGCAAAAAGCTGCCTGCGGCGCGAGCGTCAGGCGCATGAGCAGTCGGCGGACCTGCTCGCCCAGAGCCCGGCAGATTCCGGTCGGCTCGACGTGTTGGCCGGCCAACGTGTCGCCGGCGAACCCGCGCACCGCGGCGCCGTCGCTCGGGCCCAAAGTCAGCTCAAGTAACTCGGGGTCGACCTCGCCTGCCTCGAGCAGAATGGCGCCGAGGCGGTCTTGTGGCGGCGCGTTGTCGCTCTGCGCGTGCACGACGCGCCCGTCGCGCAGGGCAATGGTGGCGGTCTCAAGATGAGTCAGCACCTGCAGGGTGCCCGACTTGCGACCCATGGCGAGAGTCTCCAACACGGCCGCGAGCGGGACTTGGGAGGTTGTGCCCTCGAGAACGGTCTCGCCTTGGGACCCGCCGGCGTTGGTGGACGCCAGCCTCTCGGTGAGCTCGTGATCAGTCCGCGCGCCCGCGACCGTGATGGATTTGAGCCTGTGGAGGACCGCCTCGAGGTGGCGAATCTCGTGGTCGAGATTCGGCGTCTCGTTTGTGGCCTCGGCGGCGCCGGGGTGCGGTTCGAAGGCTCGAGCGAGGGCGTCGGTCTGATGATCGAGCGCGGTCAAAGAAGAACGAAGGTCGCGAATGGCCCGCCGCCGAAGGGCGGCCTGCTCGAGTCGTCGAATTGCTTGCATCCGTTGCGCTTTCCCCTGGTGCCGGCGTTTCCGGCGATTTCCCGTAGGGCCAAATGGCCCGACCGCGAAGTCTATCACCCCAGAAAGCTGCCGGCGGCGACGAGCGGCTGCTAACTTGAAAACCGCCGGCACCCTCGGCGTTGGACTCGGCTCATGGCATCACGACCCACTGCGCTCGAGGTGAACCAGCGGCGTGACTCCAGGACGCGCCGATCCATGGACACCTCCTCACCAGCAATGGCCGTCGATCTCGGTGAGGCCGCGGCGTCGTCACCCCTGCCCTCGGCCAGGCTGCGCGGCTTTGCGGTGGCGGTGGTGATCGCCACGCTCGTGCTCATCAAGGCCGGCGCGATGGTGACGAGCACCGGTTCGGGCCTCGCCTATTTGGACTGGCCGCTCGCTAATCGCTCGTGGTGGCCGCCGAACATGGGCCTCGACGGCTTGCTCGAGCACGGGCATCGCGCGATCGGTGCGACGATCGGGCTGCTGGTGCTGATCCTGACCGTTTGGGTTGGGTTGGCTGAGAAGCGCAACTGGCTGCGCTGGCTGGCGATTGGCGCCCTCGGTTTGGTGGTGTTGCAAGGCGTGATCGGCGGCCTCGGCGTGTTGGAGCGGCTGCCGGCACTGACTTCGGTGGCGCACGGCGTGCTGGCGCAGGTTGTTCTTTGCGTCTTGACGCTCATCGCGTTCGCTCTGTCGGCGCACTGGCAACCGTGCCACGCGGCGCCGGCGGCGATGGTGAACCGCGCCCGTTGGTGGGCCGGCGTGGGGGTCGCGTTGGTGTTTGCGCAGTTGGTGGCGGGCGCGATCCTGCGCCACACCGGCTGGACCGGGATGCTGTGGCTGCACATCTTCAACGCGATCGTGGTGGCGTTCGGCCTGGTGTTGGCAGCCCTCTATTGCGGTACTCGGTTCGGGGACCATGGCTTTCGCGGCCTGTCGCGCGCGGTCGGCGGGCTGGTCCTTTTGCAGCTGATGTTGGGGTTCGTCACGCTCGGCGTTCGCCGCGTCAAAGACCCGTCCAACATCGAGTACCTCGGTAGCAGCGTTCTGGTGACCTCGCACGTGGTGGTCGGCGCGGTGCTGTTCCTGACGTCCTCGCTGCTGCTCTACCGCGCGCTCCGCAACCTGGAGCCGATCCCCGCGTGACCACTGCCGTCGAGACTGCGCTGGGCGCCCGCGGGCGCTTCAACGCGCTGGTCGAGCTGTGCAAGATTCGGCTCTCGGCGCTCGCGGTCGCCGCCGTGGCCGCCGGTTTGGCCCTGGCGCGGCCGGGAGCCATAGAGCTGGGGTTGTTGGCGTCCTGTGTCGCCGGCACCATGCTCGTGGCTTTCGCCGGGAGTGCGTTCAATATGTTGATCGAACGCGAGCACGATCGGCGCATGGACCGCACGCGCCATCGGCCGTTGCCGTCCGGCCGGCTGTCGCCAGGCTTTGTGTTTGGCTTCGGCGCGGTGTGCGCCGCGCTGGGGCTAGGCCTGCTCTGGTGGCAGACCAACCCGCTCGCGACCGCCTTGTGCGCGGCCATTCTCGGCACTTACGTGCTGGTCTACACCCCGCTCAAGCGCGCCACCGAGCTGAACACGCTGGTCGGCGCAATCCCGGGAGCGCTGCCGCCGCTCGTGGGTTACGCCGCGGCCGGCGGCGGACTGGATGTGCGGGCGCTGGTCCTGTTTCTCGTGGTCTTCCTCTGGCAGATCCCGCACTTCCTCGCCATCGCCTGGCGCTACCGCGAGGACTACCGGCGCGGTGGCATGCTGATGTTGCCGGTCACGGATCCCGGTGGTGCGGCGACCGGCCGACAGATGGTGGTCTACACCGTCGCGCTGGTCGCGGTGAGCCTGGCCGCGCCGAGCGTCGGTCTCGGCGGTCCGGTCTACATGACCGTCGCGGCCTGCGCCGGGGTGTTGTTCCTGGTGCCGGTTGTCGTTGCCGCGATGACCCGCGCCGAGTCGGCGATGCGGCTCTGCTTCCTCGCTTCGATCACTTATCTGCCAATCGTACTGGGCGTCATGGTGCTCGACGGTCCGTGGGCGTAGCCTGCGTCGTGCGCCGCCCAAGCTGTTGCAAGGCGCCGCCGTTTCGACTCGCATTGCGTTGTGGGTAGCACCGCCGAAGTCGCCGTCGCCGCGCGCGACGTGAGCTTTCGCTACGGAGATAACGTGGCTTGCGACGCCGTGTCCTTCGAGGTCGCGCGTGGCACGGTGCACGCGTTCCTCGGACCGAACGGCTCGGGCAAGTCGACGCTCTTCAAGATCCTTTCGACGGCATACCCGCTGCAGTCGGGCGAGGTCACCATTTTTGGGCTCGATCTTGCACGCGATGTGCGACTGGTGCGGCCGACCCTGGGCGTGGTTTTCCAATCGCCGGCGCTCGATGTGAAGCTCAGCGTGCGCGAGAACTTGGTGCACGGCGGCCACCTCTACGGGATGTCCGGTGCAACGCTCGAGGCGCGGATCGACGAGACGCTGCACCAGGCTGGGCTCGCGGACCGCGGCAAGGACCGGGTGGCAGATCTCTCCGGGGGCCTGCGCCGGCGCACCGAGCTCGCTAAGGGGCTACTGCCCAAGCCCCGCCTCCTCTTGCTGGACGAGCCCAGCACCGGTCTCGACCCCGGCGCGCGTATCGATCTCTGGCGCTTTCTGCGCAGCCTCGACCAGCTGACGGTACTCTGCACGACGCACCTGATGGACGAGGCCGAGGACGCCGACCGCGTCACCATCCTGCGCGACGGCCGCGTGGTCGCCGACGGCACGCCACCAGACTTGGTCCGCGAGATCGGTGGCTTGGTCCTCGAGCTGACGTGCGCCGATCCGCAAGCGCTGGGGCCGCGAGTCGCCGAGCGGTTTGGCGTCACCCCGCAGGTCGTCGATCGCGCGCTGCGGATCGAGCGCGACGGTGCCCATGAGCTCGTCGCGCCACTCATGGAGTTCTTGGGCGACGAGGTGGGTCGCGTCAGCCTGAGCCATCCGTCTCTCGAGGACGTTTACATTCGCAAGACTGGCCACCGCTTCTGGGTGGGTGACCCGGAGAACTGAACGCGATGCCGCTGGGCCCGACTCGACTGGCGATCTACTCGCTGTGGCGCCGCGAGGTCGTGCGCTTCCTGCGCGACCGGACTCGGGTGATGAGCTCGCTCGGGCAGCCGATCATCTTTTGGGTGCTGCTGGGCGCGGCGCTACGCAACGCTTCGGTCACCGTTGGCGACACTGATATGTCGGCGACCACGTACGGCGAGTTTTTCTTCGCCGGCACGCTGACGATGATCATCCTGTTCACGTCCATCTTCGCGACGATCACCGTCATCGAGGATCGCATGCAGGGTTTCTTGCAGGGCGTCTTGGTGTCGCCGGTGCCGCGGTCGGCGATCGCGCTCGGCAAGATCGGCGGCGGTGCGACGTTGGCCTTGGGGCAAGCGCTGGTCTTCATGTGTTTGGCGCCCCTGGCCGGGGTGCCGCTCACGCTCAACAGCTTCGTGTTGGCCTTCGCGGTGTTGGTCATGCTCTCGTTGGCGTTGACCGGCCTGGGCTTCTCGATCGCTTGGTTGATGGATAGCACCGCGGGGTATCACGGGATCATGATGGTCCTGCTGCTGCCGATGTGGCTGTTGTCGGGGTCGATGTTTCCCGTGCAAGGGGCGCACGCGATCCTTCGCGTGGTGATGCAGCTCAACCCCATGACCTATGCCCTGGCGGCGTTGCGGCAGGCGCTCTACGGCGTCGAGTCGACCCAAGTGCAGGGCCTGCCGTCGCCGGTGTTGGCATGGGGCGTGACTGCCGGCTTCATGCTGGCCATGTTTGCGCTGGGCGCTTTCGTGGTGCGCCGCCGGACCGTGCGAGACGCGACCTGACATGCCCCTCGATGCAACCCGCCTCCCCGAGATCAACGCCGGGCTCAACGCGCTGGCGTTCGTCCTCATTGTCGGCGGCCTGATCGCGATCAAGCGTGGCAACGAGATGCTCCACAAGCGCTTGATGCTGACCGCCGTGGGCGTCTCGGCGCTGTTCTTGGTGAGCTACCTCTACTACCACGCCCAGGTCGGCCACGTGGAGTTCGGCGGCGAGGGGACGATCCGCACCGTGTACCTGGTGATCTTGTTCTCGCACATCGTGCTGGCCGCGGTCCAGGTGCCGCTGATTGTGGCCACGGTGGTGCTCGGTTTGCGCGATCGCCGTGCCGCGCACCGCAAGGTGGCCAAGATCACGGCGCCGGTGTGGCTCTACGTGTCGGTGACCGGCGTGGTCGTCTACTGGATGCTGTATCAGATGTAGTCCGCACCGCGCCTCTGGGCGGGACGTCCATCAGGGCAGCACGTAGATCATGGAGCTATTCGACAGGCAGCTGGCGCCGCTGGCGGCCTGCACCGTGAGCGCTTGTAGGTAGAGCCGGCCGAGCGTGAGCGCCGGTCGATTGGGCACGCCGAACGTGAACGTCTGCGTCGGGCCGCTGAACGCGCCGGGCAGCGCCAAGAGGCTCACGGGATCGACGAGGAGCCGCGCACACGCTGGTGTGGCCCCGGGTAGGGCGATGGGCAGGTTGGCGGTGCCGGCCGACGCGAAGAGGATCCAGGCGTCCCCTGCCGCGGCGCCGAACGGCGCCGCGAGCTCGATGCTCGTCGGGTTGCCCAAGCGCGCCGTATCCAAGCGGCGAAGTCCGCGCAGCGTCCCTGCCGCGGTGAGCAGCTTGGTCACATCCGGGCGCCGCCCGATGCGCTGACCGGCCTGCAGCTGGGTGCCGTGGTTGCGCAGGAGATCGCGCAGGGTGAGGTGGTCGATCGCGGCGGCGGCGGTCGGGTCGAGCTGGGCCCGAGCCGAGCCAATGATCGCGACCACGGCAGCGGCAACCATGGGCGACGCCGAGGACGTGCCGTTGAAGCCCGTCGTATAGGTCTGGCGTGGGTCCCCGCCGGCCGAGAAGAGATCGCCGTAGCCCGACGTGGTCACACTGGCGCCCCAGCCGTTGGCGTCGATGCGGCTGCCGAAGCAGGAGCTGCCGCTGCGCGTCAGATTCGGGCCGCTGGTCGCGCCGACGATGAGCGCGCCGGAGTCGCGCACGCTGAGGTCGAAACGGCCACCGAGCCGCGGGCTATCGAGGTCGATTCCGCCGTTGCCGGCCGCTTCGACGGTGATGATGCCCAGCGCCGTCGCGTTCTGGATCGCGTCGAAATCCTCTTGGACCCATTCGGCTGGACCGAATCCAAGAGGCGTGTTGGCCTGCACCTCAAGCAGCAGTACGTCTTGCGCCTGCATGCGGGGAAGCGCCCTCACGATGGCTTGCGCGACGCTATAGCCGGAGCTGGGGAAGGCGGTCGCGACGCGGACGTGGATGTCCGGAATCAGCCCGCTGATGCCCCAGGCGTCGGGATCCCCGGCGATCTCACCGATGACGGCGAGGCCGTGGTCGTCGAACGAGCTCGAGCTGCTAGGTGGACCGAGCAGCGCGTCGCCCCGGAGCTGGGAGAGGTCTTCGTGGTCGAAGCGCCAGCCCCATTCGATGTCCGTTAGGGTGAGCCCGGATCCCCACGCCCCGGTCAGCTGCTCGATGGCCAGGGCGTCGATCCCGCTAGGCGCCGGGGCCCGGTAGCCCTGCTGCACGCTGAAGTTGGGCGTGGTTGGCGGCACGTCACCGGGCGGGGGCACCGGCTGGGAGGCCGGGTTGGCGGTCTCGACGACGGCGCAGCGCAGCAGCGCGTCGAGGACGACGCGACTGTCCGCGTGGCCCCGGGTGGCGATCTCGACGTAGAGGCGCAGGTCGGCGGGGCGGGCGCGCCCGGGCGGGATCCGCTGATCGATGCGCCGGCGCAGGTCGGCGAGCTCGGCCTCGAGGCCGGCGAATCGGGCCCGCACGGGTCGGTCGGCGATGGCGCGGCGCACCGGGTCGAGGTCGACCGCCAGACCCTGCAGGGCGCCGTCGCGGGCGCGGACGCCGGATCCCTCGCGAAACTTGACGACCAGCAAATCGCTCCGGTGGTGGGCCGGGTCGATGGTGATGGACTGCGGCGCCGGGACGGCGCGCAAGAAGTCCCCTTGCTGTGCGGCGGCGGGGGCGGTGGCCAGCGCAACGGCCAAGACGGTGGGAATCATGGTCAGGAAGGGATCGGCGCGTGGGTAGCCAACCGGGCAAGTGTAGCGCGCGTCTGGCCTGGCATGGACCGGATCGGCGGGCTAAACATGGCGCCACCCCGGCCCGGCGGGGCCGTCGCGTCGCCATGATCCCCCTCGCCCCCTGTCTGCTCGATCGCAAGATGGTGCCCAAGGTTTGGGGCGGACGGCAGCTCGGTGAGCTCTACGGGATCGACACCAGGGGCGATGAGCCCATTGGCGAGACCTGGGAGGTCTATGACCGGCCCGACGGCTCGAGCCCCATCCGCGGCACCGGCGCGACCTTGCGGGACGTGATGCAGGGCAACGTCCAGGCTTGGCTCGGCCGCGGGGTTGCGCCGGCGGCTGGCGGCCGGTTTCCGCTCGCGCTGAAGTTCGTCGATGCCGCCGCCGAGCTGTCGGTGCAGGTCCATCCGGACGACGGACTCGCCGCTTCTCGCGACGACAGCGGCAAGTCGGAGGCCTGGGTCGTCGTGCACGCGGGCCCCGAGGCCTGCATACGCTGCGGCTTCCGCCAGCCGACCAGTCGCGACGCGTTCGCAGCCGCCCTCGAGCGCGAAGAGGTCGTGGACCTCCTCGAGAGCTACGCGCCCAAAGTCGGCGACACCTTTCACGTGCCGGCGGGGACCGTGCACGCGCTGGGCCCCAACGTCGTCGTTTGGGAGATCCAGCAGAACTCCGACATCACGTTCCGGCTCTACGACTGGGGGCGGCCGCGGGAGATGCACGTGCCCGATGGCCTCGAGGCCACCACCTTCGGCGCGAGCCCGTCGGTCTACAACCAGGTGACGCCGATCGACAGCGGCGGCGAGTGGCTGGTCCGCGACCCACACTTCCGCGTGCGCCGATTCGTGACCCAGTCGGCTGCGACGCTGGGCACCGAGGGCACGTTCAAGCTACTAACCGTTCTGCGCGGTCGGGCGACGATTGGCTGGCGCAGCAACGGCCGCGATGAGCCGCTGCGGATGGCGCCCGGCGATACCGCGCTGGTGCCGGCCGATGCCGGTGCCGTGTTCGTGTCGCCGATCGGCGAGCTGGAGCTCCTGGTCGTCGACCCCGGGGAGGTCGTTTGAGTATGGCCTCTTCGCGTCGACCGCGCCGAGCCGGGAAGCCGCCTGCCCGGCGGGGCCCCGCCCGCCCCCGCGGCGGCGGTCGCCCTGGCGGCGGCCGCCCGCGAGGCCCAGCGTCGGGCCGCCGCAACATCCGGGTGACGGCGGCGCCGGAAGTCGCGCCGTCTCTCGGGGACGGCAAGATCCGGATCAACCGCTTCCTCGCGGCCGCGGGGATCTGTAGCCGTCGCGCCGCCGACGACTTGGTCGTGCAAAAGCGCGTCACGGTGAACGGTGATGTCGTGGTCGGGCCCGGGCTGACCGTCGACCCCGACCGCGACGAGGTCTGTCTCGATGGCGAACGCGTGCAACCCGAGCGGCACGTGTACGTGCTGTTCAACAAGCCCAAGGACGTGGTCTGCACCAATGCGCGCCAGCCGGGGCAGACGCGCGTCGTCGACTACCTCGGCGAAGTGCGCGGCCGGCTCTACACCGTAGGGCGCCTGGATGCCGACTCGCTCGGCCTGATCCTGTTGACCAACGACGGTGCCTTCGCGCAGCGCATTGCGCATCCGAGTTTCGGGATGCCCAAGACCTACGCGGTCCTGGTCCGCGGTCGCGTCGACCAGGCGGCGCTCGACAAGGCACGCGGCGGCATCTGGCTCGCCGAGGGCAAGACGGGTGGAGCCCGGATCAAGGTCGCGCGCACGAGCCGCGATCGGACGTATCTCAAGGTGACGATCCGCGAGGGTAAGAACCGTGAGATCCGCCGCGTCTTCTCGCGACTGGGCCATACGGTCATTTCGCTGAAGCGCGTCCGTATCGGTGATCTCAACCTGCACGGCCTGCGGCCCGGCGGCTACCGCTTTCTATCCAAGGCGGAGGTCCGCCACTTGATCGAGCAAGCAGAGTCCGCGTGATCCTTCCAGACGTCCACGAGGTGCGGCTCGACAACGGCTTCCGGGCCCTCTTGGTCGAGCGGCCCAATCTGCCCGTCGTCGCCTCGACCCTCTGGTATCGGGTCGGTGCTCGCGATGAGCGCACCGGCGAAACCGGCGTGTCGCACTTCCTTGAGCACATGATGTTCAAGGGAACCGAACGCTACGCGAAAGGCGAGATCGACCTGCTCACCGCCAAGCTCGGTGGCAGCAACAACGCGTTCACCAGCTGCGATGTGACGGCGTACTACTTCGCGTTGGCCGCCGACCGCTGGGAGACCGCGCTGGAGATCGAGGCCAGCCGCATGACCGGCTGCTTGCTAGATCCGGAGGAGTTCGCGGCGGAGAAGCAGGTGGTACTCGAGGAGCTGGCCATGGGTGAGGACGACCCTTGGAACGTCCTCTATCACGCTCTCGAGAGTCAACTCTACTCCGTGCATCCCTACCATCACCCCGTGATCGGTTGGCGCGAGGACCTCGAGCGCCTCACCGTCGACGGCATGCGCGGCTACTACCAACGCCACTACGGCCCCAATCGCGCCTTCTTGGTGGCGGTGGGCAATCTCGATGTCGCCCGCAGCGAGCGACGCATCAAGCAGCTGTTCGGCAAGATGCCCGCCAGCGCCGAGGCCCGCGCGCCGGTGCTTGGCGAGCCGCCGCCGCGCGGCGAGCGGCGGGTCGTCGTGCGCTTTCCGGTCCAGGGCGACATCGCGCGCCTGGCGATGTGTGCGTTGACTTGTCGGATGGGTGAGCCCGACGACTTCACCCTCGATGTCGTCAGTCAGATTCTCGGCGGCAGCAAGAACAGTCGCTTGTATCGGCGACTCGTGATGGAAGAGCAGGTCGCGACCAGCGTCTGGACCGGCAACGAAGTGCGTTTGGAGCCGGGGCTGTTTTGCGTCGCCGCCGAGCTGCGGGAGGGGATCGCGACGGCACAGGCCGAGGCGATCGTGCACGAGGAGTTCGATCGGCTGGCGACGGAGGGACCGACGGCGGAAGAGCTGCGTCGGGCGCGTACACAGCTCCGCGCCGCCTATCTTTTCGAGGAGGAGACTGTGCTGGACGTGGCGTTGCGCGTTGGTCGCTTTGAGGCCACTACGGACCAAGGGTATCCCTTGCTCGGCGAGGTGTTCGACCGTTACCAACAGGTTCGCGCCAAGCACGTGAAGGACGTGGCGCGCCGCTTCTTCACCAGCGATCGCTGGTGCACAGCCGTGCTCCTGCCGGAGCAGAAGCGGCGCAACGGCCGATGAAACACCTCGAGCTCAAGATCGCGGAGCGCACCCTGGCCAACGGCCTCACGTTGCTGGCGGTGCAGAATCGCGGTGTGGCGACGTTTGCCGCCGGCGTGATGTTTGACGTCGACGTCCGCGACGAGGCGAGCAACGAGCAGGGCTTGGCGGCGTTGCTCGGGGACTGCTTGGACGAGGGTTCGAAGGAGCGCTCGTCCCTGGAGATCGCCGCGGCGCTCGACGACCTCGGCGCCTCCCTCGACGCGCATTCGGCCGGGGCGTCGGTGCATTGCCCCGCCGAGGTTGCCCGCAAGGCCGTGGCGATTCTCACCGAGGTCGTGGCGCAGCCAGCGTTTCCTGCCCGCGAAGTGCGGCGGGTGCGCGACGAGGTGCTGCAGGAGCTCAAGACCGATGCCGACGATCCGCGGATCGTCGCTGGCCAGCGCTTCCGCAAGGCCATCTATGGCCGCCACCCCTACGGTCGGTCGGCGCGCGGCAGCCGTCGACAGGTCGGCGCTTACGAGCCGAAAGATCTGCGGCGCTTCCACAAGGCGCAGTTCGTGCCGGAGCGCGGCTACGTCGCCGCCGCGGGACCCGACGAGCCGAAGCGCACGCTCGACATGTTGGAGCGCGCGTTCCGTGGCCTGAAGGGTGACAAGCCGGCCCGTCGCGCCGTGTCCGTCCCGGAGCTGCCCGAGGCCGTCAGCGACGTGCACGTGCCGATGAAGCGCGAGCAGGTGCACGTCTACCTCGGACATCTCGGTATCCGGCGCGAGGATCCCGACTACTACGCGCTCTCGGTCATGGACCATATCCTGGGCACTGGCCCGGGCTTTACTTCGCGCATCTCGCGCAAGCTCCGCGATGAGCAGGGTCTGTGCTACTCAGTTGACGCTTCGATCGCTCGGTCGGCCCGTGAGGAGCCCGGGGTCTTCGCGGCCTACATCGGCACCTCCCCCGAGCACCGCCAGCGGGCGCTCGATGGGTTTCTCAGCGAGATGCGGCGGATTCAGGACACCTTGCCATCGGCGCAGGAGCTCGCCGACGTGCAGGAGTACCTGACCGGCAGCTTCGTGTGGCAGCTCGAGCGCAACGCCAACCTGGCGCGCTACGCCATCCGCTGCAAGCGGTTCGACCTCGGGTTTGATCACCTGCAGCGGTACCCCGACATCATCCGTGGGGTGACGCGCAAGGACATCCGCCGAGTCGCGCAAGAGCGCCTCCACCCGGACCGCGTGATCGTCGTCAGCGCCGGCGCCTAAAGCCGCAGGGGGGCGCCGGAAAAGGCGTCGTTTCCTGGGAGTTGTGCCGCAGTTTGCCCCGGCGATCGCGGTCGGCGCGCGCACTTACCCCGAGCACATCGAGTGACCCTGCCACGTCGTGCTCGAGAAAAGGAGCGTTCATGCACCTGCATCGGTTCGTGCCGGCCTTGGCGTCGGTCGTCCTTCCCACTCTTCTGTCTGCCCAAACTCCGGTCGAGCTGATCGGCCTTGGCGACCGGACTCCCGCCCCCGTCGTGCGGATCGACCGTGCGACCTGCGCCACCCGCACCTGTCCAACGTTGCTGACCGGCGCGATGCCGCCGCCGATTGGGGGCACGGCCTATGATGCGACCATTGGTGCGGTGTGGGTGAGCAACGGTCCGGCGATCCAGGCCGTCGATCCCGACAGCTGCCGGATTGTCTGCCCGCCCCACGTGTTGCCGGGAGTCGGCACTGGTGTGCAGATCACCGGCCTGGCCATCAACGAGTTTGCCCGCGCTTTGATCGTCGCCGATGACAGCAACGTCATTCGGCAGTTCGACCTGGGCTGCTCGGTGACTGCAGCAACGGCCCGCTGCCAGCTCATGCTGCCTCTGGGCAGTGTCTTGACGGGTATCGCATCGGACGATGTGCGCGACCTACTGATTTACAGCGTGGCGAGCATCGGCGCGCCCGTGGGGCCGGCCAACCGTCTCTTCATTGCGCGACGTGGCGATCCCTGCAACCCCGTGTGCAGCGTGCCGGTGCCCGTCGACTGTGACGGCGACCGGATCGGTGCGATCACCGGCGTGGCCTACGACGGCTGCCGTGACGTGGTCGTCGTGACCGCGGATCAGCCAGGCGCGCCCGAGCCGATCCTGCTCTACCTGCGGGTCAATCCCAGCAACTGTCAGCCGCAACTCGTGCGATGCTGCACCCCGGCGTTGAACTTCAACCTCGTGGGCCTGGCGATCAAGCCGAGCCGGGCGACGTCAGTCGGCACCAACTGCAGCAACCTCGGTTGCCCGGCTTGCCCGCAGATGCGACACGCCGTCGTTGGCGACGCTGTGCTCGGCAACCAAGACTTCCGGCTCGACCTGCGCGACGCGCCGGCGAACTCCGTTGCCTCGCTGTTCCTCGGCGCCGGCGCCTGCTCGCCGCCTGGCATCCTGGTGCGGCCCTTCTGCGGCCCGTTGCTCGTTCCAGTCGTGCCGTTCTTGCCCGTGGTCGTCAGCGCGCCAACCGGCGGTGGAGCCGGTGGAGGTGCCTGCAGTGGCAACGTTCGCATCCGCGCGCCCATCCCGTTGGACCCGGTGTTTTGCGGTGGCGTGCTGTCGACCCAGTTCGTCGGCGTGTGCGCGACGGCAGTGCTCGGCACCTACGTCAGCAACTGCCAGAGCTGGGAGATCACGAGCTCGTAGGCGACGCTGCGGCGGCCGCGCCGGCCGGTGGCACCACCAGCGATGCGGCGAGCTCGGCGGTCAGCGGCTGCCAAGCCGCGCGCGCCGCAGTGGCCGCCGCGGCCGGCGGGTCGATCATCACCAGCGCGTACTCGGTGGCTGTGCCGACGTCGTTGCCGTTCATTGGCAGGATGTGGCGGTACCCGAGCCGCTCCAGCGTCACGAGCGACTGCCCGCGCAGATAGGCGCCGTGCACCGACAGCAGTAGCGCTGGGCGGTGCTCGGCGAAGGTGCGTCGGGCCCCGTCGAACACCGCGAGCTCGGCTCCTTCGACGTCGATCTTCAGCACGCTGGGGGCGACGCCCAGCTCCGTCACGAACTCATCGCAGGAGACCGCCACGACCGGCTGCGCGCCGTCCGGATCGACCTTGCCGAGGGCGTTGTTGTCGCCCGTGGCGAAGCTGGTGAGGCAGGTCCGCGACATCACGGCGGCAGGCAGCACGGTGACATTGGCCAGACGGTTGATGGCGACGAGCTTCGTGAGGAACCGCACGTTGCGCGGCAGTGGCTCGAACGCATAGACGTGCCGGCCGCGGCGGGCGAACAGCAGGGTGTAGAGACCGACGTTCGCGCCGATGTCGAGACACACGCTGTCCGGCTTGGTGAAGGCTGCGGCGACCTCGAGCTGCTCGGCTTCGAGGCGGTGCAACACCGCCGAGAGCCCTTTGCCGTCGCCGGCTGCGGCCCCGCAGATCCAGCGCGCGCCGGCAAGGGGGCCACGCAGGATGGGCAGCGCCATCCCCGTGGGAACCAACCGCGCCAAGAGCGCGGTCATGGTTGGCGTTGCCGGTGTGAGTGCACGACCCGAGGATAGCCCGGGCGGGTGCGGTGGTCAGGCCTGCGGGCCCGAACCCTTTGCGTCAGCCGGATTCACCACACCCGACCCCGGGCCGGCGCGGTCGCGACGGCGGCGGGGATCAGCCCTTGATGCCGTCCTGCTCCTGGTAGAGGGTGATCACGAACAGGCAGTTGAACGAGATCACGTTGTCGGTGGTGAAGCGCGACATGTCAACGCCGCCGTGGAGGCGGGCGATGCCCCGCGCGCCGTTGAACCCGCCGTTCGCCTCGAGGACGTTCAGTGCGGTGGCCACGTCGGTGGTGCCGTGGGTGAGGCCGGGTGAGCCCTCGAGAATTGGCTGCACCGTGGTGCGGTTCCGGGTCTTTAGCGAGCCCTGGGGCAACTGGAACAAGCTGGTGTTGGAGATCGCGAAGCCGGGGCCGCCCGATGGGTCGGCAGTCATGCTCGCCATATCGAGGCAGTCGGTGCCATGACCGATCACTCGGCCGGAGAGCACGTCGACCAGATCCACGTCGAAGCACACCATCGGCACGCCATCGATCATGCGAGTCTCGCCCACATCGGTGCCGCGCATCTCGAGCAGGAGGGTCGTCGACCGGCCGGCGGGCGGCGCCTCCGGCGTCACGGGAGCGGTCGGCAGGGCGAAAGCGACGGTCAAGAGCAGCGCAGAGAAGTGAAACATCGGATCGTTCTCGTTTCAGGGGTTTCGTCGAGCGACCGCACGTCGGTCACTCGTGCCCTCTGGAGCGGAACGCGCTCTCACGGCCGGCCAGCAATCCGGTTTTTTGTCGCCGCGACTCCGTCGGCTCCTTAGGAGCCGGGCAGGCGCTGTAGGGTGTAGAACGCCTCCTGCGTGATCGGCGCCTCGCCGTCGGCCGAGGTGATGGTGCCGCGGAACTGGATCTGAAAAACCTTGCCGATCTGGCGGGGCCCGCACCGCAGCGCGACCCGCTTGCGATCGGCGGACAGGCGCGCGTCTAGCACGTCGATGTTGCGCTCGTCGAACTCGTCGGAGCCATAGGTCGACCAGTAGCGGTAGCCGTACTCCCGCACGCGGATGTGCCGCGGCGTCAGATTGGACTCCGGGGAGAGCGGCTTGGTGAACTCGATCTCCCACCCGTCCTGGGTGACCCGCGCCTCGAGCAGATCGAACGGCGTCGTGCCCTGAAACTCGAACCGTTGCAAGCCGTGCGCCATGCCCCGCACGCTGCCCCAGCCGCGGTTGGTGAGGCCGACGTAGAGGACGCCGTCGGCGTCGAACGCCAGCCGGTTGATCCCGCCGCCGAACGCCTGCCAGAACGGATAGCACGCGCCTTGGTAGGTGTCGCCGACACGCTCCAACGTGGTGCGCACCAGGAGTGAGTTGTTCTGGTCGCCGAGGATGATCTGGCCCGCGTACGGGCCGAACGCCCCGTCCGTCCGGTCGACGACGGGCCACGACGCCGAGCGCACGAGGTGGTAGGGGTACCAGATCGCCGGCGGCGTCGGCTCGGTCGCCCAACCGAAGTCCGACATCGCTTCCGCCCACGGCTTGGCCACCGGGTGGCCGTAGAACCGGTTGGGGCGCAGGTGTGACAGCCGGCATACGTCCATCCACTCGCCTTGGTTGTCGGTGTAGAACACGTCGCCGGCGTCGTTCACCAACAGTCCGTTCGGCGACCGGAGTCCGTAGCAGGTGATCTGGAACTCGCCGTCCGGGCCGAGCCGGTAGGCGGAGCCGCGGTAGCGCAGCTCGTCCCCCTTGCCCGACGGGAAGCCGATGTTGAGCGTCGCCCAGAGGTCGCCCGCGGCGTCTCGCACCGGGCCGAAGTGATACTCGTGGTAGTTGCCCGACAAGCCCCACGCCGCAGTCACGGTCTCGTACTCATCGGCGCGGCCATCGCCGTCGACGTCGCGCAGCCGCGTCATCTCGGGCATCTGCGACGCCAGCAGCGCGCCATCCGCCTCGAGGTAGAGTCCCAGCGGCTCGTGGAGTCCCTCGGCAAACGTGCTGATCTCGAGCTTCTCGGGGTCACGCTCCGCCGGGTTGTGGATGCAGTAGATCTGGCCGCGCCGGCAGGCGACGAGCAGGGAGCCATCGGGGCGGAACAGCAGACCGCCGACCTCCAGTACGATGTCGTCGGGGAGCGGCACGGTGCTGATCGCGTAGCTGGCGTGGCCGTCGTCCTCGATGCCGGCGCCCCAGCGGTTCTGGCCGGCGATCTGGTCCGTCAGTCGGAAGGCGAAGCCCGAGGCGCCGCGATCGTTGACGACTTTGAGCAGGACCGTGTTGTCGCCGGTCTGCAGCTGCACGTTGAGCGCGTGCTGGTCGACCGTCACGCCTTGGTTGGCCTTTCGGCGAAAGACCTCTTCGCCGTTGACCCACAAGGCGGCCGAGTCGTCGAAGCCCAGTCCAATGATGGCTTCGTGATCGCCGATCGCGCGGATCGTGCGCCAAAGGTAGACCGTGTCCCAGTCGCCGAGGACGTGGTCGAGACGGCACTTCTTGCCATCCGGCAGCGGGTGCTCCGCGTCGACGGCGCGCCACTCGAGCAGGTCGCCATCGGGCAGAGCGTGACTCTTGGTGAGATCCGGACTCTGCTCATCGATGAACGGGATGTCGAGCCCGGCGTGCTCGGGGCTCGGAAACGGCCCAAGGACGCGCCACTCGGCGAGCTCGTTGGCGTCGATGAGGTCCAGGAGGTCAGGATCTTGCGCCGTCACCGTCGCCGCGGCGGCGATCGTTGCAGCGACGAAGCTGGCCAGTCGACGCCCGTTCATCGCGGTTCCTCTAGGCAACGCCGCAGCGCGGCCTCATCGGTCGTTGTTGGAAACCAGAGCACCGCGTCAGCGGGCGCCCCCTCGGTCAAGCTCCATCCCAGCGGCTCGTCAAACACCAGGCTTGTGGCCTGCGCGTAGCACGGGATCGCGTCGGTGACGCCGTTGAGCCGGGCCATCGCTTGGTCACCGGCGCGGCGCACGGGTTCGCCTTCGAGCAGCTCGCCGAGGCGCAGGGCGATCGGCTGCGATCCGGTCCAGTTGGCGCGCAGTCGCAAGCCGAGGCCTACTTCGGCGCGCGCGACGACGGCGCACTCGAGGCTGAGCCGCGCAGCCCCGGCGCCTTCGAAACGGAGTTCCACCGCGCGCTCGCCGATCCGGTAACCGGCGAAACGCAGTTCCGGCTCGGGTTCGCCGCGCGCCATCGCGCCGTCGGGGCCCTCGAGGAGTCGCTGGCCCACGGGATCGGCCGGACCGTTGCCGCGACCCGTCCACTTCCGGCGCATGTCGAGAAACCCGCCCTGCCACACGTAGGCGAGGCGCGGCTCTGCCAGGTCGAACACCATCGAGAGGCCTTCGGGAAAACCGATGGCGAGCGAGCGCGCGTCGACGTCCGGCAGGATGGTCCGCCATACCAGGGGGCGCCCGCTCGGTTCGAGGACGGTGGCCGGTGGCGGTTCGAGCCCCTCGGGCGGCTGCATGCGCTCGCCCTGGGCGAAGTAGGCGAGCATCGCCTCGATCTGCTGGTCTTGCCGGCCGTCCAGGATGTGCGTGGCCGCGCTGCGCCCTTGGTAGAAGAACGTCGGCATGCGCGTCGTGGGCTGGACCGCCGCCGGGTTGACCGTCCAGCGCTCGATCCACTCCGGCCGAAGCCGGCGCCAGAACTGCGCGAGATCGGGGGCCCGGGCGCCGGTGGCAGGGCGGCCGGCGAAGTCGTGGCACGTGATGCACGAGAAGCCGCCGCTGCCGATGAGAGCGCGGCCGTGCTCGAGCTGGGTCAGCGATGCGTTGGGGATCGTTGCCGGGGCGGGCGACGCGCCGTCCGCGAGCAGCTCTGCCAGCCCGTCGGTGAGCACCTCGGGGTAGTGCGGCATCCGCAGTGCCATCCAGGGTCGCGCCCGCGCGGTCTGCTGCAGCACGGCTTCGATCCACTCCGAGCGCAGCCGTCGCGCCACTCCCGTGAGGTTGGGTGGATCGACGTGATCTGGCGCATCCGCGTGGACGTGCCCGTGGAACGCGCGTCGCACGTCGGGCGGCATCCCACCGGCGCCGTCGCGCTCGTGACACGACAGGCACCGGAGCTGCTCCAGCCGCCGGGCGAGCTCCGCATCCCGGCTCTCGGCGGTATCCATGCTGCCGAGGAACGCGCGCAGCGCGGCGCGATCGTCCGCGCTAAGGGCGTAGCGCGGCAGCGGCGCCGCTGGGTTCGCCGCCAGGCAGCCGCCGTCGCGGTTGGCCAACGCGTCGAGTGGCGGCGCCGGGCTCGTCGCGTCGCCTGCGGCGGCGTCGGGGACCTCGTGGCAGGCGCTACAGGATCGTTCGCGCATGAGCAGCGCGCCGCGCTTCGCGATCGCCTCGTCCCCCGTCGCGACCTGCTGCGCGACGGACTCGGGTGTCTTGCCGCCATACAGAAACGCCGCGATCGCCTCGGCTTCTTGGCGGCTCAGCTGCAGGTCGGGCATGCGGCTTTCGGGATTGAGATCCAGCGGCTTCTCGATCACGTCGGCGAGGGCCTGCGGCGTGGTCTTGGCCCGCAGCGTCGCCTGCGCCAGCAGCCAACGGCCATCGTCGGCCTCGCCCTCGCGGCGGTGGCACGCGACACAGCCCCGCGCGTGGTAGAGCTCTTCGCCGTTGCGTCCCGAGCGGTTGATCCGGCCGCGCTTGGCCGGCCCGTCGAGCGATGTTAGGTAAGCGGCGACGGCTTCTGCTTCTCCCGCGTCGACGAGGGCCGGCATCCGCGCCTGGGGGTGGGTGGCGCTTGGCGCGGCGAGCCACCGCGCCATCCAGCCCGGCCGCAGTCGCGCCCCGGCCTCGGTCAAGTCCGGCGCCCCCGCGGTTTGGTGGGTGAGCGCGGTGGGCTCCTCTTCGGCGTGGCAACGCACACAGCCGAGCTCCATGACCAGAGCGCGACCGCGCGCCGCATCCTGGGCCGGCGGGGCGATCGCCGCGAGCCCTATGACGAGCCACGTGGCGACCGTGTGGCGGCAGTTGGGCCGACGCGGTCGCCTGGACGTCAGGCCGCGACCGAGTCCATGGATGCCGTTGGCGGCCTGAAGCGGATCGCGTGGGAGAACACGTAGTTCGTCACCGGAATGCCCAGCACCAGCCCCCAGGCGCCGAACAGCTTCCCGCCGACCGTGAGCACGATCAGGGTCAGCACCGGGTTCATGCGCAGGTGATGGCCGTAGACGCGCGGGTTGAGGACGTAGGCCTCGATCAGGTGCACGACCGTGATCATCACGATCGCGAGCATCATCATGCCAAAGCCGTGCTCGCTCAGCGCCACGATGCAAATTGGGGATGAGCTGATGAAGACGCCGGCGACCGGCACGAAGCTGCAGAGGAAGACGATCGTGCACAGAAAGACCATGTTCCCCTCCCCGAGCCCGATGATCCACATCCCCACCGCGGTGAGGACGGTGTTGATGATGGCGATGAACAGCTGTGCCTCCATCGCGCGTCCGAGGACCTTGCAGAAGTCGTGGATGTTGCCCGCGACCTCGTTGTAGATGAAGCCGATCTTGGTCTGGGCGAGACCCTGGACACCGCCGGTCAGCCGCGGCAGGTCAAGCACGATCAAGAACGAGAACAGCAGGGCGAGGAAGAAGGCCGAGCCGATCGCCAGCAAGAAGCCGGCAACGTCCTGCATGAACTTGATCGTCTTGGTGACCGCTTCTTCGCCTTCCTTGGGGTCACCGAGGCCGATCAGCTGGTTGATCGTCCGACGCAGATCAAACCCCTGCCCCTCGACCTCGCCCTTCTGGAATGGCACCCACTTCTTGTCGTCCGCGACGTTCCAGATCGCCTTGTTGGCGTCGTCGATCCAGACCTGATGTTTGTCCGCAATCGTAGTGACCTGATCGCGGATGTGCGGCGCCAGGAACACGCCGATCGCGACCAGCGTGCCGAGAAACACCAAGAACACGACGGCGACGCGCACCCAGCGCTTGCCGATCCGGTGCGCCAGACCATCCACGCCGTGCGACTGGATGTAGGCGAACACGAAGGTGAGGAACAGCAGCAGGAAGAACGGTCGGATCAGGTAGATGATCCCCGCCAGTAGACCCCACACGAAGATCCGCGACCCCAGGCCGAACAGTCGGTCCCAGGGCGGCGGGAGAGGACGGAGTTTGCGCTTGGTGTTGGTCATCCCGATCCGCCCCTGTTCTAGCGGACCGGGCACGCGCTTTCCTGCCCCGACCTCTTGCGGTCAGCAGCAGCCGGTCGCCGGGTCGCAGCTGCCCGGGTCGGCGGTCGTGGCGTCGTAGTCGACGCCCTTGGTCACGCGCGGCGGGCGGCGCTCGGCGCCGGCGCAGCCAAAGGTGCCAGCCGCGTCCAGCGGGATCTCGACCCGCGGCTCCACGGCCTCAAACAAGCCGCGATACGGCGCCTGCTGCAGCAGGCGGTACGTCTTGTCGCAAACCGCCATTCGTTCGCCGCGGTGGTAGACGTGGCCATCGTCGTCGAAGACCTTGCGGAACGGGCCGCGGTAAACCACCGCCTGGTGGCGCTCCAGGCAGGGGCCTTCTTTGCCCTTGAAGGCGCGCACCGTCATCGCGCGGAACTCGATGCCCTGGACCGTGCGCCACGGCTTGTCGTTGCGGCTGAGGATCTCCACGCCGTGGAATCCGGCGTCCTCGAAGGCCTTGAGGAACAGATCCTCTCGGAACGCGCCGCTGATGCAGCCGGACCAAAGCTCGGGGTCGCGCTGCATTTCCTCCGGGACGTCCTCGTCGCACACGATATCGGCGATCGTCACGCGCCCGCCGGTCCGGGTGACGCGATACATCTCCTGGAACAGCTGGCGCTTGTCCGCGGGCCGCACCAAGTTGAGGACGCAGTTGGACAAGATCACGTCGACGGAGCTGTCGGCGATCAAGGGCCGGGTCATGCGCAGCTCCTGCTCGGCGTCGCGCAGCCGCAGCCAGGCGTCGGCCCCGGTCACGGGGTGACCCGCGAGCTCGGCCTCGAGGAGATCCAGATCCAGCCGCAGGTCTTGGATCATGCCGCGGCGAAATTCCACGGTGTCATGGCCGACCCTCGCCGCGATCTCGGCGTGGTGCTTCTTGGCCAGCGCCAGCATGTCATGGTTCATGTCGACGCCGATCACGCGGCCCTCGGGACCGGCGATCTGGGCCGCGATCCAGCAGATCTTGCCGGCGCCGCTGCCGAGGTCGAGCACGACGTCGCCACGCTCCACGAACGGTGTGGGGTCGCCGCAGCCGTAGTCCTTCTCCAGAATCTCCTGTGGCAGGACGGCGAGATACTTCGGGTCGTAAGACGTCGCACAGCACAGCGAGTCCTGGCAGGCCTCTGCGCCCGCCGAGTACCGCTCGCGCACCGCCGATTCGTAGGTCGTCAAGACAGTCGCTCCGCGTCAGTGGGAATGCGGCCATCCTACGAGCGCGCGCGGTGGTGGTCGCGGCTTTCTGGGCGAGCGCCGGGCTCGGCCGACGCCTTCGCGCTGGGTCCGAGGTTGGCGACCCCGAACCCGTGTGAGCCGGCCTAGCGCCGGCGCGGGCGCCGTTGCTTGCCGCGTTGGCTGCTGCGTTGGCTGCGTCGCTCGGTGCGCTGGCCCTGGCGGTCGGAGCGGCGGTCGGTGCGACGCTCCATGCGATCGGAGCGACGCTCGGCGCGGCCCTCGGCCCGGTCGGACCGGCGGTCGGTGCGACGCTCTAGGCGCTTGCTACGGCGGTCCGCGCGGCCCTCGGCTTGATCGCCGCGGCGCTTAGCCCGCTTCTCCATGCGGTCTCCGCGCCGTTCGGCGCGACCTTCGACCCGGTCGCCGCGGCGCTCCGCTCGCTTCTCCAGGCGGTCCCCGCGCCGGTCGGCGCGACCCTCGATGCGGTCGCCGCGGCGCTCCGCTCGCTTCTCCAAGCGGTCCCCGCGCCGTTCGGCCCACGCCTGGGCGCGTTCGCCGCGGTCTTCGGCGCGTTCCTGGAGGCGATCGCTGCGGCGCTCGGCCCTGTTCTCGAGGTGCTCGGCGTGGCGCTCGGCGCGGTTCTCGAGACGATCGCTGCGGCGCCCGGCGTGCTGCTCGGCCCGTTCGGCGTGGCGGTCAGCCCGCTTCTCCATGCGGTCCCCGCGGCGTTCCGCGCGTTGCTCCATCCGCGCGCCGCGTTGCTCAGCGTGTCGCTTCACGCGGTCCTGGCGCCGCTCGGTGCGTCGCTGCTTGTGGCCGTGGGTGCCAGCGCCACCGGGTGCGGGCGGCGTGCCGTTCGTTGGCGGCTGATGGTGCGGGCTCGGCTCCTGGGCCTGGGCTGGAGGCGCCAACAGCAGCGCGGCTGCGGCGGTCAGGGCGGTGATGATCGACTTCATGGCTGGGCTCCTCTCGTGGGACCGGCGGGCGCGGACAGCGCCCGGCGGCGTTCATCGAGACCCCAACTCACGGATCTTGAGGCAAGGTGGCCGGTCCGCATCGGTTTGGAACCCCGCGTGACGTTGGTGGTGGAACCGCCCATGCGGCGCCGTATACCGCGCGGCATGAAGTTGGTCGTCGTGATCGTCGTGGGCCTACGCGGCAAGGATCTTGAGCTCGCGCCGAACCTCCGCGCTCTGGCCGGCGATGGCTTTGCGGCGCCGCTGCGGACAGTGTTTCCCGCCGTGACCTGCACGGTGCAGGCGACGTGGCTGACCGGAGCGCCCCCCCGCGACCACGGGATCGTCGCCAATGGCTGGTACTTCCGCGACCTCGCTCAGGTGTGGTTGTGGCGTCAGTCCAACCGACTCGTGCAGGGCGAGAAGCTGTACGAGATCGCCAGGCAGCGCGATCCGTCCTTCCGCTGCGCGAAGATGTTCTGGTGGTGGAACATGTACGCGGATGTCGCCTACAGCGTGACGCCGCGCCCGGAGTACCACGCGAACGGGCTCAAGAAGCCCGGGCTTTACTCCCAGCCGGCTGAGCTGGCGTCCGAGCTTCAGCAGCAGCTCGGCGACTTCCCGCTCTTCAAATTCTGGGGCCCCGGGGCTGGCATCGAGTGCAGTCGTTGGATCATCGACGCGTCGCTCGAGGTCATGGCACGGCACGACCCGGAGTTGACTCTGATCTACGTGCCGCATCTCGACTACGACCATCAGCGGTATGGGCCCGACGATCCGCGCAGCCGCGCCGCCGTGGCGGCGGTGGACGGAGAGGTCGCCCGCGTGATCGATGCCGCGCGCGGCCGCGGCGCCGGCGTCGTGGTGATGTCGGAGTACGGGATCGAGCGCGCCGAGCGGGCCGTGATGATCAACCGGGTGCTCCGTGAGCGCGGCTGGCTCGCCGTGCAGATGACGAGTCATGGCGAACTGCTCGACGCCGGGATCAGCCGGGCGTTTGCCGTCGCGGACCACCAGATCGCGCACGTCTACGTGCGTGACCCTGCCGACCTCGCGCTGGTGCGCGAGCAGCTGAGGGCGCTCGAGGGCGTCGCGCAGGTGTTGGATCGCGACGGGCAGCGGTCGATGGGCATCGACCACGAGCGCAGTGGCGAGCTGGTTTGCGTCGCCGAGCCCGGCTGCTGGTTTGCCTACCACTACTGGCTCGACGAAGACCGTCGACCGGACTTCGCCAACACCGTCGATATCCATCGCAAGCCGGGCTACGACCCGACGGAGCTGTTTCTCGATCCACACCGGCGCTTCGTGAAGCTGGCGGCGGCCGGCGCGCTGCTGCGGAAGAAGCTCGGCTTCCGCTATCTGGTCGATGTGATTGGCACGGACCCGAGCATCGTGCGGGGAACGCATGGGCGGCTGTTTGACGACCCGGCCGCCGGCCCGGTGTTCGTGTCGTCGACCCCGCGCGGCGCCGCGGATGAGGTCGCCGCAGTGGATGTGCGCGATCGCCTGCTCGATCTGCTGCAGGCCCCTGGTCAGTGAGGTGCTGGCCTCGGCTACTGGCGTCGCGCGACGAGCCAGTAGAACGGCTGCCCGGCCGCCGTGCGGACCGCGCGCGCTGGCTCGAGATGCGCGTTCTGGTCGGCGAGGCCGAGCAGCCACTGCGGATTGCCGGCCTCCCGATTCTGCAGCAGCCAGATCTCGCCGCCGGGCGCCAGGTACTGATGACAACGACTAAGGATGGTCGGCTGTAGCCGACCGCTGGGATCGTGCGATGCGAGCCGAGCGGGCGTGTTGATCGGTGCGTCGCCAGCGGCGGGGAAGTGGGGCGGGTTGCAGACCACCAGGTCAAAGAGGCGGTCGCGTGGCACCTGGTCCAGGCCATCGGACAGGTAGTGGCGCAGCCGCGTGCCCCAGTCGTCGGCGAAGCCGTTGTCGCGCACGGCCCGTTCGACCGACGTGAGGTTGAAGATGTTGATGTCGGCGAACGCAACGTCTCGCACCCGTGCGCCACCATGCTCAGCGAACAGCGAGAGCCCGATGGCGCCGATGCCGCAGCAGAGGTCGAGCACGGCGAGTTCGCTGCGAGACCGTGGCCAAGCCTCTAGCATTTGGACCGCGCTCGTGGCGGCGAGCTCCGTTTCGGGTAGACAGCCGACGCTGCACGGGTCGGCACGATAGCGCAGTCCCCGAATCGTCGCGCGATGCGCACGCTGCCGGTGCACCTCGTAACCGCACGCCGTCAGCATGCGCTGGGCGCGTAGTTTGAGGGCGGTCAACAGCCCGGGCGGTGTGGCTCGCGGCGCCGGAGTGCTCATTTGCGCAGGTAGAAAGAGCCCAAGGCCATCCCGGCGAGGCCGGTGGAATAGAACAACGCCAGGGCCCGCCGCGGGTCATCGACGATGGGTTGACTGTTCACGTTCATGGATGTGTTGAGCAGGACGGGTACCGACGTCTGGGCCTCCATCTCACGCAGTAGCCGGTGATAGAGCGGGTTCTGTGATTCGTCGACGGTTTGCGCGCGGGCGGTGCCGTCGACGTGCGTGACCGCCGGGACCTGGCTGTGCCGGTCCGGCCGTACGTCAAACGTCATGGTCATGAATGGGCTCGGCGTGGCGTCCACGAGATAGTCGCCGGCCCGTTCTGCGAGGATCGACGGCGCGAATGGCCGGAAGCCTTCACGGAACTTCACGGCGACGTTGACCCGCTGCTGCATCTCGGGGTTGCGGCAGTCGGCGAGGATGCTGCGACCACCGAGGGCGCGGGGACCGAACTCCATGGGACCTTGGAACCAGCCGACGACGCGACCCGCGGCGAGATCCTCGACGACCGTGGCGCAGAGATCGGCCGGCCGCGCGTAGGGAACGGCACACGTGCGCAGGACGCGCTCGATCTGCGCGTCGCCGTAGCTTGGGCCCCAGCGGCAGTGGGTGATGCGTTGCGGCCGCGCGGCGCCGAGTTCGAGGCCGAGCAACGCGGCGCAGCCGAGCGCGAGGCCGGCATCCGAGGCGTGTGGGGGGACGAACACCCGGTTGAAGAGGCCAGCCGCGCGGATCTTCTGATTGAGTACACAGTTCAACGCAACCCCACCGGCGAGGCACAGGTCGAGGCGGCGCGGCTCGTTGGCCGTGGCCCGCGCCAGCAGGTGCAGCACCGCCTCCTCGAGCGCGTGCTGCGCGCTGGCCGCGACGTCTTTGTGGTACTGGCGCACCGGTGTGCCGCGCAGCCGATGGGGCTCGGGCAATGGCAAGTCGCGAAACAGGGCTTCTTGCTTCGACGGCGCTGGCCGCTCGGCGTCTCCGAGCTTCACGTAGTCGAGGTTGAGCGCGTAGCCGTCGCCATCCACTTTGAGGATGTCAGAGAGGTCGTATTTCGGCTCGCCAAACGACGCGAGGCCCATGACCTTGTACTCCTCGTCGTCTTTCCCGAAGCCTAGATACTGCGTCATCATCGCATAGAAGACGCCCAGCGAATTCGGGCGTCCCACGCGCGTGACTTCATTGAGCGACTCGCCGCGCCCGCGATAGAGCGCGGTGCATGTTCGGTCGCCGGAGAAGTCCATGGTCAGGACCAGTGCGTCGTCATGCCCCGAGTAGTGGTAGGCCGACGCCGCGTGCGCCGTGTGGTGGTCATACACGTGGATGGGCGGCACGTGCCCGAAGTGGAACTTGAAGTAGTCCGTGAGGATGCGTTGCCAGTCGCGGTAGGTCCGACCGGGCGCCCCGACGGCGGCGATGTCATGGATCTCGATCCCGGCCTGGTCCAGGCAGGCTCGAATGGCGCGCCGTGGCAGCTGGGCGTTCGCGTGTTTGATCCCGAGCAACCTCTCTTCTTCCGCCGCCGCCACGACCTCGCCGTCGCGGAGTAGGCACGCCGAAGCGTCCTGGTTGCCGGCTAGCACGCCGCCGCTGATCCCGAGGATGTACATATGGTCCGCTAGGTCCTTCTCTGGCGCGGGTGGCCTTGGTCGCCCGCGAGGTGATCAACTGCGGCTTTGCCGGGCAGCGGGCTGTGTCCCACGAAAAACCCGGCACCGTCGAAGGCGCGGAGAGGGCCGCTGGTGTCGGTCCGTCTGCGTCGCGGTTTGCACCGTCGCGACCGACGGCCGATCATGGCGTCATGTTCTTGTCCCGACTCGTGTCCCCGCTGCTGCTGGCCTCACTGTGTGGGGGGTCGATCGCCTGCCAGGCGGAGGACGTCCAGGTTCCCGCCGCGGCGGCGGCGTCGCGCCCAAGCGACGACTCCAGCGGCGAGCCGCACGAGTTCACCCGGTTTGTGCGGGTTGGTGAGGACGAGGGGCGCTTCGAGACCGCGGTGACGAAGTACCGCAACGCGCAAGGCGCCGAAGTGTCGCTCGTGGCGGCGGTGCACATCGCCGACGCCGCCCACTACGACGATCTCAACGAGCTGTTCGGCGAGTTCGACGCGGTGCTCTACGAGCTCGTGGCGGAGGAAGGCGATCGTCCCTCGCCCGACGCGCCCCGGCGCAGCAACGTCGGCATGGTGTCGATGCTGCAGGGGATGCTGAAGAGTGGTCTGGAGCTCGAGTTTCAGCTCAACGCCATCGACTACACCAAAGACCGCTTCGTGCACGCCGACCTGACGCCGCAGTCGTTCAAGGAGAGCATGGAGGAGCGCGGCGAGAGCTTCTTGTCGATGTTCTTCAAGCTGATGATGCAGGAGATGCGGAAGGCGCAGGAGGCGGCCGATGAGGGGGACGGTCCGCAGGAATACGACGTGGTCAGCGCGTTCCGCGGTCGCTACGGCCGACACACGATGCGCATGATGTTCGCCGAGCAGTTGGGGCGCATCGAGGCCATGGCGTCGGGCGCTGGGGAGGGCACCACCCTGCTCGAGGGACGGAACGAGCGCGCCCTCGAAGTGTTGGCGGAGCAGCTCGGGAAGGGTCGGCGTCGGCTCGCCATCTACTACGGCGCAGCGCACATGCCCGGCATCGAGAAGACGCTGCTGGAAGAAATGGGCTTTGAGTTCGTCAGCGAGCGCTGGCTGCTCGCCTGGGACATCAGCAAGCGGCCCGATCCGAAGCGCAAGAAGCCGCGCTGACCCTGCGGTCGTGATTTCCCGGGCCGATCGCGCCGGCGGAACCGCGAACTCGGGACAACCACGGGGGTGGGCCGGCCGGCGAAGCCGGCCGTCGCGGCTATCCTAGTGGTGTGATTCAGACAGATGGGGCATTAACCGCGAGGTACCGGCGCCGGTCGCAAGGCGGGTCGCCGCAGGCATATTCGTGGATACGGCGAGGACGACCCAACGCTGCGAACGGCGTTGAGGGCCGCGGAGAATGCCCCAGATTTCTGAATCACACCA
>JBCCGH010000123.1:0-29933 GCA_039029375.1 Planctomycetota bacterium
CCGGGCTTACTTGACCAACACCAACGAGGAGCCGACCCCGTACGTGTGGACCAAAACGGCCGAAGAGATCTTCGAGAACCTCAAGCGCTACTGCTCACAGATCACGAGCAAATAAGGACCTCTTCTTCAAGATACTTCGGTAACGCAACACTAGGGCCCCTGCGAGGGCCGATAGGATCGGCGCGCCGGCCGAGCGAGCTACTCCACGACGCTGGTCGTCGGATTGCTCAGGCGCAAGCCGCCGGTCGTGCCGACCGCGGCTTGCCAGGTCACACTCACGCCCTGCGCGTCAGGCACGGGCAGGCTCCAGGTCGCGGTGCCGCCGGCGTCGAGCACGCCGCTGTTGGCAATCAGCAGCAGCGTCGGGTTGAGCCAGAGCAAGCCCCAAGGCGTGCCCAACGGCGCGCCGGGTAACGCCAGCGCGACCGCGTAGGGCCGGCCCGCGGGACCGCGGAGATCGCCATCCCAGCTCTGGCCGCGCACCGCCGCGCCGACGCGCAGGGCCGGGACGTCCGTCGCCGTCGCAGTCACCGTCGGCTGGATGTTGAACACCAGCGGCACGATGGGGTCGTAGGTTGCCGTGCCGTCGCCGCCAATCGCCCAGCCGCTCTGGTACGACGAACCGGCGCCACTGACGAGACTGTTCTCGTCGCCAGTGAGCCACAGCTCGCTGGCGACGAGCATGACCCCGGAGCCGCCGGGGCTTCGGAATCCCGAGCCGCCGCGCAGGTCGCAGTGCGACGCCCAAACCCGCGAGCCCTCTCTGGCGTCGATGCCGCTGGCGGGCCCGACCCAAGGGACGAACGGCAGCACCGGGTGCTCGGGGTAGCCGCTGACCGTGCAGTCAACGAGGGCCACCGATGACCGTCGGATCCACACGCCTGAGCGCCCGACGACGCGACACCGGACCAAGCTCGCGTGCGCGCAGTCGGAGATCACGATCCCCTGCTCGTTGAGCGAAGTCGAGCCACCAGAGACGTCGAGCTCCTCGAGGTGCACGACGCCGGCGCAGTTGGCGACGGCAAGGTAGAGCGACGTTTGGCCCACGATGTTGCCGAACGCCAAGCCGCGCACCGACGCCACTTCGCCCGCGGGCACGTCTTGCACAACGAGGCCCCGCGGCTCGGCGAGCAACACAAACCACTGGTCGATCACTGCGCCCGGCTCGGCCAGGACGCTGAGGCCCTTGTCCAGGGTCGCACCGTGGTAGCTGCCGTCGCGCACGATGACGACGTCGCCCGCGCTCGCCGCGTCAAACGCGGGCTGCAGCGCGGTGAACTGGGTCCCAGGGCGACTCTGGGCATCGACGATCCACGTCTGCTGGGCGCGAGTCGGGGCGAGCGTGACGGCGGCCACACCAACGGTGAGGGCGAGGCGCACCATGGGGACTGAACGCATCGGTCTTCCTCTCTCAAAGGGGTTGATGAGAGACTAGCCCGACTTGCCGCACGGCCAACGAGTTCCGCACGCCAAACGGCAACTGCATCACTGCCGAAGGACAGGAACGCCCGCGGCGGAAGACGGACGCCGCACGCGCGATGGCGCTGCGCTCATGAGGTCCAGCCGGGAAGCGCTGGAGCGCGGCCAGTGATGGCCTGGCCCCGAACGTCGGTGCGTATCGCACGCGGTGGCTAGACCTGAGCCCAGTGCCGGTCCAGCCAGTCGGCAACGAGCGCGCCGGTTTCGGCCTGACAATCGGTGAAGCGGTGGTCGACGCCGTCCAGCTGCCGCAGGTGCGCGCCGGCCCCAGCGTGCCGCGCGGCGTCGACGGCGTCTTGTAGCGGCACGATGTCGTCGGCCGTGCCATGCACGAGCAGCCACGGCACTTGCACGCGCGGCGCCAGCTCCACCAACGACCCCAGCGTGCGCGCCGCGTCGAGGAACCCCTGGCTCAGCGGACAATCCGGCTTCCCGAGCATGACGTCCCGCCCCGGGGTGAGCGCGCCGAAGTGCCGCTCCATGAACGCGTGCACGTGCACCATGCCGGCGAGGGACACCAGCGCTTGGATCCGATCGTCGCCGACCGTACGCAGGAGCCCGACGGCGGCCCCCATGCTGTGACCGGCGTAGGCGATGCGACAACCCGGCGCTGCCGCGTCGACTGCGTCCAACACCGCGCCGAGGTCGGCGGCCTCTTTCTGGATCGTGGCCTCCTCGAAGCGCCCCTCGGACTCGCCGTTCCCGGCGAACGAAACGCGCAGCGACGCCACGCCGCGGCGCTGCAGCTGATCACTCACCGCCACCAGCCACGGTCGGTCGCGGTGCGACGTGAGCCCGTGCCCGATCACGACGAGATCCCGGCGGTCGGGTCGGCCGGGAACGAACGTCAGCGCCAGGCGTTCACCAGCCGGGTTGCGCGGCGCCTCGATCATTGCGGTCGACGATACAGTGCATCCGCGAGCTCCTGGCTCAGGGCCTGCGGCTCTTCGCCAGGCTGCACCACGCGATTCTCCTTGGCATCCAGCAAGAAGCGCCGGCCGCTCCATCGAAACCGAAGGCCAAACAACGACCGGCTCGTTGGATACCCCGCGTCGACCGCCGGCCGCATCCGCGAGAACACCAAGATCGCCTGGTCGTCGCCGGCAACCCCCGCCAAGAGCGGCGTCGTCGCCAGGTCCCCCACGACCGACCGCAGCTGGCGAAATGCCACCTCCAGCGATTCCGTGGCGCCGGCGGCCGTGACCCGCCGCAACAGATCCTGCCAAAGCTCGGGCGTCACCAGCTCCTGCAGGGCGGCGACGTCGCCCGTGGCGCACACACGGTCGACGTCGGCCGCGAGCTCGGCCAGCAGCCGATGCCCAGCCCCGCCTTCGTCGAGCTGCGGCGGTAGCGGCATCGGGCGATCGCGCGGCAGCCACGGCAGGACGACCAGTCCGACCCCGACCAGTGCGGCGCCGGCCAGGCCGAGGCGAGTCCAGCGCCGACGCCGGCCGGCGTCGCGCCGCCCCGCCGCCTCGGGATCTTCGATACCAGCCGCCGTCATGGTCGCGCCGCGCCGCATGGTAACGTGACGGCGATGAGCGATCGCCTCTACTTCCGCCAGCTGCTGTCCGGGCGCGACTTCGCCCAGGACGATCCGGTGGCGCAGCAGATGGTCAACTTCGTCTACCTGATCGGCGATCGCGAGCGCCGCGAGGCCGTGGTCGTGGACCCGGCCTACTCGGTGCGCGGGATCCTCGATCAGCTGGCGCAGGACGAGATGCGGCTGACCGGCGTCCTGGCCACGCATTGGCACCCCGACCACGTGGGCGGCGACATGTTCGGGCACGACATCGAGGGCATCGGCAACCTCCTCGCCGAATGCGCCGTGAAGGTCCACGCGCAGCGCGACGAAGCCGCTTGGATCAAGCGCATGACGGGAGTCTCCGACAGCGATCTGTCGCTGCACGACAGCGGCGACGTCGTCGAAGCCGGCGAGATCGAGATTCGCCTCATCCACACGCCCGGGCACACCCCGGGGAGTCAGTGCTTCTTGGTCGAGGATCGGCTCGTCGCCGGCGACACCCTGTTTCTGGACGGCTGCGGCCGCACCGACTTGCCCGGTGGCGACCCACGCCAGCTCTACCGCAGCCTGACCGACAAGCTCGCCAAGGTGCCCGACGACACCACGCTCTACCCGGGCCATTGGTATGCGGCGGACCCGTGCGGCTCACTCGGTGCTACCCGCCGCTCCAATCCGGTGCTCAAGCCGCGCACCGAAGAGGAGTGGCTACAGCTCTTCGGAGGTCACTGACGTGGGAACCGCCGAGAAGAACGAGCCGCCGGCACCAGGCGCGACCCGACTGCACGTCGGGGGCAAACTGTCCTTCCGCCGCCGCGTGCGCCAGGTCGCCGACCGCGACCTACCGTGCATCGACCTCACCGAACATCCACCTCCCCTCGAGCGCCTCGTCCCCGAGCAGTTCGACACGGTGGAGATCGAAGTTGGCTCGGGCAAGGGCACGTTCCTACTTGCCGCGGCGACCGCCCAGCCAGACGTCTTTTTCTTGGGCATCGAAGCCGCGCCGGGCTACGCCCGTTACGCCGCCGAACGACTGCAGCGGGCCTCGGCAACCAACGGCCTACTCCTAGTGGACAACGCCAAGCTCTACCTCGAGGACCGCGTCGCCGACGGCTCGGTCGCGCGCCTGCACGTCTACTTCAGCGACCCCTGGCCCAAACGGCGCCACCGCAAGCGGCGGTTCTTCACTCCGGAGATGGGCGACGTCATCACGCGCGTCCTAAGGCCCGGCGGGTACCTCCTGTGCGCGACGGACAACGCGGCCTACGCCGGCCAGATCTGCCGCCTCCTCGGTGAAAGCGAAGGGCTCGTCCGCGACGCGGCCGAAGAACGCCGACTCCACGAGGCCCCGCCTGGCCACGGCTTCGTACCCACCAGCTTCGATACGAAATACCAAGAGCAAGGCCGCATCATCCGCCGCTACGCCTATCGTCGCCCGTGACATGAGCAGCGAAGCGCCGACCCGCTGGGTCTCGATCGGCCCCGTCTCCGACCTCGAATTCGAACCCGGCTGCTCGGTCGAGATCGACGGCAAGGAGTACGCCGTCTTCGAGCACGAGGGTGGCTACTTCGCGCTCGACGGCTCCTGCCCCCACGAGGGTGGCGCCCTCGCCGAAGGCTACGTCGAAGGCGACGAGGTCACTTGCCCCTGGCACGGTTGGCGCTTCTCGCTCGCGACCGGCCAATGCTCGACCGCCCCCGAGGACAGCGTCTGCGCCTACCAGGCGCGCGTCACCGAAGGCAAGCTCGAACTCGGGTTGCCGCCGCAAGCCGGCTGAGCCTCCCGCGTCTCGAACGGCGCGAGCCTCATCTACACTTTCAGCCGCTTCGACTCGTCGTCGACGCGGGCGGTGTCGAGCAACAATGCGTTGACGTTGACCCGCAGCGCGTCCTCGCCGCCGGGCTCCCATTCGAAGAACCCGTAGTCGACGCGCGAGGCGGTGAACACGCGGTAGAAGCGGTCTTGCACCAGCTCTCGCGCGTCCTGGCCGACGTCCCCTGCCTGGCCGCGGGCCCAAGTGCAGCGCGACGACGTGACCTCGCCCATGACGAACTCGAAGACCAGCACCTCGGTGTCCGCCGAGACGTAGAGGGTCCCGCTCTTCTTGCCGCTGCTGAGAAACGAGAACACCGCCGTCATCGACAGGCTCTCGTTGGAGCCCTGCAGGCCGAGGGGGCGACCCGCGCTCCCCTCTTCCGTGCGCAGCAGGTGCTCGACGAACGGGCCCAGACACTGATCCGGCTCGGCTGCCGCGGCGGCCGGTGGCGTTGCGGCGTCGTCGGCCGGCGTCACTGCCGCGGCGGGGGGCGGCGTCTGGAGCCCATCGCGGAGCTGCGCCACCGTGGTGTACAGCGTTTCGACAGCGGCCACTACGCTGGGCGAAGGCGACGCAGCGCCAGCGTGGTCGTCCCCCGGCGGCGTCATGGCGGCGAGCCGCGCGGTCAGATCGGTGAGCTGCAGTTGCAGCGCGGCGCAGTAGCCGAGCAGAAAGTCGGCCTCGCCGACCGCCGGGCTCGTGGCATCGTCGCTCACGCACCTCTCATCGGCCGCGGGTCGACCGCGGCTGGACCCAACGGCACCTCCGGCCGCCGTGGCGGCCGCATCCGGCTCAGCCGCGCTGACCGACGGGCACGTAGTCCCGCTGACCAGCGCCCATGTAGACCTGGCGGGGCCGGCTGATCCGGCGGTCCGGATCCCGGTGCGACTCGAGCCACTGCGAGATCCAGCCCGGCAGGCGGCCGATCGCGAAAAACACGGTGAACATCGCGGTCGGGATGCCCAGCGCCTGGTAGATGATCCCGGAGTAGAAGTCGACGTTGGGGTAGAGCTTGCGCTCGACGAAGTACTCGTCGCTGAGCGCGATGTTCTCGAGCTCCAACGCAATCTCGAGCAGCGGGTTCTTGGTGCCGAGCTTGTCGAGCACCTCGTGGCACGTCGACTTCAGGATGCGGGCGCGCGGATCGTAGTTCTTGTAGACCCGGTGGCCGAAGCCCATCAGCCGAACGCCGCTCTGCTTGTCCTTCGCCAGGTCCATGAACTCCTTCGCCGTGCGGGAGCCCTCGTGGATCTGGATCAGCATCTCGATCACCTTCTGGTTGGCACCGCCGTGCAGCGGCCCCCAGAGCGCCATGATCCCCGCGGACACGCTGGCATAGAGGTTCGATAGCGAGCTCCCCACCACGCGCACCGTGCTGGTCGAACAGTTCTGCTCGTGGTCGGCGTGCAGGATCAGCAGCAGGTCCAAAGCCTTCGCGGCGACCGGCTCGAGCTGGTAGTCCTCACACGGGTTGGCGAACATCATGTGCAGGATGTTCTCGCAGTAGCTGAGGTCATTGCGGGGATACATCCCCGGCTGGCCCTTGCTGTGCTTGTAGGCGTAGGCGGCGATCGTCGGCACTTTCGCCAGCAGGCGGATCGCCGCGGCCCAACGCTGCTCTGCCGGGTCGTTGAACGTGACGTCCTGGTAGAACGTCGACAGCGCGCCCACCGTGGCGGCGCTGATCGCCATCGGGTGACCCGCTTTGGGGAATGCCGAGAAGAACCTCTTGAGGTCCTCGTGCAGCATCGTGTGGTAGGTGATCTCGCGGCGAAACCCGTCGAGCTCAGCTTGAGTCGGCAACTCCCGGTGGATCAAGAGCCAGGCCACCTCGAGAAACGAGCTGTGCTCAGCGAGCTGCTCGATCGGGTAGCCGGCGTAGCGCAGGATCCCTTTCTCACCGTCGAGGTAGGTGATTTCGCTCAGGCAGGACCCGGTGTTGGCGAATCCGGGGTCATACGTGATCAGACCGCTCTGCGCGCGCAGCTTGCTGATATCCAAGCCGACCTCGCCTTCGGTGCCCGTGATCACGGGGAGCTCGTATTCGGCACCTCGGAAGGCGAGCTTGGCGACCTCGGCGGATTGCTTGTCCATCCGCCATAGTGTGCTCGCTCGGACGGTGAAAATCTCGCCCGAATCCAGCGCCGCGGCCGCGAACACAGGCGCGCAGAATCTGACACCGGTCCGTTCTCGCGGGCGTCACCATGACCTATCCTCCGTCGCCGAATGGGAGCGCCACAGCGTTGACCAGCCGTCCTGCGGATGACCGCCGCGACAAGCTACGCCGGCTCGCCGAGGCCGGGATCCCCGCTTTTCCGCCACGCGTGCCGGCGCCGGAGCCGATCGCCGGCTGCCTCGCGGCCGTCGACGAACGCAACGGCGCCATCGTGACCGTCGGCGGCCGGCTGACACAGGTCCGCGACTTCGGCAAGCTGCGCTTCTCGCATCTGGTCGACCGCAGTGGCCAGATTCAAGTCGGCTTCCAACGCGACCGGCTGGCGGAGTTTTGGCCGCACCGGAAGCTGATCGAGGGCAACGACCTGGTCGTGATCCGCGGCGAGCTCGGGCGCACCCAGAAGGGCGAGCCCACGGTCTGGGCCGACGAGGTCGTGCTCGCGAGCAAAGCGATGCGGCCGGCGCCGGAGAAGTTTCACGGACTGCAGGACCTCGAGACGCGCTACCGGATGCGCTACGTCGACCTCCTCGCCAACGGCGACGTGCGTCAGGCGTTCGCGTTGCGGTCCGCCATCCTGTCGCAGACTCGCCGCTTCTTCGAAGGGCGCGGCTACCTCGAGGTCGAGACCCCGGTGCTGCAGCCGATCTTCGGTGGCGCCACTGCGCGACCATTTCGGACCCACCACAACGCGCTCGACATGCCGCTGTTCTTGCGCATCGCGCCCGAGCTCTACCTGAAGCGGTTGCTGGTCGGCGGTCTCGAGAAGGTCTTCGAGATTGCACGGGTGTTTCGCAACGAGGGCATCAGCACCCGGCACAACCCGGAGTTCACCATGCTCGAGAGCTACGAGGCATGGGCGGACTACCGCGACATCATGGCGCTCGTCGAGGGCCTCTTCGCCCACCTGTGTGAGACCGCGCTCGACGGCCGCACCGAGGTCACGTTTCGCGACCAGGCCGTGAGTCTGAAGCCGCCATTTGAGAAGGCGCGCTATCTCGACCTCTTTGCGACGCACAACGACGGGCTCGACTTCTTCGACGCCGACGGCGTGCGGGCACGTGCCAAAGCGCTTGGGCTCACGGTCGAGGGTCTCCCGCCGGAGAAGCTGGCCAACGACGTTTTTGAAGCCACCGTCGAGGACCAGCTGCGCGGGCCGGTCTTCGTCACCGACTATCCAGTCGCCATCTGCCCGTTCGCCAAGACCAGCCCGGATGATCCTCGCGTCGCGGAGCGCTTCGAGCTGTTCTGCGCCGGGACGGAGCTCGCCAACGCCTTCACGGAGCTCAACGACCCCGCGGACCAGCGGCAGCGCCTGGAGGCGCAGCTCGAGCACGTCGACGAGGAGTCACCCTCCGAGCTCGACGAGGACTACGTCAACGCGCTCGAGTTCGGCATGCCGCCGGCGGGCGGGCTCGGGATCGGCATCGATCGACTGATCATGCTCCTGACCGGCTCCAACTCGATTCGCGATGTGGTGCTGTTTCCGCTGCTCCGGAGGCTGCCCGCCGCCGACCAGCCGGCGCCGGAGTCGCCCGAGTAACGCGCGTGGCGCCTGCATACGCCTGGTTCCTAGCGCTCCGCTACCTGCTGTCCCGCTGGGTCAACGTGCTCGGGATGGCCGGCGTCGCGGTGGCGATCTGGGCTCTGCTCGTGGTGATCTCGGTCTTCTCCGGCTTCATCGCCGAAATCCGCGAGCACATCCGCGGCGCCACCGCGGACCTCGTGCTCACCGGAGTGAAGACCGATTGCTCGTATGCAGCGGTGCGGCCCATCCTCGAGGCCGACCCGGACGTGGTGGCGACCGCACCGCGGCTCTCGCACTACGGGATCGTGTACCCGCAGGGCCTGAGTCGCCGGAGCCGCCGCCCGGTCATCCACACCAGCGCGACCGGCGGCTCGCCACTGCGCTTCAACTTCGTCAGCTTGATCGGCGTGGACCCGGCCCGCGAGGCTCAGGCAACCGGCTTCACCAACTGGCTGGAGCTCGCCGGCGACCCGCCCGGGAAGCGATCGTTCGGCGTCGCGGACCCAGAGCAACCCTTCGCGGTCTCAGAGGCGCTGTTTCGTCGCGCCCAGGCCCGGGCCGGCATCCTGCTCGGCGATGCCCCCGTGTTGTCCACCGCACCCGGAGTCATGCTGAGCTTTCGCCGCATGACGCGGGGGCAGCTCATCGAGCCCGGGCAGATGCTCGACCTCGTGACCGCGCGCTTCGTGCCGATGGCCGGCGGCGCCGACCGCGTGCCCACGATCCGCCGGCGCTGCGTGGTGACCGGGGCCTTCGAGACCAAGCACCGGACGTTCGACGAGTATAACGCGATCGTCGACATCGAGCTGCTGCGCGAGATGCTCGGCCACCCCGAATGGCGCCCCGACTCGATCGACCTCGTCACCGAGGTCGCGGTCAAAGTGCGTGCCGATGCCGACCTCAGCGCCGTGCAGCAACGCCTGCAAGCAGCAGTCACGCCACACAGCGGCGGCGTGGTGATGAACTGGGAGGAGCAGAACCAGGTCTTCCTGGACGCCGTCGACCACGAGCGCGCCATGATGAAGGTCGTGCTGTTCTGCGTGATGCTCGTCGCGGCGTTCCTGATCTATGCGACGCTCAACATGATGGTGACGCAGAAGGTCAAGGACATCGGCATCCTCGCCTCGCTGGGCGCGGTGCCGGGCGGGATCTCCACGATCTTCGTGCTGTGCGGCGGCGTGATCGGCGCCGGCGGCTGCGGCCTTGGCCTCGCCGCGGGGCTGCTGAGCTCCCACTACCTCAACGACGTCAATGACTGGCTGCGACGCAGCTTCGGCCTGGAGCTGTTTCCCACCGACCTCTACGACCTCGACCGCATCCCATACCGGATCGAGCTGCCCTGGGTGTTGCAGGTGTTGGCCGGCGCCTTCGTGCTGGTGCTCCTCGTCGCCTGGGTACCGGCGCGCCGCGCCGCCCGCCTCGACCCGGTCAAAGCCCTGGCACACGAATGACCGAGGCCATCCTCGAAGCCCGCGAGGTCACCAAGAGCTATCGGCTCGGCCGCCGCGAGATCTCCGTCCTCGGCGGCGTCAACCTCGCCCTCGGCCAGGGCGAGATGCTGGCGCTGCTCGGCGCCTCCGGCGCTGGCAAATCGACTCTCTTGCACGTGCTCGGCCTGCTGGATCCGCCCACGTCCGGCGAGATCCTGTTCGCCGGGACGGCCGCGCACTCGCTCCCCGCTGCTGCCCGCGCGTCGCTGCGCCACCGGCAGATCGGCTTCGTGTTTCAGTTCTATCACCTGATTCCCGAGCTCACCGCCCTGCAGAACGTGCAGCTCGGCCGGATGATGCTCGAGTCGCCGCTCGGCTACTGGCGACAGCGGCGCGCGGTACGCGAGCAAGCCGAGCAGCTGTTGACTGAAGTCGGGCTGAGCGAGCGGCTGCGCCACCGGCCGGCCGAGCTCTCTGGTGGCGAGAAGCAGCGCGTCGCCATCGCCCGCGCTCTCATCGCCGACCCGCGCGTCATTCTGGCCGATGAGCCGACGGGTAACCTCGACTCGAAGACCGCCGGCGAAGTACTGGAGATCCTGTTTCGGATCAACGATGAGCGTGGCATCGCCTTCGTGCTCGTCACCCACAACGAGGAGCTGGCCGACCGCTGCCAGCGCATCGTGCGCCTGCGAGACGGCGCCGTGATCGGCTGATGTATCGCTGGTACCTGGCGCTGCGCTGGCTACTCAGCCGGCCGATCAACCTGCTCGGCATGGCCGGCGTCACGGTCAGCGTCTGGGCGCTGATCGTGGTGGTCTCGATCTTCTCGGGGTTCTTGGTCGAGGTGCGCAAGCATGTGCGCGCGGTGACCTCCGACCTCACCGTTCTCAACGTCCCGCCATCGCTGCCCTACGCGCAGCTCGACGCGGTGCTGCGCAGCGACCCCAACGTGGCGGCGACCGCACCACGCCTCTCGTGGTATGGCCTCCTCCATCCCCTGGGCAAACGGCAGGAAATCGCGCCGCGCGTGCGCACCTTGGACGCGCCGGCCGGCGATGTGCCGTTGGTGAGCCTCGTCGGCATCGTCCCCACGCTCGAGCGTGAGGTCACAGGCTTTGGACAGTGGGTCGACGCCGTGACCGATCCGGCATTGCGGGTTCCGGACGCGGCGCAGCCACTCGACCGACCACCGGGCGACAAGCCGGCAATTCTCGTGAGCGAACGCCGCTTGCGGGGCGAGTTCGTGGGACCTGGTGCGGTGGCCAAGGTCACGTCGGCACGCCTGGGGGAACGCGACGATCGCGACGGCGGCATGCAGAAACTCGCGGCCGAGTTCACCATCGCGGGCTGCTACACGACACGACACACCGCCTTCGACGATCTCACCTGCTTCGTGCCGATCGAGACGTTGCGCCGGGTCATGCAGCTGCCGGCGGCGACGTCGGTGTCCGAAGTCGTCGTCCGCTGCCGCGACGGCGGGCGCGCCACGGCGACGGCAGCCCGGCTCGAGCGACGGCTCAACGCCGAGCGCGGGGGCCTCGAGCCCGTCATCTTGGTCCGCACATGGGATCAACTCCACGCGCAGTTTCTGGCTGCGGTCGAGCACCAGCGCTCGCTGATGAAGCTGGTGCTCATCGTCATCATGGTGGTCGCGGCGTTTCTGATGTTCGCGACTTTGTCGATGATGGTCACGGAGAAGACGCACGACATCGGCATCCTCAGCGCGATGGGCGCCGCCCGCTCCGGCATCCTCCGCGTCTTTCTCTTCTGCGGTCTGTCGATCACCGCCGTGGGCACCGGTCTGGGGATCGTGGCTGGGTGCCTGAGCTCGGTGTATCTCGACAGCTTTAACCGCTGGCTTCGTGCCACCTTCGACGTGGACCTGTTTCCGCCGCGAATCTACCACTTGGATCGCGTGCCCTATGACCTCGATCCGGCCTGGATCGCCCAGGTTGCGGCCATGGCCCTGATCCTGGGCCTGGTCGTGTCTGGCCTCCCGGCCTGGCGCGCCGCACGCCACGATCCCGTCGAGTCGCTGCGCCACGAGTAGCCGGCGCGGCCTCGCCGATCCAAGCCAGGCCGTTGACGCCGGCAACGCTTCAGGGCCAACTGGGAGCCCCTATGGCCCGCGCGCGTCTCTCCGTCTGGTCCACCACCATGCGCCTGCTGGCCCCGCTGGCGTTGGCCGCCTGCGCGGCGGCGCCGGGTGACGGCACCAGCGACTCGCCGCTGCAGGGCGTCGAGGACCGGCTCCAGCGGCTGCGCGGCGCGGCCTCACCGCGAACCTTGGAGCGCGAAGTCCAGCGCCTGAGCCGGGCGACCGAGCGCCTGCACACCTGGCTACTCCCCGACGGCCCAGACCTGGGCGCGGCGCCAAGCGCGGCGCGCGACGCAGCCGCGACGCTCCGCGATTCCGCCGAGCGCTTCCCCCGGGTGCTGGAGCCGTGGCTGACTCCCGACCCGGCCCTCGACGGGCTGCGACGGGTCGCCGAGCGCGGCCGCGGTGCCGTGGACCCGCAAGGCGCGGCCCAACGACTCAAGGCCGCGGCCCAGACGATGCCGGCGATGCTCGGCTTCGGGCGACCCACACTCAGCCGAAACGGCAACCGCGCGCCCGCCGAGGCCCAGTCGACGTGGCGCGACTGGCTGCGCCGCGCGCTCTCGCAGCTGTGACTCTCCCCCATGCCTGACGAATCCGCCGAACGCCTAGGCCGCTGGGCCAGAACCCTCACTGGGCTGGGCCGCCTGCCGCCGTGGAAGCGCTGGCTACTCAGCGCCGGCGCGCTCCTGACCGGCGGCGGCGCGCTGCTCGCTGGCGAAACCGCGACGACCATGCTCGGCAGCGGCGTTGGCATCCTCGGCGGGTTCGCGGTCGGCAGAGTCGTGCGCGCGTTCGTGCGCCGCGCGCTGACGACGGTCGCCATCGTCGTCGCCGTCGTGTGGGGACTCTCCGCGCTCGGGGTGCTGCCGGAGGGATGGACCCCCGAGGCCGTCGGGGGACGCGTCTACGACGCGATCGCCTCGCTGGCGGCCAGCGTCCAAGACGCGGCGCTGCGTCTGCTGCCACCGGGCCTCAGCACCGGTGCAGGTCTCTTCGCCGGCGCGCGGCGCGACGACTGACCCCGGACGCATTCATGCCCTGGACGGCAGCTTCACAACGCCGAACCAGAACTCCTCGATCGATCGCATCACCTGGTAGAAGTTCGCCAGCTCGGCCGGCTTGGTGATGTAGCAGTTCGCCTGCAACTCGTAGCTGCGCAGGACGTCCGACGCCGCATCAGAGGTCGTGAGCACCACGACGGGAATCTGGCACAAGCTCGGGTCGCTCTTCATCTCCTTCAAGAACTCACGACCGTCCATGCGCGGCATGTTGAGGTCCAAGAGGATGACGTCCGGCCGCGGCGCCGCCACAAAGTCGCCCTCGCGGCGCAGGAAGCGCAGCGCTTCGAGGCCATCACGGGCCACGTTCAGCGTGTTGTGGCCGCGGCCACGGTCCAGCGCTCGCTTGGCCAGCAGCGCGTCGCCCCGATCGTCCTCGACCAGCAAGATATCAATGGCACGCATGACTCACGACCTCGGGTCCTTCCGCAACTCTTGCACCAATCGAACACCAGACATCGCCGCCTCGGGCCGATAGCGCTTGGGCACCGTGACACGGAACGTGGCGCCGTGTCCCTCGGCAGACTCCACGGCAATCGCGCCCCCCAACCGGTCCACAATCCGCTTGCAGATCGCCAAGCCAATCCCCGTGCCAGGATACGCCTCGCGGGCATGCAGGCGTTTGAACACACCGAAGATCTGCTCGTGAAACCGGGGGTCGACTCCAATCCCGTTGTCGGCGAACGACAAGACCCAGTCGTTGGCGGTGTCGACGACACTGACCCGGATCCGGGGGGCAACCTCCCCGCGGTATTTGATGCCGTTGCCAATCAAGTTCTGAAAGAGCTGCACGAGGTGCCCGCGGTCCGCCCGAACCCGCGGTAGCGGTTCCGCAGTCACTTCCGCGCCACTGTCCTTGATGGCCATCGCGAGGTTCTCGAGGGCTTCTTGCAGCACGCCATCGGTCTCAACTTCCTCCGCAACGATGCTCTGTGACTGGACTCGCGAAAGCGTGAGCAAGTCCTGGGTGAGCGTGCGCATGCGCTCCGCGGCGTCGATCATGAACCCCAGCCACTCGAGACCGTCGCGGCTCAGCTGCTCACTGCAATCCTGGTGCAACAGCCGACCAAACGCGACGACCTTGCGCAACGGCTCCTGCAGGTCGTGCGACGCGACGGAAGCAAACTGCTCCAGCTCGACGTTGCTGCGTTCGATGCGGCCGAGCAGCTCCAACCGCGCACTGATGTCGACGATCGTGGCGAGCACGTTCAGACCGTCCTCGGTCTCGATCGTGCTGAGTGCGACCTCGATGGGCACCTCGCTGCCGTCCTTGCGCATCCCAAAGAGGTCGCGCCCCTGGCCCATGGGACGCACCGACGGCCGCGCAAAGTAATCCTCGCGCAGCTTTGGATGGCCGCGTCGATACCGATCCGGGATCAGCACTTCGACAGGCTGGCCAATCAGCTCCGCGCGCCGGTAACCGAAGATGGCCTCGGTCTGCGCATTGATCAGGACGATGCGACCCGCCGCATCGACCATGACCATGGCCGACGCGGCCGACTCGATCGCCTGGTGCAGGTGTCGCTCCTGGCGACGCAGCCGTGCCGCAAACTCCGCGCGCGCGTCGATATCGACAATCGCCACGAGCACGACGCGGCCCGCTTCGGTCTGAATGGGATTGAGCCCAATCTCAACCTGGACCTCCCGGCCGTCGCGACGCAACGCGAACAGGTCCCGGCCGGCCCCCATGGCACGCGCGGAGGGCATGCCCATGTAGCCGCTGCGGAGCTCCGCATGGCCTTGGCGGAAGCGCTCCGGCACCAACGCCTCGACGTCGAGGCCGATCAGGGCTCCGGCAGGATAGCCAAGCAGTTCTTCGGACCGGGTGTTGGCCAGCACGATGCTGCCGCGCTCGTCCACCGCGAGGAGCGCCACCGGAGCTGCCAGGAGTGCCGCTTGCGCCAGCTCCGGCGCCAGCGGATCGACTTCGCCTCGCTGCATTGCCATCCTCCCAGGCGCTCACGTTAGAGGTGGCCATCGCCTGACACAAGGCGTGGCGAAAGCGGCGGCCGCGGCTACCCCATGCCGAGGTTGGGCGCTACAGCCACTCCACCTGGCCCGTCTGCAAGTCGTAGTAGGACGCGTGCACTTGCACGCCCTGCCCGACCAGGCCGGCGAGAACCGGCTCTGAGGTACGGATGCCATTGCCCACGCGCATGGCATTCTGCCGCACACTGCGCTCGAGTAAGTCGTCCGTGCCCGCCTGCTTCGCCTCACGCACGGCCGGCCGAATCGCCTCGATCAGCGCGTCGACATGGCTGTGCGTTGCCGGCCCGTCAAAGTCGGCATTGTCGACGGCGGCACCGACGGCGCCGCAACTACGGTGCCCCATGACCACGACCAGATTGACGCCCAAGTGCAAGGAGGCGTACTCGAGGCTGCCCAGGGCCGCGTCGTCGGCGATGTTGCCAGCGACACGGACCACGAACAGATCGCCCAGCCCGCAATCGAAGATCAGCTCCGGCGGCACTCGGCTGTCGGCACAGGTGAGCACCGAAGCGAATGGCCGCTGCCCGTCGACCAGCGCCTGGCGCCGTGCACCGTCGCTATGGGGACGCTCGCCGCGATCCGACCGGTAGCGCTCGTTGCCCTCTTGCAGACGTTGGCGCGCCTCGCCGGCACCAAGATTCGCAACTCTTTGTTCTGTCATTACTTCGCTCCACTGATGAGGACGCGCGCATCATCGCCGATGACGCTCGCAAGATCGATTGTCGACTCGGCCGACGAAGCGACTCGTCACGACCGCAAGTGGCCACCGGGCTGCGAGATGGGGCGTGGCGCCGCCACCGCCGCGACGGTTGCCGGTGCCGCGGCGCCGCCGGCGAGCACGCGGCGCAGGACGCAGCGCAGATCCTCCTGAATCAGAAGGAGGGACGGCACGAAGAACAGCGTGATCACCGTCGCAAAGGCCACCCCGCCGGCCAAGCTGACGGCCATCGGGATCAAGAACTGCGCCTGCAGGCTCTTCTCAAAGATCATGGGCGCCAAGCCCGCGCAGGTCGTGAGCGTCGTGAAGAGGATCGGCCGGAAGCGGCGCGAGCCGGCCGCCAGGGCAGCCTCGGCCACGGGGCGCCCTTCAGCACGCAGCTTGTTGAACATGTCGATCAACACCAGCGCGTCGTTGACGACGACGCCAGCGAGCGCCACCACGCCGAACGCGGAAAAGAAGCTGATCTCGAAGCCGAGCACCAGGTGGCCGGCAACCGCACCAACGATGCCAAACGGCACGACCGCCACGATGATCAGCGGCTGGACGTAGCTGCGCAGCGTCGTGGCGAGCAGCGCGAAGATGCCAAACACGGCGATCAGCATCGCCTCCATCAGGCTCTCCAAGCTCTCGTCGCGCTCGCGCTCGGCGCCTTCGAAGGAGTAGCTGAGGCCGGGCATGTCGCGCGACATCGCCGGCAGCACCTCGCTGTTCAACAACTGGTTGATGCGCGTCGCGTTCGTCACCTGATCGTCGACATCGGCCGTCACCTGCACCACGCGCCGCCGATCGGTGCGGTCGATGGTGACAAAACCGCGGCCCTCCGTGACCTCGGCCACCGTGCGGAACGGCACCTCGCCACCGGCCGGCAGCCGCACGCGCATGTCTTCGATCGTCGCCAGCTGCCGCCGCTCCGCCTCGGAGTAGCGCACCATGACCTTGATGTCGTCGCGGCCGCGCTGGATGCGTTGCGCCTCGGCACCGTAGAACGCCTGTCGGACCTGCCGCGCCAGCTCCTCGAGGGTCAAACCGGCCGCCAACCCGGCGTTGCTAAGCGCGACCTTTAGCTCGCGCTTGCCCTGCTCGAACGAGTCGGCGACCTCGCTGACCCCCTCAAAGCCAGCGAGGGCCGTGGCCAGGCGATCGGTCGCCGCCGTCAGACGCTCGACGTCTGCGTGGGCGAGTTCGACGCTGATGTCATCGCCGGCGGACAGCAGCGCGCTGGTGAAGGAGATCTGCCGCGCGCCCGGCACCTCGCCGACCAGCTCGCGCCAGCGCGCCGTCATGTCGCGCGCGAGCACGGTGCGCTCTTCGCCAGGCAACAGCTCGATGGCGACTTCGGCCGTTTCGGCGCCGGACTGGCCGGGCTCGCTCTCCGGGCCACGCCCCCCTGAGAACGGCTGCGAACCGAGCGTCGCGGACACGTTGCGATACAACGAGGGTGATCCGGGGGGCTGCTGCTTGGCGAACTCCTGCCGGACCTGCTCCGCCTTGGCGAGCACGTCCTCGAGGACCTCCCGCGTACGACTCGCTGGTGTGCCGCCCAGCATCGTGATGCGGACCGAGATCTCGTCGCCATCGATGTCGGGAAACAGCACCGAACGCACGTGGCCGCCGGCCATGAGGCCGACCGTCACTCCAAACACGGCGACACCGGCGGCCATGGTCGCATAGCGAAACCGCAGCGCCAGCTGGAGCGCCGGCACGTAGACCCGCTGGACCAGGCAATCGAGCACGTGTCGCAACCGCTCTTGGATGAAGGTCAAGGCTCCCGCCTGGCGACGCCCGCCGCCGGACAAGTGGGCTGGCAGAATCAGGAAAGCCTCGATGAGCGACATCAGCAGACAGCTGACGACGACCACCGGCACGACCCACAGGATGTCGCCGAAGATGCCCTTCGTGAAGTAGAGCGGAATGAAGGCGAGCACCGTGGTGAGTACGGCGGCGGTGACGGGCGCCAAGACGTCGCGGACCCCTTCGATCGCCGCCCGCAGGGGCGGCAGCCCGGCCTCTCGCTTGGCGAAGATGCTCTCGCCGACCACGATCGCGTCGTCGACGACAATGCCGAGCACGACGATGAACGCGAACAGGGAGATCATGTTGATCGAGCCGCCCAGCAACACGATGCCGACGAACGAGCCGAGAAACGCGATCGGCAGCCCCATGGTCGTCCAGAACGCGAGCCGGAGATCGAGGAAGAGCACCAACACGGCGAACACCAGCACGACTCCCATCAGCCCGTTGCGGGTGAGTAGGTCGACACGGCTGCGCAGCGCGTCGGCATCATTGCGCCAGATCGTCGCCTCGACGCCAGCCGGCAGCGGCAGCTGCGCGACGAAGGCCTTGACGTTGGCCTCGATGTCGAGCGCACGCTGGTCGCCGACGCGCGACACCGAGACGAACGCGGCCGGTTGGCCGTTGAACTGCGTGGACCGCTCGACGTCCTCGAACTCGTCGCGGACGGTCGCGACGTCACCGACGCGGATCTGGGTGCCGTCGGCAGCACTGCGCACCACGAGCTGCTCGAACTGCTGGCGATCGTAGGCGCGCGCGTCGGTGCGCAGCAGGACCTCCCCCGCGTCGGTGCGGATCGAGCCGCCGGGCAGATTCACCGAGAACCCCGTCACGGCGCGTGCGACCTGGGCGAAGCTAAGGCCATACTTGCGAAGGTCGCGCTCACGCACCTCGACCGCGATCTCGTAGTTGCGCACGCCCTGCACGTCGACGATTGAAATGCCAGGTTGCCCCGTCAGCTGATCGCGAACGTCGAACGCAAGCTCGCGCAGCGCCTTTTCCGACGCGCTGCCGAACAACGCGATCGTGATGACCGAGCGCACGGCGTCGGCATCGGCGATCTGAACGTCCTCCGCGTCCTGCGGCGGGAACGCCTGGATCGACTCCACCGCCGACTTGACGTCGTCGAGCACCTCGCGGTCGTCGGCCGATTCCTCCAGCTCGACGGTGACGGTGCCCACCCCCTCGCGCGACTCCGAGCGAATGCGTTCGACGCCCTGAATGCCGGTCACCGCCTCCTCGACGCGACGGCAGATGCCCTCTTCGACCTCGACCGGCGTCGCGCCGGGGTAGGGCACGTTGACCGTGATCGTCCGCGGGTCAATCTCCGGAAACACTTCGACTCGCGTCGACGACGCAATCACGCCGCCGCCCACCATGAGCAGCAGCATGAGGAGGTTCGCGGCGACGTGGTTGCCGGCAAACCAGGCCACCAGGCCGCCGCCCCGAGCCGACTCCGCGGCGCCATTGCGAGAGTCCCTCATGGCGCCCCCTCGGCGATCCGCACCTGCATGCCGTCGACGACGACGTCGAGGTCACTCACGACGACCGCCGTGCCGGGGGCAAGCCCGGCGACCACCATCCCGCCGCGGTCGACGCGACGCAGCTCTGGCGTCGCGAAGCGCAGGCGCCCTTCGTCGACGACCCACACCATGCCGTCGTCGCGGCGCGCGGCGCGGGGCAGCACGGTGACATCTTTGAGGGCGCCGCCGGCGATGGATACGTCGACAAACAGGCCGGGCAGCAAGCGCGCCCGCGTCCAAGCGTCGAGGGAGTCGGTATCGATCTCGAGCACGACCCGCACCAAGCGCGTCAGCGGATCGGCCTCACCCTCAATCCGCACCGCGCGGGCGGGCAACTCGAGCTGCCGGCCGCCCAGGTCAACCTGCACCGTGGCCTGTGCCGGCGCTGCCGCCGCGGCGTCGGCGGCGAGCTGCACCCAGCGCAAGTCGCCGACCTCGAGCGGCACCGGCACCTCGAGGATGCGCGTGTCGTAGACCGTGGCGACACTCTGGCTCGGCGCGACCACTTCGCCGACGTCCACGGCGCTGGCAACGACGCGCCCGGCAAAAGGCAGCGTCAGCGTCGTCCGCTCCAGGTCCAGACGCGACGCCTCGGCCGCCGCCTCGGCCGCGGCGAGCCGCGCCTCGGCCTCAGCGATCTGCGGGCGCCGCGCCACCAGCTCGGGGATGGGGCGCGGCCCGTTCACGGTGGACCACTCTTCGCGCGCGGTCTCCGCCTGGGCTTGCTCTTGCGCCAACACCGTGCGCGCCGCCGCAACATCGGCCTCCGCGCGCGCCACGGCCAGCTCGTAGTCGCGCGGCTCAATGCGGAGCAAGACCGCGCCGGCGGCGAAACAGCCGCCAGGCCGCAGGTCCGGGTGCATCGCCACCACGCGGCCGCCGACCTGCGGCACCAAGCCAATCCGGGTGCGCGCGCGAATCGCGCCGTTGCCGCGCACTCGCACCGGCGACGTCCCCACCTCGGCGCGGACCACCCGCACCAGCGGGGCGTAGGCGGGAGCCTCCGCGGTCGGCGGCGCGACGCGCGATGCGGCGAGCCCAGTCGCGGCGGCGAACCCCAAGACCAAAATGGCGATCACCATCAAGGGCTGGAGGACCCAGCGCCAAGCGGCACTTAGACGATCGGCAAGACTCATGGGGTCGCGGTCTCCGCTGCGGTCTCGGGCTCAGCACTCCACCGCCCGCCAAGGGCAAGATGGAGATCGATCCGGGCATTCCAGATGCTGCCCTGCACGCGCAAGACAGCGTCCTCGGCATTGGCGCGGCGGCGTTCGGTCTCGAGGACCGTGAGCAAGGCGTCGACACCGCGGCTGTAGCGGCTGCGGGCCAGCTCTTCGGCCTCGCGCGCCTCGGCCCGCTGCGTCAACGACGCCGTCAGCTGCTGGCGCAGGCGCCGCTCGGCGACCAATGCATCCTCCACCTCGCGGACGGCCCCCAGCACTGCCGCGGCATACGCCGCCGCCTGTTGCTCCAACAGGGCGCGCGCAGCGTCGATGTCAGACTGCAAGCGGCCCCCCTCGAAGAGCCGCACCGCCAGCTCGCCAACGATGTTGCCGAAGAGCGCACTCGTCGACAGCAGGTCGTCAAACTCCTCGGTCCGCCAGCCCAGGGCGCCGCCGATCGTCAGATCCGGGTAGCGCGCGGCGACCGCGATGTCGACGTCGGCTTGCGCGGCCGTGTGCCGCAACGCCGCGGCGCGCAGATCGGGCCGGGCATCGAGTAACGCCGCCGGCACGCCCGTGCGCGGTGGCGGCGCTAAGTCGGGCAGCTCCGCCAACAGCGACAGGTCGGCGCGGGTGGTGCCCGGCTTGCGACCGAGCAGCTCGTCGAGCGCGTGCACGGCTTGCGTCATCTCGAGCGCCAACGGCGCCGCGGCCGCCTCCGCGGCGGCGAGATTCTCGCGCGCTAGCCGTAGGTCGACGAGCGAAGTGCCGCCCACGCCGCGCTCGTAGCGCCGCTCGACGATGCCAAGCGTCTGCCGCCGGCTGTCGATGATCGACCGCGCGATCTGCAACCGCCGCCGGCTCACCGACGTCGTCACCCGTTGTCGCACGACGCCGGCGATCAACGTCTGCCGGGCCGCGGCGTAGTCCTCCTCCGTCGCGAGCCAAGTCGCGGCCTCCCGACGCTCGGTCGCGCGCAGCCGCCCGAACAAGTCGGTCTGCCAGGAGATCGAGGCCGACGGCTCGAAGGTGTTCACGTAGACGCGGGGCAAACCCTGTGTCTGCGACAGGCCGAGCCCCACACCCGGGGTCGCGAAGCTGCGTGTCGCCGACATGCCGGCACTCAGCGCCGGCAAGCGGCCGCCGCGTGCCGATCGCGTCCGGGCTTCGGCAGCGCGCGCCGCCGCCGCCGCCCGCCGCAGGTCGAAGCTGCCCCGCAACGCCTCGTCGACCAGCCCATCGAGCACCGGATCGGCGAAGCCACGCCACCACTCCCCATCCCGGTCGCGCGCCGCCGCGGCACCGTTCCAGCGGCGACCCTGGGTGAACGCGGCGCCGGTGAGCGCCGCGGTGCTCGGCGGCTCCGGGTCTACCGTGCGGATGGCACAGCCGGACAGCAGCAACGCTGGCACCAGCACCGGCGCGACGGCGCTCATCGCCACGCGCGGGCCTCTCACGTCGCCGCCCGGTCGTGGGCCCGCCGCAGCGCGGCGAGGCTGAACGTCGCGATGTGATCGCTGAGCGCGGCGACCTCGGCGTCGTCCAGCAACACCTCCGGGAAGACGCGCTCCAGCACCGGCGCGCCGTGGTGATAGAAGACGCACTGCGCGATCACACTCAGCGTGTGGCGTCGCACGACCTCGTCGCTCGCGTTTGACGGCAGCAAGGCCCGCACGATCTCCCGCAACGCCGTCAGCTGCGGCCGCACGAGCAGCTCGACCACCTTGTCCAGCACCGGGCTCGCGGCCGCCATCTCGTGCAGCTGCATTTGACCGAGCGGGAACTGCGTCGCCGGACCACACACCCTGGGAAGGAGCCAGCCGATGAACGCCCGCAGCTGCGCCGCCGGGTTGTCGGGGTCATCAGCTAGCGACGGCGGCGGCTCACGGCGCGCCTCGATCTGCTGACCAAGCACCTCGGCGTAGAGCCCAGCCTTGCCGCCAAAGTGGTAGTTGACCGCGGCGATGTTGGCCTCCGCTCGGCGGGCGATCTCTTGGATGGTCGCCCCCTGGAAGCCCCGCTCCGCGAAGACGTGAGCTCCCGCGTTGATCAGCCGTTGTCGCGTGTCCAGCTGCACAGCCGCCAGAGCTAGGCGATTCAAATTTCCATTTCAATCGCTCCTTTGAATCATCCCAACGGCCGGACCCCACCCGCCCCAAAGCCGGCGGGTCGGCGCTCCGGGGCCTACAAGCCGCCGTACCCGCGTTCGCGCAGGGCGATCGGCGGCCCAAGCACCTCGGCGGCAACGAAGGCCGCGGCGGGATTGCGCAGGTCGAGGAGTTGCCTCCGGCGCCGGGACGAGGCGCGCCGGTCCAGCCGCGGCGCGGGGCCACTCGCCGCCGCTGCCGCCGCCATCGAGCCCGCCGGAATCAGCGACTCGCGCATCGAGCCGACAGTGGCGATCTCGGGCATCGACGGCATCGCCAACGTCGAGCCCACGCGCGGCGGATGGCCCACCTCGCCGGCACCCTCCAGCGACGGGCTAGCTGGCGCGGGCTTTGGGGGCGCCGGCGCGGCCTCGATGACGTCGATCCCCATCGCCCGGCGAATCTGCCCGGCGATGTCCTGCGCTGTCGGTCGCGGGGCTGTCGGCCCCGCCGCTGTGGGCGCGGCTGCCGTGGACCTGGCGGTGGTGGGCGGCGCCGCCATCGTGGCGCCGCCGGGCCCAAGCCCGCCACCGCCGGCCGATCCAGGCCGCTGGGCTTGCGCCGCGCGCTGCCGCTGCTGTTCGACCGCCTTGCGCGCGGCCTTGGCACCCAGCCCGCCGAGCCCCTGCAGGATCCCACCGAACAGCAGGATAATCAGCAGGGGATGGTCGAACAGCCAGCGAAACAGCTCAGTCATCCGTGCGCTTCCTCGGCACCTTGCCCCGGTCGCGATCCTCTTCGACCTGCTGCTCTTCGCCGGCCGCAATCTGCGAGCGCATCTTGGTGTCGGACTCGACGTTCTTCAGCTTGAAGTAGTCGAACACGCCCAAGTTGCCGCTGCGGAACGCATCGGCCATGGCCTTGGGCACCTCGGCCTCGGCGAGCACAAGCTTGGCGCGGTTTTGCATGACCTCAGCCGCGTTCTCTTGCTCCGCCGCCACGGCCATGGCCCGACGGCCCTCGGCCGCAGCCTGCGCGATGCGCTTGTCCGCCTCGGCCTGCTCGGCCTGCAGACGCGCACCGATGTTGTCACCCACGTCCACGTCGGCGATGTCGATCGAAAGGATCTCGAACGCGGTGCCCGAGTGGAGCCCGCGGCCCAGCACCTTCTTGCTGATCGCGTCCGGGTTCTCGAGCACGTCCTTGTGGCTCTCCGACGAGCCGATGCTCGAGACGATGCCCTCACCGACGCGCGCGATGATGGTCTCCTCGGTCGCACCGCCGATCAGCCGCTCGATGTTGGTGCGCACCGTCACGCGCGCCCGGGCCAGCACCTGAATGCCGTTCTTCGCCATGGCCGCGACCTTGCGGCTGACGTCCGGCGGACAGTCGATGACCTTGGGGTTGACGCACGTCCGCACCGCCTCGAGCACGTCGCGGCCGGCGAGGTCGATCGCCGCGGCGCGCCGGAAGTCGAGGCCCAGGTTGGCCCGGTCCGCGGCAATCAGCGCCTGCACAACGTTGATCACGTTGCCACCGGCCAGGTAGTGCGCCTCGACCTCGCGGGTCTCCAGCGGCACGCCAGCCTGCGTCGCGCTGATCATCGCGCGCGTCACGACCGTCGGGTTGACCTTCCTCAGCCACATCCCGATCAGGCTGAACAGACTGATCTTCGTGCGGGAGAGCTGGGCCTGGATCCACAGGTTGAAGAACTTCAGGAACAGGATGGCGCCGATGAGCAGCACCAGCAGCAGCAGCCCGACGATCAACCAAACGTAACTTCCGCTTTGCTGCGCCAGCGAGATCACGAACGTCGCTCCTCCATAGACTCCGCGGCCACCGCGTCGTCCTGCGTGACGACGATTCGGTTGCCCACAATTTCAAGGACCACGATGGATGTGTCCTTCTCCAGCAGCTCGCCGCGCGTCACCACGTCGACGCGCTTGCCGTGGATCCGCGCAATGCCGGTCGGGCGCAGGTCGCACAGCGCGACACCGCGCGCGTGCAGGTACTGCTCGAGTCCCTGCGCGGTGGCCGCACCGTGCACGTCCTCAGGGCTCGGCCCGGCGAGCATCATCCAGCGACCAACCGCCGTGTGCGGTAGCCAGCGAAAGCCGTAGATCATCGTCGCCGGGATCGCCACGAGCGCAGTGACGAGCAACGCATGGCCGGTGATCGGCCCGTGCTGCAGGTAGCCGAGAAAGATCGCCGACACGAGCGACAGACCGGCCAGGATGGACAGGACACCCGCGGACGGAAAGAAGATCTCCGCCAGCACAAAGCCCAACCCCACCAACCACATCAGGATGAGCACGGAGAGGTGCACTTGGCCGGTGTCCCCCTGCTCCCCACCTGCCGGGTCCTCGACCGGCTCGACGATGATCTGGTTGAGCTGCGCGTCGATCACGAGCACGCGCTGCCCGGCGACCGCATAGGCCCCCAGTGTCATGGCGTCGTAGCGCTCACTGTCGATCTCCATGGTGCCCACCGGCCGCAAGTCCGTCAGCGCGACACCCTCGCGCCCGAGGATCCGGGCGCGGAGCTCGTCGGCGCCCTCGCGCCGGCCAAGGCTGGTCGCGGCGCCCGTGCTCGACAGCGCCGGCGCCGGCAGCAGGATGCGGCGCAGGCCCGGAACGCGCGGCAACACCAGCCAGAACGTCAGCGAGCCGACGAGCACGATGATCGTCAGCACGAACATCTGCGTGACGTTGCCGAGCAGGATGCCCTCCTGCGCGGCGTTCTCCGGGAGCAGGAAGCTCTGCTGCGAGAGCACCAACCCAGTCCCCACGCACAGCACCCCGGCGATGCCGAACACCATCACCGGGAACACGAGGATCTCGACCGCGACCAGGCCGAGCCCGAGAAAGAACAGCAGGATCTCGGTCCACTCGGCGAGCCCCACCAGGTAGCTGCCGAACATCGCCAGCCCCAGCATGCCGAGCCCCAGGATGCCCGGCAGCGCGACCCCCGGGGTCTTGAACTCGATGAGCAACAGCAGGAAGCCGAGGACGAACAGGACGGGCTTCATCCCGTCGAGCCACGCCACCGCCTCCTCGGACCAGGTCTCATCGCGATAGCGAATCGTCTCGACCGGCTCGTTGAGCTCCTCGCGCACGAGCGCCTCGATGGACGGCGACACGCCGGTGGCAAAGCCGATCCGGGTCGCCTCCTCGGCGCTGAGTGCGAGCGGCCGGGTCGGGAACGAGCGGCGATCGAGGATCTTGAGGCCCCGCTCTTCGAGCCCCCGCAGCTCCTCGCGCTCCAGCACGCCGGTCATCTGGACGCCGCTCTCGTCTTCGTAGGTCACCTCGAAGACCTCGAGGCTCGGATCCACCATGGCCTCGGCCAGCTTGGCGAGCCCGGGGCGGGCGTTGCCGCGCCGCTCGATCATCGCCCGAACGTCGGCGCGCAGCGCGGCGAAGAGCTTGTTGCGGATGTCGGGCTCCGGAATCTGCTGGATCCCCGTCGGCCCCCCCATGATCACCGGCACGATCGCGCCGATCGACGAGCCGGGAGCCATGAAGAGTTCCGAGCACGAGAGGGCGATGTAGGCGCCGGCGGACTGGGCGTAGTGCCGCACCCAGGCCACCGTCCGGACCTCGCTGCCGGCCAAGTCGGCGATGAGGGCATCGATCTCCTTGCTCGACGGCACCTCGCCGCCGTGGGTGTCGATGTCTAGGATCACCCACGAGACGGCCTGGTCCTGGGCGGTGCGCAGGGCGCTCTGCACCATGTAGACCGTCCGCACGCCGATCTGGCCGTGGACCGGCACCACCAGGACGCGCACGTCCTCGTCAGCAGCCGCCGGCCTCTGCCCGGGGATCCCGGCGGAGAGCAGGGCCAGCAGAACGACGCTCAAGAATACCGGAGGCCACTTGCGCATAGAGGTCGCTCGGTGAACACCACAATTAGCAGAACCCTGTCGGGCGTGGCGGGTTTCATTCACATTCTGTCGCGCCCAGGAGTCCGCGCGGTTTCGCCTGTTGACGCGGAGCCGCAGGAATCGAGAATCCAGCGCTCGCCAGCCAGCGGAGGAGCACGATGACCGAAACCGTCACGCCGAAGCCGACCGAGGCCCAGAAACCCGTCTCGGCCCCGCAAAACAGTCTGATCATCCGTCCGTGGCCCAAGGTCGTGTACTTCTACCCAACGCTGATCGCCGCGACGCTGTTCTGGCTGATCTCGGCGCTGAGCAGCACGGGCGGAACGGAAGGCCTGGCCTCACTCGGCAACATCTTCATGTTGGTGTTCGGGCTCAATCTGCTCGTCTTCGCCTTCGACTTCTCTCGCATCAAGACGATTACCATCGTCATCGGCGCCATCGCGGTGGTGCTGGGCATCGGCTGGGCCAACACCCAGTGGGGCTGGTTCGAGGGAATCAAGACGCTGTTCGGACAGATCGACATCCGTATGAACACGCAGTACTACGGGTTCATCAGCGCCCTGTTGGCAGCCACGCTGCTGACGGTGTTCATCAACACGCGCTTCAACTACTACGAGATCAACCACCGCGAGCTACTGCACCACCACGGCTACCTCGGCGACATCACCCGAATTCCCACCGCTGGCTTGCTGGTGCACAAGGAGATCTACGACCTCCTCGAGTACGTCCTCCTGCGCAGCGGCCGCCTGATCTTCTACCCACAGGGGAAGCGCGAGGCGATCGTCATCGACAACGTGCTCAACGTGAACCGCGTCGAGAACCACATCAAGGACCTCCTAAGCGTGGTCGCGGTGCGCATGCAGGATCACTCCGGGCCGATCGAGCACTGACCGTCCCGGCCGGTGGGACCCCGTCGCGGGAGTGGCGGAATTGGCAGACGCGCAGGATTTAGGTTCCTGTGGGCATCGCCCGTGGGGGTTCGAGTCCCCCCTCCCGCACCATCGCACCCATCCCGCCGTGCCAGCGCCGTTTTTGCCGACTGCCCGCATCTCAAGGGCGTTTGCCGGTTCTCAGAAGCCAGCTCGGCCGGTATTAAGCGTAGTCGATTCGACTGCCTCGGAGCGGGCACCGGACCTGGGAGCCGCTCCCCCCCTCGACCCATCGATCAAACATGACGCACGTCATCGCCCAACCCTGCATCGACGTCAAAGACAAGGCATGTGTCGACGTCTGCCCCGTGGACTGCATCCACGGCGATGAGCAGGATTCGCAACTGTACATCGATCCGAACGACTGCATCGACTGCACCCTGTGCGTCGACGCCTGCCCGGTGACGGCCATCTTCGCCGAAGAAGACGTGCCGGAAGAGTGGGCCAACTTCACCAAGATCAACGCCGAGTACTTCGAGAAGAAGCAGAAGCAGGGATGACCCGGGGCGAGCCGGCGGCGGACCCGCGCTTCTCGCGCCAGGTTCGCTTTGCGCCGCTCGGCCCCGACGGACAGGCCTCGCTCCTGCAAGCGCGGGCGTTGCTGGTCGGCGCGGGTGCCCTCGGCACCCACATCGCGGACGCCCTGGTCCGCGCTGGTGTCGGCGAACTCTGGCTCGTCGATCGCGACGTGGTGGAGGTCGACAACCTGCCGCGGCAGATCCTGTTCACCGAAGAAGACGCGGCCGAAGGGCGGCCCAAGGCCCACGCTGCCGCGGCACGCCTCGCGGCAGTGCGGGCCGAGTGCCAGCTGCATCCCATGGCAGAGGAGTTCGACGCCGAGACCTTTGCGCGCCTCCCGACGCCCGACGTGATCCTGGACGGCACCGACAACTTCGCCACCCGCTACCTGATCAACGACCTGGCACACCGCGCCGGCATCCCCTGGGTCTACGGCGGCGCCGTCGGCGCCCGGGGCACGGCCATGGCAGTGCTGCCCGGTGAGACGCCCTGCCTGCGCTGCCTGGTGCCGCAGGCGCCGCCGGCGGGCGAGATCGCCAATTGTGAAACCGCCGGTGTGCTGGCTCCCGCCGTCGCGATGGTCGCCGCGTTTCAAACCGCGCAGGCGCTGAAGATCCTCAGCGGCCGCAGCGCCGACGTGGCGCGCGGGGCACTCGACGTCGACGTGTGGAACGACCGCTACGCCCTGCGCCTCGCCGATGGGCGACCGGCCGCGGATTGCGTCGCCTGCGGCGCGGGCGAATACCCCGCGCTGCAGCCGGGCCACCGCAGCGCCACGCGGCTCTGCGGCCGGCGCGCGGTGCAAGTCCAGCCACCGAACGGTGCCACGCTCGACCTCGAGCGGATCGCGGCGGGCCTGGCGCCGCTGGCGCAAGACCTCCAGCTGACTCCACACCTACTGCGCTTCTCCATCGAAGGTTGCCGCTTCAGTGTGTTTCGCGGCGGTCGCGCGCTGCTGTTCGGTGTCGACGAGCCCACCCGCGCGCAGATCCTGTACGACCGCTACGTCGGCACCGCCGGATGATCTACCTCGACCACGCGTCGACGTCCTTCCCCAAACCGATCGCCGTGCGCGAGGCCGTCCAGCGCTGGCTCGAGGAGCTCGGCGTCGATGGCCAGCGCGGTGACGGGCCCACCGCGGCGCTCGTCCGCGACGTGGTCGCCGACACCCGCGCCCGGATCGGGGCTCGGTGCGGCCTCGCCGCCGATCGCGTCGCCTTCACCTCCGGCGCGACCGAATCCCTCAACCTCTTCCTCCGCGGATTCCTGCGACCCGGCGCCGCCGTGCTGACGACAGAGCTGGAGCACAGCTCCGTCGTCCGGCCGCTGAACGCGCTCCGTGCCGAACGCGACCTCGACATCGAGATCCTGCCGGTTCGCCTCGACGGCACGCTGGAGCTCGACTTGGTCGAAGAGCGGCTGCGCGCGCGGCCACGCGACCTACTGGCGTTCAGCCACGCCAGCAACGTGCTCGGCACGGTCCTCCCCGCGGCCGAGCTCTGCACGTTGGCCCGGACCCACGGCTGCACGACGCTGCTCGACGCCAGTCAGTCGGCCGGCGCCGTCCCCTTCGCCGTCGGCGCCGACGCCATCGCCGCCTCCGCGCACAAAGGCCTGCTCGCGCCACCGGGGCTCGGCTTCTTGGCGGTCCAGGAGGGGGTGGTCGTGCGTCCGTCCAAGCAGGGCGGAACCGGCTCCGCCGCCGCGCTCGAAGACCACCCACCGGAATGGCCCGCGGCCTTTGAGGCGGGCACACCCAACACGCCGGCGATCTTCGGCCTCCACGCGGCGCTGCACTGGCTCGACGAGCACCCCGACGCCCACGCGCGCGCCGCCAGCCTGCTGACGGGGCTGCGCGACGAGCTCGCCGCACGCCCCGGCACGCGCATCTTCGGTCCGCCCTCGGGCGACGCCACGGCCATCCTGAGCTTCGTCCTGCCCGACCTCGATCCCGCCGAAGTCGGGGCGCTTCTGGCGGAAGCGAACATCATCGTGCGCACCGGGTTTCACTGCGCCCCGTGGCTTCACCGACGGCTTGGCACCGAAGCCGCCGGCACGGTCCGCGTCAGCGCTGGGCCATGCACGAGCGAGGCGGACATCGCCGCTGTGGCGACGGCGTTGGGTTAGTGGTGTAGTTCATCCAGATGGGGCATGTAGTCCGTGAGGCATCGGCCTTGTGGGCAAGGAGTCGCCGACGCAGGCATGTTGGTGGACACGGCG
>JBCCGH010000124.1:0-29506 GCA_039029375.1 Planctomycetota bacterium
CGCAAGGCGGGTCGCCGCAGGCATATTGGTGGATACGGCGAGGACGACCCAACGCTGCGAGCGGCGCTGAGGGCCGTGGATAAGGCCCCAGATTCCTGAATCACACCACTAGAACCCTGGCAGCGCACCGCCATACAGGGCGGAGCCGCTGAGGTAGTCGTGGTTGCGCGGCCGCAACAGGCCGCCCAGCGACGGCTCGAAGTTGATGAAGAAGCGCGTGTCGTTGATCACGTCATCGAACACGATGCCGAGCGAGAGACGCCAGTCGTGGTCGCGCCGCAGGACTTGCAGTGAGTAGTTGAGAGTCTGCTTGAGCTGGAGGTCGTACTGAGTGTTGCCGGCGAGGCTCCAGCGACCGAACACGTCGGTGCTCGCGCCGTAGCCGATCGCGCCCTTGGTGACGGCATCGGTGCGAAACTCACCGCGCCAGTCGAGGCCGAGCACTTTGCCAAAGCGCACGCCGGTGTTGAACGTGTTGAGGTCGTCGGTGTTCCAATCGTGTTCGCCCTCGACGAGAAGTCGCAGATTGGGCACGACCACCGTATCCGGGTCGGGGCGGACGATGAGCTCGTACTCAAACAGCCCGAGGTGATGGCCGTTGTTGTCGCGGCTCGAGATCGGGGTCAGCGTCTGCGCGAGGTCCAACCACAGCAGCTCGGTGGGTGGTCCGTTGCCGCGCCGCTGCTGCACGCGATTGAGCAGCTCCAAGCGAATCTCGGTGCGCTCGGTGAGGGCGTCAACCGGATCGAACTGGAAGAAGTCCTGCGGCGAGTCGCTGACGTGAAAGCGCTCGATCCAGGCCACCGCCGGTGACATCACGTGGCGCAGGGCGCGCTGGCCGTTCTCGCCATCGAGCCAAGACCAAGTGCGGCTGATTCGAGTCGCGGCCCTGGCGCCGACGGCGGCCGCGGTGCGTAGCTCATCGCGGTCCATCGGCGAATCGTCGTAGTAGGACGCGCTCGCCGCGACGAAGGGCCGCACGCCGATGGGCCCGAGTCGAAACGGGACCGAGAGCTCGATCTCCTGGTCTAGGCGAAGGGCACTGTCGTCCTCGACCACCGAGGTGGCGTCGTAGGCGCGCCGCAGGTAGCCCGCGTTGCTGGAAGTCGTGAGCAGGAGCGGTGCGTCGCCCGGCAGGGTCAGGAGCGGCTCGGAGAACCAGTCGTACGTGACCAGGGGCAGCTCTTCGACGAAGAACGGCGCCAAGCTCCGGTCCGCCGCGTAGGAGAAGCGATTGATGTTGGCGCGCGCGGTCGCGGTGAGCAGCCGGTTGTCCCGCGCCAACCGGAAGTGGGCGCTGGTCTCGGGCAGCTCGAGCTGGCGGTAGTCCGCCGGGAAGAACTCAGACCAGACCGCTGGATCGGACGCGCTGAAGGCGGTCAGGTCCAAGGTGGCGTCCTCGCCCAAGAAGATCCGGTTTTCCGTGCGGAGGAGGTTGCGCCGTGATTGGGTGATCGGCGTCCCGTCGAACAAGCGCAGGATCTCGCGCCGGTCCCTGCCCTGATCGTCGAGGAAGTAGCCCTGCGTGCGACCGGTGTAGAGGCCTTCGCCTCGGTAGTTCAGGTCGGCTTCCAGCGGATGGCCGCGCTTTTGGTTGTAGCCGACGCCGAGCAGCCAATCGCCGCGGAACTCGTGCGCGGGACGACCGGTCAGCCATTCGTGCACCGATCCACCGACGTCGTTCATCGAGCCGCCAAAGTCGACCTGGGCGATCACACCTTCCTGCCCGTTGTGGCCGATCGAAGCGCCGCGCAGGGGGATCTGGCTTTGCTCCCGGGCGTTGAAACGCGCGTTGGGCAGCGGGATCAGGCTCTGGCCGCCAATGGCCAACGTGTTGCCTTTCGTCACGACCTCGAAGTCGTCGTCTCGCTGAATCACCTCGATCTGGTCCACGCGTACGTCGAAGTGCGGCTCTCCCGCGGTGCAGGAAGTGACGGAGACGTTGCGGCCGGTCGTGCGCGGCCCTTGGCGCACGATCTTCTCGCCGCGTAGGACCAAGGTGCGCGGCGGATCGCCGTCGAGCGAGAACCGGATCTGGCCCCCGTGCAGCACCAAGCGGTCCTCGGGCAGCGACAGATAGGCGCGTTGGGCCGTGGCGACCTCGCGGCCCTGGTACTCCACGGCGACCTCGCCCTCGAGGTAGAGATGGCGCAGCCCCCGCAGGGCTACGGCGGTCCCGGCCCGCTGCTCCATGCGCCCCGGCGGCGGCGTCACGCCGGCGGCCCGAGCAAAGGCACGCAGCCGCGCCGCCAACAGCGCCTCGGTCCTGGTCCGGCGGGGCACCGGCGGCAGGGCGTCGCGCCGCGGTAGCGGAGAGCTCTTGTTCTCGCTCTCGAGATCTTGCGCCAGGTCGCTGTCGACCCAGAGCAAGGCGCGGTCGGCACGGATCTCGAATCCGGCGTTAGCTAGGAACACCCCGTGGTTCGCTTGGAACTCGACGTAGTCGTTGCCCTTTGGAGTCGAGGCGAGGTAACCGAACGTGCCGGTCCACTCGCCGCTTGCTTGTGCAGCGGTACCGCCGGCGAACGCGACGGCCACCGCGCAGACCCCCAGCCAGCGCCCGTGGCTCATCGAGTGGATTGTTCGCCCGTGATCAGCGTGTGCCAAGCGGCACTTTCGTAGGTGCGGTAGTTGAACTCCGCAATCGCACACACGATGCGGACCCCCGGCAGCTGCACCCATGCCGTGCCGTTGGCGTCGACAATCCGGCAGGTTTCGGTGAGCAGATCGACGTGGAGGCGGTCCGCCGCAGATTCGATCGAGCCCCAGTCGAGTTCGGCCCCGCCCCAGGCCTCGATCTCGGTCAGCTGGCCGTCCGTGGCGGCGCGGCGCGCGCGCATGGAGCCTGCTTGCATCTGCAGCCCAGCCGGGTCGATGACGCCGGCCGCCGTCAGGCTGACGATCGTGACCGGTCCGTCTGGGACGATCATCAACGGCTCAAGTCCCAGATCGCCATCGCACTCGAGGCGGGACGATCCGCCGGGGGCGCCGAGCCGGGAGCCGCTGCCTTCGTGGTGCCGCATGGTGATGCTGGGGAGCCCGTCCGCGGTGCGGCAGAGTTTGACCCACTCGCCCCGCCCCTCGGTGCGGGCGAGGCGGATGACCGGGGCTTCGCCGGCAATGTCCTGAGCGCCCTCGTCACGGCGTAGGAAGGTCGCCGGGGCGCCACGGAGCACCGCTGCGGCCGCGCCCTCGTCACCCCAGAGGACCATGGTTTCACCGCTGGCCTCGGATGGCGGTGCGCCGGCCTCGACGAGACGCGCATGGACCTGCCCCCACGCGAACAGGTGACGGCGAGACAGCGGCTGTAGGCCGGCCAGCAGGACCGGCGCCCAGGATGTTTGCAGGCCCACCGCGGCGGGCGGAGCGAGGAACGGCAGCACCGCGATGCGCTCGGCGGTGAGCTCGACGTCTTGACCGAGCTGATCGCCGCCGGCCGCCTCCGTGACGCAGAGCGCCGCGTTGCCTTCGGCCGCCAGCGCGACCGCGTCCCCGCCCAGCCGGGTGATCTCCACGGTATGCCCCTCGAGCATGCCGCTGCCGCTGGACACGACCCGGGCGGGCCAGCCGCTAAGACGCATCCAGGCCGCCGTTCCCACGATGTGCTCGGCGGCACCGGAGATCGCCTGGTCGTCAGCGGTAGCGTCGAGCAGGCACTCGGCGCCGCGGGCCTCGAACCGGTCCACGGCCTCGCCGACGAAGCGCGCGGTCAGTTGCGCGACCTGCCGCAGGCGGCCCTCGCGACCTTTCAGACTGAGGCTCAGGTCCGCGGCAGGCGAGTCCAGGGTCAGCTCCCCCGGGGCTTCCGGGTCGGCGGGCTGGAACCATCGGCAAGCCCCGCTGCCTTCGCAGAGTAAATCGCGGCTTCGCACGGTGAAGCGATGTGCGGGGTCCGGTTGGCGCGGGCCCAAGAACAGCGTTTGACCCTGGGGGCCATGCTGCAGCAGAAAGCCATCGCTGCCGGTGATTACCGTTGGCTCGCCCGCTTGCTGGGCGGTGATGTCGACGGCGCCCCGGCCGATCACCGACGTCACGAGGTTCTGCGCATCCCGCAGGATGCGCAGGCCTTCTTCGGCGGCGAGGTCGAAGGCAGCGTCTTCGCGTTCCAGAGCCACGGTCGAACGGCCGTTGAGCGTCAGTAACCAGTGGGCCTGGCGTGGGAAGTCGCTGCCGCGGATGCCCATCGGGCGCAGCCACGCCCGTACGCGCTCCCGGACGTAGACGACGTGGGCGCGACCCGAGGTCTGCAACCGCATCGTCTCCCCGTCGACCTCGTACGCGACGCGCGGGTTGCCGGATGCAGTGACCAGCCACGGGGTCCCAGAGAGGTTGGGGGCGACGTGCAGGCTCTCGCAGTCGACTTCTAGATCCGCCATCTCGAGCGTCGCGGGGGCGCCAGTGAGCAGGATCGAGCGCCAGCGTGCCCTCGGCTGCGAGCCTTGGCGCGAGGATTCCCGGCCGCGCTGCAGTGTCGCTTCGAGCCGATCCCCGCGGGCGGTCAGTGCGCTCGCGGCGCTTGCCTCGCCCGATTCCGGCAGCTGAGCGGTGACCGAGACGCGGCGCCGCGCCGCCACGCGGGCCAGGCCCGACGAGGGGTTCTCGATGTAGCTCAAGGGTCCGTCCGAGCGGAGCGTGGCCGGGCCGCGCGCGGACCCGTGGACGAGCTCGGCGGCGCTGCTGACCTGAATCGAGATGCGGTCGGTAGGGTCGGGTTCGCCGGCATCGGCTACCGCCAACGGAAACCGTGCGCGGAGCCCCCGACCCGTCAGGGACAGCTCCTGTTCTTCGCGGATGCGCAGCGAGAACTCCTGGTCGTCCGTCGCCGTCCGCAGGCTGATCGCCCGGTCGGTGGCGCGCACCAAGGCTTGCGTCAGCTCGAGCCGCAGGTTCTTGATGCGCCCATTCGCGGTGGTCGTCAGGACGGCGTTGTGCAGGACGACATCTTTGTCGGTGGCCACCGAGCGCTGGCCTCGCTCGTCGAGGCCGACCGAGATCTCGGCGCGATCGGCGCGTAGCGTGCCGGCTTCGACCACTTGCGACCCCAGGGTGCGGTCAGCTTCGTAGAACACCACCGTCACGCCCGTGAGCTCTTGTCGACCATCCGGCAACGGCTCGTTCTTTTCAGCGCGGAGCTCGTAGACCGGCACGGCGCGGATGCCTCCATCCGGGAGCGGCACGTCGCGCGTCTGTCGCAGCTCGAAGGAGCCGGTCATCGTGACTTTGAGGTGCTCACCGAGCTCGCTCCCGTCACCCTGCGGAATCACGACGCCCCGGTCGCGCGGCGTTGAGTCTTGGCCGGTGCGCGCCTCCAGGCGGGCGTCCTCGCCGAACCGAGCGATCTCCCCGCCCCCGGTCGCGTAGTAAACGCCGGAGAAGCCGATGCTCACCAGCAGAATGAAGAGGAGCGCCTTCTTGATCATGGCAGTCCGCCTTTGCGGACGACCTCATCCCACTTGTCCTGTGCCTTGAGCAGGAGCTCGACGATTTCGCGGATCACGCCCTGGCCGCCGGCGCTACGGGCGACGTAGTGGACCTGCTCGCGCACCTCGGGCCGGGCGTCCTGCGGTGCCGCGGCAAAGCCGACCTGGCGCAGGATCGGCAGATCGAGCAGGTCGTCCCCGACGTAGGCGACTTGATGTGCCGACAGGGTGCGCCGCTCCAGGATCTCCTCGAACACCCCGCGCTTGTCGTGGTGGCCGAGGTGGATCTCGTGCATGCCGAGCTCCTTGCCGCGCAGCTGCACGACCTCGCTGCCGCGTCCCGACACCAGACCGGACATGCCGCCGTAACGGTGCCAGTAGACGATGCCAGCGCCGTCGTGGACGTGGAAGACCTTGACCTCGCGGCCAGTGCTGTCGAAGTGCAGGTGGCCGTTGGTGAGGACGCCGTCGACGTCCGTGAGCAACAGCCGAATCCCCCGCAGGACCTCCGCCTCAGGCCCGTCGTTCATCCGATTCGCAAATCCAGCAGATCCTGCACGTCCAGGAGTCCGATGACGCAGCCGGACTTGTCCAAGACCGGCAGCTGGTCGACGCGCAGCTCGTGCAGGAGGCCCATCGCCTCCATCGCGAAGGTGTCGGGTGCGATCGTGCGCGGTTCTTTGGTCATCACCTCGGCGATCGGCGTCGCGCTGACCGAGAGGTCGGTGCCGGCCAGGAGGCGGCGCAAGTCACCGTCGGTGAAGAAGCCACGCAGCCGGCCGTCGTTGTCGACGATGCTGGTCGCCCCAGGTCGCCCCGGCGTCTTGGTCATCACCTCGATGGTCTGAAGCACGGTGGCATCCGACCGCACGACCGGGTTGCGGTCCCCGGTGCGCATGAGCTCTTCGACTTTCATGAGCCGCCGGCCCAGGTCGCCGCCGGGATGAAACCGCGCGAACTGCTCCGGGCCGAAGTCGCGGCCGTCTTGGATCACCAGCGCCAGGGCGTCACCGAGCGCCAACATCGCCGTCGTCGAGGCACTTGGCGCCAGCTGGTGCGGTCCGACCTCCTCGATCGGCCCGAGCTCGAGTACCAGATGGGAGTGCCGGCCCAGGGTGGATTCGCAGGACTGCGTCACCGCGATCACCTCGACACTCTCCGCTTTGACGGGGCCGAGCAGGCGCAGAACCTCTTCGGTCTCGCCCGACTTCGACAGTGCCAGCAAGACGTCGCCGCGCGTGACTCGACCGAGGTCGCCATGGATGGCCTCGGCAGGGTGCAGGAAGATCGACGGCGTGCCGGTGGACGACAGCGTCGCCGAGATCTTCTCGGCGATGATTCCCGCCTTGCCCATCCCGGCAGTCACCACGCGACCTGGGAGCTCCAGGATCTTGTCGACCGCAGTCGCGAACTCCGCGCCAAGGCGTTCGGCAACAGCCTGCACGGTTGCCGCCTCCGCGCGAATGATCTCGCGGGCGCGTTCGATCCTCGGATCCATGACGTAGAGATTAGCAAGGGCCTTCGTCGGGTGCCCGCGCCGAGCTAAGCTTCGTGCGTGTCCTACCGGGTCGAGCTGCCGGTTTTCTCCGGGCCGCTGGACCTCCTGCTGCATCTGATCAAGCAGCAAGAGGTCGACATCCACGACGTCGCGATCGCCAAGATCCTCGACCAATACCTGCAGCACCTCGCGGTTCTGCAGGACTTGGACCTGGCTGACATCGGTGACTTCGTGGTCATGGCCAGCACGCTCATGGAGATCAAGTCGCGCGAGCTGCTGCCCGGCGAGGAAGTCACCATCGAGGATGACTTCGATCCGCGCGACGACCTGATTCGTCGCCTGCTGGAGTACAAGCGCTACCGTGACGTCACGCGCCGCTTCGAGCGCTTGGCGCAAGATCGGTCGCGCATGGTGGCGCCGGCCGTGCCGCCGCCCAAGGAGCTCGAGGAGGACGTCAGCGAGCAGGAGCTCGACCTGGGCAGCGTCGAGATTTGGACGCTGACGGCCGCCTTCGCCAAGCTGTTGGAGGAGACCGGCGGGCCGTCCTCCATGCACGTGGGGATCGAGCGGCGGGACTCCAAGTACTACACCGCGACGTTGCTGGAGCGGGTGCGCCAGGCGCCGGAGGTCGCGTTCCTCGACCTGTTCGACCGCGACAGCGGGCGCTACGGCCTGATCGGGCTGTTTGGTGCCTTGTTGGAGCTGATGAAGCAGGGGTTTATCCGGGCGCATCAAGACGCCTCGTACGCGCCGATCACGGTCGCCTTCGTCGGGCCGGAGAACTTGACCGTCGACGAGGTCCTTGCCGGAGAGCGCTGGGAGGACGGGGAGGACGTCGACGAGCAGGACGACGACCCCCTCGCCGACGCGGTCGAGGAGGCCGGGGAACCGGGAACGCTGAGTTCCGAGGGCTCGTCGGCACCGAGCGCGAGCGGTGAGAACGGCGCGCGTGGCGGCAATGGCCGCACGGCGCCGTCGAATGGTTCGGCGTAAGGGTTACGGCGCTCCGTCCAACGGGAAGCCGCTCTCGCGCACCGCGCCCTCCAGCGCCGCACCCGTAGCGGCGTCGAAGGGCGCCCGGTCGCCATAGCACCAGCGGCCCCACAGCTCGGCGGCCCCCAGCGCGAAAGGGAAATGGGGTGCGGGGATCTCCGGCCCCCGACGCGGCACCAGCCACGTCTCGCCGTTCTGGCTGATGATGTTGAAGCTGGCGCAGAGGCGGCGCCTGATCAGAGTGTGGGTCGCTCGCGCGCGAGCGGCGGCGGGGCCTCGCAACCCAACCGCCAGCACCGGGAACGGCGGCGCCAGTCGGGACAGCTCCACGTCTTCGATGCCTTGGGCGGCGTCGGCCGTCCATGGCTCGCGCGCGAGCTCGGCCAGGAACGGCAGCTCGCCGTCGATGAGGTGGAGGTGCGCCCGGGGGATCGAGGCCGCCGCGCCGATGGTGTTGCCGAGTACCGTCACGCGGTCGCGTTCCTCCAGCGCCAGCGCCACCTCGAGGAGCGCTAGGGGCCATTCGCGGACCGGTTCGGTGGCCCACAGCAGCACCTCCCGATCTCCCAGCGGCCAGCGATTCGGGGTGAGCGCGCAGCCGTGGCCGGACCATACGGATTCGGTCGCCAGGATCTGGCTGGCGCGGTCCGGCTGGAAGGGCGGCCGGTCGGCGCGCGGGGCGCCCGCGCGGGCCTTGCGCCGTGGCAGCCAGACCAGCTCCACAGGGGCGCCGAAGACCGACAAAGTGCGCCGCGCCTCGGCAGCAAAAGAACTCGCCGCACACAGATCGAACGGCCGGTTGGGCAGCGGTGGCAGGGCGTGATTTGCAGGTGGCACTGGGTGCCGCTACTTTTCCCGAAGCCCTTGACCCCAGCTATAGCGGTACCTTGAAGATCGTTTTCTTCGGGAGCAGTGACTTCGCTCGCCCCGCCCTCCGGGTGCTGACCGAAGCCGGTTTGGCTCCCACGCTCGTCGTGACCAAGCCGGACGCCCCTCGTGGGCGCGGCCGGAAGATCTATCCCGCCGAGGTCAAGCTGGAGGCCGAGGACCTGAAGCTGACGTACGAGCAGCCCGAGGACCCCAACGCCCCGGACTTCGTCGCCAAACTGGCGGCCGAGAAGTTCGATCTCGGCGTCGTGATCAGCTACGGCGTGATCATGAGCGAGGCCCTATTTGCGGCTCCGGCCAAGGGTTGCATCAACGCCCATGCGTCGTTGTTGCCGCTGTACCGCGGCGCTGCGCCGATCCAGCACTGCCTCAAGGACGGCCACACCAAGACCGGGATCTCGGTCATGCGCATCGCCGAGAAGCTCGATGCCGGGGCCGTGATGCTGCAGGAGGAAACGGAGATCGGCGATCGCGAGAACGCCGGTGAGCTGAGGGCCCGCCTGGCGGAATTGTCCGGCAAGACGCTGGTGAAGGCGCTCAAGCTGATCGACGCCGGCAAGGAGAAGTGGGTCGAGCAGGACCACGACGGGGCGACTTGGGCGCGCATGATCGAGAAGGTCGACGGCGTCATCGACTGGACCAAGCCGGCGACCGAGATCGACCTGCTGGTGCGGGCGATGAACCCCAAGCCCGGCGCGCAGACGCGGTTGAACGCGCGGCGCTTCATCGTCATCCAGGGTGAGGTGGAGCAAGATCTCTACGGCGCGGGCGTCGCGGGTCTGATCCAGACGGCCGGCGAAGAGGGCATCCGCGTGTGCACGGGCAAGGACCTCTACCGGATCATCCGGATCAAGCCCGAGAACGGCCGCAACATGACCGCCGGTGAGTGGGTCCGCGGCCACCCCGTGCAGCCCGACGCGCGGTTCGGATGACGCAAGCGCGGCGCGCGGCCTGGAAGGCGTTGGTCGCGTTGGAGAAGGGCGATGCCGCGCGATTGGTGCTGGACCGTCGCCGCTTGACGCCGGCCGACCGCGACTTCGCGCTCGAGTTGGCGCGCGGCACCGAGCGCCTCCATCTCTTCCTCGACTTTGCCCTGCGCGCGACGGTGTGCGAGCGGCTGCCGGCCGACCCCCACCTGCGGTGTGCGCTGCGGCTCGGCGCCTACCAGATCCTGCTGCTGGGCGGCGTGCCGGACTACGCCGCGGTGCACGAGACGGTCTCGCTGGTGCGCGACCGCCGCAGCTTTCTCAACGGCGCGCTGCGCAACCTGGCGCGGGCGGTCCTGACGCGACCCGCCGATCCGACCCTTCCCAGGGTCGAGCTGCCGCTCGATGCAGCGCGGACGCTGCTGCTGTCCCGGGGGTCGCTGCCCGACCCCGAAACCGATCCAGGCGGGTTCGTCGCGGCGCGCTACGGGCTGCCGCGATTCTTGGTGCAGGGCTGGTTCGAGTCGTTCGGCAGCGACGTGATGGCTGCCGCCGCGGCGAGTTGTCGCACCCCGGCCGTGGTTCTGCGGCCGACGTTGCACGCTGGCGGTGGCGCGCCACAGCTCGCGGCCGAATTGCGCGCCGAGGGCGTCGAGACCGTGCCCGCCGCGCGCCCCGACCTGTTGCGTTGGAGCGGCGGGGCCTCGCCCTTCGCCGGGCGCAGCTTCGCCGCAGGCGCGTTCGTCGTCCAAGACGCGACCGCGTACGAGGCGGCGTTCGCCGTCGGCGCCGTTCCCGGCGAAGCGGTGCTGGATGCCTGCGCCGCGCCCGGCACCAAGGCGACGCTGCTGGCCGAGCACGTTGGCACGACGGGAGCCGTCTACGCCTACGACGCCGACCGCCGCCGGCGCCGTTTGATCACCGGCAACGCCCAGCGGCTGCGGCTCGACGGCGTTCTCCGCGTCTGCGAAGCAATCGACGACGTTCCCGCCGGCGTGGATCGGGTGCTGGTGGACGCGCCGTGCTCAAACACCGGCGTCCTGGCGCGACGGGTCGAAGTTCGACGAAAGCTCACTCCGGAGACGGCTGCGGTAATGGCGACCACGCAGGCCGAGTTGCTGCGCGATGCTCTCGAGCGCGTCCGGGTCGGTGGCACCGTGGTCTACGCGACCTGCAGCATCGAGCGCGTCGAGAACCAGGGCGTGGTCGCCGAGCTCGTCGGCGACGGGGTGACCCTGCTGCGTGAGCACACCACGCTGCCGCGCGGTGACCGCGATGGCGGCTATCACGCCGTGCTGCAGAGACGGCGGTAATGCGACTGGGCTACAACACCAGCGGTCTGCAGAACCACCGCCTGGACGACGCACTCCGGCTGTTGGCCGATGTCGGCTACGGCGCCGTGGCGATCACTCCCGACATCATGCACCTGGATCCGTTCGCGGTGACGGCGCGCGAGGTCGATCGGGTGGCGGGGTTGCTCGACGAGCTCGATTTGGATCCCGTGATCGAGACCGGGGCGCGGTTCGTCCTGGATCCCCGGCACAAGCACGAGCCGACGCTGATGACGCGTTCGAACGAGGGCCGCCGCCGCCGGCTGGACTTCTATCGCCGATGCTGCGAGCTCGGCCGGGACCTAGGCGCCGGGGTGCTGTCCTTTTGGGCCGGCGTCGACCGCCGACCGGGACCGGACTCGACCGCGTGGCTGCGTGACGGCATCCAGCGGACTTGTGAACTCGCCCGCGCCAAGCAAATGGTGCCGGCGCTCGAGCCCGAACCGGGGATGGCGGTCGCGACCGTTGCCGACTACGAGCGCCTGGCGGCCGCCTTGGGCAGCGACGCGCCCCGGCTATGTCTGGACGTGGGTCACCTCTACGTCATCGACGAGGGTGCTCCGGCGGACCTCATCGCCCGAGTCGGCCCCCGGTTGGCGCAGGTGCACCTCGAGGACATTCGTCGCGGAGTGCACGAGCACCTGCCCCCTGGTGAGGGCGATGTCGATTTCTCCGCCATTGGTCGCGCTCTGCAACAGAGCAAGTACCGGGGCCCTGTTTGTTGGGAACTTTCTCGCTCCAGCCATGCCGCCGCGTCGGCGGTCTCCGTTTGTCGGGAGGTTTGGCAGGCAGCTGTGCGTTGACCCCGGTCACCCCGCGCCTATCCTGTCGCGCTTGGCCGGAGCGACGCCTGCGTCGCTGAGCGGATGAGCGGCTGACGAGGAGGACGCCGGGTCCGCGCTTGTTCCCCCCAACGACGGAGTTGCATGGAACCTCTCGAGACGACGACTGCGGACCAGCATGGCGTGGTGGCGCGGCAGTGTCCTCAACCGCGCAACGCACTCCAGCCGCTGATCGTGCACCGGATACCCGTGGAGCGTTGCCTGTCGCGGCAACGCGAGCACTATCACAAGTGCCACCGATGCGAGTACAGCGGCAAGCCGGCTTCGTTCCGACTGCAGACGAACCTAGAAGCGTCCGCCGAGTAGGTGCGGGCCAGCCGCGACCAATGGCTTAGGTCGCGCCGCTGTACTTGGACAGCAGGGCTTGGAGTGCCGACTCGGACTCTTCGAAGTGGCCCTTGAGATCGGTGAGGCCGCGCTTCACGGTCTCTAGCTCGTGGTGGCGACTCGCCACCTGCAGCGTCTCGCAATCCTGCTGCACCATGATCGCGCCGAGGTTGCCCGCGGCGCCTTTCAGCGAGTGGGCGGCGCGCTCGACGCGGTCGTAGTCCTGGTTGGCCAGGCCGTCGGTGATCTCGGCCAGCTTGTGCGGCCCGTCCTGGAGATACATCTGGATGAGGTCGACGAGGAGCTCTGGATCACCTTCTTCAGAGAGGGCAAGCAGCTCTTCGACCACAGCCATGTCGATCGCTTGTTTCATCGATGGGTTTCCCGTCACGCCGATTCGTGGGTGCTATCGGCAAGCGCCGACGATCGGCTTGACCCCAGACGATGAGCTTCGCGGCGTCAGCCGTTCGCGGCGTCGCGAACTTCGGCATCCGTGAGCAGACGCTTGCTCCCTTTGCCGGCCGCGAGAACGCGCTCGACGCGCTCGTCGGAGGCCTCAATCCCCAGCCGGTCCAGGACCCAGGTCACGTTCGATCGGCCGCTCATCGGTCCGACGCGGATTTGCTGCTGCAGCCCGAACAGATGAGCGGGGACGCCGCTGTAGACGATGTCGGCGAGCTCGTGGTTGCCTTTCTTGAACGCCTTGATGACCGCCGCGGCGTGGACACCAGTGCCGGTCTCAAAAGCGTCCTCCCCGAACACGGGATAGTTGTGGGGGATCTGTACACCGATCGCCTCGGCGGCCTTGGCGGTGTAGTCCGGTAGGCGACGGAGGTCGTTGTCGATCCAGCCCAGCAGCTTGCAGTTGACGAGCAGCAGGTCCATCTGCGCGTTGCCTGCGCGCTCCCCAACGCCTAGCGCGGTGCCGTGGACGCGTTGCGCGCCGGCTTCGATGGCCGCCAGGCTGTTGGCGATGGCCAGGTCGCGGTCGCGATGGCCGTGCCAATCGATCTTGACGTCGGGGTCGTGCTGGCGAGCCAGGTCGCGGACGAAGCCTACCACCGCGCGGGCGCCGGCTGGTGTGGCGTGACCGACGGTATCGCAGACGCATAGGCGCTTCGCGCCGAGCTCGAGCGCCTCCGAATAGAGCGCCCGTACCGTCTCGGGGTGCGCCCGGGTGGTGTCCTCGGTGACGTACATCACCGGCAGGTCGTGGTCACGGCAGAAGCTCAGCGCCTTCCGCGTGTTCTCGAGCATCGCATCGAGCGTCCAGTCCTCAGCGTACTGACGGACGCTGCTGCTACCGATGAACGCGCACACTTCGATCGGGATTCCCGCTCGCTGGGTGATCTCCACGACCGGCTCGATGTCGCTGACGACGGTGCGGCACGCCACGTTCGCCTGGATCCGCAGCCGCTGGTCGGCGATTTCCTTCGCCATCCGCAGAATGTCCTCGCGCGGCCGACCACCCGCGCCTGGCAGCCCGATGTCCGCCGTGTCGATCCCGAGCTCGTTCATGAGGTGCAGGAGCTCGATCTTCTGCTCGATCGCCGGGTCCTCGGCCGAGGGGGATTGCAGCCCATCGCGCAAAGTCTCGTCGTCGAATTCGATGGGCCCTGGCGAGGGCAGCGTGCTGGCGTGCTGGTTCCAGTCGTGGATGAGTTCCTCAGAGCTCGTCATGCCGGGATTCTACCGCACTCGGGCATCCCGCCAGGGGCTGAGCGGCTGGCCAGAGGGGTGCTTGGCTTTCGGGAGCCTGGCGTGCAGGATGCCGGTCCCCGCAGCCCCTCGCGAGTCCACCGATGATCGTGATGAAGTTCGGCGGCACGTCGCTGGGAACCAGCGACGCAGTGCGCCGTGTCGTCGACATCGTGCGCCGCGTGCGGCATCGTCGGCCGGTTCTGGTGGCGTCGGCGCATGCCGGGATCACCGATTCGCTGGAGGCCCTGGCGCGGCGAGGACCGCGCGATGCGGCGGAGGTGACGGCGATCGAGACGTGGCACCGATCGCTGCTGGCGGATCTTGGGCTGGCAGCCGAGCTGCTCGAGGAACTGTGGGGGGAGCTGCGCGACGCCTTGCAGTCGGTGCACCACGGGGGCGAGGCCAGCCCGCGGGCGTTGGACCGCCTGTACTCCTTTGGCGAGCGCTGCTCCGTGCGCGTGGTTGCGGGCTTTCTGTCGCAGCAGGGCTTGGCGGCCCGAGCCGTGGACGCGTGGGATGCGGGCCTGCGCACGGACGCCGCCTTTGGTCGCGCTCGGCCGCTGCCGGATGACGGGCGCATGCGCGAGTTCTTCGCGGCGATGGATGAGATCCCGGTCGTCACGGGCTACATCGCCAAGGACGCGGATGGCAACATCACGACGCTGGGGCGCAACGGCTCAGACTACTCGGCGGCGTTGATCGGCCACGCGCTGCGAGCGGAGGAGATCCAGATCTGGAAGGACGTCGACGGCGTGATGACCGCCGATCCCAAACTCGTGCCGCACGCTCGGCCGATTCCGCGCATGAGCTTCGAGGAGGCCAGTGAGTTGGCGTACTGGGGTGGTCGAGTGCTGCACCCGTCGGCTCTAGAGCCGGCCATCGAGGGATCCATCCCGGTCCGTGTGCTCAACACGTCACGACCGGACCTGGACGGGACCTCGATCGTGGCGCGGTTCGACGAGCCCGGCGAGCCGGTCCGGTCCATCGTGCACAAGCGGGTGCACTTGGTGCATCTCGTGGCGCCGGGGGTCCGGCGGCACTCGGCCGTCTTGGCGCGGATGTTCGACGCCGCCGAGCGCTTTGAAATCGACACCGACGTCGTGTCCAGCTCCGAAGCATCGGTCACGCTCACCGCTGCCCCGGCAGCCCGCACCGACGAGTGGATCGCGGCGCTGCGCCAAGTCGGCGCGGTGACCGTGGAGCGGGACCACGCGCTCGTCAGCGTGGTCGGTCGCGGCGTCGCGCTCGATCGCGGGGTCGCCGCGCGCGTGCTGGCCACCCTGGCGGAGGTCGAGGTGCCCGTCCTCGTGATCAGCCAGGGTGCCAACAACGTCAATCTGGCCTTGGTCATCGCCGAGGCCCACCTACCGCGGGCGGTCCCCGCACTGCACGACGCGTTCTTCCCGGCCTGAGGGTGGGCCGGGCTAGTAGGGTGGCGTGCAAGTTCGCCACATTTGTCGCCGGCCCTGCCCGCTCGTCGCTGGGTTGCTACTCCTCAGCTTGTCCACCGACAAGCCATGTCGTCGCAGCGCCTTCCGACGAACACGCATGACTCGTCGACAAATGCACCGAACTTCGGAGACACACCACTAATACGAGTTACTAGTTGGACTCGAGGTCGCGGAAGAACGTCCGCGCGTCGGTCAGGTTCTTCAGGTACAGGTGCCAGTCCAAGCGCTCGTCGGTATCGATCGTGCGCTCCTGGCCCGAGGGTCCGAGGAGGTAGTTCACCGCCCAGTCGGCAAGGTGGACCTCCGCGGTCAGCTCGCGGTTTTCGATCATCGCCTCGAGCTGGAGGATGTCGGAGGCGACCAGGGTCCCCGAGCGGGTAATCAGGCGGCGGTTGCGGATCAGGTCGGACTCGCTGTAGCTCACGAGCTTCAAGAGCTCCGCCGCATCCGCGTAGGCGTTGCCCTCATAGAGCTCCTTGAAGAGCAGGTGGGTGACGATGATCGTCTCCTCCTCGGCGAGCCCGTGCTCGGTGATGAAGCGCAGCGCCGGGAATTCCTGGGCGCGCTCCGTGACCTCGAGCTTGCGGCGAATGCGGCCCCAGAACGCATTGATGCGGCGAGTCAGGTGGCGCGCCGGATCCATCCCGGTGCTGTGCACTCGGTTCCACCGGTCCACGTTGAAGACGCGCTCCGCGCGCAGCTGGTAGAGGTTGTGGAGGACGCGGAGGTCCACCAACAGCTCGCGCTGGTTGCCGAAGGAGCTGCTGCCACCACGGCGGAGATCCTCGGGCACTCCGCCCAGCACTTCCTCGCGGAACGCGAGGAGGGCCTCGGTCGACAACATGAAGCGCGCCTGCAGCAGGTCGGCAACCTCTTCGTCATCCTCGTCGATGAGCACGAGCCCGCTCGCGCGCAGCGGGCTCGTCTCGTGCAACAGCTGCGTCCCCGACAACACATCAAACGAGGATTCGTAGACGTGCGATAGGATCAGCCGACCCTCGCAGCCGGGATCTTCGGCAGCCAAGTGTCGATGCAACAACAACGCCAGCACCTGGAAGTGCTCGCTCTCGAGTTTGCACTCGCGCAGCAAGCGGCCCAGCGGACCTCGGTAACGGTACGCGCTGAGGTCGCGCGTCAGCAGCTCACGCTTGCGCACCGACTCACGCCGGAGACGCGTGCGTGCATCGCGACGCAGTTCTGGGTCCGACATCTTCGATCGGATCCGCTGCAGATCGTCGCAGATGTCCAGCATCCTCCGGAGCGCTTGGGCTCTCTTCGAGGTCTTCATAAGTGCCTATCAGAACTCAGCTAACATTTCTCCCGGCGAGCGCCGGACGAGTCATGATGGGCGGCCATCGGACCCCGTGCAAGACGTCGGGTCCCCGGACCCCTCCAGGCAGTTTTTCCCAAGTGCCAGAAGCCGTTGTGTTGCAAGGACGCAGGGGCCCGTCCGATCGGGGCTCGCGGCGCCCATGGGGAGTTTTTCCCGAAAGTTCCCCGGCAATCGGCGGATGAGAACGGGCTGGATTGGGGAGTGCGGACGGTGGGCCAGGGAGCTCATCCCGGTGGTCGTGGTCGGTCTAGGGGTTTGCCACCTGATCCGAACCCGGATGCTGGAGTGGTATCTCGTGCCCAGCCGGAGCATGGAGCCGACCCTGCACGGCCATCCGGTGCGGGGCGACCTGGTCCTGGTCGACAAGACGGCGTTCTGGCGACGGGCGCCGGAGCGCTACGACCTCGTGGTCGTGCGTGGCTCGGACGATCCGCACCGACCGTTCCTGGTGAAGCGGGCGGTGGCGTTCGGCGACGGTTCGTTGCCGTGGGTGAGCGTGATCGATGGCGATCTGTTCCTGGGGCGGACGCGGCAGCTGTTGCAGCGTGACGTGAAGCACCCTGTCGCCGCGGGCGCGATGCGAGTGACGCACTTCGAGCTTGGCAGGGCGAGCCCGCAATCGGCGCGCGACTACTTTGCCCCGGGGCCGTGGCGCAGCCTCGACCGCGAGGGGATGCGCCTCGAGCTCGACCCCGCCGCCCCGACGCCGGCGGCGCTGACGGCTCTGCTCACCGAGCCGCAGCCGCCGCGCGTTCCGGCCGGTCACTTGAGCACCGCGCGCCCGATCGACACGACGTTCCTCGACGCCGAGGGCGAGCGCCGCGGCTGGGCCGCCCTGCACCGGGACATCGGCGTTGAGTTCGATGCCGTGGTCGACGGCGGCGGCACCGCGCTGCAGATCGTCATCGAGCATCGCGGCACCTTCTACTCATGTGGCTACGGCGCGGACGGGGCCTTGAGCCTGACGCGCGACGGGGTGCCGTTGCCGGCCGCCGCAGCTGCCGCGAGCGCGCCGACCGAGGCGGGCGACGCGTCCTGGCAGGCGGCGTCCGGCCCACCGCTGCGCCCCGAAGCGCCGATCCGTTTCACGTTCGGCTACCTGGATGGTTGGTTCTTCGTGGAGGTGGCCGGAGTCCTGCTCGCGCACATCCACGTCGAGCTACCCCAAGGGGCCTGGCAACCCCGCGGCGATCGCGTGCATGAGAACGCGATCCACATCGGCGTCGCCGGCGGGCGGCTGCGGCTCTCGTGCCTACGCACGTTCCACGACGTCTACTATCGGTCGCTCCGCGGCCCGATCGGGGCCGACCCATGCGTCGAGCTAGCCCCGGGGTCGATGTTCTTGCTCGGGGACAATAGTCGCGACAGCCACGACTCGCGGATGGGCCGTACCTATTCGTGGGGCGATCTGGTGGGTCGGCCGATCGCGATCATTGGCCCGCCGGCGAGGATGCGGTGGCTGTAGAGCCGACCGAGCCGCCGGCCGACGCGCCCAGGTCCACTGGCATCGCCCTCGCGGCGACGGTGTTCTATTCGCTGTTGGCGGCCGGTGGCTGGTTCTGGCTGTCGTCCCGCGGTCGCCTGGCCGAGCTGCCCGCCGCGACCGGAGGTTCCGTCGGCCTGCCGATCTCTATGGCGATTGGGATCGCCGTCGGGCTGGGGCTCAGCGCCTGTTTCGCCTTGCTGGTGCGTTACCTCGGGGTGTTCCGCCGGCTAGTGCATGGCTTGGCCGAGCTGCTCGGCCCCACGAGCCAGACGGATCTCTTCGTGTTGTCCTCGATCGCGCCCGTTGCCGAGGAGTTCTTCTTTCGCCTAGCGGTCCAAGACGCCTGGGGTTTGGTGCCGGCGGCTTTGCTCTACGCCGCACTACACATCTCGCCCCGGGCCGCCTGGTTGTGCTGTGGGGTGGGCCTGATCCTCGGGCTCCTGTTCGGCTGGCTGGTGGCGATGGGGTGCGGTCTCCTCGCCGCCACCGCAGCTCACGCACTGTTCAACTACCTGACTCTTCTGCAGACGGAGCGGCTTTGAAGCACCTTGTTCTCGCAGCGATTGCTCTCGCGCTCGCCCCTGCCGCATCACAATCGCAGGAACCCGCCAGGCGCGACGGTCAGCAGGCGGGGCCGGTGGTCCGCGCACCCATGCCGGTGCCCCGCACCCTCTGTGCCCGGCGTGGGGCTCAGGACCTTCACATCGATGGTGTCCTGCAGGATTGGCCGTCGGTGCCACCGCTGCTGCTCGACGATCCACGCCAGCTGTCGGGCACGGCGCTGGGTGCGTGGCGCGGCCCGACTGACCTCGCGGCTCGGGTCTTCCTGCTCTGGGACGAGCAGTTCCTCTACGTCGCCGCGGTGGTGCGCGACGATTGGCACCGACCGCTCTCCGGAACGAGTCCTCGAGTCGTCGAGGTGCCGCCTGCCGACAGCCTGTTTCTCGCCTTCGACCCCAACCGGGACACGCGCGAAGTCGGCGCCGACGCCGGCCGCAGTGAGGACCGCGAGTACTGGCTCGCGGAGGTCGAGGAACAGGGACGCAAGGTGGTCGAGTGGGATCGGTTGCGTGGGGTGGCGCGCTACGCGCCGGGAGCCCTGAGCGTCGTGCAGCACGACGTGGCGCAACGGCGGACGACGTACGAAGCGCGCCTACCGTGGGCCGAGATTCTGCCGCCGGGGCGCACGCCAAGTGAGCGCGACGTGTTCGACCTACAAGTCGCGGTGAGTGACTACGACGAGCCGACCGACGTGCTGCCTCAGACGCGGGTCGGCTGGACGTTTGGCGTGGGCCCACGGATTGACCCGGCGCTCTACGGGACAGTCATGCTCTGGGGCGTCATGGAGCGACCCGTGGCCGAGCTGCCCGACTTTCCCGCCCCCCCGGCGACCTCCGGCGACGCCATGCGGCCAGCCGACTGGGTCGCCCTGTGGCGGCGCGTCGACGCGACGTCGCCGACCGTGGTCGACGTCGAGTCCAAGCCCCCCGCGGCCGCTGGTGGACTCGATCGCGTGAAGCTGCTCCGCGACCTTGATCGACATCACGCGAGTTTTCCGCGGGTCGACTTTCTCGAATACCACGGCCGGGTTCATCGCCGCATGCAGCGCGAGGTCGCTGGAATCGTGGCCAACGGCCTGCCGTTCTTTTGGAATCACGCGCTCGAGGAAATGGCGCAAGAGGCAGCAAAGGCGCTGCCGCAGGCGACGATCCGGATCTTCCGCATCCCGGCGGGTGGCTGGCTCATCCGGAGCCACGCAGCGAATTTCGCGATCGATCCTGCGGGTGCCGATGTGGCGCCCCATTTGTGGGGGGCGCTGGATTTCGTGCTGCTGACGAGCCCCCGCGATGTCACCAAACGCAACGACCAAGCGTTGCTGCGGCTGATCGCGGCAAAGCGCCGGGTGTTTACGCACCAACAATTCCATTTGCCGGCCATCGATGCTTCGGATCTTCCCCTGGTGTCGATTGGAGACACCTATCAGGAGGGTGAGCTGCGCATTCGGGTGTTAGGGATTACCGAGGGGGAATTGGTCAGCGCCACGTGCGGCTACGAGATCGAGTGGCCGGACGGCGCGCTCTTGATCCACTCCGGCGAGTCGGCGCCCCTGGACGAGAATTGGCGTCCAGCGCCGGGTGCGCGTCCCACGGATGTGTTGCTCTTGTCGCCGCGACATCCCGACGCTGCCGAGCTCGCCGCGACAATCAGCGCGCGGTATACGCTGCTCGACGATGTCCTCAGCTGCGCCAGCCGTGCCGGGCCGCAACCCCGCACGTCACTTGAGCAGGCATTTGAGTTACAGTCCCGTCTGCGCCCGCTGGCGTCCGTCATTGTTGGACCTGGCGAGTCGGTCGACGTGACGTTGACTTCTTTGGGCGGTCGTTGAAGCTAGAGTCCAAGTTTATTGTCGAGTCGTTGGAGAGCCGCGACTCGCGCTGTGAAGGTCGAACGTGAGCGATGAAATCGAGGCGGCGCCTGCCGAGAAGAAGAGTTCTCCGGCGATGGAGTTTGTGATCGGTCAGCTGCGCCGGGATCCGAACATTGAGTACCGAGTGGTCAAGGAAGCTGCTGCGGCGGAGGGTCTGACGCTCTACCCGATCGTCTATGGCCGGGCAAAGGCGCTTCTGGGTCTGGTCGAGGTGGCACCGCGCGGCACCGCCAAAAAAGCCGCCGCGCGGCGCAACAGCCTGGCGAAGATCGGCGGCAACCACGGCCGTCGTCCGCGATCGGCAGGCGCGAACGACCGATCTGGCAGCCCACTCGCCTCGTTGGAGGCGATGATCGAAGACATGCGCGACGTTCAGGATCAGCGCGATCGCTATCGGTCCGCGCTGGACGAGATCGCCCGCATTCTGGACGACATCTAGTTTCTAGTGGGGCGATTCAAGAGTTCGCCACCGATGTCGCTGGCCCTCTAAGCCGTTCGCAGCGGGTGCCTTGCGGGGTGGCCGTCCGGCCCACTAGAGGCGTCCCAGGCCGGCGCGTACAGATCGCGCGTCCTCTGGTCGCACATGGTCGCGAACGCGTGTTGGAGCTCGTCGGTCACGGGACCCGGCTGGCCGCCACCCACCGGGCGACCGTCGACTTCAAGCACCGGCACGACGCTTCGCAGGGTCGACGAGAGGAACATCTCGGTGGCCGCAGCCAGGTCCTGACGGCTGATCTCGCGCTCGACGAAGTCGCGCCCTAGATCCTCGCAAAGCTGCTGCAGCAACCGGCGGGTCGTGCCGGCGAGCAGCCCGGCGCTCAGCGGCGGGGTGAGAACACGCTGATCGAGCACCGCGTAGAAGTTGGCCGTCGAAGCCTCCGTGACGTGCCCCGCGGCGTTCAAGAACAGGCAGTCCGTCGCCCCGCGCGCCTTGGCCTCGGCCAGGCCGAGGACGTTGTTGAGGTAGTTGCCGCTCTTGATGGCGGGATCCAGGGCGCGCGGGTCGTTGCGCAGACGCGGGATCACCGCCAGCCGGACGCCGGCGGCGGCGCGCTCTGGGAGCTCGCGGACCATGATGACCCAGGTGGGCGGCCCCGGCGCAAAGGCAACGTCGATGTTGGGCCGGCTGCCTACGCCCCGCGTGACGATGATACGGATGTAGGCTGGGTCCACGGCCGCGGCGGCGACGGTGGCCTTGATCCGGCGGAGCAAGGCCTCGTCGTCGAGATCCAGCTCAAGACCGATGCCGTCGGCCGAACGGCGCAAGCGGTCGAAGTGCTCAGGCCACGCGAAGGGCACGCCGCGGTGGGTTCTCAAGACCTCGTACGCCGAGTCGCCGAACAAGAAGCCGCGGTCCAGGACGCTGACGCGGGCCTCGGACTCGGGCACGATCTGGCCGTCGACGTTGCAGGTTGGGGGCACGGGCAGGCGGGGCGCGATCGGGACCGCGTCGGTCGGGGGCTGGAGGCGCCGCGGCTCGGAGGGGCGACGCCAGGGCCGTCGATGGTAAACTCTGCGGCCTGCGCCTGCCGGTTGGTTTCGCCACCGGGGCGAGCCCTCTAGCCCGTTTCGACCAGCGACTTAGCGACCCCCTATGTGCGGATTCATCTCGGTTCTGGGGCCCGAAGGCACCGACGTACTGCAGGACGTGCTCGCGGGCCTGCTGGCCACGCAGCATCGGGGTCAGGACGCCGCGGGAGTGGTGACGTTCCGTGACGGTTTCCAAGCCAAGCGAGGCAAGGGCCTCGTCAGGGAGGTGTTCGCGGAGAAGCACCTCGCCCGCCTGCGCGGCAACATGGCCGTGGGCCACGTGCGCTACCCGACGGTCGGCCGCGGTGAGGACACCGACGTTCAGCCGTTTTGGCTGGAGTATCCGGTCGGCATCGCGATGGCCCACAACGGCAACGTCACCAACTTCCTCGAGCTGAAGCGGGACTACTTCTCGCAGCGGGACGTGTCGATGGCGACGAGCTGCGACCTTGCCGCCGTCCTGTATGTCTTTGCCGATGCGCTGATGGCGCGCAAGAACGGCTCTGGGATCGAGCCTGATCACATCCGCGAGGCCGTGACCGAGGTGTTCCGGCGCGTCCAGGGCGCCTACTCCGTGGTCGGGATCGTGGCCGGCGCTGGCATGTTCGCGTTTCGCGATCCGTTTGGGATCAAGCCCGGCGTGCTGGGCATGCGTGAGACCAAGGAAGGACGCTACTGGGCGCTCGCGAGCGAGTCGGTGGTGCTCGACGTGGCTGGCTACGAAACGGTCCGCAACCTTCGGCCAGGCGAGGCGATTTGGATCGATCGGGACCGTGAAGTCCACAGCTTCCAGATCACGCACGAGGAGCATCGACCCTGCATCTTCGAGTACATCTACTTCTCGCGGCCCGACTCCTTCCTGGATGAGATCTCCGTCTACCGGGCGCGGCTTCGCCTGGGTGAGGAGCTCGCCACACGGTGGCGGGCCACGGGCCTCGAGATCGATGCGGTCATTCCGGTGCCGGAGTCGGCGCGGACAGCGGCACAGTCCATGGCCGAGGCGCTCGACGTCCCCTATCGCGAGGGCTTCGTGAAGAACCGCTACGTCGGTCGCTCCTTCATCATGCCGAGCGACGCCGAGCGCCGGGACACGGTGCGGCACAAGCTCAATCCCATCCGCATGGAGTTCGAGGGCAAGCGCGTGCTGATCGTCGACGACTCGATCGTCCGCGGCACGACCAGTCGGCAGATCGTGCGCATGGCGCGCGAGATGGGCGCCGAGAAGGTCTACCTGGCGTCCTACTCATCGGCGCTCAAGTACCCGTGCCCCTACGGCATCGACATGGCCACCCGGCGCGAGTTCATCGCCCGAGATCGCACGGACGAGGAGATCGCCGCCGAGTTGGGATGCGATCATCTCGTCTATCAGCAGGCGGACGCGATGATCGAAGCCGTGCGCGGGGAGCACCCCTCTGGCGGCGATGTGCAGTTCTGCACTGCGTGCTTCGACGGTCGCTATCCGACCGGTGACGTCACGCCCGAAACCCTGGCCGCCATCGAGACCGAGCGTCTGGAGTCGGCCTCGGCCCCTGCCTGAGTCCCTGCCCGAGCCACGACCATGACGACGTCGGAGACTTCGACGCCTTTCGCGCTGCCGATCTCGACGGCGGAGAAGGATCGGCTCGTCGCCGAGAATCGCGCGCTACGCGACCGCGACCTGCTGAACGCTCGGCTCATGTTCGAGTCGATGCCACGCGTTGTGGACCTGCAGCTCAGCAACGTGTGCAACATGTCGTGCACCATGTGCTACGACGGGCACAACCCGCCGCGACAGGAGCTCCCCGAGGCACTCGTTGAGACGGTGGCCGCCAAGCTGTTGCCCACCGCGAGCATTCTGACGCCCTTCGCCGGCAGCGAGCCGCTGATCGTCACGTGGGACCTGACGCGGCGGCTGGCGGAACGCTACGGCGTCGAGCTCGACATCATCACCAACGGGCAATTCCTCGACGAGAAGAAGTTCGCCGAGCTCGAGCCACACGTGAGCTCTCTGACGATCTCGATCGACAGCCACTTGCCCGACGTCTACGAGCAGATCCGCCTGCGGGCGAAGACCGCGCGGGTCTTCGAGAACTTGCCTCGCGCGGCGCGCCTGTGTCGCGAGCACGGCATCGAACCCGAGATCAACGTCGTCGTGATGGTCGAGAACGCGCCGTTTCTCGATCAGACGGTGGCCTACTTCGCGGACCAGGGCTTTCGCACGATCCGGCTGCTCGAGTTCCACATGGCGCCGAACCTGTCGCGGGACCGGGTCTTCTCCGACCCCCTGCGGTACATGTCGGCCGAGTGGCTGGAGTGGATGTTCGACAAGGCGCGTCGGGTGGCCGAGCAGAAGCAAGTGCGTCTGATGTTCGAAGGCCACAAGCCCGAGACGCTGGACTACCGCCCCGACACGTCCGGCTACCGCGAGGGCCGCAAGCGGCAGCACTCGATCTGGGATGAGCTCAAGTGGTTCTATCCCGGCTACTGCCCGCAAGTGGCAGAGCGGATCAAGGTGCATGCCGACGGCCGGGCCTACCCTTGCTGCGTGGCCGAGGGCGATGACCTCTGCCTCGGCAACCTCAACCAGCAGTCGGTCGACGAGGTCTGGAACGGCCCCGAAGCTCAGGATCTTCGCCGCGCCATGCTGACGCATGACCTGCCGGGGAAGTGCCGGGACTGCGAGTTTCACGTCGCTTGGTTCCCCGACGCCGTGGACCACCTGCCGTTCGTCGACTGGTACCACCAGGAGCATTGCGCCGGCGCGCTGCCGGCGGTGCCGCGCGAGCGCCGGACGCTCGAAGTGACAGCGCCCGCCCACCTCGAGCGCGCCGAGGGGCCGCCGACGTTCAGGTGGCGGGTCCCGGCCGAGAAGGTTGACGCGTTTGAGCTGGTGCTGGGCGTCGGTGGGATCTTTGCGGCCGGCAATCGGGTGTTCCGGATCCCGGGCGACGCCACCGAGTTCCGCATCCCCGACGCCGACTGGGAGCAGCTCGCGCCCCATGTCGCGCATTGGTGGGTGCTCTACGCCCGGCGCGATCCCGATCCCGAGGCCACACTGCGCAGCCCGTTGGCGCAGTGCTTGGTGCGGCAGGTCCATCTGCCGCGGGTCGCCGGCAGCACGCTGTATCGCTGAACGTCTGAGCTGAGGCCGAGCTAACGATCGTCGCGCAGCAGGCCGCCGCGACGCACCTTGCGGCGCAGCGAGGGGACGAGCCAGATGGCTTCGCGAGCGATGCGCGCGTCCATCTTGCTGGCACCGACCCGGCGATCCGTGAAGTGGATGGGCAGCTCTCGCACTCGCGCGCCGGCGCGCACCAAGCGAAACGCCATCTCGACCTGGAACGCGTAGCCCTCGGCGTTCACCTTGTCGAGATCGAGGCGGGCCAGGGTCGCTACGTCGTAGCAGCGAAAGCCCGCGGTCATGTCGCTGATCGGCGTCGCTAGCAGGAGACGCGCGTAGAGGTTGGCGCCACGTGACAGCATGCGGCGCTTGAGATCCCAGCCGATCGTACTCCCGCCTTGCACGTAGCGACTACCGATCACCAAGTCGGCGTCGCGCGCTGCCCACGCCAGCCGCGGCAAGTCCCAAGGCGGATGGCTGAAGTCGGCGTCCATCTCGAACACTCGTTCGTAGCCGCCTTCGATCGCGCGACGGAAGCCTTCGATGTAGGCCGTGCCGAGGCCCAGCTTGCCCTGGCGATGCATCACCTGAACCCGCGGGTTGTCGGCGGCCAAACGATCGGCCAGCTGGCCGGTACCGTCTGGCGATCCGTCGTCGACAATGAGGAGATCGGTGTCGAGATAGTCACAGGCGTCCTCGACCACCGCCTCGAGGTTCTCGATCTCGTTGTAGGTCGGTAGAACGATCATGCACCGCGCGCCGCAGCGCGCCGGCTGCAGAGGCAGCGGCCCTCGGCCCTCGGCGCGGCCGGCGCGTGCGTGCGCCAGTGCCGCCTCCCGCTGCGCCGCCGGTGCGACCACAATGCAACTGCTATCGGTGCCCTGCCGGACGAGGGGCTCCACGTCGCCGTAGTCCTCGACGAACACCAGCTCTTCGTCAGAGAACCGCGGTCGCAGCATGGGGTCCGCAACCTTAGCCGGCCCGCTCGGCCCGGTCACCGTGCGATGGTCACGGTGCCGGCGATACGACGCCGCGCGATCAGCTGGCTCCATCCTGTTTCACCCCCACCCAGACTCCATCCCCAAATGGCACGATGATGGATCGCACGTTGGCCTTCGCCGCCATCTCGTCGTTGAACGCGCGGATCGTCTGCACCGAGGCGTCCTGGTCGTCCGTCAGCAGCTGGCCGAAAGCGAACGCGTTGTCGACGAGTACGAGCCCGCCGTCGCGCAGCACTCGATCGGCCGCCCGGACGTAGTCGCCATAGCTCTCCTTGTCGGCGTCGATGAAGCAGGCGTCCATCGACGCGTCGGCGAACTCCGCGACCTTGGCCCTGGCATCGCCGCGATGTAGCTCGACGCGGTCCGCGACGTCCGACTTGGCGATCCACTCGGCGGCAAAGTCGGCGTGCTTGGCGTCGACTTCGATCGTGTGCAGGCGTCCGTCGGCAGGCAACGCCCGCGCCATCCAGATCGCGGAATAGCCCGCTAGCGTGCCGATCTCCAGCACGTGACGTGCGCCGGTTGCGCGCAGCAGGATGTGCAAGAACGCAGCCTGCTCGGCGGCGATCCAGATCTCCGGGAGGCCGGCGGCGCGAGCCGCCTGCTTCAGCTCGGTGAGGAAGTCGTCCTCTCGCAACGTGCGTTGCGCCAGGTATTCGAAGTGACGATCGCTGACCGGCATGGGCTCGTGAGACCTCCGACCCACTAGAGGATCACCGGGTCGGCATCTCGAAACCAGACCCAGGTGGTTTGGGCCGTCGGGGCCGGTGATAGGATCGTCACGGTGAAGACGTTTGACGTCGACGCCGCGCGGAAGCGGCTGTGCGAGCTAGTGCGCGAGCGCGCCTTTCGAGACGGGCTCGACATCGTTCTGTCCTCCGGCAAGCGCTCGGATTTCTACATCAACGGCAAGCGGGTGACGCTCGATCCGGAGGGGCTTTGGCTCTTGGCGCGGCTGATGCTGGTCGAGCTCGAGGCGTTCCCCGACGTGACAGCGGTGGGCGGTCTCACGCTCGGAGCCGATCCGATGGCCGCCGCCATCAGCGCTCTTTCCTACGAGACCCAACGACCCCTACGCGCGTTCCTGGTCCGCAAAGAGGCCAAGGGGCACGGCACGGGATCCCGGATCGAGGGCGAGCTCAGCGCCGGCGACAAGGTGGCGATCCTCGAGGACACGGTCACAACTGGTGCCTCGGCGCGGCGCGCGATCGAGGCCGTGCTGGAGGTCGGTGCGGTGCCCGCCGTGCTGTTGGCCCTGGCCGACCGCGAGGATTCGGACGCGGACGAGCTGCGGCGAGAGCTGCCGTTCGTCCCACTGGTTCGCCTGCGTGACCTGCGAGGTGGCCGATGACCGAGCTCACGGGCACGGCTTTGGGCCTCGGCCGGATCGTCAGCGGGCTGTTCGTCCTCACCGCGGGGCGGGGTGCGGACGCCACCGGCATGCTGGCCTCCTTTGTCCAGCAGGCGGGCTTCGAGCCGCCGTCGGTCACGGTCGCGCTGAAGAAGGGGCGGCCGATCGTCGATCTGGTGCGCGACGGTGGCGCGTTCAACATCTCGGTGTTGCACGACGGCTCGATGGGACTCCTCGCGCACTTCGCTCGGGGTTTCGAGCCCGGGGTCCCGGCGTTCGGGTCGGTGGCGATTCAAGACGCGTGCAACGGCGTGCCGTACCTGCTGGATGCGCACGCCTACGTTGCTTGCGAGGTCTTGGGCGAGGCCGATTGGAGCGACCACCTGGTGTTTTGCGGTCGCGTTGTGGACGGCGGCCGCAGCGACGATGACCAACCTCTCACGCACGTGCGTAAGAACGGCCTGGTCTACTGACATTCGCTGCCTCCGGGGGCTGGCCCCCCGAAGCCGAGGGTTTGCTCATGGCTCGGACCTGCGCGATCGTTCTGGCCGCTGGCGAGGGGCGCCGCATGGGCGCCGACAAGGCTCTCCTAGATCTCGACGGCGTCACGGCGATCGAGCGTGCGGTGCGCGCCTGCACTGACGGTGGCGCGGCGGAGATCGTGATCGTCCGCCGTGAGGGTGCGGCGGACCTGCCAGCCGCGGCCGTGCCCCAGGGCGTGGCCCGCGTGGTGTCGGTGCCGTCCGGGGGTGACATGGCGGCCAGCGTGCGCGCCGGCCTGGCCGCGGCGTCTGCGGCCGCGCCGCCGCCGGCGGCCTACCTGCTCTACCCGGTCGATCATGCGCTCGTGACGGCGAGCACGGTGGCGCTCGTGTTGGCGCAGCTCTGGCGCGGCGCGGCGCGGATCGCCCTGCCGGTCAACGACAGCGGCGCCGGCCACCCCATCGCGCTGCGGGCCGAGCTGGCGGCGGAGGTGCACGCCGCGACAACGCTGCGCGACGTGGTCGGCGCCGATCCCTCCCGAGTCCAGGCGATCGCGGTCGAGGACCCGTGGATTCGGCGCGACCTCGATACTCCCGACGATCTGGCCGCAGCGCGCGATTGGCTCGCCGACCCGCGGGTGTCGCTCTTGCGCCACATGCGTGCCCACCGCAGCCGACGTGCCTACCGCCCCGACGCGCTACCCGAGGGTCTGGTGGCGCGGCTGGTGGACGCTGCCCGCTACGCCTCCACGTCGAGCTTCATGCAGGCCTACTCGGTGGTCGCCGTCACCGACCCCCAGCGCCGCGCCGAGTGCGCGCGCTTGTGCGCCGATCAGCGGCACCTCCACGAAGCGCCGGTGTTCTTGGCCATCTGCGCCGACTTGCATCGCCTCCAACGGGCCTGCGCTCGCCACGGCAAGCGCCTGGAAACCTCGACCTTGGAGCTGTTCTTGCAGGCGACCGTGGATGCGGCGCTCGTGGGACAGAACCTGCAGCTGGCCGCCGAGGCTCACGGGCTCGGCTCATGCATGATCGGGGCGGCGCGGAATCGCCCCGTAGAGCTGGCCGAAGTGCTCGGCCTACCACCGCTGGTGTACGTGGTGTTCGGCATGGTGTTGGGATTTGCAGCGGACGACCCCGTGCCCCGGGGTCGCATGGACCTCGCGAGTGTCCTGCACGAAGAGCAGTATCGCCTGGCCGCCATCGACGCTTCGCTCATCGCGGCCGACGCGGCGATGCGCGATTGGGCGGGCAAGACGAATCGCGACCACGGCGGCTACCTCGGGCGGCCCGTCAGCGAGCGCAAAGGGTGGACCGAGCGGATGGCGGCCCTGTGGGCCGTGGGCACGTCGGGCTACAGCGCGAGAGAGCTGCTGGCGCCCCTGCGGGCGCGAGGATTCGGATTGGAGCGCTAGCAG
>JBCCGH010000125.1:0-29363 GCA_039029375.1 Planctomycetota bacterium
CGTCACCGTCACCGTCAACGCCGACAACGACGCGCCGACGGCCGACGCCGGCAACAACCAAACCGTCGACGAAGGCGATTCCGTCAGCCTCGCGGCATCCGCTTCCGACCCCGAGGGGCAGGGCCTCACCTACACCTGGACGCAGGTCTCCGGGACCTCGGTCACGCTCGCGGATGCCAGCACCTCGTCGCCGTCGTTCACCGCGCCGGAGGGCCTCGCCAACAGCGACGTGCAGTTCCAGGTCTCCGTCTCCGACGGCACCAACACCACCGTCGACACCGTCACCGTCACCGTCAACGCCGACAACCACGCGCCCACCGCCAACGCTGGCAACCCCATGACCGTCACGGGAGGCGAGACCGTCCAACTCGCCGCAACCGCGACCGACCCGGAAGGCCAGGGGATGACCTACACCTGGACGCAAATCGCCGGCCCACCCGTCACGCTGACCGCGGCCGACACGGCCACACCGTCGTTCACCGCACCCGAAGGCGTCACCGACACGGACGTTCAGTTCCAGGTGTCCGTTTCCGACGGCACGAACGCCAGCGTCGACACGATCACCGTGTCCATCCAGGGCGAGCCGGACCCGGCCATCAGTGTAGGGACGGGTGTCGCGTTCTACAGCGAGCTCGCGGAGGCCGCCGAAGGCAGCCGCACCGAGACCGCCGAGGCCAAGGCCATCGACGGAGGGAGTTCCCCCGCCCGATCGACACCCGCGGTCGAGCCCATCGCCGCCGGCCCAACCCTCGAGACCGAGACCACCGTCGTCGACGCGTCGCCCACGGAAGCCGCGGCCGCCCTCGGCACCACACCGGCGCTCGGCTCCCTCATGGACCCCGCCGACGCGGCCTTCGCCCCGGAGGTCGAGGCCGACAGCAGGGACCGCGATGCCACCGCCGTCACCGAGAAAACCCCGGTGGAAGAACCGTGGCGCATCGAGCGGGACAGCTCCACGTCGGAGCCCGAGGACGAGACGGCATCACCGGAAGGCCAAGGCATCCTCACCAAACTGTGGGTCGGGTTGATGCTGTTCGTGCGTTCGGGCCTCCACGGCGCGTTCCGCAAGTAGCGATCGCCGCGCCGCACGCGGCCCAAACGCCCGATGGCGTGGGGCCCCGGCGACCGGCACGCGCCCCCTAAGAAGGGTATTAATTCCCGACGTCACCAGAAGCCGATCTCTCATGAGGGCGGCATCGCTCAGAGGGAGCCAGAGGGAGACACGTGCAACGGCCGATCGCTTGGGCGAGCGTCGCCGTGATGTTGTGGACTTGGACCGCGACACCACGGGAGCTCCCTCTCACCCTGCGCGCGCCGGTCACCACCGCCGCGGCGCCCAAGCGCTGGATCGGCGTCAGCTACGCCAGTCAGGCGCTCGCCCTCGGCTCTGAGCAAGACGGCCTGATCGTCGCGATGCCCGTCCGCGACGGCGACGCGGTCGAGGCCGGCGAAGTGCTGTTTGCGCTGAGCTCTGCCGAGCAAGCGCTGCGCGCGAAGCGGCTGCGCCTGATGGCCAACAGTGACGCAGCTGTGCGGCGGGCCCGCGCCGAGTTGGAGTACGCCGCTGGAGAACGCGCGCGCACCGCCACGCTGGCGCGGGGCTCGGTCGCCAGCGAGCTGGACTTGGCAGCGAGAGACTTCGAGCTGGCGATGGCGGAAGCTCGCCTGGAAGAAGCTCAACTCGACCATCGGACACGCGCGCTCGATGCCGAGCAGGCCGAGGCGGTTCTGGCACAGCGGACGATCCGCAGCCCGATCGACGGAGTCGTCGCCAAGATCCTGCACGGCCGCGGGCAGACCATCGAGAAGATCGATCCCGTGATCGAGGTCATCGACCTCGATCCGTTGTGGATCGAGCTCGACTGCCCGCTCGAAGACAGCCAGCTGCTGCGCCCTGGGGCCGAGCTTCGCGTGCGTCGCGCCAGCGTCCCAGACGACGCTCGAACGGCGACGGTGATTCACGCTTCGATGCAGGCGGACCCATCCAGCGGCTCGTTCCGCGTGCGGCTCTCACTCGACAACGGGACCGACCCGTGGAAAGCCGGCCTGAAGATCTGGATCGAGCACGAGGACGGCGTCAAGACGCCGGCCGGGGCTCCCAAATGAGCGCGACCACGCCCACCCGGGCCAGGCACCTAGCCAACAGGGAAGGAGACAGCGGATGTTTGGAGAACGCGAAGCCGCGCCGACGACCAGCGATCTAGAGCTCGTCGAGGAGCTCGAGCTCAACACCGTCGAGGAGATCGCCGACGCCCGCAAGCACGACACCCTGCAGCTAAAGGTGCCGACGACCTTGGACGCGGGCAACGCGAGCCAGCGCGGAGACGAGCTCCGCGGCACGAGCCAGGAGGTCAGCAGCGCCGGGATGACGGGCACGTTTGGTCGGCCAGTCCTCGTGGGCGACATCTACTGGCTCTCGTTCGACCGTGCCGAGCTGGATGTCGCGCCCACCTACGCACTGTGCAGGCAGTGCAAGCTGCTCGACAGCGGTCAGTTCCAAGCCGAGCTGACCTTCTTCCACAAGATCGAGATCACGTAGCCGCCTCTCAAGGCCCGTTGTGAGCTCCGCGGACACCAAGACCGGCACCCCTGCCGAGCGCGCCGGCGCCAGCGTCGGCCGTTTGCAGCAGGACCTGCGCGGACTGTTCGCGAGCGTGCCGCCACATCGGGCTCTCGCCGAGTCGCTGGCGCGCATCAGCACCTTCCTGGGCGCACAGTACGCCGTGGTGCACGCGCACCTCGGCTTGCAGTTCCTGTCCGAGGAATGGGCGGCCGAGGACTTCGAGCCCAGCGATCCGATGCGCGAGTCGGTCAACGACACCCTCGGGGAAGCGCTCCAGGCCGACCGAGCCAAAGCCGTGCGTCTGCGCAACGACGCCAGTGGCCAGATCGCGGTGATCGCCGCGCCGATTCATGACGCGACCCTCGAGCAGGCGGGCGGCGCTGGCTTGGTCATCTTGCGCTGCTCGCGCGAGGACGCCGTCTGGGCCCTATCGCTGTTTGAGGGGCTCATTGGCTACGTCGCTCTGCTCGCCACCGGTGGCGAGGTCGCGGGCCAAACCGCGGCCGCGACGGACGAGGACGACGCCGCGATGGCCGCGGCCACCGCCGCCGGAGAAGCCGCTCGCGTTGCCGACCATCCGGTGCGTCTCGCCTACGCCATGGCCGGCCGCCTCAAGAACAAGTGGGGCCTCGACCAGACGGCGATCGGCTTCGTACGCCGCGACCGCGTACGGGTCGTGGCCGTGTGCGGGCTCGACGAAGTGCGCGGCGCCAACCCCGGCGTCAAGCTCATGGCCGGGGCCATGGAAGAGTGCCTCGACCTCGCCCGCCCGGTGCTCTACTACGGCTATCTGGTCGACGACGACACCACCCAAGGCGACCACTGCCGTCTTCATGCCCAGTGGAGCACAGCGACCGGCGGCGAGTGCGTCGCGTCCTTTCCGCTCCGGAGTGGCGACGAGATCGTTGGGATCGCCAGCGTGCGACACCACGATCCACAGCTCCTCGATCCAGTTCGGCTCGACACGTTCGCCAACGATCTTGCGAACTTCGGCGCCACGATCCCTCTCGCGCAGGTCGCGTCGCGCAGCCTGCTGGCCCACCTTCGCGACTCGACGGCGAGTGCGCTGCGCGCCATCTTCGGCGCCGGCAGCTACAAGAAGAAATCACTTCTCCTCACGGCCGTCCTGCTGATGCTGTGGATGGCCTTTGGCACGGTGACCTACAGCGTCATGGTGCCGTGCTCGATCTCCGGCGCCAACCGCCGGACGGTCACCGCGATGCGAGACGGCATCCTACTCGAGGTCGTGGCGCGCCCTGGCAGCCTCGTGCGCGTCGGCGAGACGCTGGCGATCATGGACGCTCGCGACGACGAGCTCGAGCGCATCGAAGTGCTGGCCAGGCTGCGCAGTATCGAGGCGACCGTGGACAAAGAGCGGGCCGAAGGCAACGCCGGCCAGGTCCGCGTGCTCCAGGCCCAGCGTGGCGAGATCCTCGCCGAGCTGGCGGCGGTGAACGCCCGCATCGAGCGCTCGGTCCTGCGGTCACCGATCACCGGAGTCGTCCTGGAAGGCGACCTCCGCAGCCGCGTCGGCGCCAAGCTCGCGGTGGGCGACCCGATGTTCGAAATCGGCCGGCGTAACCAGGTGCTCGTCGAGCTGCAGGTCCCCGAGATCCACGTGCAGCACCTCGACTCCTGCGTCGCGGGGAAGTTCGCACCCGCGGCCCGGCCCACCGACCGGCTGGCGCTCGGCGACCTGCGGTTGGCCGCCGTGTCCCAAGTCGTCGACGGGCGCAACGTCGTGATCGCCGAGACGGCGCTCCTCGAGCCCACCGCGACCCTGCTGCCCGGCATGTCGGGGTTCGCGCACCTCGACCTCGGGCCCCGACCCGTCTGGTGGACAATGTCGCGGCGCATCCTGGACTGGCTCCGCCTGAGGTTCTGGATCTGATGCACCAGCCGCCGCCGACGCCCCGGGTGCCGAGTCGGCACATAGACATCGAGCCATGGTCTCCGCCGCCGACATCCGCCAAAGGCTAGGTGCCATTCGCATCGGGCTACGCCGGGATCTAGCCGTCTCGCGCCAGATCCACTGCGGGCAAGCCAGCTACGTCGTGCACGACCCGCTGACGTTCAAGAACGCGCTATTCAGCGCCGAGGAGTATCGCGTCCTCTGCGGGATCATCGAGTCCCGCAGCCTAGAGGAGACGCTGCAGCACCTGATTGCGATCGGCGACCTAGAAGAGGCCGACGCCGACGCGTTCTTCCGGTTCGTCCTGAACCTCCACCACATGAACCTGCTGCAGCTCCCGATCACGGACTCGGAGAAGCTGTTCGAGCGGTTCCAAAAGCGCCAGGCCGTCAAGCGCAAGGCACTCCTCGGCTCCGTGATGTACTACAAGGTGCCGCTCTGGGATCCGGACAAGTTCCTCGACAAGACCATGCGGGTGGCGGCACCGCTGTTCTCACGCATCGGCGTCGTGGCGTGGGCGAGCCTCATGCTGTTCACGGTGTGGACGTGCTGGGGCCGCTTCGGCGAGTTCCTCGGCGACACCACCGCGCTGCTCCAGTGGTCCAACGTCCCCATTCTCTACGTCGTGCTCGTGGCGCTGAAGGCGGTCCACGAATTCGGTCACGCCTACGTCTGCAAGAAGCTCGGCGGCGCGGTGCCAGAGATGGGCGTCTGTTTCATCATGACGACCCCGTGCGCGTACGTGGACGCGAGCTCGTCGTGGAAGTTTCGCTCCAAGTGGGACCGGATCGCCGTGGCAATGGGCGGCATGTACATCGAGTCCATGGTCGCAGCGTTGGCCGCCTTGGTTTGGGTGGGCACGTCCCCTGGCCTCACACACGACGTCGCCCTCAACGTGGTGTCGCTGGCCGGCGTGGTGACGGTGTTGTTCAACATCAACCCGCTGATGCGGTTCGACGGCTACTACGCCTTCACCGACCTCACGAGCACGCCCAATCTGCGAGAGCGATCGACCGCCTTCATTCGCGACTGGTCCAAGTCGCTGTTTCTGGGCCACGCCCGCGCCAAGCAGACCCTTGGCTGGTGGTACCGGACCCTCTACGGCGGCTACGGCGTGGCCTCGGTGATCTACAAGCTCGTCCTGGCCTTCAGCATCACCTATCTGATGACCGTGCGCTGGCCCCTGGTTGGCGCGGTCCTCGGCTCGGCGTTTGGCTTCGTGCTCATCGTGAAGCCAGTGCTCAAGCTCGTCAGCTACCTACTGTTCGGCAAAGAGACCGAGCCGATGCGGCGACGCGCCATCGCCGTGGCCGCCCTGGGGTTGGTGCTGGCGCCGGCGATCCTGGTGCAGCTGCCCATCTCGCGCGCCGTCGTCGTGCCGGGTCTGCTCGAGCCAGAGCAAGTGTTGATGTTGCGCGCGCCGCACGACGCCGAGATCCAGGGCATGGCCATCCGCCACGGCGAGCTCGTGCGGCCCGGCCAGCTCCTAGCCTCGCTGGATCATCCCGAGCTGCGCCTCCAGCACCAGCAGGAGCAACGCCGACTCGAGGCCGAGCGCGTGCGGCTCAGCGTGGTCGAGGCCGTCGACCAAGTCGAGGCCGAGCGGATCCGCGCCCGGCTGGCCTTCCTAGAGTCAGCGTTTCAGGACATCGAGGAGCGCCTGCACTCGATGACAGTCACCGCGACCGAGCCCGCGGTCGTCGCCGATCGCGGCGTCGAGCGACAGAGTGGCCGTTTCGTCCGCCTCGGCGAGCCACTGCTGGAGCTCCACTCGGGCCAACGGCTGATCCACGCGGTTCTGCCCGAGGACGAGCTCAGCCGCCTCGACCTCGAAGTCGGATCCAGCGCCGAGATCCGCTGGGCCGTGGCACCCAGCGAGCGCGTCCTCGCCCGTGTGCGCGAGGTCCGGCCGGTCGCCTCGCGGAGCGACATGCCCGAGCCTCTGACCATGCTTGGCGGCGGCGACGTCTACGTGCGCCAAGGGGCCGAGGGCGAAGTCGAGGCGGCGACGCCACACGTGCACATCTTCCTCGAGCCGGAGTCGGTACCGCGCGACTTCACGTCGGGCCTGACCGCGCGGGTACGCCTTGCGGCCCGCTCCGAATCACTGGGCGCGGCGCTGTGGAAGTCCGTTCAGCGCTTCTACCAAGCGTGGAAGACGTCGTAGACTGCTGCGCGTGAGCGGTGACGCGGCCTTCCAACCGATGACCCTCGGCCGCGCTGTGCGGACGCGCGAGCTCGGTCGCTTCCGCGTTGCCGACAGCTGCTATGCGCCGAACCAGGTCCTCGCACCGCACGCGCACGGTCATCCAAGCCTCACGATCGTCCGCCAGGGCGAGTTTTGCGAACGCACCGACGACGGCGAGTTCGCGTGCGTTCCAGGCAGCGTGCTGTTCACGCCGGCGGCGCGATCGCACAGCAATGACGCTGGTCCCGGTGGGACGCGCTCGCTCATTGTCGAAACCGAGGCGTTGCCCGCTGAGCTGGGCTTGCCCGATCGCGGCGTCACCCTGACGGGCACGTCGGTCGCCAAGCTCGCCGCGGCGGCCGACCGGGAGCTGGGTCGTGACGATCAAGCGGCGTGGCTGGCCCTCGAGGGCATCCTCCTACAACTGTTCGCGTGCGTTGCGCGAGCGGAGGTGAACCAGCCGCGACGCCGCTCCCCCACTTGGCTCGTGGCGGTGCTCGCGCACCTCGACGCCAACTATCTGCAGCCGATCTCGGCCGCGCAGCTCGCCGAGGTTGCCGGTGTCCACCCGGTGCACGTGGCCCGGACGTTTCGCCGCCACCTACGGTGCGCGCCACGGGACTACCAACAGCGACTCCGGGTGCAGCACGCGGCCCGCCTCCTCGCGGCGACGCGAGACCGGGTCGCGCAGATCGCGGTGGCGTGTGGCTTTGCCGACCACGCACACTTCTCCCGAGCCTTCAAGCAACACACGGGGCAAACACCCAGCGAATTCCGCCATCGCGCAGGTTGAATCGTGACAAGCCGCGTTGCGCGGCTTCAAGACCCGCCTCCAGGGGCGTCGTAACTTCGCCGCCATGTTCACGAGAACCAATCTGGCGCTGGCGCTGCTCGCGCCTGCCGCGTGGGCGCAGGACCGCGCCCACACTCATCTGGACGACCTCGTCGCGGCGGCACAGCGCGACGGTCGGCTCGCGAGCGTCGCGGTCGCGGTCGTTCGCGGCGACGAGCTGGTCTACGACCACGCCGTCGGCCAGGCTGACCTGGCAACGGACCGGCCGGCCACGCCGGAGACGCTGTACCGCATCGCCTCGCTCACCAAGCCGTTGACCGCCACCCTCTTGGTCGCGCTCCGTGACGCCGGCACCGTTCGGCTCGACGACCCGGTCATCGACCACTTGCCCTCGGGCTTCTCCCTGCCGACCGACCCACGCGGGGCATTGGCGATCACTCTGCGCCACCTGGTCCAACACACGTCCGGACTCCCGGAGCGACCCATCGACGTCCCGCGGGGCGACGCCTACCACTGGGGCGACTACGACGCCAAGCGGCTGCGCGCATCGCTGGCACGCACGAAGCTCATCAGCCCCATCGAGAGCCAAGTGCTCTACAGCAACCTCGGCGTGGGGCTCCTCGGATTCGCGCTCGCGCACGCGGCGGGCGAGCCTTACCGGTCGCTGCTCGACCGCGTTGTGCTGCAGCCGGTTGGCATGCGCAACACCGTGGTCGCGACCGCGGCCGAGCTCGGCGACCGCTTGGCCACTGGCTACGACGCCGACGGGAGGATGGTCGAGCAGTGGGAGCTCGGTTGCCTCGAGGCCTGCGGCAGCGCCGCGTCGACCACAGTCGACATGGCGACCTTCCTGTCGCTGCAGCTACGAGCTGGCGGTGCCAACGACAAACCCCTGCGCGGCGGCACTCTGGCCGAGCTGCAGCGCCCGCAGCGAGTGCTCGACGGCTGGCGCGGCGCCGTCGGACTCGGCTGGTTCATCGACGAAACGGACGACCTTGGCGAAGTCGTGCGGCACAACGGCGGGATGGCCGGCTACCAAACGCACATGAGCTTCACGCCAGTTGGCCAGATGGGCGTCGTGGTGCTCGCCAACACCAGTCCGACGGAGCAGCACGTCGCCAAGACGCTCGGCGCCGAGCTGCTGCGCGCGGCGCTCGTGGAGTTTGGGCGGCCGCCCGCGTCGGTGGCGCGGCTCGTCCACGACCTGGCGGCACACTTTCGCCCCGAGCCACCCGCCGAGCTCGCCGACCTGTTCGCACCGGGGTTCCTCGAGCGGCTCCCGATGACCACCATCCGCCCCGAGTTCGCGCGGCCGGCGCGCGCCCACGGCGCCGGCCCGCAGGTCGCGGCAATGCGACTGCGCAGCTCTCCCTGGCACGTCCGTGCCACCCTGGAGTTCGCCGACGGCCACCGCCTCGCCTGCACGCTGCGCGTCACGCGCTACGCGCCGCATCGCATCACCTACATCACCCTGCAGTAGGCCGATCCGAGCGGCGCGCGCCACGCCGCCGCAGCGACGTCACTCGATCGGCGCGACCACGCGTGGCGGCCGGCAATGCCAGGTGCACCGATGTGCAATGCCTGGATGTGCAGCTCCAAGCCGATCAGGCTCGGGTGATTCGGCATCGCGAAGTCCAACGTCAAGGCGCCGCTCGGCGGCAGCGAGACGGCTGGGAACAACGCCAGGAGAAAGTCGCGCATGACCTAGCCGGCCGCTTGGACTCGCCCATCTCAGAATCCGTCAATCGGGCACGCGCAGCTCCACGGAGGCCACGCCGGACTCCGGCGCCACGGCTCAGGGTGTAGTGCCAGCGCTGTTCCAACAGGGTGGCGACCCCGCTTTCGACCCCGATCAACCGTCAGTTGACCGGGCGGCTGCAAGCGAAACGTGCCCAGCTCGATCGTGGTGCGAGAGCGTTGGGGCTCATGCCGACCGAGGCCCCACAAACCGGAGCGCCGCGTCGAACGCACAAGTGCCGGGGCGCACGGGCCCAAACACGACGGCGCCGTTCTTCAGGCTCCCGGGCAGCCGACACACGCGCACCGAACCGTCGTCCCCGATCTGGCGAACGTAGATCTCGGAGCTCAGGACATCTGCAGGAAAACGCCAGCACGTCGGCTGTCGCCAGTGCGCCGCGCCATCGCGGCCAACGCCATCGGCGCCGCCGAAGCGGCTATGGATCCGGGCGCGCGACCAATCGGAAACCGATGGCTGGACTCGCCAGCTGGGCGGGCGCATTGAAGCGGTGATTCATCCGAAAGAACGCGCGCCCGGCGGAATTCCACGACGCCCCACACACGACGAAGTGGCCAGGATCTGACGTGCTCGGCGTCGCGGTCCACTCAAACGCGCTCCCAGCCAAGTCGAAGACGCCATGTGGAACCTCGTCGATCGGATAGCGCAACCCTGGCTCCAGGGCCGCTTGCTCGCGCGAGAAGCGCGCCTTCACCCAGGTGGGACGATGCTCGCGGCCGGCGACGAACGGGCGGTACCGCGGCGACACGTCGCGGACCGCGTCGAGCTCGGCAATCGAGGGAACGCGGAAGCCCCAACGCTCGCCGTGCGCACGCGCGCGCTCGGTTCGCCAACGCGCGTACGCCTGCGCGTCCTCGAGGCTGATCCCGATGACCGGTGTCTCCGGCGCATAGTGCCACGGCAAGTAGTAGACCTCGCCATCGCGCTTCGGGAGCCAGGACCCGCGCTTTTCCGAGTCGCGCGGATACAGCGCTGGGCTGGCCGACATCGCCCGAAGGCTCGCGGCCTCCTCGCTGTTCAAGAACTCGAGGTACTCGGCCATCGTGACCTCGTGGTCTTGGACCCAGTACGGCGTCGCCACGCCAGGAACCTGGTGGGCGACGGGCACGAAGTCGGGACCCGGCCGCCCCCGCGGCCAGGTCACCGACAGGTCGACGCGCCCCACCGGCGCGCCGACGTCAAACGGCACGCGCACGGTGGACCCACCCGGCAACGCCTGCAATTGCGCGACGTAGCTGCCCGCCGGCAGGTCGAGCTCGAGCGGTGTTCGACCTGCGAACGACTGTGGATCGGTCAACAGGGGGCTCGCCGTCACCCGGCAGCGCACGCCCCCGTCGAGCTCCAGTGGCTGCGAGACCCCGTGGCGAACCACGGTCACCGAGACACCACCACGCTCGACGCGAGACCGCGCATCCCCGAACGACAGCCCGGCGACGCGCCAGTCGGGAACGTCGACATCGAGGGTACTGCCCAGGTCCGACGCGAGCCGCAGCCGGTGCGCAACCCCGGCGTTGGGGTCGATCGACTCCAGCGGGAACAGCTCGGTCACCGGTTGCCCGTCGAGCTCCAAGACCCGGCGACCAACGGACACCGCGCCCAACGCACTCTCGGTCACCCAAACCGACCCACGCACCGGCTCGCCCTCGACGTGCGTGATGTGATCGGTCGCGAGCAGCGGCGGGCTTGCCGTGGCGATCCGCAGCACCCATCCGCCAGCGTAATCCACGTCGGTCGCGGCCCAGGGGATCGCCACCAGCCGCGGCGAGTCGGTGGCCTGCTCGTACCGAAACACATGCACCGCGGCCACCTCGTCACAACGGATGCCGACAGCAAACGTCTCGGGAGCATCGATCGGCAACAGCGCCGCCGCCTGCGCGCGCAGTCGCGCGGCGACCGAGGCTTCGCCAAGCGCCGTCGCAATCTCGGCTCGGGCACGCCCGACCCCGGCGCGCGCCGCGTTGAAGCCACCCACTCCGCCGGCGGCGTCGCCGAGCTGCTGCGCCAGCGCGGCCAATCGATCCGCATGCGGCTGCAGGTCGTCTTCCGCCTGCCGTAGTCGCCGCCGGGTCGTGACAAACTCGCGATCCAATTGGGCCCAGGAGCTCCGGGTCTGGTAGCGGTCGGTCATGCGTCGCAGCTGGTCTTGCAGCTCCGCGAACCGAAGCGTGGCGGCGCGGCGTTCGTCACGACCGGACTTCAAGGCCGCGCGGGCCTGGCTGACCGCGCGTTCAGCGTCCGCCCGCCGCTGCTCCGCCGCGGAGTAGTCTCGCCACCAGAGCCCGCCGGCGACGCCGAGCACCGCCAGCACCGCGAGCAGCACGGCAACGGCGAGCCGCCGATGGCGATTGAGCCACCGCCGCGCCATGGCCGACGGGCCCAGTGCTCGCGCTCGCACTGGCCGCAGCTCGAGCACGGCCTCCAGGTCGTCGGCAAACGCGGCCGCGGTACCGTAGCGCCGCTCCGGGTCGCGCTCTAAGGCAACCCGCAGCACGTACTCGAGGTCTCTCGGCAGATGCGGCGCCAAGCTACGGAGCAACGGCGCGTCGCGGTTGAGGATGGCGTAGAACACCGCCTCGGTGGTATCGCCCTCGAACGGCACGCGCCGAGCAACTACCTCAAACAGCGTCACCGCGAGCCCATAGACGTCGGTCGCCGGGCCGATCCGGTGCCGCTCGCCGCGCACCTGCTCTGGGGCTGCGTAGTGCGGCGAGCCTTGAAACGAGCCCGTGCGGGACAACGTCGGAGCCGCGGCGTCCATCGCCAGCCCAAAGTCCAGCAGCATCGCGCGACCGCCCTCGTCGATCAAAATGTTGGTCGGCTTCACATCGCGGTGCACCAAGCCGACATCGTGCGCGGCCTGCAGCGCGCGAGCGATATCGCGACCCCAGCTGAGAACCTGTCGCAGCGCGAACGCGTCGGTCGTTGCAACGGCAGCCAACGTGCGGCCGGGGACATACTCCATCGCGAAGTACGGTCGGCCCTCGTGCTCCCCGGCATCGAAGACCGCGACGATGTTTGGATGCCGCAGCCGTGCGACGGCCTCGGCCTCTCGACGCAACCGCTCTCGGGCCGCGGGATCGGCGTCGCGGCCCGCGGCCAGGACCTTGATCGCCACAAGACGCTGCAGCGGTTCTTGCCGCGCCAAGAAGACAACACCCATGCCGCCCGCACCCAGCCGACCGAGGAGGCGAAACGGCCCGACGCGCACGTCCCTCTCCGCCGCGTCGTTGTGCTCGAAGCCGCCGAGGCCCTCGATGTTGCCGAGCAAGCGCCGCAAGTCCTCGGCGTGCTCGGGGTACTGCGCCAACGTCCGCTCCACGGCGGCGGCGCCCCCCGAATCCGCGGCTTCGATGCACTCGACAAGGAGCTCTTCGAGCTCAAGCGGGTGGTCACTCACGGCGTAGGTTCGTCGAGCTCGAGGGCGAGGCGAGCGCGCGCCCGCGCCAACGCTTGACGCACCGCCGCGTCGGTCTTGCCGAGGCGCGCGGCGATCGCGGCACTGGACAGGCCCTCGAAGCGAGCCAGGACCAGGACCTCGCGCCACGTGTTTGGCAAGCGCTCGATGGCGGCCTCGATCCGCGCGGTTTCCTCGCGACTCGAGAGCTCGCGGCTCGGCGTGCGCCGCGCTGGGTCGATGGCCGTGACCGGGTCACCGTCGGCAGCGACTTCGCGCCGCGGATCGCGGCTCTGGGCCGACCAGCGGTCGGCTTGGGCCAGGACTTTGCGCAGCGCGATCCGATGCAACCAGCTGCGAAACGCCGCCGGCTCGCCGGTGCGCACCCCGTCGAGCTCACCGAGCGCTTCGCGGCACGCCGAGACCACGAGATCGGACTCCGAGACGCGTTGGCGCAGTGCATCGCCCACTTCGCGATGCACAAAGGCGCGCAGGCCCGGAAGGTGCTGCTCGAGCAACGCTCCGAGCGCCGCCCGATCACCGCCCCGCACGCGCTCGAGCAGGGCCGCGAATTCGCTCGTCGACTGGCCGGCCACGCGCCGAGTATACGGCAGTGCGGCTCTTGCCGGACCGCACGGTGCGGCGCCAGTCGATCGGTGCCGCGGGATCCTGAGCACCTTGCCGGGCGTGGCACCGAGGGGAAGTGGTCGCGCGGCATCGGGTGGATCCGCTCTGCGGCGCCGCTGTGGCGGGCCCGTCAGCCGCGGGTCACCACGCGGTGGAAAGTGAACGCGCCGGCCAGCCACTGCACCATCGCCGTCCACAGATAGATCTGGTGGCGTCGGTAGAACGCGTCGGGGTCGAGAATCCGTCGCGCCTCGGCGTCGAGCAGCTGGTCGAGCCACGGGTGCAGGAAGAAGAGCGCGGTCTGGCAGGTGGCCATGATCCACCAGGCGATGGCGAGCCCGCGGCGGCCGCTCCGCGCCCCACGCTGCCACCGCTCGATCAGCAGCACGACCAGCACGCCGCTGCCGAGGAGGTTGAGCTTGACCGTCACACGACGAGTGATGAAGCCAAAGGCCGTGTGGCCGCCGAGGACATCGGCGCCGGTGGGGATGACCAACGTCGCGTAGAAGACGAGGCCGCCGAGCCAGATCGCGAGCAGAGCGGCGAGGCCGGTCTTGCGCCATTGCCGCGCGGGGCGCCGTTGCTCCTGTAGCTGGGTCATCGCATCAGGCAGTACGCGGGTCGAGCATACGAGGTCATCCCTCCCACTTCGCGCGAAGACCGAGAGTGCGGCTCTTCTGGATTCGCGCGAAACCGTCGACCGTCCCGCGTTTTCTCGGGCCCGGGCGAGGCCGTGCGCCGCATTCCTGCGCGCGAGTGGCCGGCCGCGACTGGGCGCCCAAAACGTGGGACGAGCGGAGACCCCGCGCGAAGTGAAGCGAGCAACCACCACTCGCTTCTCTTCTCACCCGGTGCTGACGCATGAACCAACGCGATGATTCCTCCGCCCGACCGCTCCTCTTGTCCTGCACGATCGCGATTGCGATCACCGGGAGTGCGATGACCGCGCCCACGCAGAAAAGCCCCGACGTTCGACTCGACGATCCAACGAGCCTCGGCGCGTCCAACGCAGTCCAGATCGCGGCGTCCGGTTCGTCCGTCTACGCGATCTGGAGCGACGGCCGCAACGACTTCTTCGACGTCGCCGACATCTACTTCTCCCGATCGACGGATCGGGGCGCCACGTGGTCGCCGGACGTCCGCTTGGATCGGGACCTTCCCGGCGCGGCGGAGTCGCGCCAGCCACAGGTCGCGGTGGCCGGCTCGGCCGTCTACGTCGTGTGGGCCGACAGTCGCAACGGCGCCAACGACATCTACTTCAACCGCTCCCTAGACGGCGGCGTCACGTGGCTCGCCGCCGACGTGCGCCTCGACACCGACGCGGCCGGCGCGTCGCTCTCCACCACGCCACAAATCGCCGCGCGCGGCTCCGACGTCTACGTGGTGTGGACGGATGCACGCAGCAGCTACGGCGAGATCCGTTTCAACCGCTCGGTCAACCAAGGCGGCGCCTGGCTCAGCAACGATGTCCAACTCGACCGCGGCACGGTGTTGGCGACGCGACCACAGATCGCCGCGTTCAGCTCCGCCGTCTACGTGACCTGGGAGGACGCCCGCAACGGCTTCGACGACATCTACTTCAATCGCTCGCTCGACAACGGCGCCACCTGGCTGGCCTTTGACGTCCGCCTCAACACGAACACCGCCGGCGCCGCGTTCTCGCTGGCACCGCAGATTGCCAGCGACGGCGGCTCGGTGTTCGTCACCTGGCAGGATGCGCGCGCCGGCGGCCTGCTCACGGGCGACATCTACTTCAACCGCTCGCTCGACAACGGCACCACTTGGCTCGCCGCCGACGTGCGGCTCAACACCGACCTCGCCGGCACAGCGCCGTCTCTCTCGCCGCAGATCGCCGCCGCCGGCAGCTCGGTCTACGTCACTTGGCGAGATGCGCGCGCCGCCCAGGCCGACATCTACTTCAACCGTTCACTGGACGCCGGAGCGGCCTGGCTCGCCGCGGATGTGCGCATCGATACCGACCCCGGCCCCGGCGCGTCGCTCTCGCCGCAGATCGCCGCCTCCGGCAGCTCGGTGTTCGTCGCGTGGGAGGACAACCGCTCCGGCAGTCCGCGGCTCTCCGACATCTACTACAGCCGGTCGCAGGACAGCGGTGCGTCTTGGTTGACGACCGACCGCCGTCTCAACACCGGCACACCCCCAAACGTCGTGCGCGCCCTGGGCCCGCAGATCGCGTTCGCCGACGACACGGCCTACGTGGTCTGGCACGACGATCGCAACGGCAACGAGGACGCCTTCTTCAACATTCCCTTCGGCATGCAGAACTATGGCGCGGGAGCCGCGGGGTCCGGCGGCTTTACACCTACACTCCGCGGCTCCGGTCAGGCAACGATCGGCCAGTCCATCAACCTCGACGTGGCAGACGGCCTCGGTGGAACGTCGTTCACCATGCTGGTGGGCACGCAGGACGTGCCCGGGACGCCGTTTCAGGGCGGGACCCTGCTCGTCGTCCCGGTGCTGGCCGTACCGTTTGCCATGGGCGGCGCCACCGGCGTGGCGGGGGACGGCGCACTAAACATCCCGCTCGCGATCCCCAACACGCCGAGCAGCATCGGCGGCGCGCTCTTCTTCCAAGCGGTGCTCGTCGATCCGGGGGCCAGCCAGGGCATCTCCATGTCGCCCGGCCTGGGGCTCTGGATCGGCTGACGCGGGTGCGGGCGATGCGCGTGACCCGCGCGCGGTGCCCGCGCTCATCGACAGAACAGCGCTACCGCCCCGGCCCGGCCTCGACGCCACCGCCGATCGCGCCCACCTCGGCGCCGCGCACGAGCAGCTGATCGACGACCTCGGCGATCCCTTCTGACAGCGCGCCCACCACGCCCGCCGGATCGCGGGTCGCGATCGGCACGCGGCTACCAAACTCTTCGCGCAGGAGCACCGCGCCCGTCGAGCTCTCGACCAGCTGCAGGTCCAGCACCACCCGGCCAAACCACGCGCCATCGCCGTCCACCTCTTGCTGGAACTCAAGCACGCGACCGGACAGCTCGACGTCGGCGCTGCCGGAGTCCGCACTAGTCAGCACGCGGCGGAAGGCCAGGCTACGCACGAGCCCGGTCACCAACGTGTCTCCCACCAACGCTTCAAGCGATCCGGCCCAGCGATGAAACCGCCACGGCCGCAGCTGCACGGGGCCTTCGGCGACCAGCAGCCGATCGCCGGTCAAGTGCGCCGCCAGCGCCAAACGCCCCACCCGCAGGGCACCGCCCCGCTGCAACGCGCCCGCCGCGGGGCGGGGATACGCCAACCGGTAGTAGCGCTCGTCCGGCACCTCGACGATGCCGCACGCGGCGAGCCACGCGAGGCCGAGGCCGGCGACCGCGCGACGCTTCCGTGGAACGTTCACCCCTGCCGTCATCCTCTCATCTCCTCGGCGCGGCACCCGGGACCGCGATCTCGCGCGCCGACTGCCCATAGAGCAACGACGCCGGCGCGGCGCGCAGCATGCGGGCCAAGGCCTGCAGCTCGAGCAACGCCTCCTGGGCTGTGCCAAGCACGCGCTCGGCGCGTGGCTGCACGGCGGCCGCCAGCGCGCCAACGCGCGTCGTCGCCGCACCGATCTCACGTTCAAGCCGCTCCAAGCCCACGATCGCGCGCCGGGCCCCGGCGACCGCGGCCATCGCGTCCTCGCCGGCGGCCACACCACGCAGTGCCGCGGTCGTCTCACGAAGCTCGGCGACAGCGCCGCGCCCCTCGGCCAAGAAGCCCTGCAGCTCGACCAGGGCACTCTCCGCCGGCGGCACCAGGGTGCGACCCGCGTCCTCGATCTGCGCCAGGGCACCGGCGAGGCGATCGGGCAGGACCTCACTCGCGCGCTCGAAGTTCTGCAGGGTGCGCGCTAGACGGGCGGTGTTGTCGTCGTCGAGCAACGCCCGGCCACGCGCCGCCAAACCGCGCAGCTCGCCGAGCAGGCCTTCAAAGCTGGCGATCACGTCGGGCATGGACCGAGTCAGCTCGGTGAGCGCGGACGGCGCGGTTAAGATCTGGCCGCCTTCGACCAGCGGCGTCGCGTCGCTGCGGTAGCCCTCCAGCTCGATCGTCACCTGCCCGGTCACGAAGGCGCGGTCGAGGCTCGCGACGGTGTCCTCCTGCAAGATGGCGCGCTCGCGGTCGACCTCGATCTCGACCATCGTGCTGCCGTCGACGAAGCGGAGGTCGGAGACCGCGCCGATCGGCACCCCCTGGAAGTTGACCCGCGAGCCGACGACGAGGCCCTTCACACTCTCGTCGAACAGCATCCGGTAGCGCGCCTTGTCGGAGCCGAAGCTCACGCCGACGATCCCCACCAGGAGTACCGCAAACAGCACCGCTGAGCCCACGAGCAGCAAACCCACTCGGAAGCGTCGCGCTCGATTCCACGTCGGTTGCATGGCTTGGGCTCGACCCCACGCACTCATCGACCAACCGAGCGCCGGAGCAGGAGATGAGGGCGGCAGATGAGGGAGCGGCAGAAGGGGCGCAAAATCACCCCGTGTTGCCGCATGATGCGCAGGTCCGAATGACTTGTGATGCGCCAGACCGAAGTGGGAGGCCGGAGCGGCCCGATCCCGTCGCCCAGCTTCCAAGGCTCGCCGCCGCTGTGGCAATGCTGGCCAGCTGCGCGGCCCCGCCGCCGCCGCCGGCCTCGCCGCTGGCCGGCCTGCGGGCCGCGGTCCGCCATTACGCCGGAACGGTGATCAGCGGGCCGACGCCCGCGGCCATCGACGGCGTCGTGGACGAGCCGGCCGGTGCGGTCCCCACAGCCCGGTTGGAGATCTGGCAGCTCCCGGACGGAGTCGTCCCGTCGGCCTGGCACGCGGCCCTCGCGCCGCTGGCAGAGCTGGCGGAGCTGGTCGCGCGCACGGCGGACGGCGCCGAGTTTGGCATCACCCGCGGGCCCCTGGGCGGGGTGCGGGCCGCCTCGGGAGCTCGGGCGGAGAGCCTGGCCGAGACGCTGACGGCGGCCGGTGGAGCGCAGCTGGCCCTGGCCGAGGCACCACTGCTCGCGGGTGCGACGGCGGCCTTTGTGGCCGAGCCGAACGGCGGCGCAGCGGGCCTGACCCGGGCCGAGCTGCGGGTGGGCCGGGACGTGTCGGGAGCCCTCCGGGTGGCGCTCGTCACGGACCGGATCGTCGACGGCGAGTCGGTCGCGCTGCTCGACGCCGCGGTGTTGGCCTCTGGTCAGCCCCTGGCGCTGCTGGCGCCGACGCTCGGGGCCGCGGCGCCCGGCACGCCCAGTCTCGCCGTCGTCCTGCGGGTCACGCCGCCGCCGACCGCCGGCGACGACGCGACCGCCGCGCACGCGCATTCAGCACGCGTGGCCGCCGCCCGCGAGGCCATCACCACGCCGGCGCCCACCGAGCCCGACACCGCGACCCAGGCGTCCGTGCGCAGCGTCGCCGCCGCCGCGGCGGCGTTGCCGTGGCGCGCCCGGCGGCGCGGCGCCTTGGTTTGGTTGGCCGAGGCCTGTGACGCGGACTGCACCGGCGACGCCGCGCTGGCCGCGGACGACGACGCGCTGGCCCAACTCGCCACCACGATCACCCCCATCCTGCCCAGCGAAGCGACGGCACCTAGCCCCGCGCTCGGGCTGCAGCTGGAGCACGCGACGATGGCGTTGCTCGCGGAACAGCAGGACGCCGGCAATCTGCCAACCGAGCTCGAGGCGGTGCTACTGCGCCACCTGGGCGGCGCTGGCCGCTTCGCCGCCACCCTGCTCGCGTCGCTGCGCCGAGCCGCCGACCTACCGGCGCTGCATGCACTGGTGGCCCAAGAAAACCAGCTCCTGCTCGAAGACGGCGACCCCGCGGTGCGCGTGCGGGCGTTCGACTGGCTGGCGACCCAGGGCTTGGCGCCGGCGGGCTTCGATCCGCTGGCCGACCGCCGCACCCGACGCCGGGCGCTCCGCGCGGCCGAGCGGGCGAAGGCGCAGGCCGCGGCCGAGGCACAGAGGGAGAGCGAACGATGAGTGAAGCCAAGACCACCGACCCGGCGACGCGGGCCCCCGCACCACGCCGGTGGCGGCGCTGGCTGCGTCGCCTGCTGGTGCTGGGACTCGTCCTCGCCATCATCATCCGCATCGTGTTGTGGCTGGCCCTGCCGTGGCTGGTGGCCAAGGTCGCGCCGACCCTCGGCATCGACGCGAGCCTCGAGCGGTCCCAGCTGTCGCTCCTCGGCGGCTCGGTGCAACTCTGGAACCTGGACGTGCGCGATCCCGACGCGGAGGCCGCGAGCCCGCCGCTGCTGCACCTCGAGTACGCGCACGTCGATCTCGTGACGACCGCGCTGCTCTGGGGTGAGGTGCGCATTCGCCGCGCCGAGATCGACGGCCTCGACACGCACTTGGTGCGCACGAACGACGGCCTGCGGCTCCCGGCGGCCTGGACGGCGCCAGCGGCGACCGACAGCGAGCCGGTGGAGCCGGCGCCGGCCGCCGACGACGCGCCGGCGCCGCTGCCCCTGGCGCTGCCGGTGCGCATCGATGCGCTGCGCGCGCAGCACGTGCGCGCCACGCTCCGCGACGAACGCACGACGCCGGCCCGCGACCTGCTCGTCGACGTGAGCCTGCGCGTGACCGACCTCGGCGCCGCCGACGCAGCAACGCGCGTCGAGCTAGCGCTGCACTCGCCGCAACTCCTCGACGCGCTGCGGCTCGAGGGCCAGGGCAACACCGGCGGCCCAGAGCTGGATCTACAACTCGAGACGACGGTGGCCGGCCTCCGCCCCGGCGCGCTGCACGACGAGCTGGTCGCGCTGGGCCTCACGCCGCTCGCCAAACGCATCGACGCGACCGCGACGCTCGACGTACGCATCGCCGGCTGCGCACTGCCGGCAGGCGAAGGCGGCGACGCGGCCGCGGCCGGCGATCCGGACGCGCGCCTGATCGAGCTGGCGCTCCACAACGTCGCGCTCGAGGCCGACGCCACCACGGCGGTCGCGGTCGAGACGATCGACATCGCGATCCCCGAGCTCGCGCCGCACAGCATCGACGTCGCCACGGTCCGGATCGCCGGCGTGCGCTGCAGCGCGGCGCGCGACGCCAGCGGCACGATGCACGTGGCCGGCTTCGCGGTGACCCCGACCGCCACGCCACCGGCGCCCGACGCCACACCCGTGGCGCCACCGGCACCGGCCGCAACGACCGACAGCCCACCGTTCGCGTGGCGCGTGCAGCGCCTGGACATCCACGACATCCAGGCGCGGTTTGCCGATGCCGCGGTGACCCCGCCGACGGATCTGGCGCTCATCGTCGAACGCGTGGAGCTGCGCGACCTCGACCCGGCCGCTGGACCCGACGCCCCGGCCTCGGCCTTTGCGGCGACCGTGCACGCCCCTGGGGTCTTCTCGCAGCTCACCTTGAACGGCGGCCTCCACCCGCTCGCCGCCGATCATCACGCCACGCTGGCGCTGCGCTGCGAGGGTTTGGAGCCGACCATCCTCGAGCCCTACTTGGCGGCGGCCGGGATCGAGTCGACGCTCGACAACGGGACGTTGATCGCGCAGCTCGACGCGCGCTACACCACGGCCGGCGACGCCGTGCGCACCAACGTCACCCTGACGGACCTGAGCCTCGAGAACGCCGGCACGGCGTTAGCGCTGGGTCGGCTCGAGGTGCGCGACGCCGTCGCCGACGCGTCGGGTCTGGCGATCGAGGCGATCACGCTGGTCGGCACGCGCGCACCGGTGCGACTCACCGCCGAGCGCGTTCTGGAGCTGCCGGGCGTGCGCCTGGTCGGCGCGGCGACGCCAGCCGCGCCCCCCACACCCGACGCGCCGCCACCCGACGCGCGCGCGGCCGGGGCGCCCGCCGCCGCACCGCCGGCCGAACCCGACGCCGACGCCGACGGCGGCGCGTTCGCGCTGGGGTCTCTGCGCTGGGAAGACGCCCGGTTGCTGTGGACCGACGAGACCGAGACGCCGCCGATCCGTGACCTCGCCCTCGTCATCAACGCCGAGGTGGACGACCTGCGGCTGGCCGCCGACCGCAGCGTGGTCACGCCGACGACGCTGAGCCTGCGGGCAGAGGCGGCCGGTGTCGTCGACGCTCTCGAGCTCTCCGGCACGCTCAGCTGCGCGCTGGCGCCGCTGGAGCTCGACACGCAGCTCGAGCTGCGCGGTCAGGGCCTGCGGGCCGGGCCGTTTACGCCACACCTCGAGGCGCTGGGCGTGGAGCCACTGCTGCAGAGCGGTGAGCTGAGCCTCCGCGCGACCGCGCAGCTGCGACCGGCCGATGACGGCACAACCCGCGCGGACCTGCAGCTCGGCCCCATCGCCCTGCGCGATGGCCAGCAGTCGTGGTTTGAGCTCACCTCGGCCGTGGTCGAGGATGCTCGCCTCGGCGCCGACGGGGTCGCGGTCGCAGCCGTCGAGATCGAAGGCCCACGGCTGACCGTGGCCCGCGATCAGGACGGCGGGCTCCGGACGTTTGGCGTGCGACTGCCGCCGCCCGCGACCGACGCCGATCCGGCCGCCCCGCCTCCGGTCGCCGCCGAGACACCCGTCGAACCAACGCCGGAGCAGGCCGTCGCGGCGGCGCCCACCGAGCCGCCACCAACGGACCCGGCGAGCACCGCGCCGGCTGCCGCCCTGGGCCGCCTCGCACTGCGCGGTGCCGAGGTCGTGTGGCGCGACGACGCCGTCGCCGGCGCCACGCCGGTGCAGGCCCGCGCGACGCTCGAGGCCACGATCAGCGACCTGGCGGTGGGCGCGGGGGTGGACCCGGCGGCGTTCGCCATCGAGCTCAAGGTCGACGAGGCTCTCGAAGCCATCACCGCGAGCGGCAGCCTGCGCGCGGACCCAGCCCAGCTCGAGCTCGAGGCGGAGGTCGCGGCGCGCGGGCTGCGCGGCGACGGCGTCATCGCGGCCTACCTGCCGCCGAACGCCAGCATGACGATGCGCGACGGCGCGTTCGGCCTCCAGCTCCGCGCGGCGCTGATCGAGCGGACCGGGCCCGAGCAGAGCGGCTGGGACGCGCTGGCGACGCTGACGGATCTCGCTCTACGCGACGGCACGCAGCCGCCGTGGCTCTCGCTGGCCGAGGCCACCGTGGCCGTCCCCCGGCTCGACCCGGCCGGCGGGATGATCGACGTCGACCGCGTCGTGACGCGCAACCTCACCATGCGCGTGCACCGCCACGAGGATGGTGCCATCGAAGCCATGGGCATGCGCATGGCACCCGCCGCCGACGACGCTTCACCGCCCGTCGCACCGCCACCCGTGGCACCGCCACCGGTCGCGCCCGTCGCCCAAGCGGCCGCCGCCGCCCCCGGGCCCTCCGTTGCCACGGTGACGCCGGGTACGGTGACCGCCGCAACCGCCGGCGCGGCCACGGCCCCGCTGGCCGACGCGCTCCCCGAAATACGCATCGGCACGATCGACCTCGGTATCGCCGCCCTAGACGTCATCGACGACACGGCCGAGGGGCCGCCGGTGCGCGCCAGCTTGCAGCTCACCAGCCAGGCCCCGTTCACGCTGCTCAACACCACACCCGACGAGCTCGATCCCCTGCACCTCCAGCTCCGTGCCGCGGTGACGCCACTGGTCGACGAGGCTCTGATCGACGTGTTCTGCCGTCCCTTCGCGCAGCGCCCCGAACTCGAAGCCCAGGTCGCGGTACGCGGGCTGCACGGCGACCAGCTGCGCGCGGTCGCGCCAGGCCTCGCCGAACAACTCGACGCCAGCGCGCTCGCCGGCGGGACCTTCACCGCCAACCTACGCACCGAGCTCACGCAGCGGCGGCGCAGCCCGGTCGGCTTTGACCTCGCGCGCAGCTTCGGCATCGACTTCGAGGTCGCCGACGTGGTGCTACGCGGGACCGAAGACGGGCCGCCACTGGCGAGCCTCGACGCCGTGCGCTTGGTGGCGCCGCGCATTCGCCTGTCCGACACGACGGTGCACGTCAAGTTGCTGGAGATCGATGCGCCGCGCTGCGATGTCGTGCTGAAGGAAGAGGGCACGGAGATTTGCGGCCTGCTGCTGCGCAATCCACCGCCCGCCGCCGCGACCGCAACGCCCCCCGAGGAAGGCCCCGAGACCGTGGCCGCGGCGCCAACGCCGGCCGCGAGCGGTGCCCAAGAGACGCCGGCCGCCGAGCAGCGCATCGACGTCTTCCGGCTCAGCGGACTCGACATCACGATCCGCGACCAGCTCGGCAGCCGCCCTTCCGAGTTTCCACTCATGCTGGAGCTCGTGGCGCGCCAGCTGACGTCGCGCGCCCTCTATGAACCCATCCCGGCTCGCTGGCAGCTGTCGGTCTACGGGGGCGAGATCCAGCTACCGAAGCGGCTCGACGATGCCGCGCTGATCGGGATCACGAAAGCCGCGGCGCAAGCGCTCGTCGGCACGCGGGACGAGCACGAGCTCGAGAGCCGGCCAGCCCTGGACGAGCTGGCGTTCTCCGGCGAGCTGGCGCTGTATCCACAACCGCGCGGCTGGGTAAAGCTGAATGCGCAGCAGTTCGAGCTGCAGGCCCTGCAGAGCCTCGCCAAGCGCGGCGGCGTCGATATTGCAGACGGCGTGCTCAACGCCGGCGTCGCGGTCCAGATCGGCGACGCGACGGCAGTCGACGCGATGTTCGACTTCAACCACCTGTCGTTGAGCGAGCCGCCGGGCGGGCCGATCTCGACCTACCTCCGCCTCCCCGCGCCGCTGGACAGCGTGCTGTTCGTGCTCAAGGACGATCAAGGCCGCCATCGCATCCCGCTCGCGCTCGGCGTGGGCGCGGGTGGAGTCAGCGGCGCGCAGATCGCGACGGCCGCGGTGAGCGCGCTCGGCCAGCTGATCGGCAGCGCCATCGCCTCGTCGCCTCTTCGCGCCGCCAACGCCGTGACCAGCGTGGTCCCGGGAACGACCGACGTGCCGGTCGTCGGCGGGCTGTTCCGGCGGATCTTTGGCGGCGAGCCCAAGGACCTCAGCACCTACGAACGCCGCCTGCCGTTCGCGGCTGGCAGCACCTGGCTCGATGCCTTGGGCCGAGGCTACGTCGACGAGATCGTCGAGCTGCTTCGCTCCGACGACCAGGTCTGCATCGTGCTCCGGCACGACCTGGGCGGCGCCGATCAGCACGCTCTCGGCCCGCTGGTGCTCCCCGACCCCGACTCGACCCGCGATCTATCGCGACGGCTCCGACACGACAAGGCGGCCCTGCTGCGCCGCCGCGATGAGCTCGCCGCCGATACGCGCGCCGCGCACCGCCTCGAGCAAAGCGTGCGCGCCCGCTCGCTCGGCGCGCAGCTGCGCCAGGCCGAGCGCGACCTCGCCGCGGCCGAGCAGGCACTCGACGACGTGCTCGAGCTACTGCGCCCCGGTGCCCAGCGGCGGCAGAAGAGCCGGGTCCGCACGGCCAGTCGCGCGCTCGGCACCGAACGCCTCGACGTCGTGGCAGCAATGCTGGGCGCCGCCGGCATCGACCTGCAGCGGATCGACGTGCGACCCGCGCGGCCGACGCCGCTCGCGTCGCTCACCAGCGGCGGCGAAGTGCGACTCGAGCCGGTCCGCCGCTCGAAGTGACCGCCGCCGCTTGCGTCAGGCGCCGTCAGGCGCCGTCCGACGCCGCGACGCGCTCGCGGTCCCGCCAGGGGGCATCGCGCAGGTAGCCCTCAACCCATTGCGTGAAGTCCGCAAAGGTGTCGAAGCACCGGCTCTCGGGGACCAAGCTCGGAATGAGCTCCACCCGCTCGCACATGTCGCGCGGCTGCCCCTCGATCCCCACGAACACGCACTCCAGGTCCTGCTCCTTCAGCCGTTGGATCGCCTCCTCGAGGGCCATGAGCCCAGACTGGTCGATGTAGGGCACGCGATCCATGCGCATGACGACGAGCTCGAGCTCCGACAGCGACTGCAGGATCTCCTGAAACCGGCTCGCAAAGCCGAAGAACAGCGGCCCGTCAAGGTGCTTGATGTAGATGCGGTGCCCTTCGCGGGCCAGCAGGTCGCTCTCATCGGCCCACGGCACCTCGCGCGCGAGCTCGTGCAGCGGCGCGCTCTCGAGCCGCTCCTCCACGACGTCGGCGACGACCTTCATGAAGAGCAACGACGCCAAGACCATGCCCACCGCCACCGCAGTCAGCAGGTCCACGAACACCGTCAGGAACAAGACGGTGACCATCACGGTGGCGTCGGCGCGCGGCACGGTGAAGAGACGCCGGAAGCCGCGGTAGTCGATGATGCCGATCCCAACCGTGACCAGGATGCCGGCGAGCACCGCGTTGGGCACGTGGCCCACCAGCGTGCCCAGCCCAAGCAGCACGGCCATCAGCAGCAAGCCGGCCACGACGCCGGACACCTGCGTCCGACCGCCCGACTTGATGTTGATCACCGTGCGCATCGTCGCACCGGCACCCGGCAAACCGGCGATCAGCGCGGCGGCGGCGTTGCCGAGGCCCTGCCCGACCAGCTCGCGGTTGCTGTTGTGGCGCGTGGCGGTCAGGTTGTCGGCGACCACAGACGTGAGCAGCGAGTCGATGGCCCCGAGCGCGGCCAGGGTGAGGGCGTACTGCATCACCGCGACGATCTGCTCGAAGCTGCCAAACACCGCGAGGAAGCCCAGCTCGAGGTCGGGGAGTCCGGTCGGAATGGGACCGTCCGAGTTGATGCGCGGGACGTCACCCGCCGCAACCAGGAAGTGAGCCAGCGACGTGACCGCCACCAGGGCCACAAGCGAGGACGGCACCGCCTTGGTCAGGCGGGGCAGCAGGTAGATGATCGCCATCGTCGCCGCCGCGATCGCGACCGACGTGCCGTTGAGGACTTCGCTCACCGTGTGCAGGTTGCGAATCGTGCCCAGCGGTCCCCCCGCCGGCGCGTCGGCACCGAGCAGCGGAAACAGCTGGGTGATGATGATGATCACCCCGATCCCGCTCATGAACCCGGACACGACCGGCTGGGGGATGTAGCGGATGTAGCGCCCCAGCCCGAGCAGCCCCATCACGACCTGCAGCGCGCCGGCGAGCAGAAACGTCGCGACGATCATGGGGAGCGCGGGCTCCAGGCCGCCGGCCAGCTCGATCGCGTCGGTGATCACCAGCGCGGCGACGACGGTCATCGGCGCCGTGGGGCCACTGATCTGGGTTTTGGTCCCGCCGAAGATCGCCGCGAGCAGCCCGACCACGATCGCGCCGTAGAGCCCGGCGATCGCCCCAAGCTCGGTCTGCTCGCCAAAGGCGAGCGCCAGCGGCAGCGCGACGATCCCCGCCGTCAGCCCACCAAAGAGGTCCCCGCGGAGATTGGAAGCGTTCGAAACGGGCGGCGCCGACGCGTTCATACGGGTTTCCCTCCGGAGCAGATCATCGGACAGCGTCGGTTCCAGGGGATACGCGAGCGGGCGGGCGAAAGCGAGCCTCAACCGGCGCGCCCCGCGCGTCTCTATGCGGGCAGCGCGCCGCGCCACCCGACGCGCGACGCCATGACCGGGGCGCGCGGCAGGTTGATCAGACCGCCGGACTCCACGCTCGGTCGTGGCTTCGGTCCAGCCGGCGGGCGAATGGGTGCGCGTGACGTCACGGGTTGAGCATTACCGCGCACCTTGCCGGCGACGTAAACCGCAGATCAAGATTCATTGGGCGGCGCTGCCACCGGGCGACGCTCGAGATGCGCGACCAGATCGACCTCGCGGTCCCCGTCGGCGCGGTTGCGCTCCAAGAACGAGCGGATCTCGGGATGCTGGCTCTGCCAAACCTCGTCCCGCGTGCCGAGCGCCGCAACCCGGCCGCGCAGGAGCATCGCCACGCGATCGGCGATCTGGTGCGCTGACGCAAGGTCGTGGGTGACCACGACCATGGTGATGCCAAACACTTCGTTGAGCTTGCGGATCAGGTGGTCGATTTCGGCCGCAGTGACCGGATCGAGTCCAGCGGACGGCTCGTCGAAGTAGACGACGTCGGGATCGAGGGCGATGGCGCGGGCAATGGCAGCGCGCTTACGCATGCCGCCCGACAGGCTCGCCGGCAGCAAGTCCGCGGCGTGCAAGAGCCCCACCATGTCGAGCTTCATGCGGGCGATCTGTCGAATCACGGTATCGGGCAGCTCGGTGTTCTCGCGCAGCGGCAGCGCCACGTTCTCGGCGACGCTGAGGCTGCCGAGCAACGCGCCGCCCTGGAAGGCAAGGCCTGTGCCCAGGCGAATCTGACGCTGCTCTTCTCGGTCCTGCGAGTAGAGGTCGCGGCCGCGGACGAAGACCGCGCCCGCGGTCGGCGGCTGCAGGCCGCAGAGGTGCCGGAGCAACGTGGTCTTGCCGCAGCCCGATGGCCCCATGATGACAAAGACCTCGCCCCGCCGGATGCCGAGGTCAATCCCGCGCAACACCTCGCGCTCGCCATAGAACGACGAAATCGCCAACGCGCGCACGACGTCCTGAACCGGGGCCCGCGGCGTGGTCGCCGCGCCGGTGGTGAGCGTCTTGGTCGCTGTCAGGCTCACGGTCAACTCAGCAAGAGGCGCTGGGCAGTCACGAAGATCGCATCCAACACGATGATCACGAAGATGCTCACCACGACGGCGTTGGTCGTGGCGCGGGCGACGCCGTCGGCGCCGGCGCGCACGCGCAGCCCGAGGCCGCAGCCAATGACGCCGATGCACGCGCCGAACACCAGACACTTCAGCTTGCCCACGGCGAAATCACCCAGCATCACCGCCTGTTGCGTCTGGTCCAGGTAGGCGGGCGCCGGGATGCCGGCCACGACCATGGCAAACAACGAGCCGCCGCAGATGGCGACCACGTCGAACAGGAGGCCGAGCGCGACCGTCGTGATCGCCAACGCCAGCACCTTGGGCACCACGAGATAAGGCACCGGACGCACGCCCATTTGGCGGAGCGCGTCCAACTCCTCGCCGATCGACATCGAGCCCAGCTGGGCGGCGTTGCTGCCGCCGGATCGCGCGGCCAGCAGAATCGCGGTCATGAGCGGCCCGATCTCCGTCACGACCGACACGCCCACCATGTCGGCCATGTAGATCTCGGCGCCCCACACGCGGAGCTGCACGTAGGCCTGCATGGCCAGCACGAGGCCCAGCAGAAAGCTGATCAACGCGACGATCGGCAACGCGCCGTTGCCGGCGTGGTCCAGCTCGACGGCGATCCGATCCAGCCGCAACCGGTGGCCGGCAAACGGCTCGACCAGCGTGGCCCGCGCGGTCTGTATCGCCAGTTGGACGACGTGAACCCCGGCGCTCCAGAGCGGCTCGAAGGCGGCACCCACGCGCGAGAACGGATCGAGGCGCTTCGCCGGTAGCGGCGGCGGCTCGAGCAGTCGCTCGACCGACACCAACGAGAAGAACTCCAGCATCGGGTCCGACAAACCCCGCAGCCGCACCTCGCGGCCGCGCGATCGCGCCCGGCGCATGCCTTCGACCACTGCGCCGAGGCCGGCCGAGTCGAACGCATCGACCCGGCCGAGATCCAGGACGACCGCGCGCGCGCCAGACAGCGCGCCGTCCAAGTCGCGGAGCAGCGGCTTGACCGCGTCGCGGTCCAGCCGTTGCTCGACTTCGATGATCGCCGACTCCTGCATGCGAAGGCTCACTCGGGGCCTCGCTTGGGTATCGGCGCAATCCGACCGGCGACAGAAGCCGGTCGCGGCGGGGGCGAGCCGTCCGCGCGCTGCCGGTTATTGCAGCATTTGCTGCAGCAGCTCGTAGCTGTCGCGCTCGGCGCCCACGACGCCGCCATCGGCTTCGATCACAGCCCGCGCCGCGGCCAAGAACTGCTCGCGGTGCTCGGGCGGGACCCGCCGCGGATCGACGTCCTCGGGCGGCGGCGGCACTTCGAGCCAACCCTCGATCTGGGCCTGCTCGGCCGCCGTGAACTCCAGCCGTCGGATCATGCCCCGAATCACGGCTCGCTCTTCATCGGCGACTCGCAGATCGGCCCAGGCGAACGAGCAGACAAAGCGCATCAGGTCGAGGCGGTGCTCGGGTGAAAGGTCACGCATCGGGCGCCCATCTTACGCCCCACCCCGCGCGGACGCGGCGCGCCGATCGCAGCGGCACATCGGGATCCTGGCGTACCGGGCCCTACTAGTGGGACCTGCGAGCCCAGGCCACCACTCGCCACGCAAAGCGCTTTCCGGCCGGACCTCTAGCCCGGATCATGCGCGAGTCTTCACGCCCAGCACGCGCCAGAGCCGCTCTGGCAGCGTCAG
>JBCCGH010000126.1:0-29134 GCA_039029375.1 Planctomycetota bacterium
CCAATCAACGCTCAAGAAGGCGCTCCAAGCCGTCGACGATGCCATCGACCGACTTTGGCGAGATCAGCCCTGCGCGGCAGCTTGACTCAATCTGCTTCTTGACTCATTCGTCAACTTGAAACCCGCTCAAGGGCTCTAGTGCCCCCTAGAACGTGCCGAGGCGGACGTCGAGGGCGTTGGTCAGTCGCACGTTCTTGAGGTCTGCCGACACGCCCTGTACGCAGAGGGGCGCGCCGACGAAGACGCAGTTGCTCGGGACGCGGAGCGGGAAGTTGGCGCCCGGCGGCGCCGGCACCGGCGGGATCTCCAGCCCGCAGAGCAGTGTGCCGAACTGCGGAGTCGGCGTGTTCTGACGGATGGCGGAGATCACCAGCGCGTCGATCACCGCGGTGGGGAAGAACGACGAGTGATCGATCGAAGGATCCCAGACGCCGCCGAGCACGGGGCCGCTCGTCGCGCCGGGACGCAGCGCCAACGGGTTGGCGGGCACGCCGGGACGCACGACCTCGAGGCTCTCTACCTGGCGGCACACCGTGCATTGCAGGACCAGGTCGATCATGTTCTTCCACAGCTGGATGGCGCTGCCGTCCCGGAGCCAGGTGGCGCCTGCCTCGTCCACGGAGAACGAGGCCAGGGTGCGGCCGCGATTGCCGAGCACGACGACCGGATCGTTGCCGCCGACGTGCGCTAATCCGACCGAGCCGGCCAGTGGCGAGAACTCATCGCCGTCGTCGTTCCAGTGATCGTGCCAGTCGGAGTTCGGCATGCTCACGCCTGCGAATAGGCAGTTCGACGGGCCGCTACCGGAGCTGACCAACGTCGCGCCGGTTAGGTCGAGGTCGCTGGTCACGCGCACCCCAAAGGTCGGCGCGAGATTGGGGTAGCGCACGGTGTTGCCCCAGCTCGAGAACGACATCACCGCGGCGCCGCCCTTCGTCACGTGGCGCTCGAGCCGGGTCCAGTCGCCCGACGCCGGGACGTCGTTGGGGCAATCGATGACCACGATGTCCCAGGTCTCCCGCGCCATCAGGGCATCGAACGTGGCGGCATCGGCGACGACCGTGCCGAGCGGATCGGTCGCGATGGCGGCGGCCGCGGCGAGACCGTGGTTGGTGTCCTCGTCGTAGACGAGGATGTCCAACACGCCGAGCACCTCGCGCGCCATGTTCTCCCACAGGCGCACGGCGCTGCCGTCGTTGAGCCAGGTGTCGCCGGCTTCGTCGATGAGCTGGCAGGCGATGGTGCGCCCGCCGTTGCCGAGTGCGATCGTCGGTGTGTTGCGGGCACCGATGTGGGCGAGGCCCGGCGCCAGTGGGACGAACTCGTCGCCGTCGTCGCTCCAATGGTCGTGCCAATCGGCGTTGGGCATGCGCACTCCGTCAAACAGGTCGGTCGTGCCGGAGTCACGCAGGGTCGCGCCGCTGAGGTCGAGATCGGCGGCGATCTGGACGTCGAACGTCGGCAGCAGCGCGGGGTCGCCTTGGCCCTGATCGTTGTCCCAATCGTAGAACGACATCACGACGCGACCGCCGCGGCGAATGTACGCGATGAGCTTGCTCCAGCCGCTGGCCGGGATGGCACTCGGGCAGTCGACGAGCACGACGTCCCACGACCGTGAGGTCAGCAGCGCGTCGAACGTGTTGGTGTTCGCGATGACCGCGCGCGGGGTGAGGCTCATCGCGGCCTGCTGCGCCAGGCTGTGCCGCGTGCCGTAGTCGTAGACCAGGACGTCGGCGAAACCGATGAGCTCCTTCACCATGTTCTCCCACAGGCGCACGCCGCTGCCATCGCCGAGCCACGTGTCGCCGGCCTCGTCGATCAAGAACGACGCGATCGTCCGACCGCAGTTGCCGAGGACCATGCTGGGCCGTGCCGGGTCGCCGAAGTGGGCGAGGCCGACGCTGCGGCTCGTCGGGAGGAGCTCGTTGCCGTCGCTGATCCAGTTCTCATGCCAGTCGGCGTTGGGCATCGTGACGTTGTCGAAGACTCTCGAGGCGTTGCTGTCGCGCAAGGCCGTCGAGCCGGTTTGGATCACCGCGCCGGCGCGGGTGCCAAACGTGCGCGCGAGCGTTGGGTACGACGTCGTGTTGCCCCAATCCCAGAACGACATCGCGCAGGCGCCACCACTGCGCACGTAGGTCTCGAGATCGCCCCATCCGCCCGTGGGTGACGTGCTCGGGCAGTCAACGAGCACGACGTCCCAATCGAGCCCGCCGCTGAGGAGTCCGTTGAACGTCGTCGCGTCGGCGATCACAGTGCCGAAGGGGTCGATGTTCAGTGCCGCTTGCGCGGCTAGGCCTTGGACCGAGTTGTCGTCGTAGACCAGGATGTCTTTGGTCGCGAGCACCTTGTGGATCATGTTCTTCCACAGCTGCTCGTCGGCGCCGGTGATTCGCCAGGTGGTGCCGGCTTCATCGATCAACGGCGCGGCGATCGTGCGCCCACCGTTGCCCAGCACGATCACGGGCGACGCTGGATTGCCGATGTGGGCGAGCCCGATTCCGCCAGGGAGGACATTGAACTCACTGCCGTCGTCGACCCAGTGGTCGTGCCAATTGGAGCTCGGCATTGGGACGTTCGCGAACACGGTCGTCGCGCCGGTGTCCGTGAGCGTTTGGCCGCCCCAGCTGAACTGGTTGATGGGCTGCACGCCGAAGGCCGTTGAGACCGCCGGGCTGTTGCGCCAGTCCCAATAAGACATGATCACGCGGCCGCCGCCGCTGATGTAGTTGCGCAGCTCGCCCCAGCCGCCGCGTGGCTTGTAGCTCACGCAGTCGACGAGCACGAGGTCCCAGGCCTGCGCGCTGAGTTGTGAGTTGAACGTGTACTGGTCTGCGACCACGGCCGTCGGCTCGATGGCGCGCGCGGCGTTCTCGGCCGCTTCGTGCACCGAGTTGTCGCTGTAGACGAGCACGCGGCTCACCCCCGCATCTTCGAACGTCTCCTGGGCGCCGCCGCGGTCGTTGATCCTCGTCGCATCATGGGCGCGCAGGACACTCGACCGCCGAGCTCGTGTCGGGCCACCGTCCCGCCGGCCGAGCTCGTAGCGAATGCGCCGCGCCGAGCGCTCGAGGGCCTCGTCCGCGGCGCGGATCCGGCGCTCCGGGGTCGCGGCGTCGACCTGGTTGAGGGCGGGGCGGGGTGCGACGGTTTGCCTCGGTGCCGCGGACCGCGCGTCTGGGACCCGCAGCACGGGGTGCGCCCGGTGGTTGGGGGCGTGGGGCTCCTGAGCGAAGAGGGCGGTCCCGAGGCCGACGGCGAGGGAGACGAGAGTCAGAAAGTGCTTTGTTGACATTGAGTTGCGTGGGTCGAGGCTCCCAGTCTTGGGAGCGGGACTCGGTGGCCTCTCGCCGCGCATGGCTCTAGCGGAGGCGTTGACTGCACCCAGCGGAGGTCGGGGCCCGGAGGGCATCGGGAATCGCTCCCTCCGCCGTCGGGGGCCCAGACGCTCGGAGGGAGACTGACGCGGCTGTCCGTTTCGCCCGGCTCCCCGGCTATCCGTGTTCAACGGAGGACCCCAATGACGAAGCCCCGCACGCCCCTTCCCCGCACGCTTCTCTGGTCGCTTGCCGGCAGCCTCGCGCTCGCGCCCGCGAGCTTCGCGCAGACCGTTTGGACCGTGGACGACGACGGTGGCGCCGCGTTCACGTCGATCCAAGCCGCGGTCGACGCGGCGAGCGACGGCGACGTGATCGTCGTGAGCGACGGCAGCTACGCCGAGTTCACCCTAGATGGCAAAGGGCTCGCCGTCCTCGCCGACGAAGCCGCGGCCGTGGTGGTGCAAGGCACGCCCGGTGCCGTGACGACGCTCGTGCGCAACGTGCCAGCCGGCCAGCGCGCGCTCCTGCGCGGTCTCACCTTTGCTCCATCGGCGCAGCTCTTTGGCCGCGTGTTGTCGATCGAGTCGTGCGCCGGCACGGTTTGGATCGAGGACGTGGCCTACGTCATGCCCAGCACGTTCCCGCTCTTCTACTTCTTGGCCCAGGAGGAGGCGACCTGGGTGGGCGACTCGGCGGCCGTCGTGTTCGTTGGCTCGACGTTGCCCGGCGCCGACGGCGCGACGCCGGGCCAGGGCAACGAGCGCGGCTCGGTTGCTTTGCGCAGCGAGAACAGCGCCGTGTTCGTGCACGGCTGTGACCTCCGCACTGGCGCCAGCCTGGTCGAGACCGGCACGGGCCGGACCGGGGTCTTCGCCGACGGCGGCTTGCTGGTGCTGCGCGACTCGCTGGTCCAAGGGGGCACCGGCGGCCCCGAAGGCTTGTTTGGATCGAGTCTGCCCGGCGACGGCGGCCCGGGCCTCACGGTCGAGGGGGGCGCGACGGTGTGGTCGATCGGCACCACGCTGCAGGGCGGCGAGGGCGGCTTCCAGTTCGTGGCTCCGCCTGCGGAGATGGGGCCGCCGTCGGTGGTCCTGAACGGCGCGCTCGAGGAGCGCAACGCCGACCCCGCCCTGCTCATGACCACCAGTGTCGTGCGCGACGACGTGGCCGAAGAAGATGCCGTGCTCGATCTACAGACCGAGCCGGGCTCGGCGGCGGTGCTGGCGGCGCGTCTGTTCGATTCGGCGCCGTTGTTCGTCCCGGGCCTGCCGGGCTTTCTCGGCGTAGGGCCCGCGCCGATCTTGCTGCCCGCTGGGCTGACGGATGCGACCGGGGCCCTGTCGGTCTCGATCGGTATCCCCACTCTGCCGCCGGGCCTGGCCACTTGGAGCGCGACGGTGCAGATGGGTGTGGCCACGCCCGCGGGGCGGCTCGAGCTGTCCAACCCGTCGATCTTCACCGTGATCGACGCGCCGTAGTCGGCCGCACCTCTACCGCGGGCTCGTTGCCGCCAGCTCGAGGTCGACGCGTTGCGCGCCGCCGGTCAGCTCGACCTCCGCGACGCCGATGAGGGGCGGGTGGGTCGTGGTGGTCGCCCGCAGTTCGTACCAGCCCGGCTGCAAGCCCACGATTTCGAATTGGCCGTCGCGGGCGAACGCGTTCCGGCGCGCACTCGACGGGACGGCGGTGGCCTGTGGGAGGCTCGAAACGGTGGCGAGCGCCGGCACCGGGCCGCCGCCCGCGCGTCGCACGGACCCGACCACAGAGCACGATCCTCGTGGTTGCAGCAACACCGGTGGGCACTGCCCCTGGTTCACCCGCGCCGACGCTGAGATCGCGTGGATCGAGGTGGCGCCGGCCGTGATCCGATGGCTCAGCTGGTAGCCTCGGTCAGGCAGACCGGTGAACGCGAAGCCGCCATCGGCGTCGGTCTTGCAGCCCAACGCGAACCGAGGGTTCTCGGCGATAAGGGCGATCTCCTCGTCCGCGAGTGGCACGCCGGCCGCGTTCAGCAAGCGGCCGCGGAGGTTGGCGCCCGCCGGGAGGTGCACGATCCGGTCGGTTGTTCCTGCCGCCGCGATGTCGAACGGCCCGTCTGTGTGGACGGGGCGGCCCGGCACCTGGACCAGCAGCACCGACGACCCGGGGCTGACCGGAGCAAGGTCGAACGCGCCGGCCGCAGTGGTCGTGCAGACCCCCGCTTCGTACGGCTCGCTGGAGAACGGCCGCGACGCGTCTGCGGCGCTGCGGCACGCGATCTTTGCCGTGGCGATGGGCCGGCCATGCGCATCGAGCAGCCGGCCGCGCAGTCGCACGCCGGGGTACAGCGAGATGACATGGTCCTCGGGGTCGGGTGCCAGGCTCACGACCATCCGGCCGAGCTGGCCCGGCGCAAAGCCATCGGCGCGGGCCTCGATGCCGATCGCCGCGCCGGGCTGCAGGTCCTCGTTGCCGCTGTCCCAGGACCCATCGGTGTTGAAGCTGTGCCCCTCGCGGCGCCAGGTCGCGCCATAGCCGTGCAGCGTGGGCTCGTCACCGGGCTCCGGATCGACGAAGCGAATCGTGAACTCGGTCAGCGGCGCCCCGGTGCGGCCGTCGACGACCCGCCCGGCCACGCGCCCGGCCCGCTGGAGCACGACCTCGAGGTCATCGCGGTCCAGGGTTGTGACCGCGACCTTCCGGCGCAGGATCGCGGTGCCGTAGAATTCGAGCTCGACGTCGCTGCTCGGTAGGTCCTCGACGCGAAAGCGCCCGTTGGCGTCCGTCTTGGTGCGGTTGCCGACGTATTCGCCCTGGTGGCGCACGGAGAGGCTCACCCCTGGGCGCAGCGCGCCGGTGTCGTCGCGCACGACGCCAGCGATGAACCGCCCGTGCTCCAACCGGACCTCGATGCCGGCGTGCACGGGTTCCGCGGTCGTCAGCTGGAGGACGCGGCGGTCGGGCGCGAGGCCGGGGGCCGTCGTCACCATCGTTTGCTCGCCAGGCGCAACGTGCGGGAAGACGAACGAGCCGTCGTCGTTGGCCGTTGCGTCGAGCCGGTTGTACGCCGATGGCGAGAAGCCGATGTAGACCTCGGCTCCGGGCACGGCGCGGCCGCTCGAATCGCGCACCCAACCTTGTACCTGCACGCCGCGCGTCAGCACCAGGTCGCCGACCGCCGTCCGTTCGCCCTGCGGCTCGATCTGCGCGTTGGCCTCGACGTAGTCGTCTTTGCGCGCGAACAGCAAGTGGTGCTGCCGGCGCGGATCGAGGTGGTCGAGCTCGAAACGGCCGTCGGGCCCGGAGGTGACGGCATTGTTCCGGCCGAAGAACGTCCGCACGGTCGCATCCGCCACGGGTGTGCCAGCTTCATCGATCACGCGTCCGACCAGCCGAAACGCCGCGGCCAAATCGAAGTCCACTCGCGCGACGGAACCCGGCTCGCCAAGCTGCGCGATGGCCCGGATCTCGACGTGGCCGGGTGCGGTGGCATAGACGAACTCCTCCTTGCCGTGCCCGCGGAGCCGGTAGTGCCCGTCGGTGTTCGTGGCCACCGTCCCGCTGCGCCCCCGGACCGTGGCGTCGGCGAGCGGTTCGCCGGCGGCGCCGCGGACGACGCCTTCGATCCAGGGCTCCCCGGCGTCGTCGTCCGCGGCGGTGGCGTCGCGGTCGAGATCCGGCTCGGCGGCGGCGGCGACCGGAGCGCGCTCGGTGTCGACGGTGGTTGCCGGTGCCGGCAGAGCCGCGGTGAGCGCGGCCGCTCGTTCCTCGGTCGGTGCCGTGCCGGGCGGCGTCGCGGCGGCGCGTGGCGTGGCGGCCCAAAGCAAGGCGAGGGCGAGGGACGACGCGCCGGCCAGTCCGGCGATCAGCACCAGGGTCTTGTTCACGATCAGTCCTCCAATCATCAACACGGGGACGGGTGCCGCCGCGCCCGCGGCTGCGTGGACGACCACCGCGCGGCGGATCCGCGTCAGGGCGGCGCCCGCCCGCAGGGGATGGGTGAGCGCGCCGCCCAGCGTTGCCGGTAGCGCCTTGCGCAGCAGATCGAGACCGCGGACGGCTTGGGTGCGGACCGTGCCGGCGGGGCGGCCGAGCGTGCGCGCGACCTCCTCGTAGGTCAGCCCATGCTCAAAGTGCAGCTGCACGACTTGTCGGTAGCTCGCCGGCAGCCCCTCGATTGCCCGGCGGCAGTGTTGGGCGATCTCCTCGCGCTCCACTTCGTCCGCGGTTGGCGGCGCGACGCGCGCCACCAGGCGGGCGGGGTCGACTTTGCGCCGGCGCCGCTGGCGGAAGTGCGAGGCGCGCCGCACCAAGATGCCCAGCAGCCACGGCACGACCGGTCGCTCCGGGTCGTACTCGTCGGCAGCCTCGATGGCGGCGACAAAGGTTGCCTGCAGCAGGTCTTCGGCGGCGTCGCGGTCGCCCGCGAGATAGAGCGCCACCCGCAACAGCTCAGGCGCCGTGTCCTCGAACACGACCGCGAGATCGCGAGGTCGTCGGCTGCGTTGAAATCGAGCAAATCGCCGGTCGGCGCGCATGGCAGGGCTACTGACTGCAGAGCCCTAAAGTGCTACACGATTTCTCGGCGTGTCGTCAGTCGGCGCTATGACCCGCCGTCGTCGAGCCGCCCCAGCACGTCCACCACTTCGCGCCGCACTCGCGGCGCTGGGTCGGTGGCAAGGGTGTGCAGCAAATGCGGCCTCGCGCGTTCGGCGATGGAGGGGCCGATGCGGCCGATGGCGTCCACAGCCTCTCGACGCACCGAGGGCGATGGATCGTCGGCCATGGCGTCGAGTAGCGCCGGCAGCGCCGGGGCGCCGTCGTCGAGCAGGTTGCCCACTGCGTCCGCGGCGCGGCGGCGCTCCTCCGCGTCGAGTGCGGTCCGCAGTTGCGTCATGTGGTAGGGAAGAAGCTCCGGCCGCACGTCCGCGTCGAAGCGCAGCAGCCAGCGCGCAATCGAGCGACGCAGGTCGGTGGCCGCCCGCGTGGTGCGCGAGGGGATGGGCTCGGCCGTGCACTGCACCGCCGTCCAGCTGAGGGCGATCGCACCCGCGCCCGTGGCGATGAGCAAGGCGCGCCCGGTGCCGGACGATCGCGGCGGAGTCGCCGAGAACAGCCGCTGTAGGCGTGCACGCAAGTGACGTGCCGGCGCGGACAAGGCGGCCGTGCCCGCCGGCGCGCTGGCGCGTTTGGCGCCCAGGAGATGTCGCTGCGTCGCCAGCAGCCCCTGGCCGAACGCCGCCGGCGCGTCGGGGCGAAGATGCACGACCCAATCGTCGGCCGCGTCCTCGCCGCTGCTTCGCACCACGTAGCGCAGGTACCACACGAGCGGGTTCCACCAGGCGGCGAGGCAGGCGAGCGCGGTGATCGCGCGTAGGAGGGGGTCGTGTCGCCGCAGGTGCGCGAGCTCGTGCAGCAACAGGCCCTCGCGGGCGTCCGGAAGCAGCGAGGGCCATAGCGCGCCCGGCAGGACGAGAGTCGCCTGGGGTGCGCAGACGACCGCCGGCGAGCACGGCGTAGGACTGAGGCGCACATCCGGCGCTGCGACGCCCAGCGTGCTCGCCGCGCGCCGGACCTCGGTCCGCAGCGGCTCGGGCGCCTGCGGCATGGCGCGGAGTCGCCGGCGGGCGGCGCCGAAGCCCAGCAGCAACCACGCCGTCGCGAGCACGCTGCCAGCGAGCCACAGCAAATACGCGAGGGCAGTCGTCGTCGTTGCGTCGCCGGCCGCAGTGGGGGCGACCAATGACGTTGGGAGCAGTGGGCCACGGGCGGCGTTGAGGATCTGTGCCAGCTGGGAGGCTGGATCGTCGAGCACCGGCAGAGCCCACGGCAACAGCGTGGCCGCCGCCAAGACCGCCGCCAGCGACGTGCGCGTCGCTGCCCGCGCACCGGACGCCAACGCGGCCACGAGCACCAAGGCGAACGGGACGGAGACCACCAAATGCGTGGCGACGACCCGGTCGAGCACGGCAAGGAAGTCGGTCATGGTGCCTGCCGTCTGCCCTTCTTGCTCTTCTGCTCGCGGGCAAGGTCGCCGAGCATCTGCTGGAGGGCGTCGATCTCGTCAGCACTGAGCCGCCCGTGCCGGACCGCCTGGAGCGCCATCGCCCCAGCGGCGCCGTCGTAGACCTTGGTCACGAGCTCGCGGACTCGATCGCGTCGAAACCGCTCACGCGAGACCAGCGCGCGAAACACGTGTGGCGTCTCGCTCTTGTCGCAGCTGACGAGCTCTTTGCCGACGAGGCGCGACAGCACGGTCTGCACCGTGTTGTAGGCCAGGTCGTGACCACGGTCGCGCAGGCGGTCGCGGACGTCGCGCACGGGTGAGGGGCCGAGATGCCACAGGGCTTTGAGGACTGAGAGTTCGCCGTCGGCCAGGTGTTGAGTGCCCATGCTAGTGATGTGTCTCCTACAAAAGTAGTGATCCGTCCCGGCTCGTCAACCGCCTCGGTCCGGCCGCGGCCAGTCGTTCTCGATTAGCTCCGGCATGCCGCGAATGGCGGTCAGGAGGGCTGCGCGCGCCTGCTGCCCGTACCAGCGGCCCGCGGCCATGACGCCGTGGACAGCCTTCACGTGCCCAATATCGGCGAGCGGATCCGCCTCGAGGAGGACCAGATCGGCACGGGCCCCGGGCCGCAGGATCCCGAATTCGGCGTCGACTCCGAGTAGTGCAGAGGCGCCTCGCGTCGCTGCGGCGAGGGCTTCGGCGGGTGCCATGCCGAGCTCTGTGACGAACAGTCCCAACTCATCGTGCAGGCTCGCGCCTGGCTGGATCAGTAGCACGCCACAATCTGAGCCGGGGAGGATCGGCACGCCGGCGTCGCGCATGTCCTTCAAGTCGCTGCGGTAGTGGGTGAGTAGGGAGCGGTACAAACGCAGCGCGCCATCGGTACGTTCGACGAGCTGTTCGCGCCAGTCGGCCAACGTGAAGGCGGCGACGTAGGGGCGCATACCGTTACGGCCTGGAGTCGCGGCTCTCAGCACCGCTTCGATTTCGTCGCGCGGAACCAGGATGGAGTGCCACCAAGCCGTCATCGTTGGTACGAGCGCGGTACCGCGATCGGCCAGCTCTCGGCACCGGGCGCGGCGCTCGGATGCGGGGTGCGCCGCCAGCGGCGGCAGAAAGCCGTGCTCGATCGAGCGTTGACCCGCGCGTAGCACCAGGTCCGGCCCGAGCTCTTGCGCATGGCCCCAGAGCGGCAAGCCGGCTGCGGCCGCCGCTTGGGCGAGGGCCAGGTAGGTCTCGTGATTGGCAACGGTCCGCACCTTGAGTCCGTCGACCCCCTGGGCGGCCAGATCTCGAACGACAGCGCGGGCGTGTTCGGGATCGCGGACCCCGATGCGTGCGCGCTCGACGGGTTCGACGACGTTTTCGCGCAACATGCGCGCGATGTTCTGCGGCGCCTCCAGGTAGGGCCCCGCAGTCCAGATGCGCGGACCGGCCAGCTGACCGCCGCGGATGGCTTGTTGCCAGGCGCGCACCTCGGCGAGCTCGCCACCGAGATCGCGCACCGCGGTCACGCCGTGGAGCACGAGGAGTGGTAGCGCCGGTCGCCGCAGCTTGCTGAGATGGACGTGCAGATCCCACAGACCGGGGATCAGGTAGCGCTGCTCGGCGTCGATCGTACGGTCGCCAGGAGCGGCGGCAAGCGCGTCGGCGTGGTCGATCGCGACGATGCGGTCGCCATCGACCAGGACCGAGTGGCCGTCCAGCCATCCCGTTCCCGCGGCGTCGAGCACTCGCGCGTGCTGGACCAGGATCCGAGGAGCCGTCGTCGCCGCACTCGGCGGCAGGTGGACCGCAGGCGGCGGCAGCGTGATCCGCGTCGTCGTGGCGTCTTCGCCGCGAAGGAAGGCTTCGATCGCCATCTGGATGCGTGGTGAGCCCACCAACAGCGACTCGTCGTGTCCCGCGCCTTCGACGACGATGTGTTCACTGCGAACGAACCAGCGACGCACGTCCTCGACTTGGCTGGCCGGAGCTCGCGGGTCGAGGCTGCCGCTCAGAAAGAGCGTCGGGAGGCTGGCTTGCACTGCGGCGCGAGAGGTCGCGGGGAGCTCTGGCAGCGCCATCGCCTCGCGCATGGCTGCCAGCGGTAGGTTGCCGGCGGAGCCGAGCAGGCTGGCGTCGCGCTCCGCGGCGATCTGCGCGCGCCGCGCCTCGGAGCTTCCGGAGGCCGACAGGGTGATCACTTCGAGCAGGCTCGGTGCATACCCGCGCAGCCGGAGCACGAAGGGCGTGATGGCTTCGGCGTCGCCGCGCGCCAGCGGCAGCAGGAACCGCGGCAGATGGCCGATCGAGTCGCGGCGCGCGATCAGAGCGCTCACCAAGAGTTGTAGATCCGTGACGCCGATCGCGATCTCGACTGTGGCGCCGGTGCGGGGGTCGACCGTGTTGCTGGAGACGGGCGCGCGCTCCAGCCGTGCGAGGGTCTTGGCCAGGAGCCCGCGTAGGTCGGGGCAACGCTGCGCGCCCACGGGATCCGCGGCGACCAGCGCGGTCGCCTGATCCAGGACGTCGTCCATGGCCGCGGGCCGAGTCAGGATGTGGTCCGGACCTTGCGCGGCGGCCAAGACGGCGCGTTCCGCGGCCTTCGGGTATTGGCGGAGGAACGTGAGGGCGACGTGGGTGCCGTAGCCCATTGTGAGGAGCCGCAGTTGCGTCACACCGAGCGCGCGGCGAAGGTGTTCGAGATCCTCGGCGTGCGCCTCGACGTGGTACTGGCCGAGGTCGGCGCCGGCGTCTCTGGCCCGCGCTGCGGCGGCCAGGACGTGTTCCAGCCAGCGTTGGTGCAGGGTGTCGACGTCTGGCGCGACGCCAGCTGGCGCACTCGACGCTGCGTCGGCGTCGATCGAAGGGCGGGAGCTGCCCGCGCCTCGGGGATCGACCACGACCACGTCGCCGAACTCCCGCAGAGCTTCGAGCAACGGGAGCCGGCGACCGCCGAGTTGGTCGATGCCGGATTCGTCGGGGCCGTCGAGTAGGCAGACGATCGGTGCCCCTGCTCGCTTGACCGTGCTGCGGAGCCGTACGACGGCAAGCTCCAAGGTGCGCCCGCCTCCGGGATCTCGGTGGTTCTCCGGCACGCGCAGGTGGCTGATCTCGGCGCCCTCGACCCGCCGGCCGGAGCGGGCCGCCAGCTCGAACGGTTGCCAGTCGAGGGTGTTGGCGCCGACGGGGCCGGGGTCTTGCGAGTGGGACGCGGCGGTGCCCCAAGCGGCGGAACCCGGCGCGGCGAGCCAGCTGGTCATGGCCAGTGCGACAACGTGACGGAGTCTCATGCCACTACATTCGTAGGAGTATCGTCGATATCCTACTTTTGTCGGAGGTCGGCGTCGAGGCGGCGAGCCTCAATGGCGGCCAGCCCGGCGGCTGCCTACAGTGGGCCGAGGCCACCCGCGACGATGCGCGTTCCCTTGCCCCTCTCTCCTCACATCCCACTCACCCGACATTAGGGACCCGCGATGAAGATGCTCGTGGTCGGCGCCGGGGTGTTCGGCAGCGCCGCGGCGATCGAGCTGCGACGCCGCGGCCACGACGTGCGTCTCCTCGACCAGGGGCCGCTGCCCGGCCCTTTCGCGGACGCCTCGTCCACGGATTCGTCGCGGGCCATCCGCATGGACTACGGGGACGACGCGTTCTACGTCGAGCTCGCGGCCCAGGCGATGGAGTCTTGGCGCGGTCCCTGGCGCGAGTGGCGCGGTCGGACCCTGTACCACGAGGCGGGCTTTCTGTTCGCGAGTGCGGCGCCGTTCGAAACCGTGCGCGGCTTCGAGGCCGCGTGCTACGAAACGTTGACCCGTTGCGAGAGGGTCCCGGTGCGCCTCACTGCCGCGGCGGTGGCGGCGCGCTTTCCCCTGTGGCGGCACGCCCCGTGGGTGGACGGCTATTTTAGTGCGCAAGCGGGTTACGCCGACGCCGCTGCTGTGGTCGCGATGCTGCACGAGCAGGCGCGCGCTGCCGGTGTGCGGCTCGAGGGCGGGCGGCGGGTCGTGGCGTTGGCGGCGGGCGGCGTGCGCGATGGTGATGGACAGTGTCTCGCCGCCGATCGCGTGCTGATCGCCGGTGGTGCGTGGACGACTCAGCTGCTGCCCGAGCTGCAGGGGCGGGTGCGGGCGACGGCGCAGACGGTGCTCTACCTGCGGCCCGGACATCCCGAGCGCTTTCACCACGATCGCGCGCCGACTTGGGCCTGGGACATCGCCAACCAGGGGTGGTACGGTTTTCCCGCGACGCCGGCGGGCCTGGTCAAGGTCGCACACCACGGTGCCGGGCGCGAGCAGCCTGCCGACGATCGCCAGGCGGATCCGACGCTCTTGGATCGAGCGCGGAGGATGCTACGGATCGTCCTGCCGGATCTCGCCGAGGCACCCCTCCATGAGCAGAAGGTCTGCTTCTACTGTGACTCGGTGGATGGCGACTTCTGGATCGGTCCGGTGCCGGGCCGTGCGGGAGTCGTCGTGGCGACCGGTGGCAGCGGGCACGGCTTCAAGTTCGCGCCCGTACTGGGCGACTTGATCGCCAACGCGGTCCTGGGCGTCCGCGATGCGCGGCTCTCCCGGTTCGCCTGGCGGGAGCCGGATCGCGCCGCGCGGGAGGCGGCCCGTGCCAAAGGCGGGGCTTAGCAGGCTCTCGTCGAGCTGCTGGCGTCGAGCTGCTGGCGCCGTTCCGCGGCGCTCAAGGCTCTTCGACAAAGCGGACGCGGCCGGCGAGAGGGCCAGTGCTGGGCTCGGTCGCCCGCTTGATCAGGCGGCGCAGCTTGGCGAGAGCCTTCTTTCGCGCCAGCGCCGCGACCGCAAAGTCGACTTTGAACACCGCTGACCAATTCATGAGCTTCACGGTGTTGAGGTGCTGGTTGTTGAGCTGCGGTTCGGGCCACACGAGGTGAAACGCGACGCACCATTCGTCTTCGTTGACTCCGAGTGGCACGTCGATCGTGACCGTGCCTTCCTCATAGACGGCGTGTGCGTCCACACCGTCCGCAGCGTCGAGGATGCGCAGCAGCTCCTTGACCGCCTCGACGCGACCCGAGACCGAGTCATCGTCGAGGACCAGCTCGACCGTGTTGGGATGGGTGAAACGGTTCGATCGCTGGGGTTGCGACATGGCCGAGAGTCATCCCGCCCAGGCCCGCGCCGCCGGGCGCGGGGGCGGCGTCACTGTTTGGGCTGGAGTCGGATGCCGAGGGGCGCCCGCGAATCCTCGGCGAGCTCTAAGGTCGGCGAAGTCGTCGTCCACCATTCGACCCATTTCTTGATGTTGGGTTGGTGCTCGGTCCTTGGCGTGATGGCGCGCAGCACGTAGAGCAGCCGCTGCAGCTCGTGGTTGTTGAGCTCGGCGGTACCGGAATCGTGTGCGGACAGGGAGTCGACCAGCTGCTGAACGTCGGCGGTCGAGCGATAGCGGCGCAGCCGGCGCTCCACCATGAAGGCATCGATCGAGCGCGTCAGGTTCTCGGCTGAGAACTCGAGCATGTCGAGGTCGCTCTTGCCGGCGGGTGTGCTCAGGAGCTCCAGGAGCGACTGGGAGCGGTCGAGAACGAGGCGCGGCACTTCGGCGTCGGCCTTGAGCAGCACCATGGACACGTACGGGACGGGCAGGTTGAAGAACGATGGCTGCTCGGTGCCGTCCTCTGCGGTCTCGACGGAGCGGTACAGGATCTGGTCGGTCTTGCGATCCAGGTAGTAGGTCTCGCGCCAGAAGTCCGAGCTGGCGCCGCGGGCGCGGCCCATCACGACCCACTGCCCCGCAAGTAGCGCACCCAGCGTCGCGCCGCCCGCGGCGCCGCGGTGGTTCGCGCCGTAGAACTGGATTTGATAGTCGAGGATGACCTCGTTGCGCTGGTTGCTCAAGACCAGCGAGGCCGCGTCGATCGCCGTTTGCACCAGCGGGATCACCGGGTGTGGGATGGTCCCACCGATCGCCGCGCTGAGGTTGGACACTTGCTGCAGGAGGACGGCCGAGCGCCGGTTGCGCTCTGCCTTGACGTCGAGGATGCGCACGCGGAAGTAGGGTGCATGCCGCGAGTCCCACTGCGGCTCGGCGTAGACGAGCAGGTTATTGAAGTTGAGCATCTGCCCGGCCGGCACGTCGCGCTGATAGAAGGCGATGAGCGTCGTCGTGCCCCGGTCGTTCGCCGTCTCGATGTCGAGCACGACGGCGATGTCCCGAGTCCCGCTGCCGATGTCCTCGGGTACTCGGACGCCCTGCAGCACGACCGAGATCGGGTCGTTGTGCGAGATGACGTCGTCCGCGCGCTCGACCTCCGGGTTCACCTCGTAGAGATGAGAGAAGCCGACCAGCTCGCGCGAGAACTGATCGGCACTCGATAGGCGCTCGACGAAGAATGCCTTGTTCTCGCTGTAGGTCTTGGGCGTGTTGACGGGATACCCCGTCAGGTCGGGCGGGGCGGCGCAGCCGATGAGCCCGGCTACGAGCGCCAGCGAGAGTAGAGAGCCGAGGCGACTGCGCGATGCGTCGCCGTGCCTGGGGCCTTCCAACATGGTGTCTTCCTTCGGTCGAGCGGCCATCCCAGCCGCACCGTAGCGTGTCCTCACGGGCGGGCCCAGGGCGCGTCGGGAAACAATCCGCCGGGGCGTGGAGCCGTTGGTACGGCGCCCGTAAAGAAATCTGCGCGCCGCGTGATCCCTGATGTGCGGGCTCCCCGCCACTGGGGGCGAGCGCGGGGATCCGCCCCGCGCCGCACATCAGAACGGATTGCGATGAACTCTCGACCCTCGCTTCGACGTGGCCTCACGCCGCTGCTCATCACGGCCCTCGCCGGGGCTCTCGCCGCACAGCCGATCGACGACCGGATCGTAGTGGCGGCCCGCGGCAGTCTGACGGACGGCCCGGGTGGCCTGTTCTTGGTCCGGCCAACGGGCGGTGGCCAAACCCCGACCACGGTGACCGGGCTGCCCTCGAGCCTCACCGGCGAGCCGCTCGACGCCACCGCCGACGGCGCCAGCGGCGTGCACGTCCTCGCCAACCTCGACGTTCTGGTGGGCAACGCCGTGCTGCCCGGAGGGGCGGTCGAGCTGTTTCGCCTGACGATCGACGGCGCCACGGCGACGATCGTCGAGACGATCGCGATCGGCACCAACACCGGTGGCGCGGTCGCCGGCGTGCAGGAGATCGTCGAGCTACCCAATGGCGACCTCCTGGTCGTGACCGACGCCGCGGTGACGCGAGGCAGCGGCGCCGCGGCGGTTTCCGCCCGGGCGACGCTGGTCCAAGGCATCCGCAGCGCTAGTCCCACGGTCAGCGCGTTTCCCGTCACTGGTCTGCCGGCGGGCGACGTGACCGGGGTCGGCGTCGAACCGGTCGGCGGCCGCGTGTTCTTGGCGGTGTTGAACGGCGCCGGCGCCAGCGAGTTGCACACGGTGCCCATTGCCGGTGGTGCCGCGACGTTCTTCTTTGCGCCGTCGGCCGTGGTCACTGGCCTCACGATCGACCCGACCGGTCAGTGCGTGGTGTCGACGGACACGGAGATTCAGCGGATCGACGTCACGACGGTCGCGCACGAGACGATTCGCGACAGCCTGTTGGCGCTGGGTGGTGTCGCGATCTTGCCGTTCAACGACCGCATCATGTTGCTGCGACGGCATCCCAACGGCGAGAACAACTACCGCGTGTCGACGATGCGTAGCAAGCGCCGCAGCTCCGGCTTCAGCACGCTGACCAACTTCCGGCGCCAATTGGGCGAGGCGCGGGATCTCGCGTTCGCCGCCAAGCCGCCCGTGCCCCCGCCACCGCCGCCACCGCCGCGTCTGCCCGGCAACCCGGGCGGCAACGTCCTCGTCGCGGCGCAGGGCTCGTCGGCCGAAGGCCGGGGTGGGTTGTTCCTGCTCAATCCGACGCAGATCGCCAACGGCGCCGTGCGGATCCAGAACCTGCCCGACGAGCTCACCGGCCTGCCTTTGAACGGGACCCTCGACGGCGCGCAGTCGGTGTTTGTGCGCCAGGGCGATCAGCGTGTGTTTGTCGGCTCGGGCAACACGACGCTCGGCGAGGACGTCTTTGTGTTCGAGATGACGCTCGATGGCGACCAGGCCACGGTGATTCGGACGATCTTCGTCGGCACGCACACCGTCGGCTCGGTGTTCCGGAACGTCGGCGGCGTGCAGCAGATCGACGCGCTCCCCGACGGCACGGTCATCGCGGTCAGCAACCAAGGAGTCACTCGGCGACAGGGAACCCAGGACGTGCCGGTGTTCGCATCGGTGATCAATGGCGGCATCTCATTGCCGCTGCGGATCGAGCCCGACCCGCCGGCCGGCGACTACCAGGGCGTCGCCGTCGACAACGCCCGCGGCGTGATCTTCATGGCGGTGGTCTTCCTCAATGGCACCAGCCGCACGACGGACATCATCTCGGTGCCGATCGACGGCGGGACCTTCACGCGGGTGGCCCGCATCCAAGACGAGAGCGCGACTGGGCTGGCGCTGGACAACGACAACCAGCTCCTCGTCGCCACCATCGGCGCCGTGTTCCGCCTCGATCCTGATACCGGAATCGCCACGCCGATCCAGGAGACCGTGGCGCAGATTGCGGGCGTCACCAACGCCGATCCGACCGGCGAGATGGTGATCGCGTTCGCGCAGAACGGTGACCAGGTCGCGACCCAGGACCCGCTGGTGCCCAACGGCCCTCTCGGCTTCCTGACCCGTGTCGGTGAGTCGATGGGGCGGCCGCAGGACTTGCACTTGCTACCGAGCCCGCACCTGGTGGCGAACGGCACTCCGGGGCAGAACAGCTACTCGTGGGCCGTCGCACCCAACCCGGGTGGCATGGCGTTCCCCGGTGCGAGCAACTTCAGCCTGACGCTGGCTAGCAACGGGCCGAACGTGCCGCTGAGCGTGGTCTTTCTCGGCTCCAACGCCAACCCGATCACTTTGTTTGGCGTGTCGATCTTCGTCGACCTGTTGACGGCCGTGAACTTCCCCGTGGGGTCGCCGACGCCGTCAACCACGATTCCGCTGCCGATCCCCAACAGCCCGGCGTTCATCAACTTCCGCGGCTTCGCGCAGGCGGTCGTCCTGGACCCCGCCGGTCTGGCGAGTTCCGATGCAGTGACGTTCCGCGTGCTGTGAGCGGCGGACTCCCGTCTCACGACCCCAGGTACACCACGACGCGCCGATCGCCCCCGCGATGTCGGTGCTCCCACAGGTAGATCCCCTGCCACGTGCCGAGTGCGAGCCTTTGGCCGACGACCGGGATGGATAGCGACGTCGCGGTGAGAGCCGCCTTGATGTGGCTCGGCATGTCGTCGCTGCCCTCGGTCGTGTGCGTGTAGAGGGGGTCGTCTTCGGCGACGAGCCGCGATAGCCAGCGCTCGAGGTCGTGCTTGGCCGAGGGGTCGGCGTTCTCTTGGATGGTCAAGCTGGCGGAGGTGTGCTGCACGAACAGCGTGCAGAGCCCCTCCTCGAGCCCGGCGCGGTGCACCAGCGCCACCAGGTCGTCCGTGAACTCGAACAGCCCCTGCCCAGAGGATTGCACCGTGAGGGTTTGGATCATGACGGTGACGGAGCGTGGGCGACCAAGGCCGCGACTTCGTCGGCACAACCCCAGGACAACGTCATGCCGGCGCCCCCGTGACCGTAGCAGTGCACCACGGTCTTGTTCGCAACGGCCTCGGCCTCGAGGCGCACGGCGGGACGTCCGGGCCGGGCGGCCGCGGCGACTTCGATCGTCTCGGCGTGCTCTAGTGCCGGCACCAGCGCGGCGCAGCGCGCGCGGATCGCGGTCGATACGGCCGGCTCTGGCGCGGTCTTGTGCACGTGTGCTTCGGCCGTGCCGCCGAGGACGACGTCGCGCGAGCGCGGCACGATGTAGGCGAGCCCGGTCGCGCCGCGCTCGTCGAGCGTGGCGTGGTCGAGGGAGACGCCCGCGACGCGGACGACCTGCCCCCAGATCGGGAAGACGGTGGCATCGCCGGCAAGCTCGGCCGCGCCAAGCCCAGCGCAGTTCACCGCGACGTCGGCGTCCTGGACGGCGGCTTCCAGCGTGGTGACCGAGCGTATCTGCACCGTGACGCCGAGGTCCGAGAGGCGCCGCACGAGGTAGTGCAGATAGTCGGGCATCTCGGCAATGGGCGTGTCGAAGGCGTAGCCGTCGGCGTAGCCCGCGGGGCGTTCGGCCGTCGTGAGCCGCGCAAACCCGTCGACGGCGTCGCGCCACTCGGGGTCGGCTTGCGGCGTCGGCCAAGGCATCTGCACGCGCCGCATGTGCACCGCCGCGTCCGGGTCGGCCGCCAACGCACGAAACACGGCGTAGGTCGTCGCGGCCCAGCTGTCGACCCGGGCCTTGGGCTCCACCGCGTACGGATACCAGATCGCCGCGGCGACGGCGGAAGTGGTGGATTCGGGGGGCTGCTGGGCGACGACGCGGACGTCGTGGCCCGCCTCGGCGAGGCGCACCGCGGCGCTGAGCCCGACGACGCCAGCGCCGATGACCGTGACGCGGCTGCTCGGCATGCCGTTCACTCTGGCAGATCGGCGGGCGGCGCGAAAGGCCTGCCTGGCGACCGCGGCAGTCGCGGTTACCAGAGCACACGCAGGCGCCAGTGTTGGCCGTCGTGACCTGTCATCGTCACGAGGTGATCCAATTTGTGCTCGACGATGAGAGGAACCAGGCGGTCGAGCCAGGCTTGGGTGTCGTCGATCGACGACCCGAGGCGCATCGGCCGCGGCAGTCGGGCGTCGAGCATCTCGAGGACCAGGCCGAGCTGGCCGCTGCACAGGGCGCGCAGGTCGGCAAGGCCGACGCCGTTCCAGTGCGGTGGGGCCAACGATTGCACGTGCTCGACGGCGGCGGGCAGAGCCCGTGGCGCCACGCCGCTGGTGCCGGTCACCAGCGCTTCGAGCTGCGCCACACCCTCGTCGCCGAACGCGATGGCGACGAGATTGGCACCGATGGCCATGTGCACGCCCGTGAGGAACAGTGAGCCCATCCGGGTGATCTTCACGCCGTGGATTTCGCGGGTCTCATACTTGCGGACCACTCTCTTGAAGTGCTGCAGAAGCTTGTCGAACCCCGCACTGAACGCCGCGGTGTCGGCGACCGGCATCGCGATGCATGCCCCGAGTGGGGGATCGCCGCCGTCGCGAAACGTCTTCGGGTCGCTGGGCTCCCACAGGTCGCCGAGCACCATGATCTCGCCGCCCAAGTGATCGAGCAGCTCGGCGCCGAGGTCCAGCCCCAGCTCGTTCTGAGCGTCGGCGCGAAGGTCGGCACTCGCGTCCGGTGCGCCCAGGGCGTCGTAGTCGGCCGCGGCGGTGACCGCGACGCGAAACAGCTCATCGGGTCGAAACGGCACCGTCAACCAGGGCGTGGCCTCGTGCGGCACGCGGGCCAGGAAGTTGGGCAGCGTGTCGGTGGGTGGGAGGAACGCGTCCACCAGCCCGCGATGCCCATCGCCGACATCCACGTCGATCTCGAGTTGGACGTGGGGGCCGTTGGGGCGCAGGGTCGCGTCCAAGGAGCGCAGGCTCGCAAGGCCCAACGCTTTGACGAGCGGTGGGTTGGCGCGCATCTCGGCCAGCCCCTGCAGCTGGGTGAGGCCGATGTGCAACGACACTGGCGCGGTTGGCGGTTCCGTCTCCTCGGCCAGCGCGCGCAGGCAGCGTCGGACGGTCTGGTCGAGCGATGCCGCCTCGCCGAAGAACGCGACCAGGCTGCCATCCACCAGGATCGGCAGCGTGACGTAGCCAGCGCTCGTATCGCCGAGCACCCGCAGGTCGTGGCCGGCGACGCGCTCGCGCGACGCCTCGCCCGGCATGAGGCTCCGCAGGGCTCGAGTGACGTCGCCGGCGAGCTCGGTCAAATCGGTAGCGCCGTCGCGCTCCAGCGTGAACACACCGAACGCGCGATCGCGTTCGGCTCCTTCGCCGGGTTGCACCATCCACAAGGCGCGGATGCGGCCGGTGTAGTCGAGCACGCGTCGCCGTGCGGCCGCGAACTCGGCATCGTCGGCGGCACCGTGCCACTGACGCCAAATTCGTTCGGCGGGCGCCAGGAGCGGCTGCCAGAGCAGCGCGCCGTTCTCCGACGCACACAGTGCGCCGAGCTGGGTGCGCGCGAACGCCTGGCGGAACGCCTTGGGGCCGACCGCGTCCAGGCGCCACAGCGGGCGGTCGATGGGGAGCGCGGCGCCGTCCTCCGGCGCCGGCGCCGCGATGGCCGGGGGCGGGCCCTGGGCGTGGGCTGTGGCGGCCGGATCCGGTTCGCCGGCCGCCGCACCGCCGCCCGCCGCCGCAGTGGGCGCGGTGGGCGAGCCCGCGGCGACGTCGGGAGCTACGGCCGTGGCATCTCCTGGGCGGCGTGATGCGCCGGCGTCGGGCCGCGCGATCGTCGCCGCCACGCGCGCGCGGTCGGGGTCCGACGCGACCGCGTTGGCCGGTGGCGCCGATCCCGCGAAGGTGTCCCACAGGCCAACGCCAACCGGGATGAGAACGGCGGCGAGGATTGCGATCTTCATGGTGGTGCCGAAGGGGAATGGGCTCTTGGCGGAGGGCGCGATGAGCGACCCCGCGGGTTCGATGGCGAACGCCCCGATCAGTGCGCCGCGCCAGTCGTCGCAGCCTTCAGCGAGGCGCTCGCGCAGCAGGCCAAGCCCGCGCTGCAGGCGCGTCTTGACGGTGGCCACCGGCGTTTCGGTCGACTCGGCGATCTCCGTGGGCGTCTGTTCCCAGAGGTAGCGCGCCAGGATGGTCTCGCGATAGGGATCGGGCAGCGATCGGATGGCGTCTTTGAGCTGGCGTCGGGTGTCGACCGACTCCGCGCTCTGGTCGAGGGCGATGTCGACGCGTGCGGCTTCGGCCTCGTGGCGTTGCCGCGTGCGCTCGGCCCGTCGATGCTTGCTGGCGAGGTGGCGCACGACCTGCGCCAGCCAGTGCGTCGCGGCGCCGGGGCGTCGCGGTGGCGACGTCATCGTCTGGACCGCGGCGTCCTGCACGATGTCGTCGGCACTTCCTTCGCCGACCAGCTGGCAGGCTAGAATGCGCAGCGCTGTTGTGCGCCGCAGGAGTTCGCTGAGGGGGGGCGATGTCATCCTTGCTCCAAAGGACAACTACCCTGTCGCGGGGCGCGGGACTCAGCCGGGCGGACATTTTCACGGTGTTTCGCCAGGCGCCGTCTCCCGTGCGTGTGAGCGGCCGATGATGACGGCGCGCTTGCGGCAAGGGGTGCGTCCCCTAGGCTGGGGTTGGCTCCGGTCGCCGCCGAGCCTTTTCGGAAGCAGGAACATCATGCGCGTCGCGAGAATCGCTTTTCTCATGCTCTCGGCCAGCGCCTGCGCGCTGGCGCCGATCCATGCGCAAACCACGCGGCGAGTGCCGCTGCCGTTCGCGACCATCCAGGCGGCGATTGACGCGGCGCAGCCCGGGGATGAGGTCGTCGTCGACCCCGGGACGTATCGCGAGCGCATCGACTTTCGCGGCAAGGCGATCACGGTGCGCAGCAGTGCCGGGCCATCGGCGACCATCATCGACGGTGACGGGATGGGGATCGTCGTGACGTTTGAGAACGGTGAGGGGCGGGCTAGCGTGCTGCGCGGCTTCACCGTGACCAACGGCGTCGGGGATGACGGAGCCAACGTCTATTGCTTGCGGACCTCGCCGACGATCGTGGGCAACCACTTGATCCACGGGACCGCCAAGCGCGGTGGCGGGATCTACACCGAGGCCGGGGCGCCGCGTGTGGAGGGCAACGAGATTCGCGACAACCGGGCGGACTACGGCGGCGGCGTCTCCGTGCAGGGCGGGCGCGTCACTCTGATCGGCAACCGCATCGTCGACAACTCCAGCCGTTCGGGTGGCGGCGTCCTGTGCGAGGACGCGACCCTGCGCCTTCTCGACAATCGGATCGAGGACAACAGTTGGTACGGTGTGCTGGCGCTGCGCTCGGACTTGCCCTTGGTGCGCGGCAACGTGGTTCGCGGTAACCGGTCCGATGCCGGCGGCGCGGGGTTGGTCTGTAGCGGCGGCGCCAAGCTTGTGCTCGAGGGCAACCGTTTCGAGGCCAACGAGGGGCCGCGAGGTGGCGGCGTCGCCGTTGAGGACGTGGGCGAAGTCGAGGTCTTGGGCTGCGTGTTCATCGCCAATCGCGCGAAATACCAGTGGGGCGCTGGTCTCTATGTCGAGGCGGAGCGGTTGCTGGTGCGAGACTGTGTGTTTCGACGCAATCGAGCGTTCCTCTACGGTGGTGGGCTGTTCTGCCAAGCGCCGCGGACTCGGGTGATCAACTCGGTCTTCTGGCGCAACAGCGGCCCGCGCGGCGGCGGTGCGGTCCACGTACGCGCGGCCGATGTCATCCACTGCACGCTGGTGGACAACTCCGGTGGTTGTGAGGGTGGTGGCGTCCGCTCGACCGGTGCCCTTCGAGTGACGAACACGGTCCTCTGGGACAACTTCGCGACGCAAGCGCCCCAGGCGGCGGTCGACGGCCCGTTGGAGATGACGCACTCCAACGTCGATGGCGGGCAGGTTGGTGTGCAGTGGGCGGGCGGCGGCCCTCTGCTCTGGGGCCCTGGGATGCTGAGCGAGGCCCCGCGATTTGTGGAATCGGCGGCAGGCGACCTGCGCCTGCAGTTCGACTCGCCGTGCCGCGATGCCGGCAGTGCGACGGCCGTGACGCTGCCTGGTGTGGATTTCGAGGGCGATCCGCGGATCGCCCAAGACGCGCCGGATATCGGCGCGGACGAGTTCTACCCGCATTTGTACACGCAGTCCGCGCCGAGTCCCGGGGTGACGTACGACCTGCGCGTCATCGCGCCGCCAGGCGATCCGGTCGTGTGGGCACTGAGCGCCGTGCCGCAGCTGGCGAGGTCGCCGGTCCGCGTCCAGGGCCTGCGCGGTCGGCTGGCGCTGCAGGAGCCGTTCGCCGCAGTGGCACTCGGCGTGGCGCCGGCCGCGGGGTGGGTCGCGCTGCGCGGTTCGCTGCCCGCGGCGTTCCCAGTGCCGCTGGACGTGCCGACCCAGTCCGTCGTGGGATTGCGGCTGACCAATCCCGAGGTGCTCGAGGTGCGCTAAAAGCGGCTACGCAATGGTGGCGAGCCCATCCCAGACCGATCGGTAGTAGAGAAAGCCGGCGACGGCGCCGCGGCGGACGATCGCGGGGTCCGACGTGCCGTAGCACTCGAGCGCGCTGAGCATGGCCGGCCATCGAGCCTCAGCGCGCGCGGCGCTCCTCTCGAGGAACGTGCGAGCACCCAGCTTGGCGAACCCCGGTTGGCCGTCGAGCGCCGCCAGGATCTGCCGGTTCCCTCGAAACGAGCCTTCGGCGACGTAGGCCATGCCCACGGCGAACGCCGGAGATGGGTCGGCGTGCACCGTCGCAAAAACCCGGGCGAAGGCCGGCTCTGAGGCGCGATTGGCGGGCCGTGATCGCCAGGCCCCGAGGGCGCGCAGGTCGCTCATCAGCGCCGACAGCCGCTCACATTCTGGCCAGTCGAGGAGGTCGAGGCGACCGGCCGGAACGTGTTGTGTCGTCAAGCGGGCCACCATCCGGTGCAGGTGCTCGTGCGACATGAGAAAGCGCGCGTAGTGGTGTCGATCGAACGCCCCGAGGAGGCGGCGGCCCTCCATGTGTCGCTCGAGCTGCGCATGAAGCGGCCGCGTGGCGGCTCGGACCGATGCCAGGACCGCGTTCGTTGGTGGCTCACTCGACATGCTTCGTCGATCCTCGTGGCATGGGCGTCGTTCTCCACATGAGGCTATGGACGAGGCTGACGTGATCAACCGATGACTGGCACGGACGCCGTTCGGCGAGCTAGAGGTCCGTCGGCGCGGTGGGCCTGCGTCAGCGGTTGAGGCGGCGCCAGCTCTTGGCGATCGGGCGGCATAGCAGCACGAGACCGCCGCCCACCGCGATGCGGTCCCAGCCCCAGGACTCGGGGGCGTTGCTGAGCCACGTTGTGACCTGGGCGAGGACACCGACGCTCGCCCATGACAACCCCACGGCTCCAATCCCGGCCGTCACCAGGTCCTCGGTGCCGCGCGAGCGCGTTCCGGCGTCGCCGATGCCCCACCACCTGAGGAGGACGTGGCGCTTGACCATGCACAGGGCGCCGACGATCGCGACCCCGTCGGCTCCGCCGGTCGGCGGGCCAACGAGGATCTCGCGCCCGGCGGGCCGAGTCTAAGCGAGGCCGTTCACGAGGATCGCCACGTGAGCCGCCCCGCGCACCATGTAAGCGCCGATTGCGGTGATCGCGGCGGCGGCGAGTTCTGAGGAGGAGGATCGCGGTTCGGTCACTAGCGTCCGGCCCACCAGTGGACCGAGCTGACGCGTATTGCGCGGCGTTCGGTGTGCTGCCACGGTGCGTCGGTAGAGGGTGCCAAGGATATCGCCCAGCAGGTCCTGACGGACCTCTTTCAGGGCAAGTTCGGTGGGCAGGATGCGACGCCAAGGCGAGGTATCTGTTCCGGCGCCAAGCAACCAAGAAGCGCATCGCGGAGTGCCGGCAATCAGCTGATGGGGAGGTGGAGGCGCTTCCCGACTGCGCACGACAGCCGTGTCACGAAGTCTGCGACAGGCTGCTCGCGGAGCAGGTCGCCCCAGCGCTCGCGACTCGACTGTCTGTCTCCTTGGAGCGGCTGTGGCAAGTGCTAGCGCTTTGCTCGGGCGGCAGGGAGATAGCTCTTGGCCTGGGATGTTCCGACGGCCAGTACCGACGAGAGCTAGCGAGGCTTCGGCGCGACTTCGCGCCTCTGAGAGGCGCGTGGGCCCCACTCGAGGCGCCCGGCCGCTGGTGAGCTTCGCGCAGTTCGTTCGAGACCTCAAATATCAGGTCCTTGGACTGCCGACTCAGGTGGTCTTTGCCTGAAGCAAGCCTGACCGGCGCGAGGAATCTCTCCTAAAAGTGCGTTTGCGGGCCGGGATGCCGGCGCGCCAGCAGGGTTGACCTAGGAGGCCTCTAGACGCGGAGCCTAGGCCCTTTTCCTAAACGCCACAACTTCTGTGCCGCTGTGGCCGATTGCCTCTGCGTGGGGTGAGGCTCCTTCAGGCTCTCCAAGAATTGCGAGTGGACGGTCGGCGAGGCCTGGTAGGCTCTTGCCACTGTGGCGCGGGAGGATTTTGGAGGCCGGTTGCCCCAAACCCGCCCACACTACATCGGAAGGAGATCAAAAATGAAGCTCTTCAAGCTTCTACCGGTCTGTGCACTTGCACTCGTTGCCGCGGCCCCCTCGACGACGCTCTCGAGCGCGCCAGCGCCGAATACACTGTTCTTCTCCAGCCTTGGGGTCGACCCGTGTGAAACACAGCAGCTTCCGCCCACTGGCAAGGAAGCGGCATGCCTTGTCGAGAGTGAATCCTGCGAGGACGCGTTCGGCAGTCTCTTTGAATGTACATGGCAGTCTGGTAGCAGCTGCAGCTGCACCATGAAGCCGGACTGACATGTCGCCCTCCCGCCCATTTCGCGGGAGTGCCATCGCCAGCCCATTAATATGGGCTGGCGCACTCCTGGTTATTGTCATTGCTGCTAGCGCAGCCCTAGTACCTCTGGCCGAGGTTCAGCTGAGCGAGGTCTCTCCCGGTCTTTCTCGCGCACAACGTAGCTCGGTGGGCGATCATGAAGTGGAGTCCCCACGACGGCGCGTAGTTGTGCCGCGAAACGCCTGTAGGAATAGTCCGTTGGGCGAACCACGCGTGATATCAGGCGTCGTTCGGGATAGCTCGGGACCGCTCAGTGGAGGATGGTTCTCCGTGGTTCACCCGCTTCGCCACCGACGAGGCGACTATTCAGATCTAACTGTTGAGATTGCGAAAGACGGCCGATTTCGCTGCGAGCTTGGCGAACGACATGAGCATGACTCGGTGGCCGTTCGCATATACGATACAAACGCGCTGGTGTTCTCAGGTATGCTTGTGGTCCGCGAGGCTCTCGACATCATGGTGAGTTCAACTCACGACGAAGCCGACCCCTTGCTCGGGACACTAACTTTGCCAGGTGTTCGTGAAGATGACCGGTACTGGCTCGTCGCAACTTGCTACTCTGGCAACCAGACGTGCAGCGTTGCATCAAGCGGGGATGGCCGGTCCTTTCAAGGTATACACAATGAGGTACGGCTTTTTCACCAGAGTCCACTGCTGAGAGGGGTCACCGCCAAGACTGTGTTGATCGCGATGGAGCGCGATCGGCAGGGCGACACGCCTGAGGACTGGTTCTTCCGGAGGGTCATGGGCCACGCGGAATTCGAGAGCGTCGAGCATCTGAACGAAGCGCTTTGCAGGGGCATCGTCATCAACACCCCTCTAAGACGCGTTGAGTTTGCGGGCAAACTCTTTTTGCCGGAGTCCTTCCCACAAGGACTTCTCTCGGCGTCCAAAGTCATTCTGGTGCCTGTGTGCAGCCGAAACGCTTTCTATATGGGGCGTATCGAGAATGGCTCCACCTGTCAGTTCTACGCCCCCGACGGAGACTATTTCGTCTCAGTAGTCGGTGACGCTGTGCGCCATACTGCCAAACTTAGCATCGCTGGTGGGCAGCTATCGTATCGCGTTCATGAGTGGTTTGCGTCGATTCCGGGAGAAGAGCGGGTAGAGATCGTCGCCGTCGATGCGCAGGGAAATGCAATTAGGGAAGCGCAACTCCGGTATGCGGCGATGGATGGGAGTTTCCGAGTGCATTCGGGAGTGGAGAGGCACTCAGTCGAAGGCCGGTTCCTGGTCGAAGGATTGATGGGCTTGGAATACGTTTTCCAGGTCTGCGATCAGGACGGTTCAATCGGTTGTGTTGGCCGGGGCAACCCAGCCGAAACCGACACGATGGTTCTGTCGGCCACCGAGCTAGCGACCGCAACCGCGGTGGTTGGCGATCCATCTGGCATCGTGGGTGAGCGCGTCGATGCTACAGAGAGCAGTATTTGGTGGCGGCTCTGCCGTGATGGGTCGCGGTGGGTGGAGGTGTCCCCAACACAGCGTCAGCATACGCCGTTCACCTTGACGAACCTTCCCATAGGGGTAGAGATTGAGGTCGCGATCCGTGGCTCTTGGTGGCATGGGCGAGCCCGCCATGTCGTTGCTAGTGGGCTCAATACGGTGTACATCACGGCGGAGCCGATCGTTGAGCTGACCGGCACAGTTAGCATCAGGCAGCACGAGGGTGCGAGGCAAGTCGGCTGGACCGAGAGTCATAGAGAGCCGCTACCCTGGCAGGTGGCGAGCGTAGGAAGTGGCGGCAACTTCCTAGTGCAGGCTCCAATGGAGCGTCTCGCCTCTGGGCGACTTGTCCTCTTCGGAGAAGAGGACGCGATATTGGCGCAGAGGGTCGTGAACATCGACGCGACGTCTGGGATCCGTTTTTGAATCTAGGGGCCAGTTCGGCAGCGATTTGTGTCAACCAAACTCACTCCCGTTCGAGCATCCATCTGGATGCCAAGGAGTGACGTCGAGCGGACCGTACGCGCTTTCTCGGGCCTCAGCGGGCTAATGCGCGTGCTTCACTGACCAACTCTGGCCTGGAGAGACGAGCTTATCACTCCCGCTTCGTCCAGGGGCACGGACTTCACAAAGCTGCTTCACGGTGGTCTGTGGATTTGCTGCTTCGATCTTCATTGCAGTGACGGGGTTGCAGCAGCACGCCGCCCGTCCAGTCAAGGCCAAGCTCGCTTCGCTCGTGCTTCGCAGCCTTGACAGGACGGCCGCCGCGCCGCCATTGCCTTTGATGCCCAGCCGCCGGTGGCGTCTGGGCTCTAGTGTTGTGTGTCGGAAGTTGGTTGCGTAAGTCGGCGAGCCATGTGTGCCGCTCGCAAGGCGCTGTCGACGCAGGGCTTGTTGGTGGACAAGTCGAGGAGACGCAACGCCGCGAGCGGCGCAGAGGGCCGTCGACATA
>JBCCGH010000127.1:0-29080 GCA_039029375.1 Planctomycetota bacterium
ACCCGGGGCGGCCGCCTCTTTGCTTGGGTTGTCGGGCGAGCGCGAAGCGCTCGCCCGCGCTAGGAGCGTGTGACTTTTTCGAAGTCACGCGCTCTCCGCGACGCGGAGCGGCGCCAGGAGCATGGATCAGAGCCTGTAGCATCGACTTAGTTACAGGCTCTGAGAGCGTGTGACGTTTTCGGAGTCACGCGCTCGCCGCGCCGCAGAGCGGCGCCAGCGGCATGGAATCCGAGGCCGATCCGACCCCGCGGCGAGGCCTCACGTGTCGTGAGTGCGCAACAGCGCCGCGAACCGGTCGAGCTGCTGCGCAGCCATCGCGTCGGGTGATCGCGTTTGCTCGGCCCACTGGCGCGCCGCAGCGCCGGCGGTCGCAGCGCGCGCAGGGTCGGCGAGCAGCGCGCACGTGGCCTCACCCAGCGCGGCAGCGGTCTCGGCGCGGGTGAGCGCTGGGGCCGGGGCGTCGATCCCGCGCGCGCCCAGCGCGTTGCACACGACGGGCAGCCCGTGCGCTAGAGCCGTCAGCGTCTTGATGCGGACACCGGCGCCGGCGTAGAGCGGTGCGAGGAGAAGCCGCACGTCCCCCAGGGCCGTCGTGAGGTCGGGGACGGCGCCGAGCACGGCCACCCCGGGCCGCGTGGCGAGGGCTCGGACCGCGGCGGGCGGATGGTGGCCGACGATGTGTAAGCGGGCGTCGGGAAGGCGCGCGTGCACCGCGGGCCAGATCTGCGTGGCGATGCGCACGGCGGCGTCGGTGTTGGGGTCGTGGCGGAAGTTGCCGAGGAACAGCGCGCGCGGCGGCGCGCGATCGGGCGCGGCGACGCGGTCGGGCAACGGGATCACCGCGGGGCGGACTTCAACCGGCCGGCCCAATCGACTGGCCAGGAGCGCGGCGTCTTCCTCCGTCAGGGTCTGCACCAGCGCGGCGTCGGCGTAGTGCCGCTCGAGATAGTGGGTCCATTGCCGTGCATCGCGACGTCGTCCCAGGCCCGCAGGCCCGATCGCGATCGGCAATGGCGCGCCGCATTCGTGGTCGGTGAGCACCGTGGCGGTGGGCGCCAGGGCCGGCAGATACTGCGCCATGACCGCGAACTCCACGAGCGCGACGTCTGGCTGGATCTCGTTCACCAACGCTGCGAGGCGGTTGGCGAGCTCCGGTGACCAGAATTTCGCGGCCATGGCTGGGCGCGCCGGGCGTGCCCACTCCCGCAGCATCTTGGCTTTATGCTGAGCGCGTTGCGCGCCTCGGAGATCGTGCAAGTGTGCGTGGCGAATGGCCACGAGCCTTGTCAATCCCCGCGGGGCGGGCGGTATCGGCTCCGGTTCGGGCGGCGCCAGGCACGCCAAAGTGACCTCGGCGCGACGCGCCAGAGCCTCGACGACGGTGCCGAGGTAGACCGCGCCGCCGTGCTCGGCCGCGGGGTGGGGGAGGAATGGGCTGGCGACCAGGATGCGCACTGCGGCCCGCCCTTATGCCAGAGCTGGGCCCGGTGGGCCACCGCTGCTCTGAGTGCCACGGCCGCGACGCGATCGAGGTCTCGGGAGTGCGCTGGCGTGGCCGCGTCGCATCGGTCATAATGCGCGCGGTTTCCCGTATCTACGCCTCTCCGGCCCCTAGACACCTGTGGAAAAATACGGGCAAACCCTATCCTGCAACCGCTGGCGGTGTCGCTGGTGCGCTTTCCAATGGATCAGACCCTCAAGTCGCTCGTACTCATCCTCGAGGAGGGGAAGCCGGAGCTGAAGATCGCTGCCACGCAGGTTCTCGGAGAGCTCGCCCCGAAGGAACCTGCCGTGGCTCGTGCGCTGGCCGAGCGCCTGCAGGCCGAGGAACATTTCCTGACACCTTTCGTGCTGGAGGCGCTTGCGAACCTCGGCAACAAAGACGCGATCGATGCTCTGGTCGAGGGCCTGCAAGTCGGCGGTGCGTCCGTCGACCGGGTCTGCCACCTGCTCGGCGTGATGGAGGGGCCGGTCAGCAAGACGCTGGTGCCGCTCCTACAGGTGGACGAGCCGGAGCTGCAGGCCCGCGTGCTCGGCATCCTCGGCCGGCGCGCCGACAAGGACGCGCTCACGGTGCTCAACAAGGCGTTGCTCGACCCGGATCCGAACCTGTCGGCGCGTGCTGCCGACGTGCTGCAGGAGAAGCTCGAGGAGCTGGACGAGGATCAGGCGGGGGTGGTCCGGACCGCGCTCGAGAAGGCGCTGACCGCCAAGAGCGTCGACTCGCTGCCACCGGAGACGATGGCCGAGGCGCTCGCGGTCCTGGCCAAGGTATCGGGCGAGAAGAGTCGAACGACGCTGCTGCGCTTTGCTGGGACCAAGCAGCCGCCGGTCGTGCGGCAAGCGGCGCTGCGCTCGCTGCGTGGCGTGCCACTCACGCCCGCGCAGGCCGCCACGATCCTCGGCTTTGCGGTCGAGCAGGACATGACCCACGTGGCGCGCCCGGCGATGCATTTGCTGGACGGCCTGACGAAGTGGAACGCAGCCGGTGTGGATGCGCTGACCGGGATGCTCGATTCCGACAGCGAGGAGCGCCAGCTGTTTGCGCTGCGGGCGCTGCGAGAGCGGCACACCGAGGACATGGCGAAGACCTGTCTGCGCTTCTTGATGGATGGCAATCCGGCCTTTCAGGCCGCGGCGGGCGAGGCCCTCGGCGAGAACCCCGCGGCGCTCAAGCTGCTGTTCAAGTCTCTGCAGACCGAACGGAACGTCGATCGGGCGCGGCTCGTGGCGCAGCCCCTGGCCGAGCTGGGCGATCGGCTCGATCGCGATCACATCAAGTCACTGGTCGAGAAGACCGCGAAGCTCGTCACCGCTGGCGAGCCGATGGGCGACGTGTACCTCAACGTCATCGTGGAGGGCACGCCCGACGCCGGAGTCAGCGAGTTGGTCGAGAAGGCGGTGCGCTTGCGTCGCGCGCGCAAGGCCGAGGACGCCATCATGGTCCTGGTGCGGCTCGCCCAGGGCGAGCACCTCGACGACGAGGGGCAATATCAGCTCGGCGTGGCGCGCCTGATGATGGACTCCCAGGACGGTCGGCCGATGGAGCGACCCGAGGCCGGGGACGCGACCATGGGCTACTTTGCCGGGTTGATCCGCCGCGGCTACCCGGTGCTGGAGCGCCTCAAGAAGGAGGGCCAGCTGACGCCGGAAAACCTGCTGCGCGTCGGCCGTCACTTCGCCGATGGCGTCGCGCAGGAGCGGCGCCTCGGCGGGCAGCTGCTGCAGTTCGTGGCGACCAAGCACAGCCGCCAGCCGGTGGGTGAGGAAGCGCGGCTAATGCTGCGCTCCGAAGGCCTGGAGATCTAGGGCCGCCGAGCCGCCAGCTCCGCTCGCTTGCGGTCGCCGCTCGGGGCGCGACAATGTCGGCACCGTGCAGCTGCGACCGGCCAACCAGAGATCTGTGAAGGGCGGGCGCCCGCCCGCCTGGCGCGCCGCCATCGTTGCCGTTGGCGCAGCGGTCGCCGCGTGTGCGCCGGCCGACGACAATGCCGCGGAAGGCGCCGACACGCTCGTCCTCGAGTTGGGCGGCCCGCACCAGCCGCTGGGTGAAGCACTTCGAACCGTCGGTGTGCAGCCGGCTGCAGCGCCGGCGCCAGCCGAGGAGTCTCCAGCCGAGGCCGATGCAGCAGCGTCGCGGGCGGCGACACTACCCTCGGTCCCCGGCCCGCCAAGCGTCGAGCGCTGGGCCGAGCTTGGCGAGGGCCAAACGCTCTACCACGTCGCGCGCGACGAGCTCGGCGATGCGTCGCGCTGGCACGAGCTCCTCGAGCTCAATGGCTGGACCGAAGAGCAGGCGCGCCGGTTGCAGCCCGGGACTCGTGTACGCCTGCCCGACGAGTAAGGTCGTCCGGAGCCGCGACAAGCAACTGCCGGATTCGGTTCGCGACGGTCAGGGCAGGATGCCGTCCTCGGTCACGTTGGTGAGAACTGCCGCGCCGGATGGGTCGAGCAGTGGGGTGTTTAGGTGCGCCTGGACGTGTTCGTCCTGCCGAGGTCTTTGTGTTCACCCGAACCGTCCAAGAGCGCCATGTCCACTCCAACGCTTGCCGGGCCCCGTCAGCGATTGGCAACCCTGACTCTTCTGCTCGGATTCCCACTAAGTTGGGCCGAGGCGCAGTCGTCCCGTTGGGTTCCGCAGATCCTGGTGTCCCCGCAATCCTCGCTCGCGCTTGTCAACGATGCCGCGCGGGAGAGGATTGTCCTTTTCGATGGCTGCAATGGCACCAGGGATACCTGGGAGTGGGATGGCGCACATTGGACCCGGCGAGCAACTGCGGGGGCGCCGACGCAGAGATGCGACTACGGCGCAGTGTACGACGCGCGGCGACGCGTGACGGTGCTCTTCGGGGGGGCGGAGCTCGGTCGCGAGCTGGATGAGACGTGGGAGTTTGATGGCCTGACGTGGAATCGCAGTGTGACGCCCATCGCGCCCTCGCCGCGGACGGATCACGCCATGAGCTACGACGGCCGACGGGGACGAACCGTGCTGTTTGGTGGGATCGGCCCCTTTGGCCAGCTCTTTGACGAAACCTGGGAGTACGACGGGGCTTCTTGGGTCAACGTTGCGCCGGCGGTGACACCTCCGCTCCGTGGAAATATGGACATGGTCTACGACGAGGCTCGTGGAGTGACGGTCCTTCTGGCGGGCCAGACGTTCGTCGCAAACCTGGATCTGGGACGGCGTCGCCTGGGTCGACGTCACTCCGGCAGTCAGCCCACCGGTGTTGTCCCACTATCGCATGGCCTATGACCCAGACCGGCAGAGGGTGGTCGTGTTTGGTGGTCTTGCGGTCGGTTCCGGTCCGTCGGCCGACACGTGGGAGTGGGACGGGGTGACTTGGACCAGGCGAGAAGTCGGGGTGGCGCCTCCCCCGCGGTCGGTTCACGGAATGGCGTTTTGCACAAAGACACGGCGGGTCACCGTGTTCGGAGGGGATCACGGGCTTGCCGACACTTGGGAGTGGGATGGCGCGAAGTGGTTGGAGCGGACGCACCCCTCGGACGTGACGGTCGGAAACACCTCGTCGACGGTCTACGACATCCAGCGCGGTCGTACGGTGCTTTACAGCGATGCTGGATCCTTGCGGGGAACCACGTGGGAATGGGACGGGTTTGATTGGAGGCAAGTGAGTCGTCCAGTTGGCCGGTCGACGGGCCGTCAGGCCTTGGTTTTCGACGGAGCTCGGGGCGAAACGGTGTTGTTCGGCGGGCACAGCGCTTTCGAGGAGCGGCAGCTCGACGAGACGTGGCTGTGGGATGGCAGCAATTGGCGGCAAGCGTCTCCGGTGGAGCGGCCCTCTGCGCGGGAGCACCACGCGATGGCGTTTGACGCGGTGCGTTCGCGCGTGGTGCTCTTCGGAGGGCAGGCATCCGGAGGGCTCTTTGGCGATACTTGGACGTGGGATGGCATTTCTTGGGAGCGGCAGTCGATTCCGGCTGGCCCTCCAGCTCGCGCGTACCACGCAGCGGCTTACGATCCTCTGCGTCAGCGTGTGGTCTTGTACGGGGGACGACCTGGTCTCCCGTACGGCGGCTACTTTACCGATACGTGGGAGTGGGACGGGACGGGTTGGACCGAGATGCATCCGCCTAGTCATCCTGGCCCATTGCTCGATGCGTCGATGACGTTCGACGCATCACGCGGGCGAGTGCTCTTGCTCGGCAATTCTCCCGCGCGGACTTCGTCGATGTGGGAGTGGGACGGGACCACTTGGACTCCCGCTGACGTCGTTGGCGCCTCGCCGAACGCGTTGATGACCTACGACGTGGCGCGCCAGGAGATCGTTGGAGTTGAGCGGACTGGGGCGACGGCCGCTGCGACGACCTGGCTGCTGCAGGCGCCGCGGGCGCTCGCGGTCGCGGTTGCCTATGGCACCGGCTGTGCCCCGTCGGGCGTGGTGCCCACTATCACCGGCTACGGGCGTCCGACCCTGGGAAACCCGGCCTTCGCGATCGACGTCTACGATGGCCCGCCCGGCGCGCCGGCCGTGCTGCTCCTCAGTCCTAGTCCAGCAGGCGCACCGTTGTACGGGGCTTGCAGGTTCTTGGTAGAGCTCCAGACGAGTGCTGTGGTGCCGACGCTCCTCAACGCCGGCGGGTTTGCTACGGTCCCGGCGCCGATTCCGACGTCGCTGGGTTTGGAGGGAATCCCCTTTTTCGCACAGCAGTTTCTACTGTGGCCCGGCGCTCCGCGGGGCCTTGCTGCCTCTCAAGGTTTGGGAGTCTTGGTCGGGGTGTAGGCCGTTGCTCCATCGGTCTATGGGGGCCAGCGCCGGGCGACGGTTTCGCGCGCGGGGGTGTGGACACCGCTCACCGTCGCACCAACCGGCGCGGCGGGCTCTCTTCCACGTCCTCGACCGATTCGTGTGCGGCGCGATCCGGCAGGCGACGGATCTTCCACCAGAGTTCTTCACCCATAGGGATCATCGCCCAGTAGGCCTCGGGCATCGGCCAGTGATCGCCGTCAAACGCCGTGCCAGCCCACTCATGGGTGCCAAACAGCACGCGGCCCTCGGCGTTGAACATGTGCACCGTGTAGCGCGCCGCCGGCCCTAGCGACGCACGCCAACGAAACGTCGGCGGCGCGGTGAGCTCGGCACCGTCCGCTGGCTCGAGTGCCTCGATCTGCTGCCGCTCGGGCGGTACGGGCGTCGCCAGCCCGGCGACCATCGACGCGTACTCGCGCGCCACGCCGGCGCCCGGCTCGACCGCGAAGGCCGGCGCGAAGTGGAACGCCAGCGTCGCGACCGCGCCGACCGGCAACGCCCCGCCGAGCAGGACGCGCAGCCCGGTCGGCACCGCCGGCAGCGCCGCGAGACCCGCGGCCACCAGGACCGCGAGCGCGCCGGCCGCCGGAAACAGATAGCGCCCCTGCGGCTGGAAGAAGTCCCAGTTGAAGCGGAGCACCTGTGCCGCGACGAGCGCTGCCGTCGCCAGCGTGAGCAGCAAGACGGCGGGGTGGGCGCCGAGGCGACGGCCACGCCAGATCCAGCCGAGCAGCGCCGCCAGCGCCGCGCCCGCAACGACCACCAGCCATGGCCACGGCGCGGCCAGGCTCATCCAGCCGAAGTTGCCCACGAGTGACGTTCCGAGCTGGGGGCCGAAGTCGCCGAAGAGCCAGCCCCACTTGAGGTCCTCGGGCACGCGGTTCGTCGCGTACGCCGCGCGGTGCGCTTCGACCGCCAGCGCGTCGCCGTAGAGCAGCGCGTTCCGCACAAAGAACCACGCGCTCGAGAGCCCCGTCAGCGCCAGCGTCAGCATTCCGGCACCAAAGGTCGCGCCGCGCCGCGGGGCATCGCGCCACAGCAGCCACAGCCACGCCGTGCCCGCGACAGGCAGGAGGAACAGACACGTGAGTTTCGTGATGAGCGCCAGGCCGATCGTCACGCCGAGGGCCGCGGCCCGCGCTCTCGTCACGCGGCCCTGCACGGCGCAGCCCGCGAGCAGCACCAGGGTCGCCAGCCCCAACGTCGATGCCAGGTTGCCGTTGTCGAGCACGCCATGCATGAACGACCATTGCGGCAAACACGCCAGCAGCAGCGCCGCGGCGTCCGCGACCCCCGGCTGCGTTGGCACCAGCAGGCGGCCCAAGCGGTGTGTCAGCAGCACCGACGCCAGGCCGCACAGCACCGACCACCCGCGCAGCAGGCGCAGCAGCGTGATCTCCGCCGAGACCGGCGCGACCTCGTCATAGCCGTGCCGCCAGTGGTGGGTTGGTCGATCGCCGTCCGCCGCGTTCTTCCAGGACGGGATCGTGTCGGGCGCGCCGGCTGCGTGCATCGTTATCGCGAGCAGCGTGTAGTAGAGCGGTGGGTGGTGGCCCAAACTCGCTTCGTCCCACGGCGAGCCGCCGATCGCCTTGGCGCTCCGCAGTACGATCGGCAACGACCGTCGGTGCGCGAGGTGCGACGCGTAGTAGGCGTGGTCGTTCTCGTCCGGCCCTTCAAACGCCGGTGTCGTCCACGCATAGCCCAGCGGCAGACCGAGCTGGCACAGCAGGGCGACGGCCAGCCAGGGGCGCATCAGGCGCCGCCCTCGTCGCGGCGCGCGAGGCCGACGAGCGACACGCCGAGCGGCAGGTTGCGGCGACGCAGCCAGCCGGCTTCGGCGGCAAACACGCGGTACAGCGCCCCGTCGAGCGCGGGGCTTGTCATGCTGAGGTCAGAACCGTTGCCCTTGGCCGTGCGACCGAGGAACGGCCGCATCAGCAGGCGCACCGCCAGGATCGGTGGGAAGAGTACCGAGTTGAAGTAGCTCAAGCGCTCGACGCGCAACCCGGCGTCGCGCAGCAGCGAGTTGAGCGCGGCGCGTCGGTAGCGGCGGAAGTGCCCCGACAGCACGTCCTGGCGGCCCCAGAGTACGCTGAGTGCCGGCACCGACAGCAACAGGCGGGCCCCCGGTGCGAGCAACTCGCGCCACGCGCGCAGCGCCGCGGCGTCATCGGGTAGGTGCTCGAGCACGTCGAGCGCGCACACCAGATCAAACGAGCCGTCGACGAGCGGTGGTGCACTCGCATCGGCCTCGAGTAGATGACGTGCGCCTTGGGCCCGGCAGTCGTCGAGCGAGTCGCGGCTCAGGTCCACGGTGGTGACCGCGCCGCGGTCGCGCAGGATGGGCAGGTTGACGCCGGACCCGGGCCCGAGGTCGAGGATGCGCGCCCCCTGGGGCAGCGGCACGTGCGCGTCCAGCAGCTTGCCGAAGATGTGACGCCGCGCGCGGAACCACCAGTGCTCCTCGGCCCGCTGCCGGTATTCGGCGTAGACCTGTTCTCTCACCGCGGGGCGCGCGCTTCGGCGAGCGCAGGCTTTTGTTTGCCCGGGAAGTGGATGCGAAACCACATGCGCGCCACGGTCCACAGCGTCCGCGGGATGTGGCCGGGGCGCACCGTGGTGGTGCCGGCCGTGCGCGGGTAGTGGCGCACGCCCTTCTCGACGCTGCGGCAGCCGAGCTTGGCGGTGCGCGCGACGAGCTCGGTGTCGATGAAGAAGTCGTCGCTCTCGATGGTCATCTTGTCGACGACCTCGCGGCGGAACAGCTTGAAGGCGCAGTCGACGTCGCGCACCTTGACGCGGAAGAGCACGCGCACCAGGCGGTTGTAGCCCCACGACAGGATGCAGCGCATGACCGAGTCGTAGCGGTAGACGCGGAAGCCGAAGACCGCGTCGTGATCTTCGATCAGCGGCATGAAGTCGCGCAGCTCGCGGATGTCGAACTGGTTGTCGGCGTCAGTGAAGAACACCAGCTCGCTGCTCGCGGCGGCGAAGCCTGAGGCGATCGCGCGGCCGTAGCCCTGGTTGGTCGGGTGGGACACCAGCTTGATGCGGGGCTCCACCTCGGTCATGGTGCGGACGTGCGCCGCGGTGTCGTCGGTCGACCCGTCATCGACGACCAGCACTTCCCACGTTTCGTACGCCGCGTCGAGAAACGCCGCGGCATCACCCGCGGCCTTGCGGATGTTGTCTTCCTCGTTGAGGGCGGGGAAGACCACCGAGATGGAAGTGGAGAAGCGGGCCTTGGCCATGGGGTCCCTAGCTGGGGTCGGGGCGATACGTTACCGGCGTGCCCCGCGACACGCTCGGACCGGCTTCTGCGACCGTGCTGGTTGTGGCGAACATGATCGGGGCGGGCGTGTTCACCTCCTCGGGCTATGCGCTTGCCGATCTTCAGAGTCGCCCGCTGGTGTTGCTGGCGTGGCTGCTGGGTGCCGCCTTGGCGCTGCTCGGGGCGTTGAGCTATGCCGCCTTGGCGCGGCGGTTGCCGGGGTCTGGCGGCGAATACCACTACCTAGCCCGCGCCGTGCACCCTCTGGCCGGGTTCCTGGCGGGCTGGGTGTCTCTGTTGGCGGGGTTCACCGCGCCGATCGCCGTGGCGGCGGCGGTGCTGCAGAGCTACCTCGCCCCCTCGCTCGGTGGCGGCCTGGCACCGGAGTGGATCGGCACCGGGGCGATCGTCGCCGCGGCCGTGCTGCACGGGTTGCGCCTGCGGGGCGGGGTTCTGGCGCAAAACGGTGTGGTGGCGCTCAAGCTCCTGTTGGTGGGGGCGTTCCTCGTTTTGGGGGCCACGCGCCTGGCCCCGCTCCAGGAGACCCTGCCGGAGCCGCCGTTTCGGCCGGCAGCGTTCGCCGAGACCCTGCTCTGGGTGTCGTTCAGTTACTCGGGCTGGAACGCCGCCGTTTACGTTGCCGCTGAGCTGCGCGACCCGGCCCGGGACGTCGCCCGCGCCATGCTCGGCGGGACCGCGATCGCCGGTGCGCTCTACCTCGCCCTCAACGCCGTCTTTCTCTACGCCGCGCCCGTCGCCGAGCTCGCGGGCCACGGGGACATCGGCGCGCGCGCCGCGTCGGCTCTCGGCGGGCCGGGGCTCCGGCGGCTGGTGGAGGTCGCCGTGGGGCTGGCGCTGCTGTCGTCGATCTCGGCCATGGTGATGGCCGGCCCCCGCGTCTATGCCCGCATGGCTGAGGACGGGCTCTTGCCGCGCGCGTTCGACCCACGCGGCAAGGTGCCGCGGGCTGCGATCGCCCTGCAGGCTGGGCTGGCGATCCTCGTGCTCTGGCTCGGCGACCTCCGCGATCTGCTGTCCTACGTCGGTTTCTGCCTGAGCCTGGGCACTGCGGCGGCGGTCGCGGCGCTGATGCGGTTGCGCTGGCGCGAGGGCGCGGCGCGCGTGCCGATGTTCGGTTTCCCCTGGGTGCCGGGCACGTTCGTGCTGGCGTCCGTGCTGATCGGCGCCTTCTCGGCGCCCCGCGCGGCGGGGCCGCTGCTCGCGACCGCGGCCACGCTCCTGCTGGGCATCCTCGCCTACGCCTTTTTGCGCCGAGCCGCCTCGGTGGGTTGATTCCGGCGCACCAGAACGTGGGTTGGCCCGCGGCCTCGCGGTAGTTTGTTGGGATGAGCGACCGCCCCGGCCTCTTCTCTCTCGTTCTCGTGCCCGCGATCCTCACGCTTGTGGTCACCGTCGTGCGCGTCGTCGGCGAGATCCAGGGCTGGAGCCCGCAGCTGTTCGGTGGCGAGGGCAACCCCCGCGCCATCGTCGGCATTTCCTGGCTGGTGTTCGTGTTTGGTGCCTACTTCGGCTGGCGACTCCAGCGCACGGGCGGCGGCCCGGACAAGTTGGGGCGCGCGGCCATCACCTACATCATCGGGGTGGCCGTGGTCGTCGGCGGGGGCTTGGGCCTCAATGCCGCCGGGCTCCTGGTGTTCCCGTCCGAAGAGGCGCCCGGGCCGCCTGGAGGCATGGAGTATTTGATCGGCTTGCTGGCCGTCGGCGTGGTCATCGCCCTGCTGGCGTGGCCGCGTCTCACGCTCACGCTGATCCTCTACGGCTACCTCGCCCGCATCCCAGTGGTTGGCGCTGCCTGCCTGGACGTGACCGAGGGCTGGGCCACACACTACGGTGAGCTGCCGCCCGGCCTCTTGGTGGAGGGGCAGAGCGAACTGATCCAGACGCTGGCGATGCCTCAGCTGACCGTTTGGCCGCTGGGGATCACGCCCTTCCTGGGTGGGCTCTGCGGCTGCCTCGGCGCGGCGCTGGCCGGCAAACGCTGACGTCGCCGCGCCCTACTTCCGCTTCTTGCCGCGGATCTCGGCCAGCAGGTTCTCGTAGTGGTCGCGGTCTTCGGACGGCGCCTTGCGGATCACCGCGCGCAGCGTCTTGACGGCGGCCTTGGTGTTGCCGGCCGCCGCCTGGCAGCGCGCGACGAACGCGCGATAGGCCGGTCGCGGCGAGCGGCGCACGGCTTCTTCGGCAAAAGCCAGCGCCTCGGCCGCCTGCTCTGGCGACGGCTCGGCACCCTTGCGCCGGTCGATGCCGAGCGACATCCGCGCGAGCAGATACGCCGGACGCGCATCCTCGGGGTCGACCTCGTTGGCCTTCTCGAGATAGCGCCGCGCGGGCTCGTACAGGCCGCCGCGCTTGTAGCAGTAACCCAGCCAGTATTGCACGCGGTCCGACGCCTCGGGGTGGGCCTTGAGCAAGGCCTTGTACTCCCGCACCGCCTTCACAATGTCGCCGTTGTCGCGGTAGGCCGAGGCGACGAGCAGATAGTCGTCGATGTCCTTCCGCTCGGCCTTCAGGGAGCGGACGTACTTGCGCCAGCGCTCTTCAAAGGCGTCCCAGCCGCCCGGCGGGGCGAACTCGGCGCGCGCCCCGCGGTCGTTGATGTCTTTGAGGAATTGGCTCCAGGCCGCCCGGTCCCCTTCGTTGCCGCCCTCGAGACAGTAGTAGGTGAAGCTCCAAGCCGTGGCGTAGTGCAGGTAGTGGTGCAGCTCGCCGCTGTTTTCGGGGAAGCCCTGGAACGTCTTGCGATCCATGGCCGCGAGCTGCGACGGCGTGAGGTACGCGTCGTCGCGCATCGCGTTCTGGACCAGGATCAGGTCGAACAGCGCGGGACGCGTCTCGGCGTCGCCGGCCTCCGGGATCCACCAGCCTTCGAAGTACTCCGCCAGCCCCTCGTTGAACCAAACCGGTGTCTCGTAGGAGTAGCGGTTGAGGTACTGATGCGAGGCCTCGTGGAAGAGCGTCTGCCGCAGCCATGGATCCGTCGGATCGTGGTAGAGCACCAGCGCGTTCAGCGACGGCGAGAAGAACGCCGCGGGGGCGCTACCGCTGTGGCGCCGGGACCAGAAGCGCTCGAACTCCTCACGCGTCGCCATCAGCCGCACGATGATGCGGTTGTCGTTCTTGCGGCGCAGCCCGAAGGGTTTGTAGAAGCCGTCGAACAGCTCGACGTAGCGGTCGAGCTTCTTGCCGAACTCGATGGCTTCGGGCTTCGAGACGTTGGTCTTGATCAACGCCTCGCGGGTCTTGTGGGTGATGAGACCCTTCTGCGCCGGCAGGGCCGACGCGAGGGTCAAGAGCAGCGCCGTGGCCGTGCGCATGATGATGTCGCTCAATCGTTGTTGAGCGACATCAACAGGTGCAGCACGTATTGGAACAGCATGATCAAGCTGACGAACAGCTCGATGGCGGCGCGCACGTGCGCGGTGGGCGGGTAGTGGTGGAGGATGCGGCTCGTGTCGTAGAGGATGAAGCCGGCGTAGATCAGCACGCCGGCGACCGAGAACCACAACCCCAGCTCAAAGCCGAACATCCAGCCGGCGAAGAGGAGTCCGAGCAGTGCAAAGGCACCGATGGCAAGGGCTCCGCCCAAGAAGGAGAAATCCTTCCGACTCACGAACACGTAGCCCGTGAGACCGGTGAACACGAGCCCGGTGACGATGGCCGCTTGGGTCAAGACTCGGGGTTCTACCGCGGCGGTGAACAGCACGATCGGCGCCAGCAGCAACCCGAATGCGAACGCATACGCGAAGTAGGCGACGAGGTTGATCGGGTGCCTGTCCGCCAACCAGCGCACCGCGATACCACCGCCGACGATCACGGCCATGCAGATCAGCCAACCACCGCGAGCGAGGCCAAGCGCCAGGTCGCGCACGGGCTCGACGTTGCCCGCGGCCCACAGCGTCGCGGCAAAGACGAACACGCCGCCGAGCAGCAGCGAGTAGGTCCGCTGCAGGAAACTGGCCCGCGCGTCGGCGTCGGCATGCGCGGCTGCGGTTCCCGAGTACGGATTGACGTTGGAGAGATTGTGCAAGTTCATGGGGAGCGTCCTTCTCGGCCGCAAGCCTAAGACGGTGGCGCCAACGTGCCAAGGGCGGCCGGGGCGCTCTGCAGTTGGATCGGCACAGCGCGGGCGGCGACCTAACGCGCGGCGCCTTCGCGGGCGGGTGGCGCGCCATCCCAAAGGCTCCCTTGGCGCCGTGCCGGCCGGACGCCCTCGTGCCGGAGGAGCCAGCGTTTGGCATCGAGACCACCGCCAAAGCCCGTGAGCGCGCCGCTAGCCCCGAGGACGCGGTGGCAGGGCACGACGATGGGGATCGGGTTGTGGTGGTTTGCCTGGCCGACGGCTCGGGCGGCCTGCGGCCGGCCGATCTGTGCGGCGAGCGCGCCGTAGCTTTGGGTCGCGCCGAACGGGATTTCCAGGAGGGCGTGCCAGACTGAGCAGCGAAACGGCGTGCCGCGGAGGTCGAGGGTCAAGTCGAACGTATGACGCGCGCCGGCGAAGTATTCGCGCAGCTGCGCCACTGGCGTCGACGTGCGTTCCGCGTCCAGCTGGAGCGAGCCGCCCGCCGCCAGTTGGCCCAGGATTGCGGCGTCGCTGCGGCCGCGGCCAAAGGTTGCGCGCACCAGCGCGCCGGCGACGTCCACGGCCACCCCAAAGCGGCCGAACGGGGCGTCGATGATCTGCGCGTAGAGGTCGGGCGAGGCCATGGTGCGTCAGCCGCGCGGCCCGTCCCAGCAGCCGCGGTGGGGGCGGCAGTCCTCCGGCCGCACCAGCGTGTCGTCCGGGCCGACGTCCTTGCAGGTGCGCAAGCACCAGGCGTAGCCGTCGCCGGGATAGGTGCGGTCGTCCCACACGACGTTGTCGAGCGAGCCGGTCAGGATTTGCTTCATCATGAAAGACGGGCACACGTCGCGCGGCAGCAGGTCGCGGTGGGTGCGCTTGCCACCGTGATTCACGTTGGGTCGATCAGAATGCATGGTCCTCACCGCGCGCGTGCGGCCTCCGTCAGGGCATCGATGAGCACGGCCGTGCCGACCGGCACTTTGTAGGCGTTCTGATCCAACGGATCGGCCTCCGCGAAGGCGCGCTCCGCCGCCGCCGCAAACAGCGTCGCGCTGGGCGCCTCGCCAATCAACAGCGCCGCGGCCTCGGGTCGCGCCATGGGCACCGGCGCCACCGCGCCGAGACAGATCGCCGCTTCGGCGATCTTGCCGCCGTCGAGCCGCAGGCGGACGGCCGCGGCCGTAGTGGCCCAGTCGTGCGCTTGCTTCTCCCGACTCTCCCGGTAGCAGGACCGGGTGCCCGTTGCCGGCACCGCAAAGTGCACGGCGACCAGGATCTCGTCCGCCGCCAGCCGGTGTTCGGGGCTCTCGGCCGCCGGGTCCTCGGGATAGAGGTCGCGGATGGGCAGATCCCGCGTCGCCCCGTCGGCGCCGAGCACCGTAACCTTCGCGTCGAGCACGTAGAGCGGCGGCGCCAGGTTGCTCGGGTGCACCCGGATGCAGTCGTTGGTGCCCATGATCGCGTGGTAGCGGTGCTCGCCTTCTTGCGCGAGGCAGGTGTCGCCACGGCCGCTGTGCAGGCAGGAGAAGCGCGCGTTGCGCAGATACCAGCAGCGGCTGAGCTGCAGCAAGTTGCCGCCGACGGTGGCGCGGTTGCGGATTTGCGGCGTGGCGGCGTCGCCGGCGGCCTCGGCCAGCGCCGTGCAGGCGGGGTCGCGCAACGCGTCGGTGCGTGCGACCTGGTCGAGCGTCGCCAGCGCGCCGAGGCGAACGCGGTCAGCGTCGCGGCCGATCGCGGCCATGTTCGCGCGCAGCGGCATCAGGTCGATCACGGTCTGCGGCGCCAGGACGCGCTCCTTGAGGCGGTCGAGGAGGTCGATGCCGCCGGCTTTGAACGCGGTCTCGGCGCCGGCTTTGGCCTGCGCGTCGCGGTCGGCCTCCGGGCGAAACAGGGCGAAGGGCTTCATGGTTGCTGCCTCACTTGCCGCCGCCCAGCGCGGCGAGGACACGGTCGGGGGTGATGGGCAACGAGCGCACCGGGACGCCGAGCGCGTTGTGCACCGCGTTGCTGATCGCAGCGGCCGTGGCCACCTTGGGCGGCTCGCCGAGACCGGCGGCGCCCACGCTGTTCTTGCCGTTGGCGACCGGCAGCAGGACCACGTCCAGGCTCGGCATGTCGCGGACCATGGTGATCTTGTAGTTGAGGAAGTCGCCGTTCAGCATGCGGCCCACGTTGTGGTCGAGGACGCGCTGCTCGTGCAGGGCGTAGCTGATGCCCTGGATCATCGCGCCGAGCACCTGGCTCTCGGCGAGCTTCGGCGCGATCACGCGGCCGCAGTCTTGCACCGCGAGCATGTGCCGCACGGCGACGACGCCGGTATGTGTGTCGATCTCCACTTCGGCGAACTGGCAGCCGCACACGAAGTCCTGAAAGCCGTCGTAGTTGGGCAGCCGCGCCGCGGTCGCCTCGATCGAGCCGGGCCCGATCAACTTCGCCGCATCAGCGAACGACAGCCGTCGATTGGCGGTGCCGACCGAGCCGCCCGCGAAGGTCACGTCGTCGGCGGCCGCGCCCAGGTGCGCGGCGACCGCGGCGGCGAGCTCGGCCTTCGCCTGCACCGCTGCGCCGCGTACGGCGGGCGCGAGGCTCGGCGTCGTCGTGCTGCCACCGCTGGCTGGGCCGGCGGGGTCGCGGGTGTCGCCCATCGTGACGCGGATCTGCTCCGGCCGCAGTCCGAGCTCCTCCGCGGTCAGCATCGCCATCACGGTCTTCATGCCGGTGCCGATGTCCTGTGCGCCGTTGCGCGCCTCGACCGTGCCGTCGGCGTGGATGCGGCAGGTCACCTTGTGCGGGGTGCGGCCGGGGCTGCCCATCTGGCCCCACACGGCGCTGGCGAGGCCGGCCCCGCGGCGCCAGCGCCCGCCCTCGCTGCCGGGCGCGGCGTTGCGCCGCTCGTCCCAAGCAAAGCGCTCGGCGCCCAGCCGCCACTCGGCCGCGCGCAGCTCGTGGCTGTCGTTCTTCAAGCGCAGCTCGAGCGGGTCGAGGCCCGCCTTGGCGGCGAGCTCGTCCAGCATCGTCTCGGCAGCGAAGAAGCCCTGTGGCCAACCCGGCGCGCGCATCGCCCGGCTCGAGTCGGTGTCGGTCGCCAGGTCCTTCTGCACGCTGCGTCGCTTGGCGCGCTGCAGATAATACGCCGGCTCGCGCGCCGAGCCGCCGCGGCCGATGTAGCCCGGGCCACCCCAGTTGCGAAAGTCCCACGCGGTCACGTGGCCCTCGGCATCGAGCCCGGCGCGGATCTGGATCAGTGCCGCTGGCCGGTTGCCCGCGGCGGTGTGCTCCTCGTAGCGGCTGAGCATCAGCTTCACCGGGGCGCCGGCGTCGCGCGACAAGCGGCAGGCCGCCACGCCCTCGGCGCCGGCAAAGAACTTGCTGCCAAAACCGCCGCCCACGAACTCGGCGTGCACGCGCACCTTGCTCTGCTCGATCTCGAGCGCTCGCGCGAGCCCGGCCTGCACGCCAAACGTCGCCTGGGTCGAGGCCCACACCTCCAGCTCGTCGTCGCGATACCAGGCGACGAAGCCGTGCGGCTCGAGGCTCGAGTGCGTTTGCACCGCGACCGAGTAGGTCGCCTCGTGCTGGATCGCGGCGGCCGCGAGCGCGGCCTCGACCTCGGCCTCCTCGGGCCACGGATCGGTGACCTGGCCGGCGGCGTCGCGTCGCGGCGCGCCCTCGGCGGCGAGGTAGTCGGTGTTGAACGGCTCGACTTCGTAGTCGACCTCGATGGCCTCGAGCGCATCGATGGCGGCGTCGAGCGTGTCGGCCGCGACCGCGGCGACGTCGTCACCGGCGAAGCGCACCTGCACGAAGTCCGTGCCCGGCCCCTTGGTGGCGATCGCCGCGCGCACGCCGGGCATGGCGAGCGCCGCCGAGACGTCGACGCGCTTCACCTTGGCCTTGGGATGGGGCGCCCGCAGCAGCGTGCCTTGCAGCAACCCGGTCGGCGCTTGGTCGTAGGCGTAGCGGGCGCGACCCGTGACCTTGGCGACGGCATCGAGCCGCTGCACGTCGGTGCCGACAACTGAGAGCTTGCTGTCGAGGTCCCACGGCTTGGGATCGTCCTCGGGGACCTGGACCTTGATCGTCCGGTGCAGCGCCTCGGTGCCGACCCGGATCTCGACCTCGCGTTCGCGGTGGCGGCTCACTTGACCCCTCCCTTGCCGGTGCGCTCGATCGCTTCGACGACCCGGCCGTAGGTGCCGCAGCGGCACAGGTTGCCGGTCATCTCGTGGGCGATCTGCGCGGGGGTCGGCTCCGCGTGCTTGGCGAGGCAGGCGACGCCGGCCAGCACCATGCCCGGCGTGCAGAAGCCGCACTGGAGCGCGTCGCACTCGACGAACGCCGTCTGCAGCGGGTGCAGGCCGTCGCCGCCCGGCCCGGCCAGCCCTTCGATCGTGGTGACCTCGGTGTCGATCGCGTCGAAGGCGAGCATCAGGCAAGCGTTCATCGGCGCGCCGTCCACCAGCACCGTGCAGCCGCCGCAGGCACCGCGGTCGCAGATTTTCTTGGCGCCGGTGAGATCGAGCCGGTCGCGCAGCGCGTCGAGCAGCGTGGTCCGCGGCTCGACTTTGACCTTGGCGGCGGCGCCGTTGATGCGCAGCTCGATCTCGTGCAGGCCGGGCGCGAAGGTCGCGCCCTCGCGAGGCGTGGCGCTCGTGCCTGAGTCGGCCACGAGCGGCTGGGGCGCGAGGGCCGCCGCCGACGCGCCTTTTAGGAACGCGCGGCGGGAGAAGTGTCCTTGCGTCATGGAGGTTCTCCGAGGCGGTGCGGTGGTTCGGGGGACCGCACCCAGCACGTTACTGGCTAGGGCGCCCGCGCTGCGCGGGAGAATCGCCGGCGCGCCGGCCTGCCGTGGGCGAAAGGCTGCAGTTTGGCATCGTTCGCCGCTACGCTTCGTACGCGGCGGTGCAGCGCTTCCTTCCTCTCCTTCTGTTTGCGTGCGGTTTCTTGCTGTGCGCGCCGAGCATCTGGTCCGAGACCAGCATCACCGGCCAGGACGAGTACTGGCTATCCTTGCGCACGCCGCTGGAGATGCTGGAGCGCGGTGAGTGGTGGACGCCGTTCCTCGACGGCGAGCCCCGCCTGCGCAAGCCGCCGCTGCTCTACTGGCTCATGGCGACGAGCTACGAGGTGCTCGGCGTCGATCTCTTTGCGGCGCGCATCTGGAGCGTGCTGGCCGCGGCCGGCCTCGCGGTCATCGGTTATCGCCTGCAGACGCTGCTTCTGGGCCGCGGTGGGGCGTTGGCCGCGCTGTTGATCCTGGGGACAATCGGCGTCGGCATCGAAGGGCGGCGGGCGATGTTGGACCTGCCGCTGGCTTTCTTCACCGGGCTGACGGTGCTGTGGACCGCGCGCTGGGCGCAAGGCGGTCGCCTGGGCTGGTTGCTCGCCGCGGCGGCGGCGTTGGCCGGTGGCTTTCTGACCAAGGGGCCGGTGCCGATCTGGTTTGCGGTGGCCGCCGGCCTCGCCGCCCTGGCCGCCGGGCTGCGCCGCGCCGCGCCCTTGGCGCCGCTGTGGCATGTCGGCGCGGCGGTGCTCCTGCTGTTGGCGTTGGCGTTGCCCTGGCCCATCGCCATGGCCGTGCAGTGGCCGCAGTTCTTCGCGACCATGGAGGAGCAAGCGCGGCATCGCGAGCTCGGCCTGGCCCAGCTCGCCAAAGCGCCGAAGGTCATCGGCGGCATGGTGGGGTTGGTGTTCCCTTGGACGCTCGTCGCGCTCGCGGCGCTGTGGGCGGCACTGCGCGGCCAGCTGGGCGACGAGGCCCGGCGGCTGCGGTGGCTGGCCCTGTGGTGCGTGATCGCCGTCGTGCCGTTCTTGTTCCTGAAAGCGTTCGAGCGCTACCACCTGCCGCTGGTGTTGCCGATGTGCATGCTGGCGGCGACCTACCTGGAGCGCACGCGCGCGTCGACGCGTCGTTGGCAGATGGCCACGGCGGCGGTGCTACTCGGCGTGCTCGGGTTGCCGTTCTGCCTGTTCGCCCTGTGGTTCGGCGTTGCGATCGTGACGCCATTGGTCGCGCTCGGGCTCTCGGTTTGGGCGTTCTTCGCGGCGCGAGCGGGCGCGGCGCCACTCGGCGTCGCGGCGCGGCTCGCGGTCGCGCTGGCGGCGCTGATGGGGGGCGTCTATCCGACGCTCGGGATCAACGCGCTGCCGGCGGATCTGCCGCCCGACTTGTCGACGCGTACGGTGGCGACGTTTCAGCGCACTCAGCCCGGGATGCTGTCGATCCGGCGCCAGCGCAGCGTGATCGAAGTGCGCGGCGAGCCCGAGGTCATGGCCGCACAACTGCGGCAACTGGACGGCTATCTGTTTGTGCACGAGGCCGACCGCGCCGCCGCCGAGGCAGTCGCCGCCGCCGCGGGCGTCACGCTGCAGCCGCGCGGGAGGTTTGGTTCGTTCTTCTCGCGGAAGGTCTGGGTGCGGTTTGCTCGCGAAGATGCGGCCTGGGCCGATTGGCGCGAAGCTTTTGTGACGCGCCGTCTCGACGGGCTACAACCGAAGTTCATCTACTATGAGATCGCTCCTTAGTGCAGTGGCGCGGCTCGGCCGCCGCGCGTTCGCAACGCCCTTGCGGGCCGGTCTGTCGGCGCTCGTGCTGCTGCTGCTCTTCGCCGGCGGTCGCTATGCACAGTGGTCCACGCTCGGTTACCGCTTCGCCACCATCTCGCCGGGTCGCCTCTACCAGTCGGCGCAGATGCCGCCGGCGGCGCTGGTCGAAACAGCGCAAGAATATGACATCGCCACCGTCGTCGACCTGCGCGAGCGCCAGGAATCGGCCGCGGAAATCGATGCCGAGGCGCAGGCGCTCGAGGCGGCGGGTGTGCGTTACGTGCACTTGCCGATCAGCTATGTGCCTGAAGATCGCCACATCGACGCCTTCTTGGGCGTGATGCAAGAGCACGGTGATCGCCCGATGTTGGTGCACTGTGAGCACGGCGAAGGGCGATCGGTGATGTTGGCAGCTGTGTATCGGATGGAGGCGGAAGGTCAGCCACCGTCCGAAGCGATGGCACGTACTGTCCGGCTTCCGGACGAAATGACCTGGTTGCGTTACCTCCTGCCCACGCTGCGTCGGTTTGGCTGGGACAGTGAGAAGGGCCGCTTCGTGCGCAGCTATCAGCTACGCGGGGTTGCGGACGAGACGGCCTCGCGAACGACCGAGCAGCCCCAAAAAAACTGAGGCTTCGGCGCAACCCACTCGGCACCTCAGGGTAGTCCGAGTTGCCTGCGACGGGGGTGTTCTCCGACGCGGGCAACAACAAGCGAGGCTCTCCACCTAGGAGTCTTGGGCACGGTGCCTGGGGCTCCGGGGGCGAGGTGGAGAGCCTCCGTCTTTCTTTTAACGGAAGTCGCGCGGCAGATCGCGCCCCTCCTTCCGAAGGGCCGCGCCGGCGCCGCTGGGGCCCACTGGGGCCCCGCCGTTGGGCGAGCAGCGCGTCCCGCCCGTCCCCGGCCCCTTGGGCCTGCTGGCGGGATTCCGCGGGCCGCCCCGCGGGCCTGGTGGATTCCCGCCGCCGAGGTGCCGACCGGTGGCGCTGGCGCGGTTTCGGCCTGGCCGAGATTCTACGTTTGACACTGAGACTCAGTCGCAGTAGCTAGTGAACGCGTTGGTGTTCAGTAAGGCCCGCCCGACGGGAATAGCCAGTCGGTCCAGCCGACGTTCTTGCCGTGGCGTGCCGGCGTCTGCGCCGGTAGCTGCGCGCCGTAGAAGAAGTTGACGAGCCACGGCTGCCATTGGTCGTCGCCCTGCGCGGGATACGAACCGCCGCTGGTGAAGTGCGGGGTGTGCAACCAGCGGTAGGCGCGGCGCAGGGCCTGGTCTTCCCAGTTCCACGCGTCGTAGCCGCGACGGTAGAGCAGGTGGGCCTGCAGGATCGCACCCTGTAGGCACTCGTAGACGTAGTTCTCCTTGGGCGGCTTCCAGTCAAAGGAACCACCGCGGCGTTGGTCGTCGGGGATGACGCCGTCGACGTCGCGGCCGAGGAGCTGACTCTCGGGCGGGTTGATGCCGACGGGGGCCCGCGGGTCGGCCTGCCAACTCAGGTCGCCATACTTGAAGTCGGAATAGGCATCGCGGTCGCCGAGGAAACCGCGCAGCACCAGGGCGGCCGCGTCGAGCTCGCTTTGGTCGCCGAGGTAGAGCGCGACGGCGATCCGGCTAGCCCCGGCGTGGGTGCCCCAGTTGTTGGGGCGATCCTCGTGCGTGCTGCGCAGCGTGCGGCCGCTGAGCGGCAGGTCGAGGAGCGAGCGCAGCCACGTCCGAAAGCGTTGGTCCTCGGCGCTCGGCAGGCCGACCAAGTCGGCCGCGAGGACGTACGAGAGCAGGTTGCGGCCCAGCGCCAGCGTCCGGCCGCCGAGCTCGGTGCCCATGGCCGCCATGCAAGTGTCGATCACCTCCTGGCGATAGCGCTGGTCGCCGGTGCGGCGATAGACCAGCGCCTTGGCGAGCGTGTCGACGTCGACGTTGTCGTCCTGGTTGCTGATGTTGGGGTTGGACGTGTCGTTCTGCGCGGCGGCGAACACGTTGTCCCACGCCGGACCGGAGTCGGCGAGCTGACTGATGCGCCAGTCGGAGGCGAGTAGGAGGCCGTCGTAGTGACGCGCATCGCCGACGAGGATGGTTGCGACGTTGGTCTTCCAGAATCCGAGGGTCGGATGAAGCCCCGCGGCGACGAAGGAGAAGGCCATGCCTTCGGTGATCGCCGGGATCTGGCGATGACGAAACGACAGCCTCCCGCTGCTGTCCATCCGTCCGAAGCCGACGGCTTTGATGCTGCTGGGCGACGGGAAGTAGAACAGCGTGGCGCGGCTGCCGGCGAACGCGGCGCCGCCGTCCATCGTGAGCGTCACGGGCTGGCCGACGACCGGGTTGATCGGCGAGATCGCCAGGTCCGGTGCGGTCGCCGGAGATTGCGCCGAGGCGCGCGCGCCGGTGCCGACGAGTGCCGTGGCGATCAGGACGGGTAGGTACAGCGAGAGCAGTTCCCGATGCATCATCGAGTCTCCAGGGGTGCAAAGCCGTAGGTGTTGTTGTCGTGATCCTCGACGCGCGGCGTGAGGCGCGACGCGGGCGTTGTCTCGCGGCGAGACCCCGCGTTCGCGATGGCCGCTGAGGCCCCACGTCGAGATTGGGCCGTCGAGACCCAGCGGTCGAGATGGGCCGCGGACCAGGGTTGGCCCGGCACGCGACGCGAACAGGACTCTTGGACCCCGGCCCGCGTTAGCGAGCCTGGGGAAGGCGTTGCCGCCGATCGGCGGCCGCGATCGCTCGCGCGCCTACAGCAGGTCGAGCACGCCGGTCGCGCCGTTGCTCAACGTCTCGGTGACCGCTCGGTAGTTGATGTCCTGCGCCAGGTGCGCATTCCATGGCAGGCGGTCGTTGTCGGCGAGCGCGCCGAGCGCCGCGGCGGCGAAGGCCCGGACCAGCTTGGGCTCGGATTTGTCGCGGAGGATCTTGAGCAGGGGGGCCACGCTCCCGGCGTCGCCGACCATGCCGAGCGCGATGGCGGCACCGCTTAGGGCGAGGGCGCTGTGGTCCTTGCGGTGCAGCATGCGGTGCAGCGTCGCGGCGGCGTCCCGCTGCTGCAGCCGCGCCAGCGCCCGGGCGGCTTGCGCCATGAGCAGCGGCCGGTGGCGCGAGTCGTCGAGGATCGCCTCGAGCAGTGGCGTCGCCTTCACGTCGTCCATCAGCGCGAGTCCGATGCAGAGGTAGCCGCCGAGCTCCTGATACTTGCGGTAGCGCTTCAGCAGCTTGCGCAGGTCCTTGCTCGCTGGCGTGTAGCCGGCGAGGCCGAGGCCGACGGCGATCGCCGAGCGCACGTCGGGATTGCCCGCCCGCGATAGATGGCGGTGCAGCAACCGGCCGACGCGATCGGCGGCGGTCTCGTTGCGGTTGTCGCGCCGCGTCTTGTCCGCGTGGTGCGCGAGCACGCCGCAAGCCAGCGCTGCCCAAGCCTGGGTCGGCCCTTTGGCCCGGCGGAACGTCCGAGTCAGGGTCTCCTCAGCAGCATCGCCACCGATCTGCGCCAGCGCGATCATCGCAAACGAGCGCACCTGATGGTCGCTGGCCTGTGTCACGGCGCGCTGCAGCGCCGCGACGCAGACCCCGTCACACCCGGCGTCGTCGGGCTCCACCAGGCGCCCGAGTGCCAGCGCGGCGGATCGCGGCATCGACTGGTGGTCTTCGGAGCGGCCGAGGACCCGCTCAGCAAATGCCTTCTTGTAGCGCTCGTGATCGGCGTCGGTGCCGCGCCCCAGCAGGCGGGCGATTGCAGTGGCCGCGTGCGCCTGGACCTCCTGCCGCGCCTTCCCCAGCTGGCGCCGCTCGAAGCGTGTGATCGCCTCGAGCGCCTGCCACATCAAGCGCTTGCCGCGCGATCCCGGCACGGTCTCGGGCCGGAGCAGGCGGAGGCCATTGAGCGCGGCGACCTGCACGTCACGGCTCTTCTCCTGCTTGGCTTCAAGCACGGTCTGCAGCGTCTCGAGCACGACGGCCTTGACGTCGGCGTCGTCTTGGCCCTGCGCGACGAGGCCGAGACCAAACGCGGCGAACGCGCGGGTGCGGTCGTCGACTTTGGCTTTGCCCAGGAGCCGTCGCCCCTCCGGCTGGTCGAGCACGAGCGCTCGCAATGGAGCGAGCGCATCCGCTCGTTCGGTGATTCCGAGTGCCAGCGCCGCGGTCTCGCGGATCTCCTGATCGCCCCGCCGCAGGCGCTCGGCCAGCATGGGCAGGATCGGCTTGCTGCGGTGATCGACGCCGATCTTGGCGATCGCGACGAGGCACGCGGTGGTGATGTCGCGGTTGCGGGTCGATTCGAGGGCCTCCACCAGGGGGGGGAGGATGATCTCGGCCTTGAGCTCCTCCGACAGTGCCGTCCCGGCGTCATCGCCGTCCCCGGGCAAGCGGCGCAAGTACTGCTCCTTGTTGTATTCCCACCACAACTGCCAGCGCGACAGGTCGACGCCCCGGCCGCTCGTGGTCTCCGGCCGTGCGGTGGGCGCGAGCGGCCCGGGGCCGCCCGGTGGGCCGAACGGATTTGGGGAGATGACCGGTCCGGCGAGGGCCGGGGCGGGGCCCCGGTACTGGCCGCCGTGCCCGGGCAGTGTCGCGGCAACGAGACACAGGGCGATGAATCGCAGAATGGGGGTTTCGACCGCGTGCATCGCGCCGTTTCGACAGAGGGACCAGGGCAGTCGGGCGAGGGCTTCGCCCAACCGGTGCTGCCTCGCGAAGACCATACCGAACCGGCGGCGGCGGGGCCTGTTTTGGCGGCGGGCGGAGATTGTGGGGGCTCGGGCGCAGCGGTCTTGAGCGAGCCCCGTAGCATGCCGCCGATGACCGCGAGCGACGCGCCTGCCGATCGGCCATTCCACTTCAGCACCGAGGTCCGGGTCCGTCTGCCGGAGACCGACGCCATGGGCATCGTCTTCCACGGCACCTACTTCACCTACCTGGAGGTGGGCCGGGTCGACTATCTGCTCAACCTCGGCCTCACCGAGGGCAACCGGCCGATTCGCGACTTCGAGAACGTCGTCGTCGCGGCGCACCTGGACTTTCGGACGCCGGCGCGGCTCCACGACGTGCTGGCCATCGACGTGTGCGTCCGTGAGATCCGGCGCGCCAGCTTTGCCTTCGGGTTTCGGATCCGCAACAAGCGCAGCAACGTGACGGTCGCCGAGGGCTACACGACGCACTGCGCCATTGACACGGAGTTCAAGCCGATGGCGGTGCCCGAACCGTTTCGCACCAAGATCGCTCAGTTCGAGCGCTGGTAGCGCAGCTGCTCGTCGAAGAACCGGGTCATCAGTCGGTAGAAGTGCGCGCGGTCCTGGCCGCGCAGCCCGTGCTGCTGCATGGGGTAGGCCATGAACTGCACCAGCTTGTCGGCATCGACGCAGGCATCGAGGAAGCGGATCGAGTGCGACAGCATCACGGTCTTGTCATCGGTCCCGTGCACGAGCAGCAGGCGGCCGGCCAAGTCCTTGGCGCGTGCCACCACGCTGGCGCGCGCGAAACCTTCGGGGTTCTCCAGCGGCGTATCCATGTAGCGCTCGGTGTAGCCCGTCTCGTACTGGGCCCAGTCGGTGACCGGCGCCCCGCTGACGCCGCAGGTGTAGCGGCCGTTCGACCGCGTCATGAGCGACAACGTCATGAAGCCGCCATACGACCAACCGTGGACGCCGACGCGGCTGGGGTCGGCGTAGGGCACCTCGCGCAACACGTGGTCGAGGCCGCGCAGCTGATCCTCGACCTCGAGCGTGCCGAGTCGACGAAACACCGCCTGCCCGAACTCGACGCCGCGGTTGGCGGTGCCGCGGTTGTCGAGCACCAAGACCACGTAGCCGCGACTCGCCATGAACGGCAACCAAAGCCGCGCGCTGCCGAGCCAGGCGTCGCGCACGAGCTGACTGTGCGGGCCGCCGTAGACATACTGCAGCACCGGGTAGCGCTGTGCGGGTACCGGTTCGGGGGGCAAGAACAGGAGCCCGTGCAGCGGTGTGCCGTCACTGGCCTTGGTGCGAAACAGGCGCCGCTCGCCCACCCGGAATTTGGCCAAGGGGTCCTCGGCGGTGGCGAGCCGCAGCGACTGGCCGCCGCGCGTCTCGATCAGGTCGAGCGCACCGGGCAGCACCAGGCTGCTGTGGCGGTCGAGGAGCCAGCGGCCGTCACCGCTTACGGCGGGCTCGTGCCACCCGCGGCCGGCGGTGAGGCGCGTCATGGTTCCGTCTGCGCTCAGCGGCACCGACCAGCAATGCATCTCCAGGGGGTTGGGGCCGGACGCCGTCACGAGCGCGCGCGCGGCGTCGCCGGTGCCCTCGAACGCCAGCAGCTCGCGCACGTCGAAGTTGCCGTCGGTGACCTGTCGGCGCCGGGTGCCGTCGGCGTCGTGTAGGTAGAGATGGCGATAGCCATCGCGCGACGAGAACCACAGGAACGGCGCCGTCGCCGTCGCGCCGTCCGCTCGCGGCACGAACCGCGGCCCGCTCTCCGGTTCGATCCACTCGGCGTCGTGCTCGCGCAGCAGCGTCGCTTCACGCGCGCCGGTCGCCGCATCAAAGCGCACCAGCTCACAATGGTCCTGGCCACGGGTGACGAGCGTCACATAGATCTTGCTGCCGTCGGGGCCGAAGGTGACGTTCGTCCAATACTGGTCGACGTCGGGGTCGTGCGCCAAGTAGCGCATGCTGTCGTCGCGGCCATCCCAGATGCCGATCGACACGCGGGCGTGGGGCTGGCCCGCCATCGGGTAGCGGCCGGCGACGGCGGTCGGGGCATCGGCGGTCAGATCGGCGTAGGGGTAGGGCTGGTTGGGCCGCTGATCCTCGCGCGAGAACGCCAGGCGGCGTCCCGTGGCGTCCCACCACAGGCCGCGGTCGATGCCGAACTCGGCGCGGTGCGCGGCGCCGCCGTAGACGAGGTCGGTGTCGCCGTCCCACGTGACTCGCTTCGTGCGCCCGTCAGCGCGGGCGATCCACAGATCGTGGTCGGCGACGAAGGCGCCGGTCTGGTCGTCGGGCGCGAGGGCCGAGGTGGTCGTGTTCTTCGGCGCGGTCAGAACCCGAGTCGCCGCGGCTTCGCCCACGCGCCAGTGCCACACGCCGTCGCCGCGGTCGATCCGGACCGCGTGGTCGTCCCGCCACTGCCAGGCGACCGCTTGCTCGTCGTTGGTGAGCTCGGCGCCGCCCACCTCGAGCGCCGCGCGCAGCTCCGGCACGGTGAAGCGCGGCCGCCACGTCACTTCATCGATGCCGCGCGTGGCCACGGTGCGGGCGTCGCCGTCGCCGTGGGCCCTCGACAGCTGATCGGAGCGCGCGACCCACTGCACGGCGGGGAGCTTGGGCCGCGGCGCGGCGGTCTTGTCCAGGATCTGGGCGAGCTCAAGCCGCTCCTGGGGTGCAGGGATGCCGCCGCGTTGGGCCGCGAGGGCGCCATGGCTCGGCGGGAGGAGGGGAATGAGCAGGGTCAGCGCGCGGTGCATCGTGGTCTTCGGCTTGGCTCCGGGTCGGAGCTTTGATAAGGGATGCGCCGGGCGGCGGAAACACCCGGCGCCCTGCGCGCGGTCCGCGCGCTGCTGGCCCCCATGAGCACCTCCGAGATCCACTGGCTGCACATCTTCGCGACGTTCGATCCCGGTGGGCAGCAGGTTCGCACCGCGCAGATCTGGTCGCGCATGCCGCGCCACTACCGGCATACGGTCGTGGCGATGGACGGCAACACCGGCACGACCGAGCTACTGGCGCCCGACGTCCGCATCGAGCTCCTGTCGCCGCCCAAGGATCGCGGCCTGCGTGGCGTGGCGCGCTGGGCTGCGGATCTGATCAAGCAGCAGCGCGCCGATCTGCTTCTGACCTACAACTGGGGCGCGATCGAGTCGTTGTTGGGTGCCTGGTGGCGGCGTGAGCGCGCGGTCGTCCATCACGAAGAGGGGTTTGGGCCGGAGGAAGCGGTGGATTTGCTGCCGCGGCGCAATCTGTTTCGCCGCCTGGTCCTGCGCCGGGTCCGTACGCTGATCGTGCCGTCGCGCACCCTCGAGCGCATCGCTCACGACGTCTGGCGCCAGCCCGCCAAGCGCGTGTGCTACTTGCCCAACGGTGCCGACCTGCAGCAGTTCGCCGCCGGCGAGCGGGCGCCGGGTCCCCTGGTGATCGGCAACGTCTCGCACCTGCGCAAAGAGAAGAACCACGCCGCGCTCATCCGCGCGTTCGCGGGCATGCAGCAGCGCGATGCGCGCCTGCTCATCGTTGGCGACGGCGGTGAACGGGAGCCGTGCGAGCAGCTCGCCCGCGAGTTGAGCGTGGCGGACCGCGTCGAGTTTCGTGGCTCGGTGCACGATCCGGCGCCGGCGTATCGGGAGATGGACGTGTTTGCCCTGCCGTCGCGCACCGAGCAGATGCCGATCGTACTGCTCGAAGCCATGGCGACCGGGCTGCCGGTCGTGGCCAATGCGGTGGGCGACGTGCTCGAGATGGTGGCCGAGCCCAATCGGCCCTACGTCGTGACGCGCGACGACGAGGCGGCGCTGACCGCAGCCCTGGACGCGGTAGCCGGGGACCCGACCCTACGCGCGGAGCTTGGGGCTGCGAACCGCGCGCGCTGTGAGCGCGACTTCGAGGTCGAGACCTGCCTGGCGCGCTACGTGGAGACGTACGAACGCGCCCAGTGGGGCCGCTAGAGCGGCCGTACGGAGCGGCCGTACGGTGCCGCGACAAAAACCACCGCTTTCGCTGGTCGCCCCCCGGTCGGACTGCGGCCTGGGGTTCTCTGGGTGCCTGGCGCCTGCGGCCGTGCTGGAGAACGGCCGTCTAGTGGTGTGATTCAGGCAGATGGGGCCTTATCCGCGAGACATCGGTGCCGGTCGCAAGGCGGGTCGCCGCAGGCATATTGGTGGATACGGCGAGGACGACCCAACGCTGCGAGCGGCGCTGAGGGCCGTGGATAAGGCCCCAGATTCCTGAATC
>JBCCGH010000128.1:0-28923 GCA_039029375.1 Planctomycetota bacterium
AATCGCAAGCTGCACCAACGCGCTTCGCGCACCGTCAGCGCCGCAGAGCTGCTTCGCCAGCTTGGCTTCCGGACATGAGCATCCGACCATCAAAGCGCGTCTTGATGGTCGGATTCCCGCGCTTCTTCGTGATCGACAACAAGGTACCACTCGGCATAGGTGGGAAGACGCTTCCCACGCCATTCCGCGTATGCCCGGGCATCACCCCAGCTGACCATCGTCACCGGTAGATGGTCGTCCGGGCTACCGGGTACGATTAGGTGCCAGTATTCCGGTGCTCGATAACCTGTTGCTGTGATGAACCTGCGGTAGTCAGCGTTGCAGACTTCTTTGGAGTCGATCCAAAACGATGGCACGCGCACGGTGCGGCCCTCGAGCCGAGAGGGGCTGCCGGAATCTTCCGGGACGACGAACTCGCGGCCCTCGATCCTCACCATGTCTTCGGTGCTTGTCTGCTCAGGAGACAGTCGGTAGTCGATGCTGATCGAGTCCGTCGGGTGGAGCATCAGCCGTGTGAACTCCCTGCGTCCGTGCCCTGCGACGTCCACGACGATCCGGCCATACCCAACGGGTACCCGAGCGGCCTTGAGTGGTAGTTCGCCCAAGTCTACGGATGCGGCCTGGTGCGGCTGACCGGTAGTGGGGTCGATGGGCACGAAGGAAGCCACGCCCGCTGCCGGGGCGGCGTCTTCGCTGCGCACGACGAGGTCAACGCGCGGAGACGAAGATGTGTCGGCGGCCCACCACCCTAGCCATGCAGCGCCCACGCCGACCACAACCGCCACCGCCGTGGCTGTGCAGGTCAACTTGTGGACTCGAGCCCATCTGGCGCCACGCTGAACGACGCCAGCGCTTGTGGCCGCGATGGGCTCATGATCCAGGAAGCGACGCAGGTCGCTCGCCATCGCCGCAGCAGTTTGGTAGCGGCGATGCGGCTGCTTCTCGAGTGCCGTGAGACAAATGGTCGCCAAGTCACGAGGAACGCCCGCGTCGATCCGCCTGGGATCACGCGGCTCCCCGCCTTGGATCTGAGCGATCACTTGCTGCGACGTACAGCCACGGAAGGGCTGAGTCAGTGTGACTATTTCGTAAAGGACGACGCCAAGGGAGAACACGTCTGTTCGATGGTCCACGGGATCGGCGTCGACGCGCAGCTGCTCAGGGCTCATGTAGTGGAGAGTGCCCGCGACCTCACCCGTTCTTGTGACGCTGCCGAGCGCCTCCGCCCGCGCCAGTCCGAAGTCCACAAGCGCGATGCTGCCGTCGGGTCGAACCAGCAAGTTCTCGGGCTTGACGTCGCGATGGACGATCCCGTGCGCGTGGGCGTGCTCGAGGGCCTCCGCGACTTCTGCTCCGATTCGGGCGATTGCCGCGTGCCGAGCGGGTTCCCCCGGGCCCGGAAGCCCTGGCGAGCGTTGGCCTTCCCGTTGTCTCGCGAGTGCAGCGCCGAGATCTTGGCCCGGAACGTACTCCATGGCGAAGTAGTGCAGCGCATCCTGGCTGCCGACGAAGAACACCGACGCGATGCCTCGGTGTCTCAGTTTCGCAACGTTGCGAGACTCCCGTCGAAACCGCTCGATGGTCTGCTCGCTGGTCAGGGGAGTCACCCAAAGAACTTTGATCGCAACCTCGCGATTGAGAGTCGGCTCGTGCGCCAGCCAAACCACTCCGGTCCCTCCCCGGCCGATCTCGCGAACGAGCTGGTACGGCCCGACACGAGTGCCTGCGCCGAAGCCGGTAGGGCCATCGCACAGCGGGCGCAAAAACTCGTCGTCTGCGAGTAGCTCCTGAAGGCGCACCACAACCGCTCGACGCAGGGCGTCGTTTCCTCTGGTCAGCTCGGCCAACCGATGGTCTCGCTCCTCCGGGGCTAGCTCCAAGAGTTCTTTGACGATCTGCCGGACCCTGGCCTCACTCATGCTCACTCACGTGTCGGGCGCTGTAGTACCGGAACGGCGTTTCGTGAGCTCACCAGACAGGAAAACCAATTTTCCCTGCACGGGATTGATCTTGCGCGGTAACCGAACAAAAAGAGCCAGATCTCGGTCGCCCGAGACAGATTCCTTCGTCTGTCCATGTGTGATTTCGGAACTCTCCGATAGGATTCCTCACCTTGCGGGTGCGCCGTCGACTCCTCTTCTAGATCGGTGCATGGATTCGAAGTCACCAGAGGTCCAAGAGCTGATCGATCGGATTCGCGGGGGCGACGATTGTGCCCGCAATGAGCTCATCGCGCGGGCCCACGGTGAACTACGCATGATGGCTGGCCATTTCATGGCGCGTCAACCTGTCCATCACACTCTGCAAGTGACGGCGTTGGTCAGCGAAGCTTGCCTGCGCCTGATGCGGAGCGGTGATTGGCAAGACCAAGCTCACTTCCTTCGCGTCGCGGCCGCCGCGATGCGGTGCGTGCTGGTGGACCACGCAAGGACGAAGCAGGCCGTAAGACGGGCTCCTGACGGCGAACGACTCGAGATGGATGTGCTCCTCGAGTGGTACGAGCATCGATCCGGAAATCTCACTGCACTGGGCGCCGCGCTCGAACGCCTGCGCGACCGCAACCTGGAGGCCGCGGAGCTCATCGATTTGCGTTTCTTCGCGGGCCTTCCGGTCAGTGATTGTGCACGGATTCTCGGGAAGTCGACCCGCCACGTACAGCGTCTGTGGCAGACCACGCGGGCGCGGTTGCGACTCGAGATGGATAGCTGAGCGCGGCATCGCGCCTCCAGAGATCGCGTCTCTATCGAAGAAACTTGTCCGAGCGCGGCGACATCGCTCGTTGAGTTGTGTGAACCAGACTCGAGCGACGCACCAGTGAAGTCAGTTGGACGGGAGAAACCATGACGCAAAGCTCGATGTCGCGGTGGATCCTGGCGTTGGTGTCCGTGGCCGCGGTGGTGCCCTCCGCGAGCTGTAGGACGGCCGTGGGCACCAAGGAGGCCGATGCAGGCGCTGCGAGAGATGGAGTCGTGTACTTCACCCCTAAGCACTTGATACGCCTGACGGCGGAGAAGGGCGATTCCTGTCTCGACGTCAAGCTGGACGCTGCCGACACGGTTCCGGGCCTGAGCCACGCCGTACTAGTCCCCCCGGCCGGTGCTGGTGGCCCCGCTACCGTACCTTCCCCCCAACACGCACCGCATTCGACAAAGTCGACCAGGCGGTCCCGGACTTCCCACGCCTCGAGCACTCCTTGCTTTAGCTCCGGAGCTTCGGACGGACCGGGTCACGTTCCACGAGACTCGACGAACGCCAAGCTGACGACGGCTCGACTACGCACTCCGTGGACACTAGCCAGCGCTACGTACGAGTGCGATTCCGGACTCAGTTCTCGAAGGCGGCGACCATCCACTTGCAACATGAGGCGCGTTGATTTCGGGACAGCTTCTTCGTCGGTCAGAACGGTGAGTCGAAACGTGGGCTTGCTCCCCGAGTGAAGCAGCGCGGAACGTGGCCCCATGACGTGGTGGACATCACGCTCGAGAGCGTTGCGCTTTGGGTCCGCTTGGGACGAGGCGCTGAAAAGCGTCCTAAGGAGAAGAGATGAACAAGAACGAAGCCGCGCGGGCCGTACATTCGGCGTTCTACCGCATAGTACGTACGGCTGCGGCGCCGATGAATCTGACCAAGTTCTTCGATGCCAAGATCGAAGATACGTGGCCGGACGATAACTCCCCTTCGGGCTGGCGGGACTTCTGGTGGGAGTCAGTAGCCGTCGAGATCCAATCGGCGGCGGCGGCGAGACGCGAGTACATCCTCGGCTTTGGTCGCAAGTGGCTAAAGCAGAACAAGGCGAGGAAGTGGTCGGCTGTGCTGGATCACATGCGCGAGAATCTCGTGCCGCTGAGCTAGCCGGAGGCGGATCCCATGAGACGAACGATAATCATGTTGTTCCTGGCATGTTCTCCAGCGGTTTCGCAGACAACGGAGCCACCGGAAAGCCGATCTCAGTCGGAGATCAACGCAAGTATTGCGCGCACGATCGACGAGGATCGCAGGGCGCTGAGCTACGCGGGCCGCTACTACATCCGCGTTGAGGGCCTGCCACCGCTCAACGTTGTCCAGATCTCGGATGCTCGGACTTTCAGGCTGCTGAATGCTGCCGGAAAGACCGTGCCCATTCGGCGGGCGACCTACCTCGGCGCCTCGGGTGACTGGGACACACCAATCAGAAATAGTGAGGAAGTCGAGGAATCGCGCAACGACTCGCAAAGACCTGCAATTGCCACTTATGCCAGGACAGCTCTGTGGGGCGACTTTCGTCCGGACGCCCAATACCGCTTGGTCGTCAGGGCGCCGGATGGGGAACGCCACGAGGTCGACGTCAAGAAACTCCACCCCGGAGATGACGAAGCGTCCTCGCTACTGCAACTCATGACCGATCGCATCAGCTTTGAACTGGAGGCATTCGGCCCCGATGACGGTGATGAGATAGGGATTCGCTACGATTTCGACCTGTCACTCGGCAGTCTTGGCACCGAGCACTTCTGGTCTCTCTCGCTGGATTCTCAGGGCGAGCTCAGCACGGAGACCGACTCCGTCGACCTCCAGAGCGCGTTGACGGCGGGTTTGCAAGCCGACTACCGGTATCACTGGCGGACGACCCCACTCCTCAGGCCTGATGACCGCATCACCACCTATCCGATCGGTGTGCGGGTGAGCCCAATCGAGATCGAGGCCAGTTCCGATTTCGACAACCTGAACTATACCGCCAAGGTGCAGCTCGCGGCCGCCGTCCCGATCCTCGACGATATCGTGCTGCTTTGGCACGAGTGGATGGATGTGAATCGCACCTTCTTTCCCCCCGTAGTGTTCGCTGGCTACTCGTATATCGATGAAATCGAGACAACGAACGAGCGAATGATCACCGGAGACGAACACCGTCTGGACCTCGAGTTCAACTACCGTTTCCCGCTGTCGAATCGTCTCGATGCCCGTTTGCAGTGGCGAGGATTCCAGGGACTCGAGACCGGGGAGTTCGTCGATCGCATCGATGCAGGAATGATCTTCTACACGAACGAAGGCCGTAATGTCGCCATTCAAGCGATGTACTCAGATGGTGCGCTCCCGCCGGAGTTCCGTGAGACCTCCACGTTCTCGCTTGGTCTACTTACGACCTTCTGAGACCTCCCCAGCGTTGCACGCTAGTCCGTCTTATGTTCTCCCGCGCAGGCAGGCCCACGTGGACTGGGATCGAAGCCTAGAGGCTGGCGTCCGGCTCAATCCTTCGGCCTCGCTTCCGGACAGCCTCGCCGTACCTCGCCGACGTTCAACCGCAGCCAGGTCCGGTCGGGCGAGCCGACGATCTTGAGACTCAGCCGCGCCTCGATGCCTATCTGGCTCGGTGGCCGCGAACGGGCGGCAGCTTCTGGATGACACGAACGAAACACCAGGGTCGACCGTGTGCTACTCAAGACCAGGAGAGACGTACGGAATGGTGGTGCTCGGCGTGCCAACTGTGCCGCCTGCTGAAGGGCGTTTCGAGAGTCGGAAAGATAGTCCGAGAGGACATCATCCAAAGGGTCCGGTCCATGAGTTGTAACAATCGTCCCGTTCGTGACGTTTCACCGCTTCGGAAGAACCTAGTCGCCGCGCTACTCGTGGCTAGTGCATTCGCCACCACGTCCGTCGGCATCCGAGCGCAAGGGCCGCCACAAGCTTACTTGCCGCCAGGCCAGAACGACACGCGCCCGATACGGATTTACGTCCAACAGGCGCCCTCGGACGACATTATCATGAGGCCCGTGCTGATCGGCGACACCGATTCAGCTTGGTTCGGCGCGGTCCTGTCCGCTACTGCGGATCAGACCTTCGAGATCGTGGGGGCGAAACGCCAGCACAAGGGCACGATGCTGTTGTGCAGCTTCGCCGGGGCCGGATTCCCATCCACGTGGACCCGTGTGCGCGTGCGCGCTGCCGTCGACATCTACAAGAGGGATGCGCAAGGCAACGAAATCGAGGGAAGCAAACGTCGCCTGCCGGCCACCGAACTAGTGACGATTGGGCGTCCGACCCCTGCAATCCTTTGGACCGCAGTTTTTTTAATCGCCGCACTCGCTGTGATCTGTCTTCTCGGAGCCAAGGCGACCTCTGGAAGGCCCGGCAGACTGCTTTGGTTCTTGGCGGATGCCGGAGGGAGGATGTCACTCTCGCGGACACAGGTCGCACTCTTCACCATCGCCATTGGCGGACTGGTGTTCGGATATGCGCTCTTCATGCCAGAGGTCCCGGGTATTCCACCAACGCTGCTCTTCTTGATGGGGATCTCCTTGGCCACTGGCGGTGCGAGCAGCCTTCTGTCTCCGCCGGCTAAGGTCGCCCACGACCGGAAACCACGTCTCAGCGACCTCGTGACCATCCACAAGGGCGAAACCGAGCATCTCTCTATTGCGCGGACACAGATGCTGTTTTGGACGCTACTGACAGTGATCCTCTTCGTTGTGCTCAGCATCGCGGACGACAGGATCTGGGACGTTCCGTGGCAGATGGTCGGCTTGATGGGCCTAAGCAGCGCCGGCTACCTCAGTGCCAAGCGCGATCCGCCCAAGAGCTTGGATTACCCGACCCCGCACGCGTTCACTGCAGGAAAGGACGACCAAGAGTTGAAGCCGAAGTTTGAAGGAGGGGCACCGCAGGAGTTCGCGATCGATCCCGACTTGCCAACGGGGCTGGTTCTGAACCCGAGCACCGGCGAGATCCGCGGCAGGCCGGACCAGAAGACGGCCGCAAAGAACTACACGGTTACCGGCAAGAGCGCAACCGGCACGGTAAAGGCGACCATCTGTATCAGTGTAACGTGAGATCTCCGATCGCGATCACCTGTCTCCAGAGTCGCAGTGAATCACCCCGGGTCTCCCGGAGGCTCCAAAAGCTGAGAGTCTCGTCGGCGTGAAGCACGTCCTCTCTCAGAAGCTCCGAACGCATCTGCTGAAGCACTGGCTGCGCGACAAGATCGTCCAGTCGCACCAACATGTCCCACATGGACTGTCGAGGGAGGTGGAAGCCGTGGCGCTTGAAGATGCTCTGCAGGCGGTTGAGCGGAGTGTGGTCTCCGTACTTGGTCACAGTCTGATTCAGCGTATGAAGGGGGGCCGACTCAGCGTATATGGGGGTCCGATTCAGCGTGGATAGCTTGGCTAACCCCCTAATTGTCTACAGGGCGATTCCTCTCCGGGCCTTGCGACGGCAATGCGACCCTCGTCTTGGCGGTGGCCTGGATTCTCGCAGGATCAGTCCGCCGGCGGTCCGCTCAATGCGGGCGTCCGGGTAGACGGCATGCACGCGGGACAGTGCGGCGGCGAACTTCTTCTTGAAGTCCTTCGGGTTGCGATACTCCTGGCCGAACTGGTCGTGCAGGTTGGACCAGCTCACCATGGTGCCGTTGGGGTTGGTGACCCGGCACAGCCGATGGGCCAGCCAGGTGTAGACATCGAGCGCCAGGGCCGAGTGTTTGAGGGCCTCGAGCGCCCGGTAGTCCAGCGGCACGGCATGGGTGCGCAGCGTGTCGTAGAAGTCCTGCGTCAGTTCCAGCACGCCCGGCCACATGCTGTGCTGGGTGTCATCCTGCTGTAGCCAGGCCGAGCAGGCGGCGTCCGAGCGCCTTGCCTTTCGCGGCGAGTCGGCGCCGCTGGTCGTCGGTCAGTCGTAGCCGCTTCCCGCCCAGTTGCTCCTTGAGGACGCGGTTCTCCTCGGCGAGGTAGGCGATCGCGTCGGCTTGCTGTCGGTTGACCTAGCCGGCGAACGTCAAGAGCAGGAGCTTCAAGGGGAAGAAGTCGGCCATCGCGCCGGATCATTCGGCTTCGAGCTGGGCCTAACTACCGTTGCGCGAGTGCGATCGAGTTTTCGGACACTACGCGCCCCGAGATCTGGCGTGCGTGGACTCGCGAGCCACGAGCGCCGCCGTGGAGGTGGCGACGCCGGTCAGGGTCCGTTCGTCCTAGTCCTCCGAGAAGAAGCCCTTCCAGAGCTTCTTGATGGTCCCTACCGTGCCGTCGAACAGCGCGCCCACGTGTTCGGAGACCTTGTCGGCGACGGTGTCGCCCGCCTTCCCGACGACCTTGCTTGCCAGTCCGCCCAGCGCCTGGACGAGCACCGCCTTCAAGGAGTCGTCCTTGGCTCCGGCGTCGATGAGTGCCTTCCTGGCCCTTGCCCCCTGTTCGGGTGTCAGGAGGTCTTCGAACATGGCCGCCAACGCTGCGTGGTTCATCCTCACGATGGACGGGTTGAAGCTGGAATCCGCGATGTGTCGCGCCCTCCTGACCTTGTCGTGCAGGTGATCACGGAGGAGCGGGCTCTCGATCTCGATGCAGAAGTAGCCGGAGTCCTTGGCGTAGATCGACTCCACGAGCACGCGGCGGAGCTGCTCGTCCAGATCGTTGCCGGACTCGTCGGCGTCCCGCAGCTGGATGTCGTAGAGGATGTTCCGCGCCTTGGAGCGACTGACCCGCAGATCCCGCATCAGCGTGTAGATCGAGATGTTCTCGGTGTCGACGAGATCGAGGCTCCGGAGGGCGCGGAAGAACAGCAGGTCGATCTCGCTCTTGGGCAGAACGCCGAACGCGGGGGTCACGTAGCTGCTGAGCAGGGCTGCGAGCACTTCGCGCAGTTCCCTGGCGTTCGCGCGTTCGAGGCCGGATTCGATGTTCATGGGTTCCCCTTGTGGTTGGTTCGGCTCGAGATCCCGGCCGGCAGTGCGGTCGTTCTAGGCAAGGAGCGGCGGTGCGCCTCCGTCGTCGCTCGTCGTGACAGGGTCTCGATGATCGCACGGATCCAGCCGGTGTCCTCGCCGCGGTCGCTGCGCGCCGTCTCCACCAGGCGGAGGTTGTTGACGGTGGTCGCCGGCTCCCAGGTCTCGCGAATGTCGGAGAGCACGTTGCCCAGCCTCTTCTCGGCATCTTCCTGGGCGTGCTCGAGCACGAAGAGCTCCAGCATCGTGGCGTGGTCCCAGTAGTCGCAATCGGGTCCGTCGAGGCGCCGTTCCACTGCGAAGCGGACGATAGGTGTCATGCGCTGCCGTTCGCGGAGTGACTCCTTGGTCCCGTGGATGTCGAGGAGGGTCACCAGGTTGATACCCGGGTAGGCGTCTCTCGGATCTGTCAGATAGCCGCGCCGATATGACGCGATGGCTTCCATGAGATGGTCGTCGGCCGCGTCGGCGTGTCCATCCTCGCGTGCCTGCTGCCATCTGTCCTTGTGGATCCGCCCGATCAGGCCGCAGGTCTCGGCGCTCGGGCCCTGCTCGGATTCCACCTCGCTCAGGATCTCCAGCGCCCTCTCGCAATCGGCGTCGCTACCGGTTCGGCCAGCGCGACGGTTGTAGGCGAAGCCCTGCTGCTCGCGGACGAGGATCTGCCTCTGAAGCACGGCCGGCATGTCGTCGATCAGTGCGATCATGCCATCCCAGTCGCTCAGCGCGCGGTAGGTCAGCAGCAGGTCGATGACCGTGCCGGTCTCGATCTGCTCCAGGTTCCCGCGTTCGGAGCGGAACGCCGCGAGCGCCGTTCGAGCCTCGCTCGTTGCGCTCAGGTTCATGGAGCGTATGTCCGCGAGCGGCTTCTTGAACGTAAGGTTCGACCGGACGCGTTCGTGGAATGCGTCGGTCTTCAGGCGTGCGAGGTCGCGCGGACGCCAGTCGTGGAGCAGGTCGAGCAGGGGGCTGTAGACGTCGGGCGCGTCGGCCTGCTGCAGCTCGCGCAACCGGCTCTCGATGGCGTTGCGAAGCGACGCTGCCTGCTCGTCGCCCAAGCCGCTCTCGGGACACAGCTCATAGGTCAGGGGCTCGAGATCCTCCGACTGGAACGTGCACCCGCGGCCCCTGGCGACGACGGCGACGGTCGTTGCCGGCTGCACAGTGCTGCGGACGCCGAGCTCGTAGAAGATCCGCGGGTCGGCCGTCGTCAGCTCGGCGAGGAAGAAGTCGCACAGCAGCAGTTGCTCCCGGTGAATGAGGCCGCCGAAGCTCTCAGCGTCGACGCGAACCGGATCCAGCCCGGCGGCTCGGATGGCCGGCGCGATGGCCCTGTCGTAGATCTCCTCGTAGTCGATGTGCTTCCCACCAGCCGGATCGGCCTTCGAGCCGAAAGGCACCATCGCATAGCAGGTCGGAGGTTGGGACATCGCGTCGCTTTCGCTCACTCTGCGAGCGACAGCCGTTGGAAGCCGTTGCTGTCAGCATCCGGGTAGTGCACCGAGTAGCCGTAGTCCCTCTGCCACCGCGCATTGTCCCATACCAGAGTCTCCGGCGACCTGTAGTTGAACCACAGCTGCACGTCATCGCCTCCGTAGCGGATGATCCGACTGACGGCCACGGGGTCCGGATGGTCGAAATACGAGCCGTTCGTCGAGAACACGTAGCGCTGGCAGTCGATCATCGCGAGCAACTCCTTGGAGACGTTCTTGCGACTGCCGTGGTGCGGAACCTTGAACGCGTCGAGCGCGACCGGGTCGCCACCACCGAACCGACGCAGCGACCCGAGCAGCAAGCTCGGATGCGCATCGCCCGCGAGAAGGACGCGTTGGCCGCCATGCTCGGCAAGCAGCGCGATGCTCGTCCCGTTGGCCGGGCTACCGTCTTCCTCGAACGGCTCCTCGGCGAGCTCTTCGATGTCGATTGCGCCGAAGCTCTCGAACCCCTCCTCGTCGGGGTCGCTACCGTCCTTGCCGGCGATGATCCCGGCCTTCTCGCACTCGCGCTCCCACTTGCTTTCCATCGCCTGGAGTTTCGTGCGCGTCGGCGACAGCAGGGTCCACTGCAGCTCGCCGTCCGGAATCTCCACGAGCGAGTCGTCGGCAGGCAAGGCCGCGGCCTTCTGGAAGTCCGGACCGAACGACCCGTTCCAGCGCGTCGCCCCCGCGCGGTGGAGCTTGATGAGGCTCTCGGTCAATCGTTCGCCCTGCACCGCGCCGAAGGTCTCGAAGTCCTCGTCCCCCAGGTGGTGGTAACCGTTGAACCAGACCTCGCCGAACGTCATCGCGTCGTCGCCATCTTCGACCAGCTCGAGGACGCCCTCGATGTGGTCGCGATCGACATGGGTCACGATTAGAAGGTCGAACGCCGTGCCGGCGTCTGCCGTGTGCCGCTTGAGGTCGTCGTAGGTCGCGGCGCGACCGCCATCGATAAGGACCCGCTTGGGGGAGTTCGACACGCCGTACGTGAGGATGAGGCAGTCGCCTTCGCGCGCGGGCAGCAGCTCCAGAACGAACATGAGGCCTCCTCTTGCTAGCGCCTTCGGCCGAGGCGGATCGTGGTGAAGATCTGGCGGAAGTTCGTGCGCTGCGCGACGCGCTCGACGTCGTGAAGCATCGCCGTGACCTCGTCGCGACGCCTCTTGAAGTCGGGGTCGGACGCGAACGCCGTGAGCCCGTCCAGCAGAAGTCGCAGGCTGCGGCTGTAGTACGGCAGCCCGCGTGCCCCACCCTCGAGCAGGAGTCCGAGGGCCTTGTCGACGTCCGCGTCCTCCTTCTGATGATTCAGCAGCAGAGTGGCGTAGACAATGGCGCTGTCGGGAAGATGGCTCTTCCGGCGGTAGAGATTCTCGATCCAGCCATGCCAGTTCTTCCTGCCCGACTCGGTCGCGGTCTCGAGCAGGATGCACGCGCCGCCCACGGCTGCGAGCGGATTCGAGATCTTGTGGAACAGCATGTCCTCCGCCTTGGCGGCGAGGTGGAGCGCGGGCTGAAGCGAGCCGTTGGCCATGTAGGCCAGCATCGGGCCGAGCGCGCTGTCGCGAACCATGCTGCTCACGGCCAGGGACCGTTTGGGCGTCATCACCTCGAACGCCGCCTGGCGGTGCGACCGGATGTCCTCCCATGGCAGCGGTGCTGCGACGAGGATCGATTCCTTGCCGGCTTCGACGAGCACGAAGCCGCGTTTACCGTCGTCCCAGACCTCGGGTGCCCGTTCGGCGCTCACCCGGAACGTCGCCGCCGTCGGGTCCATCTCGGTGGGCTGCAGGTCCTCGGGCTCGGCGTCCAACTGCTTCGGCGCGATCGATGACTCCAGCGTCGCCTTCCGCGCGTCGACCAGGAGCCAGTAGGCCTTGGCCTTGGGGCCGGCGCCTTTGGTTGGTCCGGTGTCGAGCGCGCCGCCGCGCGCGAATGCCGTGGTCAACCAGCCCTCGTCATCGTCACCCGATTCCTCCAGGCTGCTGACGTTGCCGGCCAGGTGCTGGTAGGCGAGCCATTCGCGAGGCGAGCTCTGTCCTTCCACCTCGATCTCGGTCGTCTCGCCGTCCCGCATGACGAAGTCCTGGGCGATCGTCTGGCCGGACGGCATCGTGATCTCCAGCAGGTAGCGCCCCTTCGGAATGGACAGGGTGTTCTGGTGACCGGTGTTGCCGGCCTCGATCACGATGTTGCGCTTGCCGTGGGGCAGGGCCGTCTTCGCGTCGTCGTCGATCGAATACACGTTCCCGACGAGGCTGACTTCCACGCTCTCTTCATCGAACTCGCGCGGCATCCGGATATGCAACTCGCTCATGGCTCCACCTCCAGGTCCACTTCTCTGTGTGGCGGTCGAATGTACTGCTGTTTCTCGGCGATGATCGTGCCGGAGGACGTGGCGGCGAACTCGTAGTCGTCGGGGGGCAGCTCGAGGTCCCATCCCTCGGGCGCGGGGTCGTGCTGCCCCTGCTTGGCCGTCGACGCATAGGACAGCGCGGCCTCGGCGTTCTTGGTTTCGGGCCTGCAGCTGACCGCGACAGGCACCTGCGGCGCGCCGGAGAGTCGATGCAGGCGGAGCGTCGAGAGGCTGTCCACCGGATTGATCTGCGTGTGGGTGAATCCGAGCCGCTTGGCCCGGTCCATCAGCCACTGCACGGACTTCTGGATCTGGTTCGTGTCGACCCACCACTGACCGGTCAGGTCGTCGGCACCGCCGCCGGCGAAGGACTGCAGGAGGGCTCTTGTGAAGCGGCTCGGCTGGTTCTTCTGCGAGTGCGCCTTCGTGCCTTCGAGCGTCGAGAAGAACGCCGGCTTCAGCCGCAGGCCGGCTTCGCGATCGCGACGGACCGTCGGGGTCAGGATCGGGTCGCCGGCGTAGCCCTGGGCCTCTTCCAGAGAGTCGTCCTGGGTTCGGCACGCGTCGACGAAGAAGCACTGGTGCCGTCCCTTGCAGCGTTCCATCCCCATGTGGAATCTGTTGAAGTCCACGGCGTGGGCGAGGCCCGCGTCGTCGTCCTCACCGTAGTCCTCCGTGAGCAGAGCCAGCTTGGCGCCGTCCGCGATGCCGTGGCCGCAGAAGAAGAACAGCATCATGTTCTTCGGCTCGGAGTCGCCCCGCTTCTTCCAGTCCAGGCTGGCCTGCTTCACGTTCGCGAACGTGGCGGGGGCAACCTCGGTCGGGGGGGCGCCGGCGTCCGCCGCGGGAAACGTGACGGGATCCTCCGCGGAGACCAGCAGGCTGATGGAGCCCAGCGGCTTGTCCGGGTGGTCGAACTCGTGTGCCAGCCAATCCGCGACCGCCATGGCCGACACCGGCGGAGACGTCAGCTGGCCCATTCCCGCATGGTCCTGGAACAACCGGCCGCCGTCGCCGCCGTTGAGGAACGGGTACTTGCCGACGCCGATCACGAGCGCATGGGTCGACGGCCCGGTCTGGGCGTTCTCGCGAACTAGGAAGCGATCCATGGCAGTGTAGGCCTCATGGGTTTCACGTTGTGGGGGCGAGGAGTTTGATCACGGCTGTGATGGCTCTGCCCGCGGGGCCGTCCGCAGGGAGCTTCTCGAGCATCTCGTTCAGCACGCCCAGTGGAGAGCCTGCATCGTCGGGGCCCGCGAGCTGGAGGAAGCGTCCGTAGGCCATGCGCGCGTCGTTGGTGTTACCCAGGAGCGCGTGGCAGTCGCCGAGGTCGGCCCATGCCCAGGCGTCTCGCCGGCGCGATCCGGTGACTTCGTGGGTGTCTGCGAGCAGCTGCTTGAGGATGTCCCCGATCTCGGTCTCGAGCGCGTCGAGCGTGCTCTTGCCCAGCCGGATCGACCATTTGACGTGGTTCAGGCCGTTGTAGGTCGAGGACAACTTGAGCCGGGTTTCGAGGACGGCACCGTGCCCATAGACTTCGAGCGCCTCGTCGAAGTCCCCGGCCCGCCGGTGGGCACCGCCCGCGACGCCGTAGGTCTCCGCGGCCTCTTTGGCGAGGTCGCGGTCGGCGCTGCTGATCGACATCGGATCGAGGCCGGCAAGGCGGGCGCGCTCCGGTTCGACGAGATTGACCGCCTGGGTCAGCTTGCGAAGCGCGGCCTCGCGGTCCGCCTTCTTGCCGCTCGCGAGCAGGGCTTCGGCGTCCTCGCGCAGATCCTTCGCCTGATGGAGCGGGGCGTACTCGTCGAGCCGGCGCTGCACGAGCTCCACGATCTCGCGATCGGCGGTCTCGCCGGTGCGGAGGAGGCCCTTCTTGATCAGCTTGCCCAGACGCAGGTATGCGAGGTGGTCTGGATCGGTGGCGGGGAGTTTGCAGGCCCGAACGCGGAACTCGAGGTAGAGCCAGGCGGCGACGCGGCGATCGAGGGCTGCGGACTCGGCGGCGACCTTCACCGAGTGGTGCGAGCGGAACATCATCTGCGGCCCGCCCTCGCGCTTCTTGTGGGGGGAGTCCAGGCGGTCGGCGTTGCGGGTGAGTTCCAGGTCGACGCGCAGCGTGGCCTCGTGGAAGCGGTCGATGCAGTCGAGCACGATGTCGTAGACCGCTCGGTACGGCCGTTGGTCGTCCCTGGAGGGGTCTCTCCTCAGGAACTCCTCGACGACGTGGTCGACATCGATCCGCCTCTTGACGCTGTGGTAGCCGAACGGGCTGAATCGTTTGCGCAGGTGCTCGACCTGCTTCAGCGCGGCTCGGACCTTGGCCTCCTTCGCCATCTCACCGGGGTCCTCGTTCTCGATGTGCATCGCGCCGAGCTCGCTGATCGCAAGCCGTGCGCCGAGCTCGAGGAAGACCGATGGGCTGAGCCCGGTCCAGTCCACGACGCACGCCGAAGTGCGGCGGATGTTCTCGTAGATCGACTGCGAGACCAACCGCGGCGAGTCGAGGTCGAGCACCCGGGATACGCGGGTGTGGGGCAGTTTGTGGTTCTGGAAAGCGCGCTCCAGCCCGACTCGCAGGGTGCGCAGCGTGCTCTCCGTGAAGTCGTCGTGGAACGGGCACAGCAAGAGCGCCTTCTCGCTGGCTGCGAACTCGCGACCCGCCTCGAGGCCGGGGCCGAGGTTCCGCAGGGCGTCGTGCGCGGGTGTGTCGAGGTAGCCAGGCTGCAGCGCGTAGTCGGCGAAACCGGATCGGATGCGGGCCGCCATGCGGTCGATGGGGTCGTCGCCTCGCTTCGTTTGGCGAGCCGTCGGCGAGTGCCCGGTCAGGCTGATGTCCTGCACGTTGAACGGCATCGTCTCCGGCAGGGGGTCCTCCGGTTGCCAGCCGGCGCCGTAGGAGCACACCGTGACCCCGCGCCGCACCGCCGAGCGAACGCCCAGGAGCAGCATGACGCCCGGCTCGAATGCCGTCAGGTTGAACACCGCCAGGTCGGCCTCGACGACCGCCCGGATGGCGGTAACGAAGTCGCGGTCCCCTTCGAAGACGCGACCGATGGCGAGGGTATGGCGGACGAAGTGGTCCGGCGTCGGCGCCGTGGGCAGATCGCGGCACGCGCCGTTCACGAGCGTCCGGTCGCGCCAGCAGGCCGCGAAGTGCTCCCAGATCTCCTCCCGTTCGCGACCGATGGCATCGTCGACGGCGTTGACCAGGTCATGGTTCTGATCGCCGTCGCTCTCCGCACGGATGACCACGTAGTGGAACCGCGAGGGGTCGTGACCCGACGGCGAGGTCGGCCAGCCGTGCTCGCGGGGCTGTTCTTCGCTCTGGAACAGGGGTCCCTTAAGCACGTCGCTGATGTTGGCTGGCAGTTCGCCGGACAGTCGGGGTTCCTGGTCGAGCCCCGGTGCCAGTCGGGAGCAGGCCGCCCGCGTCTTGGTCTCCAGATCCGTCAGGCTCAGCGTGTCGTTGGTCTCGAGAACCTCGGCCAGCGCTTTGGCGAACAGGCTGACCTGTGGGTGGACGTCGTTGAGGATGTGGCATCGTTGCCCCGGGCCGCAACCCAGGAATCGGATGAACCGGTCGCTCTCGTCCGTCAGGTCCTCACCCCAGTGTGGACCGGCGCCCTTCGTGGGGTTGTCGCGGCAGGCGTCGACGATGAACACCACGAGGGGGGCGCGAAAGTCGTCGAGATACTTGCGGAGATCGGTCGGGACGCGGTCGAGTTCGTTCTCGAAGGCCTGTTGGCGACCGACGTCGTTGGGGATCACGTAGTCCTGGCCGTCGTTGCCGTTGATGCCGTGGCCGCTGTAGTAGATCAAGACGACCGTGTCTTCGTCCGCCTCCGCGCAGAAGGACTTGATCTGGTCCCTCATGGTGACGGCGTTCATCTGGTGGTCGTCGACGGTGGTGACCGCCACGCCGTGTCGCTCGAGCGCGGGCCGGAGGATTCGCAGGTCCTCCTTGACCGCGGGCAGCTGGCGGAAGTCCTTGCCGTAGCGTTCGACACCGATCAGCAGTGCGGACAGTTTCATCCTCTGCCACCCGATTGGTTGCTGGCCATGCGTACGCTGCCTCTCCGCCTGATGTCCTCGTGGAACTGATGTCCTCGTGGAGCTTGTACTCGTCGGTCGGGAGCCGTCCAATCGACGGGCGGTGATCGTGCGAGAATTGTCCCCCTCGCCAAAACTGTGAGACAGCAGAAGGCTGAAATCCCTGGGCAAACCTCACGGTCTCGATGCCCGGTCCCGAAGGGCCGGAGAGAGACTGAATGTGGTAGACCCGAGATTGGTTGGTGACTCCGATGAGCCTGAGAGGCGTGTAGATGCGTCCGACCTTGGCGGCATCTGTCGCGACGGGAGCAGTGAGTCTTCCCCCGGTGGCGCGGGAAGGGGTTCCGCCGGAGGAGCTGGCGGCGCGGTGTCCGGAACGTGGGCCGACGTGATTCGCGGTCGAACTCTGGCGTTCCGATTGGCGGATTGGCGATGAGCGCTTGCCCGGTTCAGCCGACATCGCAGACCGGTGGCCGCGACCGGAGCGACGAACCTGGGCTTTGTCGCGAGAGCCTGGCCGTCAGGCCGCGCGACGGTAGCTGCGAAGCAGCCCGCCGAACCGTTCGTCGACGAAGACTCTCCCGTACGTGCCCCCGGCATCCTTGGCGACAATGCGCTCGTTGCCGATGCCCTGATGAGGCCGCTCGCGGTGGTAGTGCTCAACGAACTCGGTGAGCGCTCGGCGAAGGTGTCGTTCACCGAACAGGATCAAACGACTGAGGCACTCAGGCTTCACCGATCCGACGAATCGCTCGGCGATCGCGTTCATGTCGGGCGCCTAGGTCGCCGTCGGCAGGAGGGCGATGCCCGCGTCCTCGAGGATCCGTTGGAATTGAGCGGTGAACTTGCCGTCCCGATCCAGAATGAGGAAACGCTTGTCGCGGAGGGCGCCGTCGACCGGGTCCGTGAGGTTGCGTGCGACCTGCGCCATGAAGGCGCCGTCGGGGCGGGTCGTGATGCCGGCGATCTCGACGGCGCCTGTCGCGTGGTGAATCATGAACAGCACGTGGTGGGTGATGAGTCCGCGTGCGGCCCCCAGACCTCGGCAGTGAACAAGTCGAAGCGTCTGGTTCTCTTTGACCGCGGCCAGATGTCGAGCTTCGACGCCGTGTTCAGTCCGCGCGACTGGGACGGACGGCCGCAGCCGATGTACGACCGCGAGAGGGGTGCGATCGACGCCGGTGTCGTCGCCGCGTGGCGACGCTACGACATCGGACTGCCGGTTCGGGAACGTTGGCGCAAGCTGCGACCGCTGCTCGCCGTATTGCTCTGCGCGATCGACGGCGAGGTCGACGGCGTGCCGGCTCAATCAACGGGCTGTCGGACGAGGTGAAAGTGAGGACGCTGCGCCGTCCTGTGGCCGGTTCGTGCGAACCGTCGCCGTTGAGGCGTGCGGTTTGCTCCAGCCGCTTTCCAAGCTCGGATGGCGCGGTTCTGATTTGGTGGCTGCGCGTAATCTATGGCAAGCGGGGGATGCCACCCGGCATGGGACTGGTTTTTCGAATGGCTGTGGGGGAGGCGTTCAGGCCGAATAAGGACATCTCGTTTGCCGCGCTGTGGGACAAACTACGAGGATCCTCCTGGGCTGGCCGGGCTCGAGATGGTGATGTGTGGCTTTCGGTTCGGCCTACTGATGCCGGCACGCCATCGAAGAATCGCGCGCGCACTTCGCTGAAGTGTCCTCCGCAACCTCTTGCCCGATGCGGCGGAGGTCATCAATTGCGCTTGTGTCGTCGAGCTTGATCTCTTGTGCGGGCTGCTGGTCGATGCGCAGAAACCTGGTCGGCCCAAGCAGGTTGGTTGCCAGCTTTTCGGCGCCCGTCTCTTGTGCGACCAAGCAGAAGTCGAGCTCCGGCTTCGCCCAGGCCGCCTTGCCTTTGCCGAGTGCGTTCGAGAAACTGTACGCCGCGCGCAGCGTGCCGATGTTCAGCACGTCGATGCGTTCAATCGGCACTCGTAGATTGCCTACCGCCTCCGCAACCGCGGGAAGCACGGGGCTGTTCGACCATAATCCCCCGTCGACGAAGATTTGGTCTGAGATCTCGCCGCTCACTACCGCCGGATCGAAGTAGGTTGGCGTGGCGGCCGATGCTGCTGCTGCCGTACAGTCTCCATAGGAACGGTCATTCTCGTGGATGCGGATGATGTGGGCGTCACCGGTCTCTCCCCGGATGGTCGGGGATGACGAGCCTCGTGCGAGCGTCGGCGAGCACACACCTGCGACCGTCGATGCCGTAGCGGAAATGCAGGCGCTCGGCGAGCTGCCTCATTTCGTACTTGGACGTCAGCCAGTGTCGAATCTCTCCGCCTGGACGGAAGATGTGCGGCCCGTCGTCGCTGTAGAACTTCAGCAGCTCGGTTGGCGCAATCTGCAGGGCGAGCCCGATCGCCAGAATCGCGCCGGTCGATGTTTCACTGATCAGGTCGAAGTGCGAGGCAAGGTCTGTGGCGTTCGACTGGGTCCGTCGCTCCTGACTCATCTGTCAGACCGAGCGGCGGTCACTCCGTTCTGGTCACAGTTTCGAGGCAAGGCGTAGTGAGTGGACGGGGATCGCAATAGTGGCCGCCTGGGCGGGTGATGGAGATGCTGCGGTGCCCAGGTGCGAAGCTGCGAGTCGGTGTAGGATCGCGTTGGCTAGCGCTACTTCGGGTAACGAAGGCGTCCGACAGGTCAAGACAAGTTCATGCTGTACTCCACGCTCAAGAGTTGGCTCTTCGGCTACGACGTCTTCATCTCGTACCCCCAAAGTTGTGCGGACTACGCCAGGCAGCTCCATCAGAAGCTCCGAAAACGTCGGTGCAAATCCTTCCTAGACACGAAGGGGCTACGCGACGGGACCTGGGAAAGCGAGCTGCAGAGACTGGTTCGCTCGTCCAGAGCGATCGCGATCATCAGCGACGAGTCGCTTCTGGAATCGAGTTACGTAGAGGGCGAGGTCCAGGCGTTTCGCGATGCCCGCAAGCCTGTGATCCCGATCGACAAGAATGGGTTCCTGGAACAGGTTCGCAAAGCCGCAGCTTCGCCGATTCCCAGCGAGATCTGGGTCTCGAAGCTCGCGAAAGACCTGGCGGTCCCTGAGCGAGGGAACTCCGGCCCGTCCGAAGACACGGTTGTCTTGCTGCTCGCCAAGCTGAAAGCGATTCGTGTCGGCACGATCCAGATCGCAGCGTTGGTGTTCATCTCGGCGATCCTTCTGGGGAGCGCCTGCGCGGTTACTCTCTTCTGGAGGAGTCAGGAGCGAGCCCGGCTGGCCAGTCAACGCCAAGCTCAGGTATCAAAGTCGCGACGCCTCGCTGGCTTGTCGCAGGCACAGGCGGAATCGCCCTCTCTTGCCATCCTTCTTGCCGCGGAGGCCGTGCGGGCGGCTGGCGGTGGGTTGACCGTGACTGCGGAAGCGCATCAGGCGTTGCGCGACTCTCTTGTTCACACAGGCGGCTCCTTGCTGCTGCGGCCCGACACTGGGAGGATCGATTCGATTACAGTCGCCGCAGGCGGAGACATGGCCGCGTTGACCGCGGGCGGAGGCGTAGCGATGCGACGCTCCGATGATGAAGAGTGGGTAGAGAGTGACCTGACCATTGCCGATGCGAGGGCGATCGCGTGGAGTCGAGATGGGCAGGACTTGCTTGTGGGCGACGCCGAAGGCCAGGTCTGGATCTGGGACGGTCGGCCGATACGCGTCGGCTCCTGCATTGCGCCCGTAGCTATCCCGAACGTCACGGCCGTCGCGGCGAGTGCTGGCTGCACGTGGGTCGCAGCCATCGCTCGGGAGCTGGGAGTGGACTCGATCACGCTATGGAGGCGCCGCGGTGACGAATTCGAGCGCGGAGACATCGGGCCATCTGCCGACATGGCTGATGCTGAGGCTATTACCTTCTCGCCGAACGATCGTCGGCTCCTGTTTCGCGGGAGAGGGGGCATGCGACTGTTATCTCTTCCGCCGGCAGGTGGCGTCTCGACACCTATGAGCATGCTTCCGCATGTGGACTACGATGCCCAAGGCCGCCGCGTCATGGACGCTGTGTTCCGGTCCAGCGACGTTGTTCTTGTCTTGGACCGAAGCGTGGATGGAAACGCCTACGCCGTGCCGAGCATCCGACTCGTCGAGTGGCGGATCACACAAGACAAGCTCACGTCGGCCCCTCGTGCAGATCGGCACCTGGTCTTCGAGAGCCATCTTCCGCGTGATCTTCGGAGCATCACGAGCGCGTGCATCGCGTCCGACGGCCGTCTGATTGCCGTCGGTGATCGCGGCTCGGTCCACGTGCTTCTCGTGAATTCGAATCAAGAGGATCTACCATTCACGAGGGTGGCAGAGCTGAGGGGGCACGACCACCCAGTGACCAGGGTCGGCTTCGCCGGTACGCGGTGGCTCCTTTCGGTGGCTCGCGAATCGGCTCGGGTATGGGATCTGAGCAAGTACACAGACGTGCTCGCCTCTCCACTGGCGATGCGTGTCAATGCGCTGAGCCCTCCTCTTGTCCGCTTCGATCCCCTGAGTCGATTTGTCGTCGCTGCGCCGTACCTGGGCACCCGCGTGAAGTGTTGGGATTTGGAGTCGGGGTGTGCTGCTGTTGTGCCGGATCGGGATCTCCGCTCCGACGTGCGTGACTTGGCGGTCGGAGCAAAGACCCTGATCATCGCGTGCGCCGCGAGTTTCCCGGACCAGTCGCTTGTCGAGCGCTGGGCTCTCGGATCAGAACTCGAGCCTCAGCCAACGTTCGCGCTGGACGAGCGTAGGGGTTGGTTGAGCGCTTCTGCTCTCGCGGTCACAAGAGACGGGCCGCGAATCGCGTTTACCTGCAAGGGTGGGGTTATTCACCTACAAGATTCTTCTGATGGGACTGTCTCGTCGGTGAGCTTCCCGGACGCGGGTACCGTTCTCGCACTCGCGTTCAGTCCTGACGACAGTTGGTTGATTGCCGGTGGCTCGCAGGCCGTCGCTCGAGCTTGGCAATTGGAAGGAGGCAAACCTCGCGAGCCAAGCGTAGCCCTTGGACATCACACGCACGCGGTTTCTTCAATCGCAGTAAGCAGCGATTCGCGACTTGTCATCACAGGTGGCCATCAGCAGGTTGCACGGGTTTGGGACCTCGCAAGGATCAGGCTCGGAATGCCATCTCTAGAGCTGCGGCCCGGCCCAACTCAGGTCTTGGATGCGCTTCGGGCGCCGCCTGATTGGATGCACTATGGCGTTCAGAACGAGGAATACGATTCAGGCATGTGGCGGCGCGCGGTTCACGTCTCCGCGAGCGGTCGCTGGGCTGCGGCTGTTGCGGGGCGTGATGTCATCGTCCGCGACCTGAGCTTGCCGAGCGCGAGTGCGCTCCTGCTACGTAAGCACACCGCCCGCGTCTACGCCGCCAGAATCAGCCCAGACGAGCGCTGGGTTGCAACGGCGAGTGCGGATGGTTCTGCGGGGCTGTGGGATCTGTGGGCCGAGCGGCCGGAGGAATCGGCGATCTTCCTGCGTCTGCTGGAAGGGGGGGAGGTGAACCTTGTCGACTTCAGTCCGGACAGCCGTTGGCTTCTGGCCGCTGGCGGCGGCATCGTGCAACTGTGGGAACTCGAGATGGGCGCATTGCTCAACCGTGCGGAACGGGCCGCTGGACGACGCAAGCTATCCGAACGTGAGTGGCGCGACGTGTTCGGGGACGCGCTTCTGCGTGCGACGTTTCCTGTCCCTGATGGCCGCTGAACGCGGATTACCCCGTGGTATCCGGAAAGTCAGCCGGCACCATTCGCGGTCGAATCCTGACGTTCCGTGGCAGACTCGGCGATGGGCGCTTGCCGGGTTCAGCCGATATCGCAGACCGGTGGCGGCGACCGGAGCGACGAACCTGGGCTTGTCGCGAGAGCCTGGCCGCCAGGCCACGCGACGGTAGCTGGGCAGGAGCCTGCCGAGCTGTTCATCGGCGACGACCCCTCCGCCATCGACGAAGTCGGTCTCGGTCGGTGCGATGCGCTCGTTGCCAATGCCCCAATGAGGTCGCTCACGGTCGTAGTGCTCGACGAACTCGGTGAGCGCGCGTCGGGGGTGGGCTTCACCGAAGAGGATCATCTTGTTCAGGCACTCACTCTTCACCGATCCGACGAATCGCTCGGCGATCGCGTTCATATCGGGCGCCTGGATGGCCGTCGGCAGGAGCGCGACGCCCTCGTCCTCGAGGATCTGTTGGAACTGAGCGGTGAACTTGCCGTCCCGATCCAGGATGAGGAAACGCTTGTCGCGGAGGGGGGCGAACGTCGCGAGGAGGAAGCGGAGCGGGTGGGTGCGGGCATCGGGCCGGCATCCTGACTGTGTCTCGACGCTGACGTGAGTGCTTTGTTGTTCGTTCGGCCGAGTTTTAGGACATTAACGGGGAAGCTCCGGCGCGAATCCGTCGTGAAGTCGTCGATCGCGTTCGAGGCATGATCTTGGGTGAGGGCCTTGGAGTAAACTTTCTGCCAGAAACCGCGGGCGCCAGTGGCCGGCCAAATAGATCCTGGCTCAAGACTGGCTACTCAGATCCACCTTGCGAAACGGTGGGCAGTCGCCTCCCAAGGAGAACTCAGTGGAACCGTTCTACTATGAGATCGTCGCAGCCCCAGACGGCGAGGACATCGCCCGCGACATCGAACAGCTGCTCAGGAACAAGCTGAAGGGCGTCGCCAAGCCGTGGCCGCATCCCGAACGGCCGAGCCAATCCGACCTCTACGTCCTGGTTCTTGCGGTCAGCCCAGATCTCGCGACGGACGAAGCGGCCAGCCAGAAGGTCGCGCACGCCTCGGGCGGTGACTTCCCGCTGATCCCTGTGGTGTCGGACCTGGACAACTACAAGTTTGCCGAGGCGCCGTTGGTCGAGATCCAGGAGCGCAATGCGGAGTCGCTAGCCAACACGCACCGCCTCCTGCAGTCGCTGCGGACGCACGGGGGTTTGGACCTATTCGCCTCGGGTGGCAAGGCGTTCATCAGCCACGCCCGCGCCGATGGGGCCGACATGGCCAAGGCGATCGGAAACAAGCTCAAGGAACTCGGAACCCAAGGCGTCATCGACGTCGAGGAGTTTCCGGGCGGGGAGCTGATCCAACACGAGATCCGCGAATCCATCCGCAGCTCGAACCTCGTGATTCTGGTCGACACCACCGGAGCCAATGAATCCGACTGGGTCGCACAAGAAATCGACATGGCGCACACAGCGCGGGTTCCGGTCGTCGCCGTCGCTCCCGAGCTCAAGCCGAGTTCTCCCCTGGCCTGGGTCACCCACGTTCTGCTGAAGGAGCACCCGGACCCTGTCGCTCGGATTGTTCGCGAAGCGCGTCGGATCCTGGCGCGACAGGCCGCGTTCGCGGTGCGTGTCGAGCGCACCCTGCGGCGGTTGGAATGCCTCCGCACAAGTTGGCGAGTGCAGCCCCTGGAATCGAACTGGCTCCTGCAAACTCCCGCGAGCCACCTCGTCGTGGGCGCCACCGAAGAGCGGCCTGCCGTGGAGCACATCGCGAAGCTCGAACCCAGCCTGGGCGGCCGCCGCGGCATGCTCGTCGCCGGCGTACGACCGATCGACCCCGGGGTGGCGGTTCGTCTGGAGCGGAGCTCGGGCGGATCAGTGTGTGTCACCACCCTGCAGCGGATGGCGTCCAAGATTCCTTCGAGGATCGGTCCGACGCCACTCGACGGTATCCGCATCCTGCTCTCCGCGTCCCTTCCCGACGAGCCCAATGACGAGAAGCTCGCGCAACGCACGCTGAAGCCCCTCATCGTTACGTTGACGCAGACCGTCGTCGAGCTGGGCGGCACTCTCGTCTTCGGCGGACACCCGTCCATCACCCCTTTGGTCAACGAGGCATTGCTCCAGATAAGGCCGGCGCGCGACGGGTGCGGCGGCGTCTTCCTGTTCCTGGGTCGCTGGTTCCAACAGAAGCTGGGTCTGTCCAAGAAGGTCACGGAGGGGCCAGTGTTCGACCATGTGCGGTGGTGCGGCGACGGCGAGGATATGCTCGCCGACATCGCCAAGATGCGCGAGGAAATGATTGCCGAAGAGCTCAGGGCCGCGGTGTTTGTCGGCGGCCGCACCGATGACTACAAGGGCAAAGAGGAGGGCAAGAAGCCGGGTATCCACGAGGAATACGACACCTTCGTCCGGAAGCAGGCTGGCAAGCACCATGCGCCCGAGCGCCACGCCTACCCTCTCGGCCTCGCTCGAGGCGCTGCCATGACGATCCGAAAGGACCCCTCCAAGCTCGACCTGTTCCTCCGCGAAACCCCGGATCCTGACCTCGCCACGGCGCTCATCGTCACCGACCTGATCGACACGGCGTAGCGTGTCGGCGAGGTCAAGCCGGTGGTCGCGGCAGATCCTGAGGTCCCACGGGCAGTTGTCCGGGCGCTCTTCGATCCGAGTGCAGTACGACTGGCATCTCGACGGCTCCAACAGACGAGAGCAAGCGAGCGACCATTGGACGAGAGGTCGGTGGGCGTATTCCTTTGTGGGTGGGGCGTAGTGTCCGAATAGTCCGCCGACCTTGAAGAGCGCGAGTTCGCGCGGCTTCGATGGCCATAGCGGCCGACTCCGTTTCGATGCCTGCGCCGACGTGGGGCAGACCGGTGGCCGGGACTCAGCTCGTTCCGTGCTCTGGCAGCGCCAGGCCCGTCAGGACACAGCGCGGCGGTAGCGCTTGAGGAGTCCGCCAGGTCTTTCATCGACAACCGGGTCGCCCGTCCCTTCCGGCTGTCTGTCTGTGACCAGCCGGTTGTCGGTGCCCTGATTCGGTTGCGCGACGTTGTAGCGCGCGACGGACTCGTCGAGCACCGTCGGAGGCGTTGCTCACGGAGCAAGATGAGCTGGTTGAGGCACTCGGTCTTCAGCGACCGCACCCAGCGTAGGGCGAGCGCGTTCGAAGCCTGGAACGCCGTTCGGATCACGCGGACGCGGGCCCGCATCGAGGATGCAGCCGAACTACTGTGTGAGCTTCGTGTCCCGGTCGACGACCAGGAACCGCGTGACGAGCAGGAGCCGTCGACGGGGTCGGCGAGGTTGCGGGCGAACTGGGTCATGAATCGCGCGTCCTCCAGAACGACAGGGCGTAGTGCGTCACGAATCCTCGGGCTGTCTACACCTCGACTGCGAAGAAGTTGGCTGCAGCGATGGAATCGGTTTGCGCCCTCAGGAACGTGCGCCACGACGCGGCGTGACGAGTTCTCGGGGGGATGTCATGTTCCTTCAGCGACTTTGCGAAAGTTGACCGAGCAACGCAGTGGCTGAGATTCTTCGGGTCGCAGTGGATGCTGTAGTAGCCTCAGCTCGGGTTGTCCTCGGCCATGCGCGCGAGCTGCTTGCGGATCGACTTCATGACCCCTGGGCGACCGATGCGCCGGGCCGGGTGTGTCCATTTGGCGACGATGTGCTGTCGGCGCCAGTGGAGAGGATGGTGTCGGGTGTGACGATCGTGGCAACGCGGTCCAGAGGCGACGGCCGAGTTGCTTCCCCTTCGCTGCAAGCCGGCGGCGCTAGTCGTCGGTGAGGCGTAGTCGCTTGTTGCCGAGCTGCTCCTTGAGCACCCGATTCTCCTCGATCAGGTATTCGATTGCCTTAGCTTGGTGTCGATTGACCCAGCCGCCGAACGCGGTGATCAGAAACCGAAATGGGAAGTTGTCGGCCATCTGGCCGAGTGATCGGCACTCGCGTGGCCGATGTAACTCTCGCGACCGAAGCGCGATCGACTTTCCGGATACCACGGGCACGGCCCCCGCGGGTCGATCAGGGCTTGGCGGGTTGCGTCAGCAACACGACGATCAGGATGGTGACAAGTAGCGACGCGTAGAACGGGATCAACGTGGTCGACAGTGTGGAGGCGGGCCAGTTGCAGCCCTCGTTCTTCCTGAAGTCCGTCGTCTTCATCGAGAAGTCGATCGCCGAATCGTTCTTCACGCGGACGTGGTCGTAGAGCGCGCGGAAGAGTCGCTCCTGGCACAGGAAGTAGCCGTCGAGTCCCCAGAAAATAGCCAACGGCAGGTAGACCAGGAACACGACGTGGCCCTGTTTGGTCGGGTCCGCGAGCACGGTGAGCAACCCGGCCAGTGACACGCTCCAGGCCTTCAGCTGAAACGAGTTGGCCGCCATTCGGCTGATCACGCCCTGGATCAACTCGAGGTGCTTGTGCATGTTCTGCATCGCTACAACCGTACCGGAACGCAAGGCGGACGAAAGCTCGGGGCGCGGCCGGTCGGCTTCGAGTGCGGTCGGTGCGGGATGAGGCGCGGTTGCGCGTACTCTAGTGAGTAGGCTCTGACCAGCATCCGGTCTCGCGCTGACCGGCGATCGACCATCTTGTCCACGCAACAACCGGCGAACGCTCTGGACCCATCGTTCGACGAACGCATTTCTATTCTGCGACCGCCAAGCCAAAACTGACCCGAGTCGTTCTACAACCGCACACGGGTGCACTCGACACTGGAGTATCGGTCACCGGCCGGCTTTGAGACTGCTGCGTGATCGCGCAGCTCAGCGCTCTCGATCCTGAGACGTCGACATCGTAGGCGCCGAGCCGGCTTCATCATTCAAGGAGCGAGGCGCCGGATGCGCCCTGTGGAAATTTGGTGCTGAGGCAGTGGGTGAGAAACCTCACGACTCGGCCCTGGACTCGGCTGGAGCGCCTGTCCCTGCGGCAGGAGTAAACCCCGCGTTGTATGTCGGCGTCTTCGTGCTTGTCGCGCCGCGTCACTTCGGCACGGGCAGTGCCTCCATGATGATCACGAGTCGTCCAAGGTTGTCGCGCGCCGAGCCGATCGATGTGCTCAGCACGCCGTCCTTCTCACGAACCGTCATCTTGGCCGTGCCCAGGGCCGCCGAGACCGCGGCGGCGACTTCCTTCGCGGTGTTCTGGGCCCGCTTGAAGTCGTACATGTCCTTGACCACGGTCGTGAAATCGATGACCAGTGACGCGTTGCGCACCAGGTTGCGCGCGCGCTGGCGTTCACTGTCCGTCAGCTCGGTGGTGTGCTCGACCGCGGCGGCCATCAGGTGCTTAGGTAGAGACGTGGCTACGCCGATGAACAGGGCCTCCGTCGCGCCGTGGCAAACGGTCATGGAGAACCCGGCCGTCTTCGGGGCGATCACGACCGCGACGATGCACGTGCCAGCCGCAAACAGCCCGGGCATCGCGTTGTCCTTGAGAAGCCTCGGTCGGACGTCAGCCATCATGCGGCCCAGGCGCTCGGCGGTCATACTGTTGGCAATCTTGGCGATGATCTTGGCGTCGCCCGGTTCGGCCGGATCCGCTTGTGATCCGGCGGGGGCCACCGCGATGCCGGGTGCCTCGGTATGAAGCCGACGCTGGGGAAACAGCAACCACGATGCCGACGTGTTGCCTGCGGAGAGTCGAACGAACGTGGGCAGCGAGAATCCTCCCTTGGCGACCTCTCCGAGGGAGATGGTGCTGTCCGTCGACACTCGGGTCTGGAAGGACGAGAGCGAGAAGCCGCTCTCCACACCGACCGCGGCGCCCACGGGGAGGCTCGTCCAAGCCCTCACGGCGGAGCCAGCGTCGTGAGCCAAGGATACGGGGATCAGCACCGGGGCCTTGGTGGGAGCGATCACGACGACGCGTATGTTCTCCTCGTCGCGGCCTGCTGTGCCTTCGATGCCCCGGTACGAGTCCTGGGGCAAGTGGAGGCCCGTCTTCCCATCGCCGTAGATGAACTTCCGCAGCTTCTTGATGAACAGCGCGGGGATCTTCTTCGTCGCCGTCCGCGTGCAGGAGTTGTCTCCGTAGCTGCCAGCCGGGAGCGGGGTGCCTCGACCCAACGCGAGGCAGCGGACCTTGGTCTCGTTGCCGGTAGAGAATTCGACGACCGCGCGCTGCGGTGTGAGGTAGCGCACGGTCAGGGTATGAGGATCGGGGGGAGCGTTTCGGGCCGGGGCACGTTGCGCCACTGTCCCCAGAGTGACCGCGGCGAGAATCGCCACCGTGGTAGGATGTGACGCGAGGCGAGTGAGCGTGGAGATCATTGCGGTGTTCGGAGATACTGCCTTCAGGCGTCGATCAGCGAGGACGCAACTGTGGTGATGATGGGACACGTCCTGAGCCCCCAATGGGGAGGCCACACTGCAGAGTCGGAGACATCTGGCATCTTCGTTCCTTCCTCCGCAGTTCTGTTCAGCGGCCCCACCCTTCTGGTCCAGGGGATCCAGTCTTCGCGTTCGAGGGACGGGAGGGTAGCAGATCGGTTTGCCTGGTGATGTTGCCCCGGTTTGGTGGACACCCAACCGGAGCTACGATGGCTCCACAGGCGGTGTTCATGGGCAAGTCGAGAAAGACCTACAGCGGTGAGTTCAAGCTGGAGGCGGTGAGGCTGGCGGCGGAGGGCGATCGTCCG
>JBCCGH010000129.1:0-28817 GCA_039029375.1 Planctomycetota bacterium
ACCATGATCGCGCTCGGCCGGTCGCCTCGCGGCGACCGCGGAGAACCAGACCCACCTCTCGGTGGTCAGGAAGAACCAGACCCAATGCGCGAGAACCGCGCTACGTGGTCGCAATCACGCGGGTTTCGGTGGTCGTCGACAGTACCTCGCCGCGCGAGGCACGGCGGGCCGCAAGTATCCGTGGGGCAACGAGCCAAGACAGCTGGGCAACGCGTATCACGTCGCTGTGAAGATCGGCGAGCGCGCCGATATGTTCGAGATCTATCGCCAGCGCGCCGCCGCGGTCAACAGTCACGCTGATGCGCGAACACCGGAAGGTCTGTTCCACGTTTTCGGCAACGTCGGGGAGTGGTGCGAGAGCTTGTTCGTCGCCCGCATGAAAGGCGAGTGGATCCCCGCTACCGGTGAACGGCTCGTCGTCGGGGGATGGTGGTGCGCTGCGTCCTACGGCGACGGAGACGACCTCTCGCACTTCTCCAAGGCCGCTGCTCACTCCAGTGAGCTGTTTTTCTACAACGGTTTCCGCTGCGCACGCAGCGAAGTCTCCCACTGAGTTGCAGGCATGACCCGCTTTACTCCCAAGATTTCTCTCTTGGTTGCCACCAAGAACACGATACTAGAGCACGACGTTCGTGGTATCCCCGGCTCCGGCTTTCCCATCGCAAGAGACGAGGAAATGCGGCCTTCGCCACTGCTCCCGGGGTTGGTCGCGGCTCATATCGCAGCGCACGACATCACGATCGAGCGCCCGGCGAACGCCGACGAGGACGGAAAGAACGAACTCAACAGATCGCTGGAGTCGACCCTCCGAGCCGCCGTCGCCGAGGTGAGTGGCCTCGACCGCTACACCTTGTCCGGAGAGATCCCCGTCAACTGGCGCGTCACCGACGAGGGGTGGGCGCCCGTCGGTCCGCCCGGTTTGGCCTTTCGCATGGCAAGAGACGGGCAGACCACGTTCCGCACGGACCGGACAGAGTGGGAATACTGGGTCGGTATCCAGGACCCGGACGACGACTTTTGGCGGGCGCTCGAGCAGCCCACACCGCCGCAGAACGCATGAGACCCCGGAAGTACTGGTTCACGCGGACCTTCCCGGTGCTACCCAATGCGAGTGTCACCGGAGTGGTGGCGATCTTCGGACGCAATCGCACGTGGATCGACGAACTAAGACTCGGCGTATCGATAAACGGGGGCCCGTGGCGCACTCTAGCGCGAGTCTCCCGGGGCAAGCGACAACGCGGCGAGATCGTGTTCGTGCTGTCTTGGGCAAAAGAACACGAAGCGATCCACCTCGGCGACGACGCCAAGGTGCAAGTGCGAGGGTGGTTCCAAGGTGCGCCGCCCACCGAGGTCAAAGGCCTGTGGCTTGGAGCGAACGGCGACCCCTTCGACCCAGCGAAGCCGCCCTCGACTGACACAGCACAGGCGTTGGTGTTCGACGAGAGAGACGCTGGATCTCTACTCGATTACTACGACCGGTCCGCGCGCGCCTTGTTCAGCGATCGCCTGAAGAGACTGTTGGCAAGGGAACCCAGCCGCGAGCGTGACGACGCAGCGTTCTTCTACGACCTCGACATAAGCACTCACTTGGAACTGCTCCCGACGAGTCAGAGACAGGCCATGCGTGACCTGTGCGAAGACGTGTTCGATCGGGTGCGGGAGCGCGCCCAGCAACCCGCCCAACCCTACTACCAAGACAAGAAGGAGCGCGAGCGTTTGCGAGAGAGCATCGATCCGATTCGATGGCTCTTCGACGCTCTACTCTGCACGCACTTCGAAGGCGAGTCGCGGTCGGAGTACGACGGAGGGAGGCTCCGACGCGCCATCACCGGGTTCGTTCTGGGCGATCACGTGGACGGCAAGAGTGTCTGGGACGACACACTCGGAATGCCGGATTCGGCTTACTACTTCTGCTTTGCCGAAGCCATCATCCTCTTCGTCGATCTCAACAAGTCAGAGGATTTGGATCTCAACAAGTCAGAGGAGTTGCACTGGAAGCCCGCCTTGGAGGCGTTTGTCGACTCATCGAAAGTGTTCGCAAAGTTCTACCGTCACCCCGCAGCGCGGCGGCACTTCGACTCCTACCGCATCGATCACGGCCGAAACAACCTGCAAAGCGACCCAGAGGGCGTGGCGCAGGCGCGAAAGGATCTCCTAAGCCCGCGCGAACCGCGGACCTGGGGTCAGGTTGTGACAGATTTCGGAAAGACCGTTGCGGAAGCCTTTGGGCACCACAGCGGTGGAGATGGTGACGACGCCGAAAGCGAGAACTCTTCACCTCCATCGGGAGGAGACACGGAGGTCGACGCGGCAGGTGAGGGCTGAGTCCATCCTGTGGGGAGTGTCAGAAGAACGGTGTAACCGAGCCTGAGCGGTGGGATCCTCAACCCCCGTCAGGGAGGCCCACCGATGACCAAGAAGAACGACTCAGGTCGCGTCCCCGATGACCTGATCGACCAGTTGCTAGCAGGCTACGAGAAGCCAGAGGATCTGACCGGCAAGGACGGGATCCTCAAGCAGCTGACAGCGCGACTCGTGGAGCGCGCCCTGTCGGTAGCTGTCCGGTGAGCCCGTGGCGGAGTTGATCGCGCCGAGCTTGACTCGCAGGGGGCAGTCTAGGGGTAGCTGTCCGGTGAGCCCGTGGCGGAGTTGATCGCGCCGAGCTTGACTCGCAGGGGGCAGTCTAGGGCGACGTCTGCTGCGCGGCGCGCCAACCCCATGGGGTCAGGCTCGCGATGTCGCTAGCTGGCGTCGTGGCGACGCGGTGGAGCACGTCCTCGAGATAGGCCTCGGGTTCGACGCCAGCCTCTTTGCAGCTCAGCAATAGCGAGTACAGCCTGGAAGCCACTTCGCCGCCGCGCTCGCTGGCGAAGACCAGCCAGTTGCGCCTGCCCATGGCCACGTGACGCAGGTCGCGTTCCGCGCCGTTGTTGTGGATGGGCAGTCGGGCGTCGTTGACCGAGGCAGCCAAGGCCTCGGCCTGGTTGCACAGATACGTCAACGCCTTGCCGAGCGCGCTCTTGGGAAGGGTCGCGCGGCGACTTGATAGCTCTCGCCCGGCGTCATGGATCTGCGCCAGGACGCGCACCGAATGCTGCTGCCGCACTCGATTGCGAAGCGCGACCAGATCGGCCCAGCTCATCTGCTCCGCCTTCGAGCGTTTCTTGATCGCGCGCTCGATCCAGAAGAGCCTCTGTATCGGTCGGAGCACGACCGCGGCCGCTTCTGTTCCAGCATCCAGCGCGTCGCGGAATTTACGACGTACGTGCACCCAACAGCCCGCCCTCACGATGCCGTTGGTGGCAACCACCTCGTCGTAGCCCGAGTATCCATCGGCCAGAAGCGTGCCCCTCCATCTGCCCAGGAAGTCCGTCGGGCCGGCGCGCGCTCGCGACGTCTTGAACTCGATCAGGACCTTGGAGTCGCCGCGGTCGCGCAGGTTTCGCCAACCCCAGATGTAGCCAGTCTTCCGGCCCTTGCCGTCCTCAAGCCGAAACGTGACGGGCGTCTCGTCGGCGTGGAGCACATCTTCGCTGAGCAGCTCTGAACGCATCTGCCGAAGTACTGGCTGCGCAACAAGCTCGTCCAGCCGTACCAACATCTCCCACATGGACTGTCGAGGGAGATGGAAGCCGTGGCGCTTGAAGATGCTCTGCAGGCGGTTGAGCGGAGTGTGGTCTCCGTACTTGGTGACGGCGATGTGTGAGTACACCGACGCCTCGTACTTGCCGCCGTCCACAACGCCCGGCGGCATCGGGGCAGTCAGCACGGCGTGCCCCGCTTTGCAGGAATACCGCTTCCGGATGTAGCGCCTGACAACGATTCGTGCGGGAACGATATGGCCTCGCTCGCTCGACTCCTCGCCGAAAGGCTGCATCGCGTCGCCGCACTCTGGGCAGCACCGGTCGGCCTCAGGGACGTCGATCTCGATCGTCTCGCGCGGCAGGTGCGCAGGAAACGGTGCTCGGCCGTGCCCCTTCCTCGGCTTGCGCCGCGCAGGCGTCGCCGGCGCCTCAGGCGTTTCTGTCGCGTCGACCTGAGCCTCAAAGAGATGCAGCTGGCCCGGATTGATCGTCTCGCGCCGACGGCCGTACAGGGCGTTGCGCATGAGGCGCAGCTCCTCGGTCAGCGCCGTGATCTGAGTCGCCTGTGCGGCATTGATCTCCTCCAGCAAAGCAATCTGCTTTGCGGCTTCGGTCGCTGTCATCGCCGACGACACGTCGGCGAACCTATCGGCTACGCGAGTGCGATCAAGCGCGTGCCGACATGTCGTCGTGCGTCACGCGCCTCCTCGATCCGCGCAAGTCGATGCCATCCAGCACGAGCGCGATCTCCGCCGCGGAGATCTCGAACCGATACTTGCTCTCGCCAGCTCGGTCGAAGACGTGAAACCGGCCATGCTCGAGGCGCTTGTAGAGAACCCAGAACCCTGACGCCTCCCAAAGCAGCGCTTTCATCCGATCGCGGCGCCGATTGAAGAACAGGAACAGATGCCCCGACTGCGGATCATGGTCGACCACGTCGATAACGACGCCCGCGAGGCCATCGAATCCCTTGCGCATGTCGACAGGCTCACGAGCAACGAAGATCCGCACCTGCGGTGACGGTGGAAACGTCAGCACGACGCCAGCACCGCCAGCAGGCGACGCAGCGTCGACTCCTCGAACGCCGGGGGCACCGCGATGCGGAGGCCGTTGGGGAGCATCATCTCCAAGCCACCTACCGGACTCGCAGCGGCTATTGCCGTGACGGCTTGGCTACCGCCGATCTCCACAAGATCGACGCTCGGCGCCCGACGACCAACTCTCGCCCGCCGCGCGTGGTAAAGGCGCCACGCCGGGATCCCGCGCTCCCGAGCGAAGGCGGCGATGCTCAATCCGCTGCGCTCCTGCTCCTCAAGCAAAGCTCGATCACGCTCAGATCGCGCGGGGAGACTCCGTCTCTGATTCGTCATCCCGGAACCATCGCCGTCGCACTGGGGCGATTCGAGACGGGCTCACCGGACAGCTACCGTGGTGTCACAGTGTCACAAACCAAACCACAAGGATCGTATCCGTGGCAACGGACCCACCTGGAATCGGTTGCGAGGTGGGATACGGGCCGCGATTCAGCCTTTACCGAGCAGGCTCCGGGCGATGTCCTTGCGGACCTGAACTGCCAACGAGACACCTACGGAACAGCGCTCACGGCCCCAACCTGCCCATTCTGCCCGCCTCGTCGCCCGACCCTATCACCGTCTCCTCACACGACTTCCGCACTCCCCGCCTCAGCGGGCTCCAGACGCGGAATTGATCTGGGAGATATCACCTACATCCCTACATCCGGACTCTGGAGGGGTAGCCGTGCGTCGCCGTGCTGAACGACCTGCTCTCGCGACGCGTCGTCGGTTGGTCCATGGCAGAGAAACTCCGAACCGACCTGGCGTTGGGCACCCTGCAGATGGCTCTGGGGAGCCGAGATTCGAGGTGTGATTCGACAAGACTGTGCCGCCCAATCGCGATAAGGCTTGGCAGCGGTCCCCGACTACATCGAGATCCTCCACAACCGTGAGCGGCGACACTCGACCATCGGCCGCATCAGCCCGGTCGAGTGCGTAGCTCGTTTTTCCGGGCTCGGCTCGAGGCCGAGCTGCTGGTCGACAAGAACACCCCGTTTCGTCATGGCCACTCGAGTTGCGCCTCCTCCCTCGGACAGCCATGGTCGCCCCGGAGAGGTGGCAATCGCCACCACGGGCGAAGAAGAGCACCTGATGCAAGAAGGCAGGATCATCTACCCAGTGCCCCCTACCGGCTCGTCAGAGCTGGACGGGCTCGCGAAGTATTTCAGCTTCAAATCTGAGTCTCGCATCGCCGAAGCGGTCTACGGAGGAAAGCCTCTAACCCAGCTGTTTGATCGCGCGGAGCTAACCGCGGACTCCAAGCCAGGCATGGCGTGGCTTGTGCTGACACCGCCGGCGAGCGGCTGCCTAGAGCCGCTCTCCATCCACATGAGCTTTAGGCAGCTTGTCGTGGAGTCGTCGCGCACCGTCGGCTCGGAGCCGTTACCGACGTGGGCCGATCTAACCACCCAACAACGCCTCGAGATCTGCCAGAACGAGCTCTCCCGATGGAGCTTGATTCTGAAGTCGCCAACACCACAAGCGGCATGGGCAAACTCGACCTCATCCCGGCCACCGATCTGCCTCGACCTGGCTCCGACGGTCTTCTCCGGCTCAAAGGACACTCTCGACGGCATCGTCGAACCGCTCGCCGTGAATCGATGGTTATCGGACATAGTCGTCAGACCGCCGAATCCCCGAGTCCCCGTCGATCAGGCCGCGTGGTGACGGAAGCGCGCTAGGACTGACCTATCCGGCGAATCTCAGCGACGAGTGGGGCGAGCTGGGCGTGAAGCTCCTCTTCAGGGCGGTAGCCTACGACACTCGTGCCTCGATTCCCGGAGGCATGAAGTGCATGACCGGACTTGCGAAGTGCGGCAGCATCTGGATCGCCGTTGATCTCGAGCGCTCGGCAGAGCTGGAGCAACGAACGACCGATATCGGACAGGGACCTACGAGCATTCTGCGTGTGAACTTTCTTCTCACTAAGTGCATTGCTGAAGCGATCGAACTCGGAGACGGCTCGGCGAACGAGTCGAGCCTTCTCTCGAAGATAGTCCTTCTGCCCGTAGACAAACGTCAGCGCGGGCAAGAAGGGCTCCAGCATCTTGCTTGCTCGATCGGCGAGCGCCTGAACCTCCACCTCGAACTCTCGGTGGTCCGCTGACGTGACTTCCCAGGTCACTACTCGGTCGAAGTCGTCAGCAAGATCCTTGAGCTGCGGCGCAACGGATGGATTCAGGCGGACCACGTCGTCGTCTGAGAGATCACGCAGCATGGACGCAGTCGATTCGAAGGCCGCTTGGAACCCGCCGCGATCAGTGCGCTGGCGCTTCTCAGCGACGGAATCCAGGTAGTTCGCCACGTAGGTATGGAGTGCCAACGCTGCGTTGCACTCGTCCGTGCTGAAGCGGTTCTCCTCCAGGTGGAGGTAGACGAGCTCAAGGGCGCGTTGAAGCTGGCCGGCCAGAGCCTTGCGTTCGTCGGCGAGGGACTGCGCGTCTTCGGGAGCGTTGTAGGTCAAGACGCGCTTAGGCCGTAGGTCGAAAGGCAGGTCCTCAACTCGGCCGAAGGCCAGGTTTGCGACGAGGATCACCTTCTCCTCTCGGTGAGCACGCATCGCGTAGCCCAGCTCGATCAGCACGTTGGGATTCGAGAAGGCGCGATTGGCGGCCTGTTCGACGATGGAGACGTCGAAGACGCACGCATCAGCGGATGCGATTTTCCCGAGGATCGTGTCCGCGATGTTGGGTGATCCAGGAACACCTTTCGTGTCTTTGTCGACTGCAAGCTGCTCTCTCACGGCAAGCTGGATCTCGGGATGCTGCCTGATCCCCTTCACCGCCATCTCGAGGGCCTTCTCGATCAAACCCCGGTTGCACTTGTTCGGAAGATCGGACTGCCAGGAGTAGAAGGTGGTCGACATTCGGAGGTTTGCCGCTCACTCGGCGTTCAGGTCAGCTATTCGCATCGTTTCCCACTCGCGCTCGCGAGGTCTCGATCACGAAGACAGCGAGTGAGTGGGCCGCGTGGATGACGAGTCGGGCGTGGCGACCCGAGAGGCGGTAGTTGGCGCGACCGCGTCCATGCGCGGAGCCCTCGTGAGTGCGAATCGAGGCAACGCCGTCAACGACCGAGGTCAGACCCGAGAGAATCCTCATGAGGTCTGCATCCCCGACACCGCCAGGATCGAGGCCGAGGTCCTTGCTGACGACCTGCCAGAGGGGCTTCAAGGACTGCTTCTTGGGCAGCTCAAGCCCACAGTCCTCGATGTGGGCCTTGAACAGCGCTTCCAGACCGGCGCACGCTGCGGTGACGGCTGCGGGCGGGTCCTGCTCGGCATTGGCGATACATCGGTTGAACTCGACTTCGACGGCGGCGAGATCCTGCGACTCCAAGGCTTGCTTGAGCGATCTCGTGGGTGCGCCTGCGCCGCCGCCAACGATGTGCCCGCCCAGATGGTAGGTCAGCCCATACTTGCCGAGGATCCTCCGAACGCGGTCTTGGTGTTCCCCGACGCCACTACTCTCAGATGAGAACGGACTAGGCGCCACGTCGATCTCCATGAGATTCTCAAGCACTCCGCCGAGGACGTGGAACGGATCTACTGATGGCTCCTCGTTGCACAGCTTTAGCCATCGCTGGCACTTCAAGACGCAGCTCCCATGGGGCACGTCGCCCGGGGCGCCAGCTTCCATGAACAGGGTCTCCAGCGTGGCGTGGTGGTAGTAGTGGTGGCCAAGGATGTCGCCCACAACCTGGATCACGGGGTTGGGTATACGCCTGCGATCGGTCATATCAGAACAGGAGAGGCGCGATCTTGGTCGCGAGCTGAGCCGCGAGCGTGCCACCGGCCCCCTCAAGGATACGGCGGGCGGACCCCAAGCACTCGGAGACGATTGACCTCTTGGGTGACGGGGAATCGAGCTGAACCTCGGCGGTCGCAACCTCCGCTTGCAGCTCGCGGGATCGAAGGTCGTCCAGGTCGAGCCGTTGAAGGTCACGCCGCAGTTCATTGACGACGTCGCGGACCGAGTCGATCCACTGGTCGTTGGAGATAGTCTGGGTCGCGGTGGCATTCCCCTGCTGGAACTGCGAGCCGTGGACGGTGCCGAAGAAGTTGTTGACGTTGAGGGAGGGCGCCGCGGCGTGGGACTTCTCTTGCGGGGTGAACGAGAGTCCGTCCCCGAGAATCTCCTGCTGCTCGAGTTCGATCGCCCAGTTCAGAACTACGTTCCGCACTGCGTCGAGCGCGCGAACAAGTGCTGTCCGCTCCGTGAACAGGGAGTAGTTCGTAGGAACCGGGAAATCGACGGCTCGATCGAGCTGCCGCTGCATCCCCTGCGGCAGCGGGATGTGAAACGTCCCTGACTTGTCGTCTCCCCCGCGGCCGATGAGGTCCTCGAGCTGCGCCACGGAATCGCCGAATGCGCGACGACAGAGTCGATCTGCCTCGTCGGGATCCTGGAAGATCACGGGCTGCCAACCATGGTAAGGGTTCCAAGCCCGCACCTCTCCGCGCGCAATGCGGTAGTCGGGAGGCTGTTCCGATCCGTAGCCGTCCATTTCCTTCTTCACCCACGCCTCGAAGTCCGTTAGGCCCAGCTTTCGCGCCACGAGCAGCGACTTACGCAGGAGATCGGAAATAGACACTGCGCTGTCGAGCGCGTCGCGTTGCAGTTCGAGGACAATCTTGCTCATGGTTGAGTCCGTCCCTGAAGAGACGTTGAGGCTCTGTGGATCTTGACGAGCCGGAACGGGAGCTTGAGCGTCGTGTGGTTGTTCCGAATCCAGCTCTTCTGCTCGTCGCTGAGCTTGTCGCGTGACGCCTTGACCTCGGCGAAGAAGTAGTCGTCGCCACGGTGGAGCAGAAGATCAGGCCATCCCACGTAGTTCCTCCAGTAGTCGGCCACGAGGTAGCGCAAGATTCTGATCGTGACCTCAGGCGGCAAGATCTCGACGAGCTTCTGTGCCCGCTCGACGTCCTCGACACGGTGCGCCCACAGATACTCCCGAAGGTTCTGACTAGGTTCCAGCCACTCCTCGAACAGGTAGTCGACCGTGTCGGGCATGATGAACCGATCAAAGAGCTCGTCGATCGCCTCACTCCGCCGCGTCGGGTAGCCCGGAGTGCCGAAGTCTTCAGGCAACCAGGTCGTGATCGCCACACCCTTCTTCTCGCCCTCGTAGTCTGTTCGAGATCCGAATTGGACCATGCGACATCTCTCGTCCGCCGGGTCTTGGATCACCGTCCAGAAGTAGACGCCGAAGATCACGTGGAAGGGTGCGCTCTCGAGCCTCAGCGACTCCCAGCCCTCGCGCCGAAAGTGGCGCGAGGCGAACTCCTCGGCCGAGCACTCCTCGGATCCATCCAGGATCGCCGCTTTCTTCCCCTCCTGCTTGGGGGCGAAGGCCGCGTCGATCCTCTCCACCTCGACGGAGTAGTCGCGAATGATGTCCGCCTGCGTGGTGCTCTCGAACGTGTATTTGGGGTTCGACTCGTGCTCTTGTTTGATCTCAGCGACGACCTCTCGCTCGATCCGTTTCCTGAGCTCCGGGGGGCCGAGATTCGCCAAGTCGGCGTCGCCGGTCTCTGCGTGACACCGCCGCATGACCTCGAAATCGATCTCTCGCCAGTAGTAGCGACGGATCTTGCTCGTCCTCCCGGGAATAGCCGACATGGGATGAGCTTCCGCCGGCAGACCCCGGCATTCACGACACGTGCCCGCCTGGAATCCGTGAGTGACCGGGATCCTCGTTTGAGTCGAGAGCTCCCTCCCCTCGCTCAACTGATGTGGGAGAAACCGTTGGGCGAACTCCTCCTCGCACGAGCACATCATCACCGCGTCGCAGGTAACGCAGCGATACTTTCGGATCAGCTCGTAGGGGTTCAGGCAGTCGACGGTGTCGTGCCTGCACGCGGTCGTATCGTCCATCCCGATCAGGTTGGCCAGCTCTCCTGCCGGTCCAGGTTCAGATCGCCCTCCCCGGCCCGCCCGGGCCGCGTCCGGAGCGACGAAGAGACGATTGGACCGAGAACCCGATCCGCTTGGTAGCCCCTCAGGCCACCGCGGGCATCGCGCAGCCGTCGGAACGCGATCCGTCGCAGCACTACCGCTACCCGGCATACCCAAACCGGTCCGACCTATTCCCGATTCGCAAGGACTTACAACGACGCGGAGCGACCCGTAGCGACCCCTTGCGAGACCTCCCCCACCTCGCTAATCTGCCGGTGCCACCGGGTAGACAATCGACGTAAACCTCTGCGCCATAGGCATTTTTGGAGCCAGAGATCGGAGACTCACCCTTTTGCTCCGACACGACGCAAACTCGTGTAGTTTCAGCAACAGGCGCAATTCCACGATCGGGAAGCGGCCATAGGAGCTTCCCGAGAGTGAGCGTTCGCCGCCTGTCTTGTAAAGGCCTACGCTCGCCCAGTGGATGCCTGGCCGGACGGCCCGGCGCGCTCAGGTGTTGTCTGTAGCCTCAATCTCATGGTCTGGAGGCTTGCGTCTAGAGGCAGGACGCTGACCGAGGAAATTCGCCCACGCGCGACCTGTTTCCGTGAGGCCAAAAGGAGCCCTATGGGCTGCCTTACGCGAGCGGGCTCCAACACCCTGATCCTCCCGCTGGAACCATCGAGGACGAGACTGCCTGGCTCGCTTGACGCGCCCCTCTTCCCCCCTTCGGTTGGACCGCACAATCCTCCTCCAACTCTTTCGCTCCCCATGCAACAAAAAAACAACGATCTCGCGACGCCCCTCCAGCGCCGCCTGGCCAGTCACTACGACGATCTCCGCCGCGTCGCCCGGACGTTGCTCGTCAGAAGACCTGCGCCAAGCGTCGAGTCCGTTGACCTTGCCCACGATGCGATCCTCAAGCTAATACGGGAGGAGCACTCTCGGCACAGGCGTGGGCGATCCCTGCTTGCCGAGAAGAACGCTAGCGTCCTCCGAGCCTGTTTCGGGCGTGCCTGCTGCGACATACTATCCGGGCGCCGTCGTCGACGCCTCCGCCGTGCGGAGGCTCGCCTTTCTTGTGAACCGGCGACAATTGAAGGGCGCAACGTCGCGGAAGTGAGCAATGCGCTCGCTGCTCTTAGAGCCAGGGACCCTCTTGAAGCCGCCATCCTTGAGGCGCGGGTGTCGCTGACGATTCGGGAGTGCGCGTCCCAATTTCAGATATCCGAAAGCACAATCAAACGCTACCATAGGAGTGCCCGCACGTGGCTCCGAAGTTGGCTAGCCGGTCGATGAACATCGAGGACCTGCAATGGGAAGCAGTATCGCTTTACACTCGGCGTTCTTTAGGGCCCTAGAGGAACCCAGTTCCCGGCGTACGGCGTTCGCTCACGAGAGATTCGGTCACGATCCGAAACTGTGCGCTCTACTCGTCCGTCTTCTGGTTGCTTCCTCCCCGACTCACTCAGAGGATGACCCAGACGGCCCCGACGTCCCATTTCCACGCATCCCGTCTTACACCATCGTTGAAAAGTTGGGCTCAGGGGGCATGGGAGATGTCTACCGCGCCAGGGACGAGCGCCTGGACCGGCATGTCGCTCTGAAAGTAATGCGCGGCTGTCTCCAGACCGCCCAGAGACTCCCAAGATTTCGCCGGGAGGCACAAGCGCTCGCTCAGATGGATCACGAGGGCATCTCAAGAATCCTGGAGATGGGTGGCACCGATGATGGACGCCCCTACCTCGCAATGGACTTCATCGCCGGCGTGGACCTAATCAGCTACCGCAATCTGTTTCGCCCAGGAGTTCTTGAATGTCTCCGACTCTTCGAAAAGGTTTGCTCGGCAGTTTCACACGCTCACTCTCGAGGGATCATTCACCGCGACTTGAAACCGCACAACATAATGGTCACGCAGAAGAGTCGCGACCTCGTCACTAAAGTGATCGACTATGGTCTAGCCTACCTAACGCGTCAACGCGAGGACTCTCGCCTTACTGACCCTGGCCAATACTGCGGGACACCTTGCTACTCAAGCCCCGAACAGGTCCGGGGGGGACCCGTTGACCACCGGACTGACATCTACTCTCTCGGCGTGGTGCTTTTCGAACTGCTCACCGGCGCTCGACCTCCCCACAAGAGTTCGATGTTGACGCACGTCGCGGCCAACGACAACGCAATCGCTCTTGCAGAGGAATTGCACGAATCACCCAGGAATCGCCTCCGTCGACATCTACGCCGACTGGATCCCCTCGTCATGCGCGCCCTTCACAGAGATCCCGACCAACGATACCAAACCATCGAACAGCTACGTTCGGACCTTGGTCGATACCTGGCCGCGCAGGGCTCGAAGTGGTCGCATCTCGAACTCGCAGCCTCAAGCAACGGCATCTCAAGGCGAGCGATCGTCGGCCTTGCTTCGACTGCCCTAATCGCCGCCTCTCTCGGTCTATGGTACTATCAGACAACGCGACGCCCGAAGCAAGATCCCACAGAACCCGATCGTCCGAGCCCTGGTGACCGCACGACTCGTCGCGTGACGCCCACGCCATCGCAGACTGGGCAGTATTTCGGGAGGGCCGTTGCCGTCGTTGGCAACCTCATGGCGGTCTCGGCTATCGGCCATCGCAATCCAGACGGAAGCCGCGGTGCGGTCTTCGTGTTCGAGTCGCATGACAAACAATGGCGCCAGAAGGGCGTGCTGCGGGCGCCGCGCGACGCCGACGCCGGCGACTTGGGGTGGTCTGTCGCCGTATCAGAAGAGACCATCGTCGTGGGTGCTCGCCGAACGAGGAACGGGCGAGGAGTGGTTTTCTGCTTTGCCAAGGAGCGCGGGCAGTGGCGTCATTCGCAACGACTCCCCCCCCCCAATCCCGAAGAAGCTCCAAATGCGCTCTTTGGGGAGTCTGTCGCGATTCAAGACGACATCGTCGTAGTCGGCTGCCCGAGGACAAAGACGCCAACAAAGCTATCCGGCTCGGTATATGTCTTTATGCGCGCCACCGATGAGCCGTGGCGATTTGTAACTAGCCTCACCCCCCCGAATAGCCAGCGCAATTACTTTGGACGGTCCGTCGCGATTTCAGAAGACACCATCGTGGTTGGTGCGCCGCAGGATCAGGGTAAGGGGGTTGGCGCTGCCCACGTCTACAGGCGCGATGGCGACGGTTGGCGTCACGAAGAGAGCCTCCGACCAACAAGCACTCGGGTAGGCGGCTACTTGGGAGGGTCGGTGGCGATCTCAGGAGACAGGATCGTGGTTGGCGAGGCCGGAGGCACAGAGCCCGGGGCCGCATACGTTTTCGAGAAGAGCGAAGCCACGGGTCGTTGGGCGGAGACCTGCTGCCTCGGCGGACGGACCGGTACTGTCGATGGTTTCGGCTGCTCCGTTGCAGTCGCTCGCGATCGAATCTTGGTCGGCGCTTACAAGGAACGCAATGAAACCGGCGGCGCCTACGTTTTTGTCGCCGAGGGGCCAGCGTGGAAGAAGCGTTCCGTCGCCCCATCTCGCGTCACACCAGGTTCCCACTTTGGGTTCTGCGTCGCCGCCGGGCCCGACTTGCTGATCACGGCCCCGCAGCTCGAGGAAAGTTCGGGCCGTGTCTACCTGTACGACTAGCCGGGCTAGCTCTGAGGCGGGAATACCTGGACTTGACCCGGCGCGAGGCCTGAAACCACCGGCGGAGACGCGGCGACCATACTCACCCATACCCTGGATCCGCTCCCAGTTCCCGGAGGAAACTCGATGCGGGCGCTGTTCGGCGGCGACGCACTGGAAAAGTGTACGTGGACAGCTCTCTCGCGCGCCTTGATGAGAGGCCCATTTGCAGGATTGCACGAGCCTCCCGCGCTGGAGTGGTGATTAAAGTACGTGCCAAAGAACGACACCTGGGAGCGGTTCCATGACGTCGGGCTAACCTGATACCCGCCCAGTTCAATCGCTCCATCCGGGTCTGGATTCGTGCGATTATTGCACTCAAACCACCCTCCGAATACTTTGAGATCCATGCCTCCTCGAGCATCGATTGCTTGCTCTCGGTTGCCTTCAATCGTCGGGTTAAAGAAGGAGAAGTTGCGAAACCCACCCGTCGTGTTCCGATAGTAAAAAGCGACCACCGTGTTAGTGATTCTAAGCTGTCGGAAACTTGCGCCGTTGAGGTTGCCGGAGCTTGCCACCCACATGCCGTAGTTTCCACCGAGTAAGTGGAGATCGTCGGCCATGACGCCAATCATTTGCCCCTGGACGTCGAGTTGTCTGTCAATCGCACCTTCCACGCGCACATTGACGATGCGTGACCGTACCGTCAGGCTTTGAGAGATCCGGAGGCCGGAAGTGGCGGTGCTTGCCCCATCGATGCGCATGGATGCCAACTCGAGCTCCGTCGGAGAACCTACGACATCGATAACTGCCGGCATCGGACGCGCCGCCTCGATGATAGTCCCGTCGGCCTGCGCTCTACCCGGAGCGCCGGCGGTCGGCACGCCAGCTCCCACAATGGTAATCGGCGAACCCGACACGATTAGGGGCGCTTCAATCGTGTAGCGCCCCGCCGGAAGATAGACCTTGCGGCCATGGTTTTGCCCGACCGCGTCGAAGGCAGCTTGGAGGGCTACCCTAGTACCGGAGGGATCGGTTCCGTCTCTCTTGGCTCCATACCAGAGCGGGCAGACCAGAGACGGGTCATCTCTTTGGCGTAGCCATCGTCCCGGCATGCTGGCGCTGATGCGGTCAGGTTTGAGGACGAGCCCGGTGTCGTCCAGTGCCGTCGACGTTGCATCCCAGACGAAACGCCCGCCACCGTCGTCGCCCGCTTGATCAAAACCAGAGACGATCAGGAAAGCCTGCGGCCAGGTCGGCGGGGGAAGGCGCCGCGCCGCCGCGACGTTCGCGACGGCTCGGCCGTGGGCCGTAGTGGCTTCGGGAGCGACCGTGCGGCGGGGGGACGGGGTCTGCGCATTTGCCAAACCGGCAACAAACGCCACAAGTGCAAGGTAACGTGATGAGAGGGCCCTAGATAGAGGGAGCATTGCATGTCCTCCGTATAACATGATTGTCGTGCCGCCCTACGCGGCACACCCCTAACCTATCCTATCTATCCATTTTGGTTCATAAACTACCTACTTCGTCACGAGTCTCCGCGCTTGGGGGACACGAAGTCGGTCTGTCCGAAAACTCGGCCGCGCTGAAAGACAAAGAGTTACGACTACGATCTCCACCACCGATCATCGGGAGCGATGCCCGACTGCCCGACTTCCACCCTTTAGAGCTCCTGCTCGCGGTCTTCGGTGGCTGGGCGAACCGCCAACAGACGGACGCCATCGAGTATCTGTTCGAGGAAAACCAGGTGCTCGAGGAGCAGCTTGGAGGACGCCGACTCCGCCTCAGTAACGATCAGCACCGCCGGCTCGCGGCCAAAGGCAAGCGCCTCGGCCGAGCCCTGCTCGGCCGGATCGCGACCATCGTCACCCCCGACACAATCCTGCGCGCTCTGGAATCGTCGAGATGATCGCGTTTGAACACGCCGAGCGTGCAATCGCACGCTAAACCGCCTTTGTGACCGTCGAGGGTAAGAAATACGCCGTAGCGGGGGGTAGACACGCTGTCGTGCGCTTCGTAGATGTGGTCACGTGCACGCTCTCCGACTGAGCTGCGTTGAGAATCCCTACATGCAGAGCAGATTCGAAGGCCCAATCGGGCTGGAGATCGCCGAGATGCCAGCGATCGAGCTCAAGAGCATCGACCCACCAAAGGAATCGTCGTGGCTCGAGCGGTTTGCGATCGCTACGCGGCGCCGGTTCTTCACCATGCAGCGCGATTGGTCGATCGAGTTGTTCTCGCTCCCCTACGCGCCCGCGCTGCAAGGTACCGTACGGATTCCTAAGGATCTCGAGGGAAAGCGTGTCGAGTTCGACGGAGCTTCGATTCCGCTACCGTGGCTGGTCAGCCTGATGACGATCGGTGTACTGCGGCCGCTTGGTGTCATGCTCGTCGGGTCGATCATCCACGACTTCGCGTTCCGCTACGGGTTCTTGCTCGTCCGCGGAGAATCGGGCGAGGAGAAGCGAGTCGAGATGCCTCGCCACGTTGCCGACGCATTGCTGCGCGACACGATCTCGACCTTCAACCGCACGCCGGTGATCGCGTGGTTCGGTTGGCTGTTCGTCCGCTTCGGTTGGCTCTTCGTCCCCTATGCGGGCAAGCGCTGGGCGGGGCGTTGGCCGATCGTCGAGGTCTTGCTCGTGCTGGGCGGCGCCTTCGCTGTGGGCTGGGCGGTCTGGCGATGGCCCATGTGGACTCTGAGCGTCTCCGCCGCAGTCTACTTCTCGCTCTACCTGCTGAGCGCGTTGACGTTGCGACAAGCCAGGTCGTAGCTCGTAACGCAGACGGGATGGCGAGAGTCGCGGTCAGGTCATGACATCCGCGAAAGGTATCGCCCGGTGTCCACCAAAAGGGGGCACGTCAATGACGAAGCGATTGCCACCCTGGAAGTGTCCACCGAACTGGGGAAGGTCAGCTCGTCAACGATGCGCGTGCGGCCACTGAAGAAGATGACCGGGTCCCAGCTGAGTTGGCCCGCTTTCTTGGAAACGAGCTTGCAGGCGGGCACGATGCGGAAGCCCTTGGGAAAATTGCGATGCCGGTCCCCGACCCGCCGAGTTGCTCACAAGGCACTTGGCGTGCACAAAAGTAGTTGTCGTCCGGGCACAGAAGTAGTTGACGCCAGACAGTCGTAGCTGCGGTAGGCAAACCCAATGCCGTGGGGCTGGTCGGTGATGACGGCGTCGACCTAGGTAGGCGGGGGAGCAGGCCGAAAGCAATCGGCCCGAAACAGCGTGGCGCGGCCGATCTGCCTGCGAATGGTCTGAAAGGGCACCTGGGCCAGCTGGATGGGCGGGGCGGATCGCAGACGACCGCCCAATGTCATCACCGTCCGGGGGGCGGCGGCCTCCGGTCGGCTTGCTGAACGCGCCGCCGCGACGCGAGCGGGCGTAGTTGAATGACGACTCCAACGATTTCAGGACCAGACTCGTCTTTCCAACGCCCGTGTCTCCCCAAACCAGCACCTGCGATCGGTGCTCGCGCAAAAACCCTTGAACCGATCCTCTTCGCCCCTCTTCGAGAAATTGAGGCCGAGCTGAGGTGCACTCGGTGTGAATACGTCTTCTGCTTTGCGCTCACCCATCGCTTGTGGTGATTCTCTGCGAATGGCATCGCAGGCCACTGTTTCAGGCCCGCCTACGAAAGCTGGCGGTCACTGTTGCCTGCGCCATGCCTCGCCAAATGGCAACCGAGCGCGGCCTACCCCGTCTCCAGCGCGACGCGACGCGCCAACTCACGATCCCGCTGCGCATACACTTGCGTGATCTCGGCCGAGGCGTGCCCCAGCACCACCTGAGCGGCCTCCAAGCCGAATAGTCGGCGAATCTCTGTCGCGCGGGAATGCCGCAGCCGGCTCGGCGACCAGGCAGCTAGGCCGGCCGCCCGGCATGCCCGGTGGATGGCGCGGCGATAGGAATCGACGCTGTAGGATTCCCCTGCATGCCGCTGAAGTTGCCGGCTGCGTCGGGCCGCTTGCGCCCGGACGTGTGAAGGCCAGAGCGGCGTCGCCCGGGCAGCTCGCTGTGCAGAGCGACGCTCGCGCTCCGCCTCCGCCGGACAGAACAAGAACGTGTCCGCCGCGCCATCGAGAAAAGGCGCCAGGACGTCTTGCCCCGCCGGCCCGATGAATACCTCGCGTTCACGACCGCGGTAGGCGGTCTTGTGGTTCGCCGGGCGGTACACCCATACTGGGCCAGCGCGCTCGACGTCCCCGGCCCGCATCTGCACCACCTCGTTCGGACGCATCCCGGTGTGCCACTGGACCAGGACCATCGCCGCGACTACCGACGACACGCGCGGCAGGACCGCCTCGACCTCGGCCCAGGCGACCGGCTGGGTCGGACGCGTCTCTCGCGCCGGCGTTCGGCCGCGCTTCAGCCCAGTGACTGCCTGCAGGCGCGCCAGCACCTCCGGGCCGACCAGCTCGTTCTCGACAGCCCACTTGAACATCCGCCTGAGCCGCCCGACCTGCTTGTTGATCGACCGCCGAGCCCAGCCCCTCTCTACCATCAGCTCGCGCACCCTCTTGAGCTTCAGCGGTCGGAAGTCCGCCGCCGGCTCGTCACGATAGAGCTGAAGCAGCGGCCTCGCTGCCGCAACGTAGTTCGGAAACTCGCGGCTCGGCGAGCCATCCGGGCGGCGGTAGTAAGCGTCGGCCCAAGCCAAGAACTGCGCGACCAGCTCGGTGACGGTGACCGGACGGCACGCAGCCTCATCCTGCCCCGGTATGCCCTGCTCATCCCTCGCCGGATCGAGGTGCCGGGCCAACACCTCCCGGTACCGCCGGTGGCTCTCCGGCGAATCGTACGGACCCAGATAGATCTGCCTACGCCCCCCATCACCCGTCCGAACCACGGTGATCGCCTGTCCCGATGCCTTGTGCCGGAGGTAGCTCGGCACCCCCGGCCTTTTCCTGCTGACCATGACGCTGCTCCGTCTGTTGTAGATCTACAACAGTTCTCGCTCCGGAATCCGCGTCCCTCCTGCCGCGAGGAAGTGCCCGGCAACCAACCGGGAACGGCCAACTTCGAGGGTCTAGCCGGGTGAACTCTTGCGAATTCACCCGGCCGATCCAACTGGTAGCGGGGGCAGGATTCGAACCTGCGACCTTCGGGTTATGAGCCCGACGAGCTACCGGGCTGCTCCACCCCGCGACGCGTTGAGGGGAGCACCATAGCTCGCGTTGTCGCGGGTTCAAGCTTCTCGTCCCCACGGGCCGGGATTCCTGCTCCATCGCCCGGCGGCGCGGAAACCCCGCCTCAGCCCGTCCCGCGCAGCTGCGCGAGCAACGCCTTGTAGCGCTGGCGCAGCGGGGCCGCGGTGTCGCCGCCATCAAAGAGCTCGGCGTGCCCGAGCAAGAGCTGCAGAGCATCGGCGGCGCTAGCGGCATCGACGCGCCGCAGGACGTCGGCCTGCCGGAGCACGCGCTCGGGGAGCTCAGCGGCTTCCACCGGGGTGCGCGCGACCAACTCGGCGGCGAGCGGCACGGCCGCGGCGAACTCGCCCTTGGCGCTCAAGGCCTCGATGGTCCGCTCCAGGAGCACCAGCAGCTCCGACTCGATGCCGTTGCGCGGAATTGCCAACAACCACCCCCGCGCCGCCGCCGGCTGCCGCAGGGCCAGGTGGCTGGCCGCCGCGCGCATGGCGACGCGGCGCTGGAGCGCGTGCTCGAGCTCGGTGGTCGAGCCCCGCCGCAACGCCTCCGCCAGCTGCACGACGCGGCCGTGCTCGGCGCGGTCCCCGTGGATCGCCATCAGCAGTGCCACGACGGCCGGCTCCTCGAGCAGCGGCGCGGCGGCCAGAGCCTGCGCCGCGGCAAGCACCGCGTCCGCCTCGGCCACGATGTCCTCGCCGCCGCCGGCACCGCCGTTCCAGGGTTCGCCCGGGGCGCGCAGCAACGCCGCGCGCAGGGTCAATTCGTAGGCGACGCGCTGCTCGGTCTCGCCCACTCCGCCGTGCTCGAGCGTGCGGGCGTCTTCGTGCCGCGACAGCACAAACCGCAGGGCCGGCCGCTCATCGAGGGCCAGGAGCACCTGGCAAGCCGGCAGCCATTGCGCCACCGGCCGGTCGGGATGCGATGCCAGCACGCGCAGCGCGTCGGCCAGGTTCTTCTTGTGGAACGGCTGCCGCTCGCCGGTGGCGTCGGCCACGACGTCCTGGCCGGCCTGGACCAGGGCCTCGATCACCCGCGCGGGGTCGCCGCCCTGGCCGGCGAGCTTCTTGAGGCCATCGATCAGGGCCTCGTGCACGGCGGCCTCGGGCTCACGTGACAGCCGTGGGGTCGCGGCCTTGAGCATCTCGGCGCTCCACTCGAGGCGATCGGCGGCGGTACCGCGCGGCGGCGGCTTGGCCAACAGCCCGGCCGCTCGCGCACGCAGCTCGGCGGCGGGATCCTCGAGGCTCGACGCGACTAGCTGCCGGTAGGTGTCGCCGCTGGTGTCGTCCGTGGCCAAGTCCGCGAGCTGCAGCAGCGCCATCACCCGCACGCCCGGGTCGCGGTCGATCCCACGCACCAACCTGCTTAGCGTGCCAAACGCCTCGGGCACGCGCTTCTCGGCAGGATCCCGCAAGCTGAGGGTCGCCAGCGCGCCGCGATAGGTGTCGAACGGCAGCTCGCTCGCGCGCAGCGTGTCCTCGACGAACTTGAGCCACGCCGCGCGCCCGGCTTCGCCCGGGGCCGGGGCCGTCCACCCCTTCGCATGGAGTGCGTCGAGCGCCGCGCCGAGCAAGTCGCGATCGCCGGACGCCAACGCCCGCTGCCCCACCTGGACGAGGGCCTGGCGCGTCCGCGGGGACGGCAGCTGCGCGAGCCCGGCCAACGCCGCGCCGCGCTCCGCCACGTCCGCGGCGCGGGTGCCAGCCAACAACCACTCGACGGCCTGCTCGCGTTGCGCCTCCTCACCGGGCGCGGCCAGGGCGCCGCAGACCTCCAGCAAGGCCGCGCGCTCGGCCACACTCTGGCTCTCCGCGAGGCGCTCCCCAAGAGCCGCGAACAAGGTCGCGCGCTCGGCGGCGTCACCGCTGGCCGCCTCCTGGCCCCGCAGCAGCTCGGCCAGCCGCACCAGGCAGGCCCGCGTGGTGCCCGGCGGCTCGTCCATGAACAGGCGCTCGCGCAGCGGTCGCCACTGGATGTCCGCACCGCGGACGTAGGCCTCCACCAGCTCGAGCGAGGCGCGCTCCAGGCCGTCGCGTAGCTCCTCACCGCGGGCGACCCGTTCGTCGTGGGCCCGCCGCGCGGCGCGCTCGGCGAGGTCTACAAAGCTGCTGCGGCTGCCCTCTGCGTCATACCAAGCGTCGAACGCTGCGACACTGCCGAAGGGCTCATCGCGGAACGTCAGCTTCCACAGCGCCTGGTCCACCGCCTCGCCCAAGGCACCTTTGGCGCCGAGGAGGCGGGCGACGGCCTGCGCGAGCGACAGATCCTGACACTCGCCGGCCGCCCGCACCGCCGCGAGTCGCATCGCTTCCTCACCGCCGGGAGCGAGCAGACCGCGAAAGGCAGCCAGCCGCTCCCATGGGGCAAACGTCAACAGGCACTCGCGCGCCAGGCGCCAGCGCGACGAGCCCACCTCGACCCCACCGAGCACCCGCGCCAGGGCGGGGACGTAGGAGCTGCGACGAGCGGCAGCGCCGGCCCCATCGGCCGCATGCCCGAGCACCCCGTCGGCGGGATGGCGAAAGCGGCTGAGCAGCTGGCGCAGGATCGCCTCGGTCACCCGGTCGGGATCGGCGCCCGCGTGCAGCTGCTCCTGCAGGACGTCGTGGGCCCGCGCCTCGTCCAGAGCCAGCAGCTGCGCGATCGCCCGCTCGCGCAGGCGCCGCGCCTCGGGGCCGGTCCGCAAGAGCTCGCGGCGCAGTCGGTGAATCTCGTCCGCGCTGCGGCGCGGTGACTGCCGCTGTTCGCCACACTCGTCGCGTGTCCTCTCCGCACTGCCACCTTCGGCAGGAACCACGAGCAGGGACAACGCGACGGCAATCTGCAGCATTGGCACCTCGGTCTCAGCTGCCCCTCTGCAGCCAAGATTCCGGCTTGGAACGCGATGATAACAAGGACCCGGCGCGTTGGCGAGCCGCGCCGACTTGCATTGCATCGACCATTGCGGGCGCGACGTTGATGGTCAGATGCGAACGTCTCGGAACCGGCCGAGGCGCGGCACCCGACGCGGGCTGTGCAGTTTGGATTTGGCCCCGCAATGCGTCTCGGGACGTCGGCCGGCCGATCGCGTAGATCACGCGGCACGCCCGTTCACGCTCCCGGATTCACGAAGTCGGCCCGTCGAGAAGCCGCCGCAATGCGTGCTCTGCCGCCGCGTCGAGAGCACCGCTCGCTACCGCGAGCTCGACCGCCGCCAGCGACAGCGCGCGATAGGCGGACCGGGCGGTGGCGTCTTCGGCCAGGGCGTCGAGATGCTGAGCAATGACCACGCTCTCGCCGCGCCGCGCCGGACCCGACAAGGCCGTCCCCGGTCCGACCCGCTCGGCGCTCGCGACCGCGGTGCGCAACAACGCCGCGACCACCCGCCGTGCATCGGCCGCCGCCATGCCGCAGCCCCCGGCGGCCGGGGGCCGCACCAACAACCGCTCGGCCAAGGCAAACAGCGCCGTCCCGCCGTTGGCGGCGAGGGCGCACGCGGCGTGGTAGCGCCGGCGATCGGCGGCGCCCAACCACAACGGCTCCAAGCCGAGTCGCTCGGCCAGCGCCCGCAACCGCGGCTCGACGCCCGCGTCACCCTGCAGGACGGCAGGCTGCCCGGGCAGATCGCGCAGGCCGGTGGCCGCGTCCGGAATCGGACAGACCGGGTGCAACGCGCCGATCGCGGCCCCCGCCTGCTGCGCGCTCTTCAGCACCTCTAGATCGAGGAGACCGCTGCAGTGGACCCACAGCGCGCCGGCGCTCACCCCAGAGTCGGCCAGGCCTTCCACCACAGCAGCGAGCCCACCATCGGGGGTCGTCACCAGAACGACGTCCGCCTCCTGCAAGTCTGCGGCGGCCAACGCCCGCCCCGCAGCCGCGACGCGCAGCGCCTCGGCAACGCTCGCGTCGCTGCGCCCCAAGAACCCAAGCAGGTCCCCCGCGCCGCGGCGCACCCACAGGGTCGCCAACGCCGTCCCGACCCGACCGGGTCCGACCACCGCAAGCCGCATGCTCACCTCACCAATCCCGCGACCCCACCGCCCGCCTTCGAGAGACGCGGGTCGTCCGCCCGCCGAGCTCGATCGACGCTCGATCCGGCGGGCGCCGGATCGCCTTGCATCACGCCCCGTGCTCGCCGGCGCGCTCGCGCCGCTGCGTCACCCCGGCGCGGGCTGGGCCACCCTGGGGCGCGTAGTCGTGGGCTTCGTTCTCGTCGATGAAGTCCTCTACCTCGTCGAGATCATCAAACGTCGTCGGCACGTAGTCCGCCGCCTTACTGCGCTCGACCTCGAGCTCCAGGGCAGAGACGATCGCACTGTGTAGCTCCGCGCGACACTTGCTGTTGATCGGGTGCGCGAGGTCCGCGTGCAGCCGAGCCCGGCCGCGCTCGTCGTGTTCGGCGCGCTCCGGATTGAGCTTGCCGCCGCACGAGTTGCAGAACGCCGCGCGCAAGTGGTTCTTGCCGCTGCAACGATCGCAGCGGTCCGACAGCTTGCGGCTCGGCATGGCAACAAACAGCCCCTTGCCGCCCTCGATGATCTTGAGATCGCGCACCACGAACGCATTGTCGAAGGTCACACTGCAGTAGCCCTTGAGCTTGTTGCGACCGTTGTTCGTGAGCTTGATGCGGATTTCGGTGATGTTCACCGAGCACCCCCCCTGTTGTCGCCCATATGAGGATGGAGGCCGGGCCGATCGTCCGCTGGCGCCGCAGGGCGACGCGAGCGACGGGGATCGCGCTCGGTTTCCGTTTGCTCTAGATGCACCCCTGCTTCGCGCAGAGATGCCAGACGCTGCATGGCTGCTGTCGCCGCGGCCCGCTCCTCGAAGGCCAAGAACAACGTCGATCCGCTCCCCGACATTCGCACGTCGCGAAAACCGCGCAATGCGATATCAGCCGCGAGCTTCTCGAGCTCTGGATGAGCTCGCATCGCCGAGGCCTCGAGTTCGTTGATGAACGCGTCGGGCCTGTCGGGCACCGGTAATCCCTTGTCCGAAAGGACGTTGCCGCCGGGGATGGTAGAGGTGCCGGCAGGCTCGGTCAAAGGAGCCTTGCAGTTTTTGTAGATGGCCGCCGTGGACGTGCCGAACGGCGGCGCGATGAGCACGAAGTGAAAGCGCGGCGTCGCGGCATCCGGGACCGGCTCGAGCAGGTCGCCGATGCCCCGCGCGACCTGCGTCCCGCCGGACAGGAAGAACGGCACATCCGCACCGAGGCACGCGGCCAGCTCGTGCAGCTGATGCGCCGACAATGGCGTGCCGAAGAGCGCATTGAGCAACAGCAGCGCTGCCGCCGCATCGGAGCTCCCACCACCGAGGCCGCCGCCCGCCGGAATGCGCTTGGTCAGACGAAACTGCGCGCCGCATTTGTCGTCACCCGCGGCGAGCGCAAACGCCGCGGCCGCCCGCAGCACCAAGTTGTCGGCGTCCGGCAGCACCGGTAGCCCGACCTCGACCTCATGCGTCAGCTCGAGCGCAAACCCCGGCGCGGGACGCCGCTCGCAACAGAGCTCGTCGGCGAGCTCCAGCGTCTGCATGCACGACTCAATCTCGTGGTAGCCATCGCGGCGACGGCCCCGGATGCGAAGCGACAGGTTGACCTTGGCGGGTGCCGTGAGGCAGAGCGCCGCAGGCTCCGTATCCGTCGGTTCGCGCATGGTCAAAGCGACTCCCGTCCCCGCCCGGCTCGCGACCGATTGTGCTCTATCGCCCGCGCCAAGGGAAGTTACCGATCAGATTGGGGGCGCCGAGGACCCCTCCGTGGCGGCGAGCGACAGATTGTCGATCAAACGTACATCGTCGACCTGAGCCGCGACGAGAAGCCGGCCGGCGACGACCGGTCCCTCGGGTAACGGCGCCAGATCACCCTCGCGCCGCAGTTCGAAGTACTCCACGGCAACGCGAGGGTCGCGGGCCAGCACCTCGAGCCCAAGCGCGCGCAGCGCCGCGGCGTCGCGTTCTCCCGCCGCATGCCGCTCGCGTACCGCGCATAGCGCCGCAAACAGCTGCGCCGCCGCACTGCGCCCGGCGGGCGACAGGCGGGCATTGCGGCTCGACATGGCGAGACCATCCGACTCGCGCACAGTCTCGCACTCGCGTAGCTGCACCGGCAGCTCGAGATCCGTCACCATGCGACGGATGACCGCCACCTGTTGCGCGTCCTTGCGACCGAAATAGGCGTGCGTCGGGCGCACCATCGCCAGCAACTTTGCCACGACCGTAGCGACGCCTTCGAAGTGGCCCGGGCGCACGTCGCCCTCGAGACCACGGGCCTCGTCCCCCACCGACAACCGCGTGCAGTGGCCCTGCGGGTACATCTGCTGGACGTTCGGCGCGAAGACCAAGTCGACGCCGGCCGCGGCGAGGACCTCGAGGTCCGCCGGCAGGGTGCGCGGGTAGCGATCGAGGTCTTCTCCATCGCCGAACTGGAGCGGATTGACGAAGACCGTGCCAACCACGCGGTCACACTCGGCCCGCGCCGTGCGCAGCAGCGACGCGTGCCCTTCATGCAGCGCGCCCATCGTCGCCACCAAGCCCAATGTGCAGTCACCCCGCAGCCAGCCCGAGCAGTGCAGCGCCAGCTCGGTCGCGTCGCCGGTCACCAGCGGGCGCAGAACCGGCTCCGGCACGGTCACGCCGAGCTCAGCGAGGGGCTCGAGCACGAAGCGGCGGGCGTGCATCCGCGGGTGCGGCACGACCAGCGCGCGGGTGTCGATCACTTCATCGCCCCACAGCAGCACGTCCAGATCTAAGGGCCGCGGGTGATTGCGAGGCGCCCCGTGGTCCCGCCCGGCCCGACGCTCGAGCTCGCGGCACAGCGCCAGAACGGCCATCGGCGGCAGGGTCGTTCGCAGCTCGGCGACCCCGTTCAGGAACTCGGGCTGCGTTGGCCCGCCAACCGGGGCGGTGTCGCGCAGCGTCGACACCCGCACGACCGAGATCCCAGGAACGGCGGCCAGGGCCGCCAGCGCCCCGCGCACATGCGCCTCCCGGTCCCCCAGGTTCGAGCCGAGGCCCAGGTAGATCCAAACGCCGGCGCCGTCCTCGTTCGCAGAAGAAGACAGGCTCGCGGCGCTAGGCGGATGATCAGACGGCATGCCGGCGACCGACCACGGTAGTCGCACGCCGAACCCGCGGCACGCACTTCACCGGATTCGGCCGGCGGCGGGTCGCGCTCAGCCGGCGTCAGCCTGCGGCAGGGTCTCGATCTCGACGATGTGCAGGAGCGACACCGACACGACCCGCTGGAACGTTGGCTCGGCGTAGCGCTCGCTGGAAATGCCGATCTCGACGGTCCGGGTGCCGATCATCATCAGCTCGCGGTGGTGCACGGCGTAGGTCGCGCCGTCGGTGAGTCGCAGCTGAAATGGCACAAACGGCCGCCGGCGAAGATCAGCGTGCAGGTCTTCCGGTCGCATGCCTCAGGTCCGTGGGTTCTGGCTCGTTGGAGTCTCCAATGAACGAGTGCACTGCGTCGCCTCATGGTAACGCCCGCCAAGCAGCAAGGAGCGAACGCCACCCCACGAGAAGCCGAGCGCGGCGCGTGGTAGGGTGCGACGGCGATGGCGACCCGCCGCAACGTCTCTCCCGCCGCGGCCGTAACTGCGGCAGCGATCCTCCGCGAGCTCAAGGCCCACGCCAGCGAAGAGCGCCGCGCGTTCACCGAGGGCTACTTCCCCAGTGCGATGCGCATCCTGGGCGTGCCGGTGCCGGACCTGCGGCGTGTTGCCAAAGCAACCGCGCGCGCGGTACGCGACTGGCCCCCCGAACGCGTCCACCAGCTCGTGGATCAGGTCATCGCCAAGAACACCGTCGAAGGGCGCCAGGCCGCCTACGAGATCGTTGCGGCCCACGCCGGCGCGTTCGCGGCGCTCGACACGCGCCGCATCGAGGCCCTGGGCCAAGGCATGGACAACTGGGCGTCGGTCGATGCGTTCGCGACCTCGATCAGCGGCCGCGCGTGGCTCAGCGGTCAGCTCACCGATGCGAGAGTGCACCGCTGGGCCAAGGCACGCGACCTCTGGTGGCGCCGCGCCGCACTCGCCAGCACGGTGCCTCTCAACATCCGCGCCCGCGGCGGCTCCGGGGACGGCCCGCGCACGCTCGCGGTCGCGGAACGACTCGCCGATGATCAAGAACCGATGGTCGCCAAGGCGCTGAGCTGGGCACTGCGCTGCCTGGTCCCATGGGACCGTGGCGCGGTCGAGGCGTTCGTGGAACGCCATGACGACGTGCTCGCCGCCATCGTCAAGCGCGAGGTCGCCACCAAGCTGCGCACCGGCAAAAAGAACCCACGCTCGTGATGCGGGGGGACGCGCGCCGGGGGCAGCGCGAACCGCGGTCTTGCGGCAACATACGCACCGACTGTCATGCATCGCGCCTCGACCTTCCCTGCCATCCCCAGCGCCACCGTCGTGGGCGTCGTCGTCGCCCTGGCCGGCTGCCGCGCCTCCGATGAGACCCAACCCGAGCGCCCCATCGACGTCCTCGCCGCCTGGGACGGCACCTGGCGTGGCCGCTTCGTGAGCTATGACCCGCAGGGCAACGAGCTCTCGCGCATCAAAGTGCGGCAGGTCTACCGGACCATCGACGCCAACACGCAAGAGGTCACGATCCGCGACCAGATGCCAGACGGCAAGGTCATCGAGGGACGCGGCCGCAACGTCGCCGAACTCGAGCCAGATGGCACGATCCGCCTCCGCTGCATCGTTGAGAAGAGCGACGGCAGCCGCGTCGAACACCGCGGCCGCATCATCACCGGGCCCGGCGGCGGCAAGCAGATCCTATGGTGGTCCAACGAGCCCGGCCGCGTCGAGTCGTTCCGCGAATGGGTTTGGGGTTCGGCCCAACAAGCCCGCTACTCGATCCACGGCCTCGGCCAGTACGGGGACCAAGTGCTGCTGATGGCAGGCGAGTACCGCCGCGAATAGCTGAGTTGCTGAGTTGCTGAGTTGCTGCTCGATCCGGCTCACGCCGGATCGAGATTCAGGATGAAGGGAGACGGCGGATCGGCAGACACGGCCCTTCGGACCGTGCCGGCAGACGTGGGCGCGACGCGCGGCGGCCACGCTCCGTTGCGCCGGGTGCCAGACGACCCGAGCGCCGTCAAGGCCGCGCTCGCTCCGCGCTACGCGCTCCGCTCGTCGCCCTGCGGGCGAGCCTTGACCGCGCCCGGGCCGCCTGGCACGTCACCTTGAGGCCAAGCTGCCAGGGCAGCTTGGCGGCGGAGCCGCCCGCTGGCTCCACACCCAGCGATGGCTCCGGGTCGCGACTGCGCGTCGGGACTACGCGGCAGGACCGCGCGGCGGGACTGCACGGCGGGGCTGCACGGCGGGCTACGCGGCGAGACTGCGCGGCGGGGCTGCGCGGCAGGACTGCGCGGCGCGGCTGCGCGGCGAGACAGCGAGTTGCCTCACTGGGCCGCTCGCGGCCAAGCTGCGTGAGCAGCTTGGCCTCAAGGTGCCGTGGCGGGGCGGCCCGGGGGCCGCAAGGGTCGCCCCGCGGGGGGCCGGCGGGGAGCGGAGCGCG